>CBFHWU010000012.1:0-64140 GCA_965659665.1 Flavobacteriaceae bacterium
TTTCCCAGACGAAGTTAAAGACGCCACTATTGTGCCAGATTTGACTGTGGGTTCACAACAGTATAACGCTGATGAAATCCTAAGTGAACGAAGAAAAGAATTGTGTTTTGAAGGATGGAGACGTAATGATTTAATCAGAAACGGACTTTATTATGAAGCTATTAATTCGTCACAACCCGTTTGGTCAAATAGTGGTAACCCCCAACCACAATATACGCCTAATGAAATAAGATGGCCCATACCAGCTTCTGAATTACAGATTAACGCGAAGTTAACTCAAAACGAAGGGTATTAATTTAAACATAGAATCCCCACTATTATGTGGGGATTCTATGTTTAAAAAATTTGAAATTGGTTTTTTGTATTTACCGCCCTTTTGATCAACAAGACATAATAAATTAGAGATAAGTACGAAACTCAAAAAGAAGAATTATTAACAGTAGATTAATTCTTGGGTTGCGTGACCAAGGAGAATTATGCTGTGTTCCTCACAAAGTTCTGCTTTTAAAAATAATTAAAACAAAAAACCCTCAAGGAAGCTTGGCGTTTTTTTTATTTAACTACTACATCGTGATCCAAACCTACAGTAGCTCGAACTTTTCGAATGGAATTAGTTGTGTGTACTCAAAAAAAATATTCCCAGAAATAATAAATTATTCTTGGGAATAATTTGTGACCTCGGCAGGATTCAAACCTGCAACCTTCTGAGCCGTAATCAGATGCGCTATTCAGTTGCGCCACGAGGCCTTATTTTATATGCTCAACAAAAAGAAGTTAGCGCAAAAACTATATTTTTCATTCTATATTAAAATGGTATCAACTAATTAAAAATTAATAAAAATTGGTGTGCAAATATAAGCAAAATCATAAATACATTCATGAACTTTCAAGGTCATATTTTCTCTCTTTTTTTGTTATGATGGATTGAAAGTTCTTTTAGCTAAATATTTTTTTACTCTTGTGGACTTGATGTTCCGTCAGTCAGTATAATTAACATCACATTCAAATTTTCATAAAGTTCCAATAAAAATAAAATAAAAAGAATTCGTATGGTTTATAAAAAGTGGATTTTAAAAAAAGGGAACAATAAAACTGTATTGTGCAAAATTTTATTATCCTCAAATGTCATTGTTGGTTTATCATTTTACTATAAAAAGGTCTTTTTTATCCTAAATTTTGTTGCATTATCGTTTTTATATTTTAATTAATGCGCTCCTTTGTTTACTTTTCACAAACTGCAGTTTCAGTTTTACCAGCTCATATTTTTATAAATTCATCTACAATTCTTTGAGTTTAGAGTTTTACGTCCAATAAACATTAAAAATGTGTCTTCGATATATTATGGTTAAACGCAATAGATCTTGTAAGTGCTCAATTAAAGTATTCACTCAGGGCTTTAGGATAGTTTCAAAACGCTTAATTGCTTCAGTTGTTTTTGAATACCTTAAACTAAAAAACTCAAGTTGACTGATCCAATCCATAAATTGTCTCGCGTGACATTCATGAGGAGATATCCAAGAATCTGGAATTAAAACATTAAGTGCCTCATCAAATTCGATAGGTTTTAGACTAGTTGTTGATTCGGGTTGATATTGAATTACTACTATTTTTTTTACGTCATATCCTTTGGTATAATCCGTAATTTTTGTTTTTGGAGGGATATACTTTATGTTTCCTTTATCCACATTTTTAAATGTCGTTGGAAGACGATCAAAGTTTGGAATTTTATTATGTAAAGATTCAAAAGCCCCTTGTTTAATGGAAATTCCTGTGGGGTGGGGGTACACTTTTAAATCATTTGACTTCAAAGGGGTTAAATCGTCAGCAACAAAATCATAGCCAGATGCCATTAAATGAGAAGTAAAAGTACTTTTACCCTGTCCTGATTTTCCAATGATTAAGACAGCTTCTTCCCCTGAGGCAATCGATGAAGCATGGAGAGAGGCAATCCATTCTTGTTCGGTATTGTTATGTATTGCGCTGAGGAGTCTGATATTAAATTTCCCTTGTAGTAAATGAGGTTCATTTTTTTCAAATTTTTGTATAAAATTTTTATTTTGAAAAAAACAAATACAGTGGTTCACTATTTGTACATCGAAAACAGTATTTATTTCTGCATCGTTATTGTGGACAACTAAATGTGCTAATGGTGGATGTAGAAAGCTTTTTAGCTTCGAGTTCGAATAATAAACCTTTACAACGGTTGACCCTAAATCGTAAATAATTGAAAACTTTCGTTGTTTAATATCGAAAGGGACTTGCAAATAATTTGGCGGATTATTTGTTTTTTTAAAGTCTTTAAATTGATTGTCTAGCTCACGATAGATCGAATTAATTTGATCGATATCCAAAGAAGTTAGATGATGTACTTTATCTAAGAAAACGGTATTGTTTTCACTAGTAGTGTATATTTTTATAATCTCATATATCAATGGATCGGTAATAAGGTACCTATTAGGTTGTTCAAACCACAGAAACACTTTATCAGAGATATATTTTTTAAGTTTCGGAATCATTTTCATATCTAATATAGATAAAAGTAAAGTTCGGTTTTAGTTGAGTCCAACAACAGATCAAAGTACTCCATTAATTTTTTCTAAAATAATAATAAAAAGTAGCTTTATTTTTATTGCTTTAAAATAGTGTTAAGGGGATTCATATTTGGATGAACTATGAAAAGATGAAAACAAATTTTTACATACATAGACTATTTTAAGCGCTCATTACATGGAACCAAACCCCCCCGGAGCTGGTGGCTGTGACTGGGCTTGAGA
The DNA here is from genome assembly GCA_965659665.1 of Flavobacteriaceae bacterium. Classification (GTDB taxonomy): domain Bacteria; phylum Bacteroidota; class Bacteroidia; order Flavobacteriales; family Flavobacteriaceae; genus CBFHWU01. The sequence continues at coordinate 2,775 of CBFHWU010000012.1, forward strand.
TTTTTGAGGACTGAGAATCATAAAGGTGCCTAAAGCAATAAAAGCGGTGTGTTTACCTAAGTTTTTAATGGCTTCTTGTCTAGTGATCTTCTTTTGTGATTTTTTTTTTTTTGATTTATTCATATACTATGATTTTTTTAGTGTAATTATTATGGTTGGTTTCAAGCTTTAAGATATAAACTCCAAAAGGTATACCAGCTACCGATAGGTATTCTGTTTCCTTTTGACCGCTAAAGGGCTGATTTAGTATTTGTTGACCTAAAGAATTATACAGTTTAGCTATGCCTTCTTTGGTGTTTTTGAGTCCTTCAATTGTTATGTAATTGGAGCCTGTTTGTTTATAAATTTTGACCGCTTCAGGATCAATAGGGGTATTGTAAGACAAGCTGTTAGAACTAATATGCAAAAAAAATCGACCTTTGCCGTTTAGAGTTGTGTTAGGTTTAAGAGTAAAGTCATTTAGGTTCAACTCGGTTAGTGTTTCTTGAAGACGATCTTCTAAATACACCTTTATGTTTGATGGTAAAGTGGAGTTGACCAGCGTAATCATAAAAGAGGAAGTAGAGGACCGATTTACAATTAAAGGAATACTCACATCATTTATACTGTCTATGCTCATCGCATTTATGGCCATACCTATCCCTTGGTCCGATTCTACTAAACACGACATCAAATCAATACTTTGATCAAATGCACCAGCATCATATCCTGGATCTAACCCAAGGGTTAACCCCTCTTTGAAATAAAACTTTGTTTCAGCACGAAAAGTACTCTCTTGAAACAATTTCAATGAAAATACATAATCAGTAATGTTTGAAGAAGAATTATTGGTTTGATTTTCCCCGTCGTTTGAAAGTTGTATTTTGGGGTTTTCCGTCATATTAGAACTATTACTATTCAAAATAAAATCATCTCCCCCTGAAGTTGTTTGCATATCCGAAGTAAAGAAAACGCGAGAGGATCCATTGTTGGTTGCAGACGCAACAAAAAAAGCTTGCCCAGGAGCAAGATAAATAGCAGTGCTGCTTGTATTGTTATAAACGGTATATCCAGTACCATCCCCGTCATATCCATATATACCTTCATAATTATCATCAATTACACAGGAGTTAACGGTGAGAAAATTATCAATCTCATCGGCCGAAATATTTGCGTTTACATAAGAAGGATATGGATTTGATATTAATGTCCAACGACTTCCTCCAGATTCGGAATAATTAATTATTCTTTGAGATATAATTGCATTAGTTATTTTGCCTGTAAAGGATAATGATTCACCAGAGTTTGAGGCCATCTGGTATCCTTGTCCTAGAGTAAAATTTCCAGCACTTTCAATAGTTGAATTATTATAATTTACCCAACTGTTACTTGAATTGTCGAAAAATCCAACAGCATACTCAGTTGATGAAGAAGTGACATTTGTAGCTATCGAGGACATGTTGGTGGTTGTAAATCTAGCTATTTGTAGGTCTTCAACTGGAGAACCAATTAAGTCCCATCCATTTATTCCCACCGCATTTATATGTCGATTATAAGTAATATCTCCGGAAGTATTCCCTTTCACAATAATTGAGGAAAATTCATTAGAATCTGAATTTAAGATTACGCTGCTTTCTGTGTTAGAAAAACTTCCACTTACAGTAAGTGAACTATTTTTTTCAATAGTTAAGACAGCACCATTAGATATTGATACATTTCCTGACTGACAATGTAAACCAGATGATGTTAAATAAATAATTAAAATGAATTTTTCAAAAAAGATTTTCATAATTATTTTAATTTATTTTTTAGAGTTTTAATTCTTTTTTTTTAATAATATTTCTTTTTGTTCGCTCATTAATGACATTAATTGTAATAGGAATAAAGCCCTAATAATTAACAGCTAGATGATTAGTTTATGAGGTGACAAGTTCAGGAAAGATGTCTTTAACTTCTTGGGCTAGAAATCCTATTTTTTTTACATGGTCTTTATCATCAATCAGGGTATATCTTTTTGGTTGAATTCTTGAAAGCTCAAGAAGAGTAGGGTCGAGAGAAACAATATTTGATTTTAGCCTAATATCAGAAATAGCTTCAACCTCACCAGCAATGGTTATTGAGCCGTTGGATAACGATAACAAATCGGAATCCATATTAATTCCAATATTGGAATTATTAATAGTCAAATCATCAATAGACACTGAACTGGCGGTCAGTTTTCCAGAAAAATTAGCAGTTGTTAAAGAATAATCTTGAGATCTTAGTGCACTTATTAATACAAGACAGAATATAAAAACTAATTTTAAATGCCTCATAAATTTATTGATTTCAATCTCAAGTTCACGGATAAGTTTTTCAAGATCAGTGTAGTTATCCTCTTGTTCTTTAAGAGCATTTATGAGTATTGGAACAAGAGCATTGTAATTAACAGAAAGAACACCATTTTTGTTTTCACTCACAAGTTCAGGGAATACCTTTTTTACATCTTGAGCTAGTAAACCTGTTTTTTTATTTTGTGATGTATCGTCATTTAAAGTATATTGCTTTGTTTCCAGTTTTAACAAATTTTCGAGTGTTGAACCTATCGGTACAATATTTGATTTTAATCGAGCGTCTGAAGTAATACTAATATCTCCAGCATCAGTAAGTAATCCACTGCTGAGTGTCATCAAATCTGTATCTGAACCATGCCCAATATTGTTGCTGTCCATAACTACATTATCAACGCCCAAAGATCCTGCAATGGTGGTTCCAGTAGTGGTCATTGATGCCGCAGTAATCGGGTCTGAGTTTAACCTTACTCCAATCGTCATGACGTCAGTTGTTATCGCTGTATCTCCATTATCATTAATAGCTGTTGATGTACTTGGATTAACAGCGATGTACTTATTCCCATCGGGTTTTCCTGTAAGGCTAATTCCAAGTGTGATATTTAAACTATTAGTCGATATCCAATCAGATTGAGTGTTTTTTGAAATACTTATTGGAGTTGAACTTGTGAGCGTAGCATTACCCCCAGAAATACTTAAAGAAAAATCACTGACCTCAAGATCTCCAGAACTTTCAGAAGAATTATATACATCTTCATCAAATAATATGTTAAGGGTACTGTTATCATTTGTCAAAATAGCGGAACTTAGGGTTGCGGTCATCGCCTCGTTCTGAATGATATTGAAACGATGTTTCTCAATTAATTTTTTAACACCTGTCCTGCTTTTTTGATTATCTACAAAAAAATTACCAGCGTGATTACTTGCTCTATAAAAATCATTTATTTTTAAATAATGTTGAGTTTTTTTCTTATGATTTTTTGTAAAAAAAACGTCGTTATGTTTATCAGAACTCATCTCATTCAACACATTTAAATTATGAGCATCATAAAATTTATGAAAAAAAGTTATTTATTAATAAAAATTTCATACTTTTTCAAATAAACAATTATACTGTAAATATAAATAAAAAAATTATTAATATTAACAGTATTAATATACAATCATTATCAATAAATATTGTGTGTAAATTGTGATAATTTCATCATTTACCAAGCTTAGATTAATCTAAGGCATTTTTTGTAACATACCATCTCCATCCAATTAAAATAAGTTGAATTTTAGTTGCCTGAGCCAAATCAACTCGACGTTTAGTTAAGCTCGGTAAAATAATTTTATTGAGTTTAGCCAAAAGTTTAAATATTTTTTTTTGCATAGGGTAAATGTATTAAAAACCTTCTAACTTGTATCTTTGCATTTATGGATATTATTTTAGTTATTGCTGGTTTTGGAGCACTTGTTGTAGGGGGAGATATATTATTAAAATCTGCAATTGCCTTATCTCTCCAATTTCGTATCCCAAAAATTATTATTGGGATGACAGTTATTTCATTTGCAACTTCTCTGCCTGAACTTATCGTAAGTATTCGCTCTGCATTACAAGGCTCTCCTGATTTGGCTTTAGGTAATGTTGTGGGCTCTAACATAGCAAATTTAGGTTTGGTATTAGGGATTACGATTATGTTTACTACCATACGGGTATCCCATTCCTTTTATCGTGCAGATTGGCCCATGATGTTTATTGCTTCAATTTTATTTTATGTATTTATATTGGATGGAATCGTAAAACAAATAGAAGGAATCATACTATTGGTGTGCTTGATATTAATGTTATTTTATCTTTTTAAGTTCCAACAACAAGCAGTGGAGGTTGAAATTGATGAATCCTTAAAAAAAATAAGCATGTTTAAAATGATTTTTTACTTTGTTGCAGGGGCTTCGTTATTGGCGTTGGGGTCCAAATGGTTGGTTGATGGTTCCGTGTCTATTGCACGTTTTTTTAACGTGAGCGAACGTATTATTGGATTAACAATGGTATCCATAGGAACGAGTGTTCCTGAGTTAGCGGCCTCTCTAATAGCAGTATTTAAAAAAGAAAATGCGATGTCTATTGGTAATCTATTAGGTTCTAATCTCTTTAATATTTTAGCGGTTGTAGGAATCACTTCAATTATCAATCCCCTACAAGTAATTGATCAACGTATGATAGAGGTAGATATATATGTATTTCTTTTTATCGCTTTTCTTATTTTTCCGTTAGTGTTTTTACCAAAACGAATGCAATTAGGTTGGCAAGAAGGAATTGTATTACTCACTTCTTATTTTATTTTTTTGTACCTTACATTTTAACAAAAAAAAACATTCCCTTAGGAATGTTTTTTTAAAATTATTTTTGGTGGTTGGTTATTACAATTTAGCGGTTTTAACTGTTTTGATAATTCGAGCAGCTATTTTATATGGATCCCCATTTGAAGCAGGACGACGGTCTTCTAACCATCCTTTCCATCCTTTTTCAACCGTCATGATAGGGATACGAATAGATGCACCACGATCAGAAATTCCGTAACTAAACTCATGTATGGATTGCGTTTCATGTTCACCTGTTAAACGTTGGTCGTTGTAAGCACCATAAACATCAATATGTTCTTTTACAACAGGACGGAAAGCTTCACATATTTTCTCATAAGTTTCTTTGGAACCACAAGTTCTCAAAATAGAGTTAGAGAAATTGGCATGCATTCCAGAACCATTCCAGTCAGTTGCACCAAGAGGTTTTGGATGATAATCAATAGCTAAACCATAATTTTCAGCTAAACGCTCTAATAAATAACGAGCAATCCATATTTGATCACCAGCTTCAGCTGCACCTTTGGAAAAGATTTGAAACTCCCATTGTCCTGGGGCAACTTCTCCGTTAGTACCTTCTACATTTAAGCCAGCATCCAAGCAGATATCTAAATGGCGATCCATGATCTCACGACCAAAAGAATTTTTAGCTCCAACCGAGCAGTAAAATTGGCCTTGTGGAGTTTGATCTTTTGGAAAACCTAGGGGAAGGTTTGTTTCAGGGTCCCAAAGAAAATATTCTTGTTCAAAACCAAACCAGAAATCGTCATCATCGTCATCTATAGTGGCACGGCCATTAGATTCATGAGCCGAACCATCGGCATTCAATACCTCGGTCATAATCAAAAAGGCATTATTGCGTACAGGATCAGGATAAATAGCCACAGGCTTTAACAAACAGTCCGAAGAACCTCCCTCAGCTTGAAGGGTAGAGCTTCCATCAAAAGACCACATGGGTACTTCCTCTAAAGTTCCTCCAAAATCGGAAACAACTTTCGTTTTGCTTCTTAAATTAGCTGTTGGCTTATAACCATCCAACCAAATGTACTCTAGTTTCGATTTACTCATAATTAATAAATTTTATCAAATTTACTTTTTTATTTTGTACCCCTCTATTATTACGGGGGTAATTCATCATTTTAGTAGTAAAATTTACACATAATTCATTTTTATTAGGGTATTTTTATTTTTATTATAATAAATGACCGTTTTTTTATCTTTATTTTTATGATCAATCCATTTTGTTCTTATTGTTAATCCCTTTTGTTTTATTTTTGTGATTCAAACAAATCCTACATCATGTCTACATTACGATTCAAAGCAGTAAAAAAAGCCTTAGAAAGACAACCTCTTAAAGTAGTTACCAACGGAAAACGATCCACCCAATTTGGGAGTCATGTTTTTAGCACTCCTGTTATGCGCCAATATCTCACTGAAAATGCCTATAACCACATTTGTGAAGCTGTTGAAAAAGGGTCGAAAATTAGTCGATCTATTGCTGATCATGTTGCTGTTTCTATGAAAGATTGGGCCCTCTCTAAAGGGGCAACTCATTACACTCATTGGTTCCAGCCTTTAACAGGAGCAACAGCCGAAAAACACGATGCGTTTTTTGAGCTAGAACTAGATGGTACTGTGCTTGAAAAATTTTGTGGGTCACAGTTAGTTCAGCAAGAGCCAGATGCCTCAAGTTTTCCTAGTGGAGGAATCCGAAATACTTTTGAGGCTAGAGGGTACACCGCATGGGATCCCTCATCTCCTGCTTTTGTTTATGGAACAACCCTTTGTATTCCTACCGTTTTTGTTTCTTATACTGGTGAAGCTTTAGACAACAAAACTCCGTTGTTGCGCGCACTACATGCAGTTGATCAAGCCGCAACAGAAATTGCAAAATTCTTTGATAAAAATGTAACAAAAGTAATATCGACACTAGGTTGGGAACAAGAGTTTTTTCTTATTGATAAAGCCATTGCTTTAAGCCGTCCTGATATTGCCATTACCGGAAGAACTTTGCTTGGTCATTCCCCTGCCAAAGGACAACAATTAGATGATCATTATTTTGGTTCTATTCCCAATCGTGCTCTAACTTTTATGCGTGAGCTCGAAGAAGTTTCTATGACACTTGGAATTCCTGTTAAAACACGTCATAACGAGGTTGCCCCTAATCAGTTTGAATTGGCACCAGTATTTGAGGAAGCTAATTTATCTGTTGATCATAATTCTTTAATTATGGATATTATGGGAAAGATTGCCAGTAAACACAATTTTAAGTTGTTATTACATGAAAAACCATTTGCAGGAATTAATGGCTCTGGCAAACACAACAATTGGTCGCTTTCAACAAATACAGGGGTAAATTTATTAAGCCCAGGAAAAACTCCTAAAAGAAATCTCCAGTTTTTAACTTTTTTTATTAATACCATTAAAGCGGTACATGATTATGAAGAGCTGCTTCGATCTTCGGTAGCAAGTGCGGGAAATGACCATCGGTTAGGGGCAAATGAAGCTCCGCCATCTATCATTTCAATATTTATAGGTAAACATTTAACAAAAGTGCTTAATGACCTTGAAAATGTTTCAAAAGGAAAGCTATCCCCTGAAGAAAAAACGGAGCTTAAACTCAATGTGGTCGGAAAAATTCCTGAAATATTACTTGATAATACTGACCGTAACCGAACATCTCCCTTTGCCTTTACAGGAAATAAATTTGAGTTCAGAGCCGTAGGCTCATCTGCAAACTGTGCAATACCCATGACCGTTCTCAATACCATTGTTGCAAATCAACTCAAAATTTTTAAGACTGAGGTTGATAAACTCATAAAGTTAAAACATTTGAGGAAAGACGATGCAATATTTAATCTATTGCGGGAGTATATTAAAAAATCTAAAAATATTCTTTTTGACGGAGATGGATATGGTGAAGCTTGGAAAAAAGAAGCACTAAAGAGAGGATTGAGTAACCATCCTAAAACTCCTGATGCTATTCGGGTGCGTATTAAACCAAAGAGCATAGAATTATATGAATCTGTCGGAGTTATGAACTCCACCGAATTAATAGCTAGGCATGAAGTTCAAATTGAAGAATATGTGATGAAAATACAAATCGAAAGTAGAACTATTGCAGATATTGCTCGAAATCATGTAATTCCTACCTCCATACGATACCAAAATACCCTTATTGACAATGTAAAGGGACTTAAAGATATTTATGCAGGTCAATTCATGAAACATGCCAGTGAACAAATGGAAATTATAGAAAAAATATCCTCTCACATTGCGCAACTTAATCGAAGTGTTACCGATATGATTGAAGCACGTAAAAAAGCCAATTCTATTTCAAATATTGAAGAAAAAGCCAATTTGTATTGTAATGATGTCATTCCATTTTTTGACGAAATACGAGAACATTCAGATAAATTAGAATTAATTGTTGACGATGAATTATGGCCATTAGCTAAATATCGTGAGCTTTTGTTTATTCGATAGTTAATTTTTGCGGTATCTTTGAGTAACTTTATTTATTCGTATGTCGCAAAAACGATATGACCTAAGAGGGGTTTCAGCCACTAAAGATGATGTGCATCAGGCCATCCAAAATATTGATAAAGGACTTTTTCCAAATGCATTTTGTAAAATAGTACCAGATTATTTAACACATGACAAGGATTTTTGCTTAGTTATGCATGCTGATGGTGCAGGTACCAAATCTTCTTTGGCGTATATGTACTGGAAAGAAACAGGTGACTTGTCTGTTTGGAAAGGAATTGCACAGGATGCTCTTATTATGAATATTGATGATTTACTATGTGTTGGGGCTTCGGATAATATCTTATTATCCTCTACCATTGGACGAAACAAAAACCTCATTCCTGGTGAAGTAATAAGTGCAATCATTCAAGGAACTGAAGATCTTGTTTCTGAACTTTCTTTATATGGGGTTACTATTCATTCAACTGGAGGAGAAACTGCTGATGTAGGAGATTTGGTGAGAACTATAATTGTGGACTCAACTGTAACTGCTCGTATGAAACGAAAAGATGTTATTGATAATTCAAGAATACAGCCCGGAGATGTTATTGTGGGATTAGCCTCTTATGGAATGTCTACATACGAGTCAGCTTACAATGGTGGTATGGGTAGTAATGGCTTAACTTCTGCTCGACACGATGTTTTTGCGAATGATTTATCCCTAAAATATCCTGAAAGTTATGATCCTCTTGTTCCAAAAGAATTGGTTTATACGGGTTCAAAAAATCTTACTGATGCTACAGCTACACCCTTAAATGTAGGGAAACTGGTTTTGTCCCCAACAAGAACCTACGCCCCCATAATTCAAAAAATTTTATCTCTGTTCACTCCACAACAAATTCATGGAATGATTCATTGCAGTGGTGGAGCACAAACCAAAATATTACATTTTATTGATCAGCACCACATTATAAAAGACAATATGTTTGATCTACCTCCGTTGTTTGATCTTATTCAGTTGGAGTCTGGAACAGACTGGAAAGAAATGTATCAAGTTTTTAACATGGGACATCGCATGGAGTTATATGTCCCTCAATCTATCGCTTATGAAATTATTGCCATTTCAAAGACCTTTAATGTCCCTGCTCAAATAGTAGGTAGGGTAGAGGAAGGGATAAGCAAATCATTGACTATCTCAACTGATAAAGGAACATTTCACTATCACTAATTATTTATTGGAACTTTATGAAAATACACTTTTAAAATAAATTTCAGAAAATGATCTGCTTCAAAGCGAAATCCACCAGAGAAAGAAAATAAGTTTCGTTTTATCACCACTTGATTATGTCCTGCAACATATTCGATTAATTTACTGTCAACTGATTTTACAAGTGCATCACCATCTTCTAAAATGTAAGTGTGATGAACTTTTATGTTGTGTAAGTCTACTTCCTTCATGTTTTGAATTAATTCCTTTGATTCCTTGAATTGTGGGTTTTTCATCTGCTTCATTATGACCGGAACAAGATTTTCTAGAAAATGAGGAATTTTTTGTTTGGTGTAATGTTTAACATCTTTGGAAACACCCAATACTAATGTAACCCAACTAATAGGTAAAGAATTGTGTTGTGCATTGTTTAAAATAGAATGTGGAGCTTTCATTTAAAATATATTATGTCCCCCATCTCAACAATAAAATGCATGAAATCTTAACAAAAAAATTGATTTGGGGTTAAAATTTATTAAATATAATAAATATTTAGATAAATTTTATTTTATGAATTATATTGCGTCATGAAAAATTATTTATTTATTTTTTGGATGATGTTTTCTTTTTTGGGCTTCACCCAAAGTTGGGAAACTTCTTTCTCAAATGCTGTGAACGAAGCAAAGAATGACAATAAAAATATATTACTAGTTTTTTCGGGTTCTGATTGGTGCGGACCTTGTATCAAGCTCGAAAGAGACGTGTGGTCGTCCTCTTCGTTTGTCAACTTTGCCCAACAGCATCTTGTTTTGGTAAGAGCTGATTTTCCTAAACGAAAAAAAAATATTCTTTCTCCATCAATTACAGCACAAAATAACATCTTAGCTGAGAAATTTAATCCCAATGGATATTTCCCTTTAGTTATATTATTTGATGCTCAGGAGAATATATTGTGGAAAGGTTATGAAAATAAAGGCCCTCAAGAGTATATTAATATTATTTCATCCAAACGCTAATGCCGTTATTTCTTCTTCTTTTATTTACGACGCTAGTATGGTCACAAACAGAAGTTGAACAAACCGTATTGTTGATGGGAAATCGTTTTGATATTACGGTTGTTGCAAATGATGAACAACAAGCCAATCAATACATTGAAATGGCAATTGAAGAAATTAAAAGAATAGAAAATCTCATTTCATCTTGGTTACCCACTTCTGAAACATCGCTCATTAATCGTTACGCTGGTATACGTCCCGTGGTAGTAAGCGATGAACTTTATCGGCTAATAGAACGCGCTATCTCGATATCTAAACTTACTCAAGGGGCGTTTGATATTTCTTATGCTTCAATGGATAAAATTTGGTTTTTTGATGGTTCAATGAACAAAATGCCAGCACAGCATTTAATTGAAAAGGCACGTTCGAAAGTAGGTTATCAAAATATCAACTTGAACCCAGAAACCTCAGAGGTTTTTTTGACCCAAAAAGAAATGAAAATCGGCTTTGGTGCAATCGGAAAAGGATATGCTGCTGATCAAGCAAAAAATAAATTACAGCAACTTGGAGTTAAATCTGGTTTAATTAATGCCTCTGGTGATATGATTACATGGGGAAGTCGAACGGATGGAAGCCCTTGGAAAGTGGGAATCAAAAACCCATTAAAAAAAAATAAACTCTACTCCTGGTTTGATTTAAGTGAAAGAGCGGTGGTAACTTCAGGAAACTACGAAAAGTTTGTTATCTTTAACAACAAACGTTACAGTCATATCATTGACCCGAGAACAGGATATCCTGCTCATGGGATTGCAAGTTGTAGTGTTTTTGCTCCTAAAGCTGAGTTGGCTGATGCAATGGCTACAGCCACTTTTGTGATCGGAGTTCAATTAGGGCTATTTTTAATTAACCAAATTCCCGATGTAGAATGCTTGATTATTGATGATAATGGAATGATGCATGCTTCAGAAGGATTAATTTTAGAAAAAAAATGAAAATTATAATGATGTCTTTACTGCTATGTTTGTTGTATTCATGCGCTTCGGTTAAAGAGTACGATAAAATGTACCTCAACGATCCCGAAGTTCAACTCACAGACCCTATTTGTATGCGGTATGAGATTAATTATCAACTATATAGAGAAGGTGCCTCTGGGGCAAATGGAGCTAAAACAGGTGGAGGCTGTGGATGTAATTAATATGAAATATTTTTTAGTTTTATTATTTCCGCTCGGATTAGTGTTTGGTCAAAATAATTACAAGCGTGCTGTTTTGGATGCTGTAGAAGTCGATATGTTGATGAGTGTCTATTCACAAGAGGGAGATCATGCCGCAGTTACAGGTGGGATAGGCACTGAAAAACTTTCAGATATTTCTCCTTCATTGTTGATTCAAATCCCTTTAAGTGAAGATGGTGTATTAACGGTAGATTCAGGAATTTCAAAATACAGTTCAGCTTCATCTTCCAATGTGGGTCCGTTCGACGGTTCAAATGGCGCAAGTCCTTGGATCAAATCATCAGGAGCTTCACAAGATGATGTTTTAGCCACAACTAAGTTGTCGTATACACACTACAGTGACAACAGAAACTTCATCGTATCAGCTAACGGCTATGTTTCTAAAGAATATGATTACAATTCCATCGGATTTGGGGGAGGGTTTTCCCAACTATTTAACAACAAAAACACCGAATTAGGAATTAATGCAAATGTTTTTTTGGATGATTGGAAACTGATTTACCCTGTTGAGTTACGGATAATTGAGGGAGATGTAGTGGGGATAACTTCCTTATTTGGTGACCCAATAACAGGAGGTCGATATTTATCTGACTTTACCTCTTTTTCTTCAACTGATCGACATTCATATTCGCTCAGCTTTAGTGTTTCACAAACGATATCCAAATATGTTCAAGCCGCAATTTTTTTCGATGTAGTTCAGCAAGAAGGACTTTTATCAACCCCTTTTCAACGAGTTTATTTTTCAGATCGTGCTGATTACTTTTATGGGGATGCAAGCGGTATCAATAACTATGCAAACCCTGATAACAGAAACCTTTTTCATTTAGCCGACGATGTAGAGCGTTTGCCTTCTTCGCGAACCAAACTTCCTTGGGGTATGCGAATTCATGCCTACTTAAGTGAAACATTTTCGTTACGTACTTTTTATCGATACTTTTCAGATGATTGGGGGATTTATTCAAACACTGTCCAGGTCGAGTTACCTGTACGATTAGGAACTCAATTTTCTATTACCCCTACTTTCAGGTATTATGACCAAACAGCAGCCAATTATTTTAAACCGTACAACCAACACTTATCTTCACAATCTTACTACACTTCCGATTACGATTTATCGTCTTTTACTAGTCATCAGTTCGGGATAGGTCTAGGATACAGAGATGCATCCACTAAGTTAAATTTTTGGAAGCTAGGATTAAAATCTATTCAAATACGAATCCAACAATATGATCGCTCTGATGGTCTAAAATCATTCAGTACTTCAACTGCTTTTAGTTTTGTTATCAATTAGCTTTTTTTTGTCGTAAATTTGTGTTCGTTACCATTAATATGATAGAAAAATTATCCATTATAAAACAACGATTTGATGAAGTTTCTGATCTCATCATTCAACCTAATATAATATCCGATCAAAAACGCTACATTTCCTTAAACAGAGAATACAAAGACCTCACTGCTTTAATGGAAAAACGTGAACAATACCTTTCAATCCACCACGCTGTAAAAGAAGCCGAAGAAATTATAAAAGACGGATCGGATGAAGAAATGGTGGAGCTAGCTAAAATTGAACTAGAATCAGTTAAAGATCAACTACCTATTTTGGAAGATCAGATTAAATGGATGTTGATTCCTAAGGATCCTGAGGATGCTAAAAACGTAGTGATCGAACTAAGAGCTGGAACAGGGGGAGATGAAGCCAGTATTTTTGCAGGTGATCTTTACAGAATGTATAGCAAATATTGCGAACAAAAAGGATGGTCTGTAAGTGTAATGGATACTAGTGCAGGAACTGCTGGAGGTTTTAAAGAAATTATTATTGAGGTTTCAGGTCAAGATGTTTATGGAACGTTAAAATTTGAATCGGGGGTACATCGAGTTCAACGAGTTCCCCAAACTGAAACTCAAGGAAGGGTACATACCTCAGCAGCTACAGTAATGGTTCTTCCTGAAGCAGAAGAATTTGATGTTGAGATCGACATGAATGAAGTTAGGGTTGATTTTTTCTGCTCCTCAGGTCCAGGAGGTCAATCGGTTAATACCACTTATTCGGCTGTACGACTTACTCATACACCCACAGGAATTGTTGCTCAATGCCAAGATCAAAAATCGCAACATAAAAATAAAGAAAAAGCCCTGAAAGTTTTACGCTCTCGACTTTATGAGCTTGAGCTAAGTAAAAAATTAGAGGCTGACGCCGCAAAACGAAGTACGATGGTAACATCTGGAGATCGATCTGCAAAAATTAGAACCTATAATTATCCTCAAGGACGAGTAACGGATCACCGTATTGGATTGACTCTATATGATTTACCAAACATAATCAATGGAGATATTCAAAAAATTATTGATGAATTGCAACTTCATCAAAACACGGAAAAACTAAAAGAATCTGGAGAAGTATTTTCATGAAATTGGATCAGTTAGTATATCAAATTCAATTAAAAAAATCTTTTTTATGCATTGGTTTAGATACTGATTTTGGTAAAATTCCAACACATTTACAGCAAGAAGATGATCCCATTTTTAGTTTTAATAAATCTATTATTGACCATACACAACACCTAGCTGTGGCCATTAAACTCAACACAGCTTTTTATGAAGCTTATGGAGTAAAAGGGTATCATTCATTAGAAAAAACAATTGAGTATATTAACATTAATTATCCAGATTTATTTACCATTGCTGATGCTAAAAGAGGGGATATCGGAAATACCTCGGCTAGATATGCTAAAGCTTTTTTTGAAACCTTAAATTTTGACTCGATTACGGTTGCCCCCTATATGGGTCGCGATTCAATAGAACCATTTTTAGAATTTCCTGATAAGCATGTGATCATGTTAGCTTTGACTTCAAATCATGGTGCTTATGATTTTCAAACGCAACAACTTTCCAATGGTAAAATGCTATTTGAGGAAGTTGTCCAAAAAGCGTTAGAATGGAAACACGCTGAACGACTAATGCTAGTTGTTGGAGCAACCAAGCCTGAACAACTTCTTTCTTTACGCCAACAGTTTCCCTCTATGTTTTTTTTAGTTCCTGGAGTAGGAGCTCAAGGAGGTGATCTGAGGACTGTTTATTTAAACGCTGCTAATGAACAAACAGGATTGCTAGTTAATTCCTCGCGAGGAATTATTTATGCCAGCGATGGTATAGATTTTGCAAGTGCAGCTACAAAGGCTGCTGAAAAGATTCAATTACAAATGAAAAAACTTCTGCTATTGTGATACATTATCAAACATATTTAAACAAAAAAAGTAAAGAGTGGGTTACTTTTGTTCATGGTGCAGGTGGAAGTTCAACCATATGGTTTAAACAAATTCGCGAGTTTAAAAAATATTTTAATGTATTGCTTCTCGATTTGAGAGGTCATGGTAATTCCAAACCTAAAATACATCATGTTTTTGAACATCAATACTCCTTTGATTCGATCACTAACGACATACTTGAAGTCCTTAATAAAGAAAAAATTAAAAAGTCACATTTTATAGGAATTTCTTTAGGAACTATACTCATTCGTCAACTCGCTGAAACCTACCCTGAACGTGTCAAAAGCATGATTATGGGAGGTGCAATAATGAAATTAAATTTTAGATCTCAAGTTTTGATGAAAATGGGAAATCTTTTCAAGTCAATTGTTCCTTATCTATGGATCTACCGACTTTTTGCGTTTATCATCATGCCTTACAAAAATCATAAAGAATCGAGATTACTTTTTATTAAAGAAGCCAAAAAACTTTACCAAAAAGAGTTTATACGTTGGTTTAAGCTCACTGCTGAAATTAACCCCCTGCTACGTTTTTTCAGACAAGTCGAAGTCAATATCCCGACGTTATATGTAATGGGACAGGAAGATTATATGTTTTTGCCAAGTATCCAAAGAATTGTATCCTTTCATAAAAGTGCTGACCTTTTAATTGTGCCTGATTGTGGTCATGTTGTCAATGTAGAACAACCTCATTTTTTCAATGAAAAAACAATAATTTTTTTAAAATCTTTATGAGAAAATAACTGTTTTATTTCCATATACCATCACTTTGCGATGGACGTGATGTTGAACAGCACGAGCCAAAACAATTTTCTCTAGATCTCTTCCTTTTAATACCAACTGATCTACACTATGGGTGTGTGTTACACGGGTTACGTCTTGTTCAATAATGGGTCCGGCATCTAATTCTTCGGTGACATAATGACTAGTTGCACCAATAATTTTCACTCCCCTCTCAAAGGCGGAGTGATAGGGCTTTGCACCAGGAAATGCAGGTAAAAAAGAATGGTGAATGTTGATTATTTTGTTGGGATATTGAGCGATCAAGTTGGAAGAAATAATTTGCATATAACGAGCCAAAACTATAAAATCAATGTTATGTGATTTTAATAATTTTAATTGTTTTTCTGCTGCTTCTGTTTTGGTATTTTTTGTTACTGGAATATGGTAAAATGGAATTTCAAATGCTTTTGCTATGCTTGCCAGATCCGAATGATTACTTACGATAAAAGGAATTTCAATGGCAAGTTCACCAGATTTGTATCTTCCCAACAAATCATATAAGCAATGATCGTATTTTGAAACAAATAATGCTAGACGTTGTCTATAACTTTTTGATTGAATATCGTAAGTCATATTAAAACGCTCTCCAATTTCTGATGTAAACCTCGAGTTGAATTCATCCAAAGTAAGTCGTGTCCCATTAAATTCACTCTCTAAGCGCATGAAAAAAGCTTTATTTTCACTATCGACATATTGATCGATATATAAAATATTTCCTTTTAATTCATAAATAAATTGGGTGACTTCGGCAATGATTCCCTTTTGGTCATCGCACTGTATTACAAGGGTTATAGCATTCATAGAAAAACGTTATGTTGTCATGAAAATAAAAAAAGAAACCAAAAGATAAATGATATTTTTATTATTTATCAAGCATTACAGCATGGTAAGTTAATGTTGATTTAATCTAAAATCGGCATAAGCACCCATTCCATGTTCAGACTTATCTAAACCTTCAAGCTCTTCTTGTTTATTCACTCTAAGTCCAGTAATCGCCTTAGTAACCATAATAATGACAACAGATGAAGTTACACAAAACACGCCCACAATTCCAATGCTTGCTAGTTGGATCATAAACTGATCAAAACCAGCTAATGGGCCAAAAATGCCAACAACTAAAGTTCCCCAAATACCACAAAAAAGATGAACTGATACTGCTCCAACAGGGTCATCAAATTTGGATTTTTCCATAAATGCAATGGCTAATATGACTATAATTCCTGAAATTCCACCAATATATACCGCTTCTAAAGGACTAATGAGATCTGCACTTGCAGTGATTCCAACTAACCCTCCTAAAATGCCATTCATAAACATAGTAAGATCATGGTTTTTGTAGAGGATAAAAGAAAATAAAGTTGCTATTACTCCACCGGATGCTGCACCGAGTGACGTGGTTACTAAAACTAAAGAAGTTTTTCCAGCATCGGCTGAAAGAACAGAACCCCCATTAAAACCAAACCACCCTAACCAAAGTATTAAAACCCCAGCTGATGCTAAAGGTAAATTATGACCTGGAATGGCTAAAGATTTACCATTTTTATTGTATTTGCCAATACGAGGACCTAAAAAATAAATAACGGTGATGGCTGCCCAACCACCTACTGAGTGCACCAAGGTTGAACCAGCAAAATCATAAAAACCAAGTTCTTTTTCAGGAAATAATCCAAAAAAGTTAGAAAGCATTCCAGCGCCCCACTGCCATGATCCAACAATAGGATAAACAAGACCAACATATAAGAGAGCAAACAATATAAAGCTTTCTAATTTCATACGTTCGGCAACAGCACCAGAAACAATCGTTGCCGACGTAGCCGCAAACATTCCTTGAAATAAAAAATCTGTCCAATAAGTGTAGCCTCCGTCTGCGTATGACATACTCATGCCATTTTCAGGAGGAGAGATTCCCCAACCACCAAACTTAAAAAAACCTATAGCACCTTCTTCAAAACCAGGATACATAAGATTAAACCCTCCGCTTGCGTACACAAGAAGCCCCATGGTTATCACAAAGAAGTTTTTAAATAAAATATTAACCGTATTTTTTTGACGTGTTAGTCCAATTTCAAGAAAAGAGAAACCAAGGTGCATAAAAAAAACTAAAATTATACAGATCATCATCCATATATTGTTTGTGGTTAAAAGTAATTCTTCCATATTTAATTCAATAATTAATTTATCGTTTCTATGCCTTGTTCTCCTGTCCTAATACGAAAAGCATCTTCAATGGGAAAGATAAAAATTTTTCCATCACCTACTCGGCCAGTCGCACCTGATTTAAGAATGGCATTTATGGTAGGTTTTACAAATTCATCATTAACCGTAATCGAGAGCATTCGCCTCTGAATCTCAGCAGTACTGTAGGATATTCCTCTATAAACATGTCCTTCTTTTTCATTTCCTATTCCCGTAACATCCCAGTATGAAAAAAAAGTGATACCAATGTCGTACAAAGCCTCCTTGACTTCGTCGAATTTTGTTTTTCGTATAACGGCTTCTATTCTTTTCATACTACTTTTAAATATTAGAAAGGGAATTTATGTCTTTTATCGAATACCCCCAAATTTAGTATACGGGAAATGATAAATTTAAGTTATTTTTCAATTTTGTCCGCTTTTTTTTAAAAGATAAACAAAAAAACCTTGTAGTTTTTACAAGGTTTTTTTACTTATTAAAAGAATGGCTCAATATTAAAAGCTCATTCCAAATACTAAGAATGCTGTTTCAGCGTCCGGGTTGTAAACAAAAGAACCGAAAACAGGTAAGGCGTAGTCTTCAGTGATTTTGATATCTTTTGATCCTCCCAATGAAACATTACAAAGGCCACTTCCTCCATTTACGTAAAACGCACCATCAGAATCGTCACCGTATCCTAAAGCTACATCAACAGGTCCTAAAGAAAAGGCAGCTTCAACATATAGAGCCTCAACCTCAGTAAAGTATCCAACGGTTAATCCAATTGGACCAAGATCAGCAGAACCACTTACTTCTAGATAAGGATCTTCAAATAAACCTTCTCCTTCAAGATATGCACCTCCAGCTGTTGGAAAAGTGTAATTTGTTACGGTAAGGGCCAAAGGTCCAAAATCATAACTAGCATAAAGATCAAGCTCGTGACCTACATCACCAGCGGTAGTTGGGAAACTTCCCCAAACACCTAATTCAAGGTCTCCTACTCCATAAGACATCCATGGTTGTACAGCAGGACCTGAACCAAACTGAGTACCTCTCCATACATAGGAGCTTACAACATCGGCGCCTAAATCTTGTGCTGAAACTGTTTGCGTTGAAAAGAACGCAATTGAAAGGGTAAAAACTGAAAGGGTTAACTTTTTAATGGTATTCATAATAGAAATTTAATTGATTAAAATTTAAGTAAAAAAATAATTATGTTAAGTCGTTGTTGAAAGCTTGTTCGCCGTGTTCAGAAATATCTAAACCATTAGTTTCAACTTCTTCACTCACACGTAGTCCAATAGATTTTTTCAGTACAAACAATACAACAAATGATGTAATTACAGCCCAAGCACCATAAGCGGCAACGCCGATTCCTTGAACTCCAAGTTGGCTTGCGCCACCACCGTTAAATAGCCCGATGCCAGTAGCACCATCAACTCCCCAAAGGCCAATCACAAGAGTACCCCAAGCACCAGCAACACCGTGTGCAGAGGCTGCACCGATAGCATCATCAATTTTTAATTTTTTCTCAATAAATTCGATAGAAAAAACAACAATGATACCACCTATTAAACCAGCTAAAAAGCCACCTTCATAAGTCATGTTACCACAACCAGCAGTTATTGAAACTAACCCAGCTACAGCACCATTGAGTGTTTGAGCGAGACTAGGTTTTCCCAAGTATAGCCAAGAAGTGAATAAAGCACCCATTGCACCTGCGGCAGCGGCAATGTTGGTCACCATCACAACAGCTGAAGCTGCGACTGAATCATCACCTCCCCAAGCAAGTTGAGATCCTCCGTTGAAACCAAACCACCCTAACCAAAGGATGAAAACTCCAAGAGTACCTAACAATAAGTTACTTCCAGGAATTGCTACTACTTTTCCATCAACATATTTTCCAATCCTTGGCCCTACCATCCAAGCAGCAACTAAAGCAGCCCATCCACCTACAGAGTGAACAATTGAAGAACCAGCAAAGTCAATAAATCCAAGATCAGATAACCATGCGCCGTCTCCGTACCACTGCCATCCTCCAGAAATTGGATAAATTAAAGCAGTCAAAAATAAGGTAAAGATGATGTACGTGCTGTACTTTGTTCGTCCAGCAATTGCCCCTGAAACGATAGTGGCAGCAGTAGCAGCGAAAACCGTTTGAAAAAATACATCATGAGCCCCAGCTCCTGGATTAAAAAACAAATCAGATACAGAAATAAATCCTGATGCATCTTTTGTTCCGTACATTAATCCGTAACCTAAAACCCAAAAGCTTAATGTCCCAACGCTAATGTCCATGAAGTTTTTCATAGCAATATTAGCGGCGTTTTTTGATCTTGTCATTCCTGATTCGAGGAGTGTAAACCCCGCTTGCATAAAAAACACAAGAATACCAGAGAGTAAGATCCATAAAATTGTAAAATCATCATTAACATCTGCTGTAGTGTTAACGATATTTAATAATAGTGTTGTCATATTTTACTTTTAATGATTATTTATCCAAAAGTATATTATTTTGCATGCACCCCCATATAAAACAGGGGTACATGTTAAATTTTTATATTTATATAATAAAAAGACTATTATAATTATGTAATAAATCAAATAATAGTGTAAAAAATCAAGTATTCATAAAATTATTTTGTTAATTGAAGAGCAACAACGAATAATAGTATCCCTAATCCAAAACTTAAGGTGGTGTACAAAAGTGATTCTAACAGGCCATCTGTTTTTAATAACATGTGATTTTCCCACACAAAGGAAGAAAATGTAGTAAGCCCTCCACAAAAACCCGTAGCAAACAACAAGGAGTAGTGTTGATTAAAGGATTCAAAACGAAGAGCGATTCCAACAAAAATCCCCATAAGAAAGCACCCTATCAGGTTGGCTACAAAAGTGGGAATAGGAAAAGCATTTTGGATTGGTAAGAGCCCTACATATATAAGGTACCTAACCAAGCTCCCAAACCCTCCACCTATAAAAACAAATAATAAACTTTTAAGTCCCATCACTCAAACCGTATGGATTTTATTAAGGCTAGTAAAGTGATAAAAACGATGAAGGCAATGAGTATCCAAAAACTACCTTTAAAATAATTTTTATTTTTTTCTCGGTCTTTTTGGTAACTCCATACGATGGCAATCGAAAAAGAGATCACAAAAAAGATCGCAAACAAAAGTTGTCCAGTGCTAAACATTGTTTTAATTTTAAGCGAAACTAATAAAAATATGAAGAATAAAGTAGCTGCGGTAAGAAGCTTTCATAAAGCTTTTGGATTGGGTGTCAATGAAACTCCTACCAACTTATCACCGAAAAAAGTTCAATTGCGTTATAATTTAATGGAGGAAGAAAATAAAGAGTACAAAGACGCAGCTCTCAACAACGATGATGTCGAGGTAGCGGATGCTTTGGGAGATATGCTCTATATATTATGTGGAACTATTTTAGAACACGGAATGCAGCATGTGATTGATGAGGTATTTGAAGAAATACAGCGAAGTAATATGAGCAAACTAGGAATTGACGGTAAACCCATTTACAGAGAAGACGGTAAAGTTTTAAAAGGGCCTAACTACTTTAAACCCAATATTAAAAGGATTTTAGGAAACTAAATTTTAAAACGCCATTTTAAAGGATCCTCAGATTGGTTATACTGAATATTAACTAATATTTTTTTTAACCGGTTTGCGTAGGGGTCATTAAGTTCCCTCAAATCGTATTCGTAATCCTTATAACCAAAACCAGTAATGGGCTGAATAACAACAGCGGTTCCTGCACCGAAAATTTCTTTTAAACTATTATTTTTGCTTGCGGCTATAATTTCATCAACACGAATTGGACGTACCTCTACATCTAATCCTTCTGATTTGGCAATATCAATTACGCTTTTTCTTGTAACCCCATCCAAAATGCTATCACTGATTGGAGCAGTTAATAAGGTGTCGTTGATGCGAAAAAACAAATTCATTGTTCCAGCTTCTTCAATATAATCATGGGATGCGGCATCCGTCCACACCACTTGTTGATACCCTTGATCAATTGCAAGTTGTGTTGGATAAAATTGTCCTGCATAATTTCCAGCAGCTTTTGCATAGCCTGTTCCTCCTTGCGGGGCTCTACTGAAATGATCTGCTATTTTAACTCGTACTTTATTTTCACTGTAGTAACTTGAAACAGGTGAGCAAATAATCATAAAACGATACTCTGTTGATGGAGCAGCTTGTACACAAGCTTGGGTGGCAAATACAAAAGGCCGAACATAAAGAGAATTCCCCACACCAGATTTAACCCAGTTACGATCTAAATCTAATAAACGCTGAAGCCCTTCCATAAAAAAATGTTCAGGAAATTCAGGTATTGCTAAACGCTTAGATGATCTGTTGAATCGTTTAAAATTTTCATGAGGACGAAACAAAAAAACTTGATCTTGTGTATCCTTGTAAGCTTTCATCCCTTCGAAAACTGCTTGACCGTAGTGCAAAACACTAGCTGAGGGACTCATTTCTATCGAAGCATAAGGGGTTATTTTAGGATTTTTCCATTCACCATCAGTGTAATCACACCAAAACATATGATCGGTAAAAGTACTACCGAATTCAAGTTGTTCAAACTTTACTGAAGGTAGTCGGGATGTAGTAACTTTGGTGATTTCCATTATAAAGATGTTTTTAACAAAATTAAAAAAAACTGAACTTAAAATCAGAATACAATACTAAATTTACACAAAAAAAGGGGAAATGAATATTTTAATTACTGGAGCTACAGGCTTGGTGGGAACATCCTTGAC
Source organism: Flavobacteriaceae bacterium (assembly GCA_965659665.1). GTDB lineage: Bacteria > Bacteroidota > Bacteroidia > Flavobacteriales > Flavobacteriaceae > CBFHWU01. The sequence goes on from CBFHWU010000012.1 coordinate 25,343, forward strand.
TCAATCGTTACTCCAAAAAGGACATAAAATTAACATTTTAAGTACTCGGATAAATTGGAATCATCACGCTACTGGGGTAAAAGTGTTTTATTGGAATCCCAAAACAAGCATTATTGATGAAAACGCATTGGAAAACATTGATATTATTATTCATTTGGCGGGTGAAAAAATTGCTCAGCGATGGACATCAAAATCCAAAAAATCAATTTTAAACAGCCGAATACAATCTTCTGAGCTTCTTTACAACGTTTTGAAAAAGAAACAATTTCCAATTAAACATTTTATTTCGGCTTCAGCTATTGGGATTTATCCGAGTCATCCCGTTAAAATATATAAAGAAGATGAAGTACAAATTGCGTCTAGTTTTCCTGGTGTAGTAACTCAACAATGGGAATCTAAAGCCCATTTAATAGCCTCTTTACATATCCCCGTTTCAATTATTAGAATTGGATTAGTACTGTCTGAAAAGGGAGGAGCTTATATCCCATTATCACGACCTGTAAAATTTGGATTAGGCGCTTGGTTTGGTAATGGAAAACAATGGCAGTCTTGGATACATTTAGATGATCTGGTTTCGTTATTTGAGTTTGTCTTACCCCAAAAACCTGCCTGTTATAATGGAGTAGCTCCCTCTCCAGTTTCTCAAAAAGAGCTTATTCGCACAATTGCTCAAGTGATGAAAAGACCTTTACTTTTACCACCAATTCCTAAGTTTTTTTTAAAAATAGTGTTAGGATCAATGTCATCTGTAGTGCTGGACAGTATTCGAGTTTCATCTAAAAAACTTGAAGATGACGGTTTTGTTTTTCGTTTTCAAACCCTCAATGCCGCCATTCAGGATCTAAATAAAGGTAAAATTAGCACTTAAGTGTCATTTTGACATAATTAAGGAATTGGCAGTACTTTTGCCTTTATTTTTCACAAATTTTGTATTAAATGACAGAGTCCACAAAAACATCCAAAAAGGATACGCCAAAAAAAGAAAGCACCAAAAAGTCAGCTTCAAAAAAAGAAAATAAACTTCAGGCAAAGATTTTAGAAGCCGAAGCCTCCATAGCGCAAGAAAAAGATAAGTTCATGCGCTTGTTTGCTGAGTTTGAAAATTACAAAAAACGCACTTCTAAAGAGCGTTTGGAACTTTTTAAAACAGCTAACCAAGAAGTTGTCACAGCTATGTTGCCTGTTTTAGATGATTTCGAACGTGCAGTACAAGAAATTCAGAAGAATTCGACAGCTGAAACTTTAACAGGGATCCAGCTGATTTATAATAAATTCTCAGAAATCCTAAAAAATCAAGGTCTTAATGTTGTAGAAGTCGAAAAAGGAGATACTTTTGATTCTGAAATTCATGAGGCCATTACCCAAATTCCCGCTCCTGAAGAAAATTTAAAAGGAAAAATAATTGATATCATAACTTCAGGTTATTCCTTGGGAGAACGAATTATTCGATACCCTAAGGTTGTGGTGGGAAATTAAAATCAAAAAATGAAAGAAGATTTTTACGAAATATTAGGCGTAAGTAAATCGGCTTCGGCAGCTGAAATTAAAAAAGCTTATCGAAAAAAAGCCATTCAATTTCATCCTGACAAAAACCCAGGGGATGAAAATGCGGAAAAACAGTTCAAAAAGGCTGCAGAGGCTTATGAAATTTTGAGCGATCAAGATAAAAGATCAAAATATGATCAATTTGGTCACGCAGCTTTTGATGGAAGTCAAGGATTTGGCTCTGGAGGTATGAACATGGACGATATCTTTAGTCAATTTGGAGATATCTTTGGAAGTGCTTTTGGTGGTGGCGGTTTTGGCGGTTTTGGTGGCGGCGGGACTCGCCGTGTTAAAGGTGGAAATTTAAGGGTTCGTGTTACCTTGACATTGGAAGAAATTGTCCTTGGAGTAGAAAAGAAAATTAAAGTTAAACGAAAAGTACAAGCTCCTGGTGTTCGTTATTCAACATGCCCTGCATGTCAAGGATCAGGACAAACAATGCGTATTACCAACACCATTTTGGGACGTATGCAAACTGCAACCACCTGTACTAATTGCCAAGGATCAGGGCAAATACTATCTAACAAACCTAGTGGATCTGATAGCCACGGGATGATTACCAAAGAAGAAACTGTTTCAATTAAAATTCCTGCTGGAGTGGAAAATGAAATGCAACTTAAAGTTTCTGGAAAGGGAAATGAAGCTCCAGGAAATGGGGTGTCAGGGGATTTACTGGTTTTGATCAAAGAAAAAGAACATCCTCAATTTAAGCGTGAAGGATCTAATTTACATTATGATATGTTTATCAGTATTTCGGAAGCAGTGTTAGGGGTATCTAAAGAAATACATTCAATTGGAGGGGATGTCCGAATTCGGTTAGATGCTGGAATTCAGTCTGGAAAAATATTGCGCTTAAAAGGCAAAGGAATACCAAGCTTGAATGGTTACGGAACAGGTGATATTTTAGTTCATATCAATGTTTGGACCCCTAAAACCTTAAACAAAGATCAACGTATTTTTTTTGAAAACAACAAAACACACGATAATTTTTCTCCTGACCCTTCAACGGATAACAAATCTTTTTTTGAAAAAGTAAAAGACATGTTTTCTTAATTTTTATAAGCTCTTTTAAAAAATAAGGTTTATATTTGGCCAACTATAACACTTGTTATAGTATTTTTCTTTTTCATAGCAATTTTTCCCATCCTTATTAAGTTAAGGGTGGGTTTTGTTTTATACCTTAGTAAAATGGAAAAAATCAAAACATTTTTTAACTTGGATTTTAATTTAGGCGACGCCAGCTTTTCGTTAAAATTTATTTTATTTTTTATTCTCGTTTTATTTGCGACTTATTTTTTTTTAAAATTAACAAAGAAAATATTGTCTCGCCGTATAAATGATGAGCGTAAAGGAAAATTTAAACCTGTTTTTGGCTTTTTTAATTACACCGTCTACACAATAGTGATATTAATTGCGCTTCAAAACTCAGGAGTAAATTTAAATGCCCTGTTAGCTGCCTCTGCTGCATTATTAGTGGGAGTTGGTTTTGCATTACAAACTTTTTTTCAAGATATTATTTCAGGTGTTTTTATTCTTGTAGATCAATCCGTTCATGTTGGGGATATCGTTGAAGTAGACGGAAAAGTTGGAAAAGTAGAAAACATTACCCTTCGCACAACAAGAGCAGTGACCATAGATAATAAGGTGTTAATTATTCCTAATCATCTTTATTTAACCAATACTTTGTACAATTGGACAGAGAATGGAGAAATCACTAGAGAGAATGTTAACATAGGAGTAGCTTATGGTTCTGATGTTGAATTGGTCACTAAATTACTTGTTAACATTGCCAGTAATCATTTTGCAGTTGTGGCTACACCCCCCCCCAAAGTGCTGTTTGATGATTTTGGAGATAGTAGTTTGAATTTTATTTTGGTTTTCACATTAAAAAATAGTTTCCAAGCGGTTCCAGTTAAAAGTGATATTCGTTTTGCCATTCTCCAATCTTTTCAGGAAAATGGTATTGAAATTCCCTTCCCTCAACGGGTTATTTACACTAAATCATAGCCCATGTCTAGTATTTTGATTATTGAGGATGAAGTGAGTATTCGCCGTGTGTTAAAAAAAGTCTTGCATGAAGAAGATAAACAATATGTTTTTGAAGAGGCTGTCGATGGTCAAGAAGCGATAGAAAAAATATCTAAAACGGATTTTGACTTGATATTGTGTGATATCAAAATGCCAAAAAAAGATGGCATTGAAGTTTTGGATTTTATCATTTCTAAAAAACCGTATATCCCCGTAGTAATGATCTCAGGTCATGGAAATTTAAAAACAGCTGTTCAGGCCATGCGTATGGGTGCTTTTGATTATATCGCCAAACCCCCGGACTTGAATCATCTACTCAATACCGTAAGACGAGCAGTATCTCCCAAAACAAAAATCAACAGTACCCCCTCCAAAAAAAGAAAATCATTTAAGCCTGTTGAAATGATTGGAGAATCGGGTTCGTTAAACATCATACGTCAATTAATTGACAAAGTTGCCCCAACTAATGCTCGTGTACTCATTCATGGCCCAAATGGCAGTGGAAAAGAGCTCGTAGCCCATTCGATACATCAACAAAGTAATCGCAATGATGGCCCTATGGTAGAGGTAAACTGTGCAGCTATTCCTTCTGAACTCATTGAAAGTGAATTATTTGGTCACCTTAAAGGTTCGTTTACATCAGCGAATAAAGATCGTGCAGGGAAGTTTGAAGCCTCCAACGGAGGAACACTTTTTTTGGATGAAATTGGCGATATGAGTTTGTCTGCTCAAGCTAAAGTATTACGTGCACTTCAAGAGCACAAAGTACAACGTGTAGGAAGTGATAAAGATATATCTGTCGATGTCAGGGTTATAGCGGCGACTAACAAAAAACTAGAAAATGAAATTAAAGAAGGGCGTTTTCGTGAGGATTTATTTCATCGATTAGCTGTAATAGAAATTCATGTACCCCCTCTTAATGATCGTCGTTCAGACATTCCTTTACTGATTGAATACTTTAATCGCCAACTCTCCCCTCACAAACCTATTCATTCTAAGGCCATTACTGAACTTGCTCAACTGAATTGGAAGGGAAACGTACGTCAGTTACGAAACGTAGTAGAACGTCTTCACATTTTGTCCGATGTTGAAATTGGGTTAAAAGAAGTTAAAGAATATGCAGGCTTAACAAAATAATATGAAAAAGATTAAATACGTGATGTTTTTTTTATCCTTCATTGGATTTTCTCAAACATCAACCGATGCCGAGTGGATTGAAAAATTTTATAAAACATCACTAGTAGAGGGACATTCCTATGAATGGTTAGATCATTTGTCTAATCGTATAGGGGGTCGACTTTCAGGATCGCTAAACGCAGAACGTGCTGTAAATTGGACCAAATCAGAATTGGAGTCTTTAGGTCTAGATAAGGTTTGGCTACAACCCGTTTTGGTTCCTAAATGGGTGAGGGGTCCTAAAGAATTTGCTTTGATTGAAACAGAGCCAGGAACAACATTTAATGTTCCTATAACTGCTCTAGGCGGATCGGTTCCTACTCCATCAGTTGGGTTAAAAGCAGAAGTAGTAGAAGTATTTGGTATTGAAGATTTAGAACGTATGGGACATTCCAGCATAGAAGGGAAAATAGTATTTTTTAATCGTCCAATGCAAGCAGATCTCATACATACTACAACAGCCTATGGAGGCTGTGTTGATCAGCGATATGACGGTGCACGTGAAGCGAGTAAATATGGAGCTGTAGGAGTGATAGTGCGTTCCCTTAATTTACGTTTAGACGATCTACCTCACACAGGAGCGATGAGTTACAAAGATCAGCCAGTGAGTCAACGAATACCAGCTGCTGCAATCAGTACCAATGGAGCTGAAAAACTTAGTAGTTTACTCAAAATTGTTCCCGATCTCCAATTTTTATTTCGTCAACAATGTCGTCAATATGATGATGTACTTTCTTACAACGTTATTGGAGAAATTCTTGGTAGTGAGTTTCCTCAAGAAATCATTACGGTAGGAGGACATCTTGACTCGTGGGATTTGGGAGACGGCGCACATGATGATGGCGCTGGTTGTGTGCAATCAATGGAAGTTCTTCGGTTATTCAAAAAGCTAAATTACCAACCCAAAAGAACCGTTCGGGTGGTTTTGTTTATGAACGAAGAAAACGGACTTCGAGGGGGGAACAAATATGCTGAAGTAGCCTCTTTAAAAGGAGAAACACATATTTTTGCATTAGAATCTGATTTAGGAGGTTTTACTCCCAGAGGTTTTTCATTTGATTGTTCAGATAAAGAAATGGAACAAGTATCCTCTTGGAAACCATTATTCAAGCCATACTTGATTCATTATTTCGAAAAGGGAGGAAGTGGTGCTGATATTAGCCCTTTAAAAACAAAAACTAATGTTTTGGCTGGTCTGCGACCCGATTCTCAACGCTATTTTGTGCATCATCACGCCAGCAATGACACCTTTGATTCAGTAAACAAACGCGAACTAGAACTCGGCGCTGCCACCATGACATCACTTGTTTATTTATATGATAATTACGGAATTGTAGGCAAGTAAGTTTTCAATCACTTCATGACTTTTTTACTTGTTCAAATACATATATTTGACGACATGAATTTGAATCAATACACAAAAGAGTTTTCCTATAATCTAAAGCTTTCTTACCCTGTTATAATCGGTATGCTCGGACATACTTTTGTGCAGTTTATCGATAATGTGATGGTCGGTCAATTAGGAACCGTTGAACTAGCCTCAATATCATTAGGCAATAGTTTTATTTTCATAGCGATGTCTTTGGGGATTGGTTTTTCGACTGCGATTACTCCTTTAGTTGCTGAAGCAGATGCATCTGATCATAAAGATCGTGCGAAGGCTGTGTTGTTACATGGATTACTTTGGTGTACCCTACTGGGTGCTGTTTTATATTTAGGAGTCATAGCTGCTAAACCCATCATGTACCACATGGGCCAACCCCCGGAAGTGGTAGAGTTAGCTTTCCCTTATGTCAAATGGGTAGCTGCTTCATTGTTTCCACTCGTTATTTTTCAGGCATTCAAACAATTCACTGATGGACTTTCGCTCACTCGCTATTCGATGTATGCGACTTTATTGGCTAATGTGGTAAATGTGATGATTAATTATGTGTTGATTTTCGGAAAGTTTGGCTTCCCTCAATGGGGGGTAACGGGGGCTGCTGTCGGAACTTTAGCCTCTCGTATTACCATGTTGGTTTTTATCTTTGTACTGATGCGGTATCACAAAAACTTATCTTTTTATATCAAAGGGGTGTTTAACCAAGTATTCGAAAAAAAAATATTCTTAAAATTATTTCATTTAGGATTTCCTTCAGCTCTACAAATGTTATTTGAGGTAGGATTTTTCACTTCGGCGATATGGATCTGCGGTATGATTGGCACTAATGCACAAGCGGCCAACCAAATTGCTTTAAATCTTTCTTCGATGACTTTTATGGTAGCCATGGGGTTAAGTGTGGCAGCAACTATTCGAGTTGGAAATCAAAAAGGATTAAGACAATTTATTGATTTACGTCGTATTGCACAATCTATTTTTTTTCTCACCTTCCTCATTGATATTGTGTTTGCATTGATTTTTATTCTGTGTAATGATATATTTCCATGGTGGTATTTAGAGAATTCAGCTGCATACGATGTATTAGAAACCGCAACTTTGGCGGCTAGCTTATTCTGGGTGGCTGCTTTTTTTCAGATCTTCGATGGCGCTCAAGTGGTTGCACTAGGAGCTTTAAGAGGGCTTCAAGATGTTAAAACGCCTACTTGGTTGTGTTTTACCGCCTACGTTTTGATCGGATTTCCAGTGATGTATTATTTGGGACTTAAAACTGATTTGGGTGCCACTGGAGTTTGGATTGGATTACTTACTGGATTAGTCGCTTCTGCTATGATGTTGTATATTCGTTTTTTACAACAATCAAACAAACTTATTTGATAACATGGATGTATTACCAGAATTTTTATTAGCAGATTCTTCTCAACAGCCAGATGCCATATTTGTTGTTCATACTGTTTTTCCACGATTTATCCTCAATCTTGAGAATGATGCGCTTGAGTGGTGGGAACGTTTTTCGTCAGAAGATGAAGAAATTGCCACGCAAGAAGTGGCGCAATGGATTGTACAAGCCACACAGTTTTATGATAATGAAATTGCTAAATACGAATGATACAACTCGATCAAGAATTTTTTTTATGGCTTAATAACTTGGGAACACCTTTTTGGGATCCGATCTGGATGGGCATCACTAATAAATACAATTCGTTTCCTTTGTATGTAATTCTTTTGGTTGTTGCTTTCCGAACCTTAGGCACTAAAAAAGGTTTATGGTTATTACTTACTGTCGCTCTTATGATTCTTTTTACCGATCAAATGACTAACTTGTTTAAGAGTGGGGTAGGTCGTTTTAGGCCTTGTCACGATCCTGATATAATGGACATGATGCGTTTGGTAAAACCTAATTGTGGTGGATTTTATGGGTATTTTTCAGGGCATTCCTCTAACTCATTTGCTGTTGCCGTCTTTTTTTATGGCTTGCTCAATAAATATTACCGATGGATTTCCTTTTTATTTGTTTGGGCTTCTTTGGTGGCTTACAGCCGAATTTATGTAGGCGTACACTATCCATTGGATATTTTGAGTGGCGCTCTTTTTGGAAGCCTTGCAGGTTGGGGGTTTTTAAGGATTTATAAAAATAAAATACTGTAAACTTTTTGTGATATTAAATAAATAAAAAAACCCTGTAACTACAGGGTTTTTTTAGATCTATTTTTTTTGGTGTTAATTTTGATCAGATTCACTAATGTAGGGGTTAGCATCGATTTCATCTTGAGGAATTTTCCAAACCCAATCGCTATTTAATGAAGGTTTCTCTTGCATAAATCCACCCTGATATAAAACAGAGGAGGCCCCTGAACCAGTAAGATCAATTCCTTCGTCCCATCTTATATGATCATGCCAGCTAAAGCCTTCCCCGTACAATTCTACATAACGCTGAAACTTGATATGCTCCATTAAGCTTTCTTTTGTATTATATATTGTTACATCATAAGCACTATCTCTTTCAGAACCAAGCGGCAATAAAGCATCTTGAGCACCTGAAAGATCATCCATCATAAGTTTTGATTCAGCTTCAATTAAATACATTTCAGAAGAACGCATATAAATCACATCATCAGGATTTATCGTTCCAGGATCTTCGCTCAAAAACTTTACATGCATATAAGGATGTGTATTGTGTGCCGAAGTCATCCCATAGGTGGAAATAATATCATTATAAGCGGCCTCAAAATCTGCTTTGTTATCATAATTTGGATCGGTTTCGAAGCTACCACCTTGTCCATTGGAAGCAGACGAATTTGTATTTGGTGCTAATGGTAATACTACATCTTTTCGATAGTCTGTGTCTGGAATTTGATGATAATGCTCAATGTTAAACAACTTTGGATTTCCTCTATTTTGACTTCCATTAAAAGTTGGAGATATGTAATAGAAATAAGATCTGAAATAAACGGTTTCAGCATCAATTACTTTACCTCCCCATATCACTTCAGATAATGCAACAGAGTTAAATCCAGATTTCCAACTACTTTCATTCATCAATGGATAACCATCCCGAGCTTTAGCTGCTGCATCAGCTGCCGCACTCCAATCCCCTTTGGAAAGCGCTATTCGTGCTTTTATTCCGTAGGCAGCATTTATGGAAATATGAGATTTATTATCAGGGGGAGAAGCATTTTGGAAATGCGCAATTGAGTTATCAATATCAGATATCATCTGATTGTACACGTTTTCCACCGTTTCTCTTGGTCCACTTTCATAGGGAGGTTCTGATCCAAGCAATAAGGGTACACCTGGATCGGTGGAGGGATTTCCAATCAAATACCCTTTGGCGTAGGTGGTAATTAATCTGTAGTATGCCCATGCCCTGTATGCATATGCTTGCCCCAAGACATTATTTAGTTGATCATCTATAGTTAAATCACTTCCCTCAATTTTATTGATAATAGAACTGGTGCTAGCAATAAAATGATATCGTTGATACCAAAGCTGTTCTACAGTTGTAGTGGTTTCAACAGTATGAGTTGTCCATCTAAGTTCACTCCTCATCCATCCATTCCCCTCGGAAGAGTGAATTAAATCACCGCTGAGTACATCAAATACAGGAATAAAGTAATGTTCTCCAGCTCTGCTATTTGATCCCCCTGGAATAGGTGACTGAGCATACATTTGCCTATGCAAGCCATTAATAATTAACATCATATTTGCAGGGGTTGAAAGCGCATCAGCTGAGGATATGGAATCTGTCGGGGTTTGCTCAAGAAAATCATCCGAGCAGGCTGAAGTTAGCAATGCTATCATTGCAATAAGCCCAATTTTTAATTTATTTAAGTTCATATTGTTTTTTTTGAATTAAAAAGAAATATTTAGACCAAATGATATAATTCTTGCTGGATTAAAATCATCTCCGTCAGGAGTACCAGAAATATTATATTGAGGGTTTAACCCTTTTCTTTCAGCCCTATGGAAAACATTTTCTGCTGCCATGAATAGACGTAAATTATTGACTCCAAGTGATTCAACGACACGATCGTTAAAGTCATAGGATATATTTACATTCCTTAAAGCAATGTACCACGCATCGGTCAAAAATCTTGTAGATTGAGGTTGGTGTTGATTGGGATGTCCATTTTCCAATCGTGGAATGTCAGTGATATCTCCAGGATTTCGCCATGCCTTGAGTTGATCAATGTGTAAAGCATCTCCATACTCTCCTTCATGCATCAAACCAGCATATCCGTAATCTAACACTTTGCCTCCAAAAGAATAGTTAAACATAAAGTTAAGATTAAACCGTTTGTAACTTAAACTATTTCTAACGGAGCCAAAAAGATCGGGTAATGAATTGTCCCCAGTATAGGCTTTACCTGCATCCCCCCAATCGTTTGTAGTGGCATGGGTTCCGTCACCATTTAGGACTGGAATACGATCACCTGTTTCAGCATCATTCGTGTACATATAATAGAGAGCATCTCCGTTTTGGGGATCAACACCAGCAGAATGATAGATGTAAAAATCATATCTTGAACGCCCTACTTCCCAACGTTTAGATCCGTCAATATAGGGATCGTGCAGTTCTAAAATTTCATTTTTCAGTGTAGTCGCTTGAACAGTTAAATCCCATTTAAAATCTTTTTTGTTAATGACATGACCCGTTAACCCAATTTCAAGTCCTTTGTTAGAGATAGATCCAATATTATTTGGAAATTCATTTAAACCATTTGAAGGGGCTATTGGTAGATTGTAAAGAAGTTCATTGGATTTTTGATTATAAAATTCGATCGAACCATCCAAGAAATTATTGAACAAACTAAAATCTAATGCCACATCAAAGCTGTCAACGGCTTCCCATTCAAGGTCTGTATTTCCAATACTTTCCCAAAATATGGCAGGATTTCCAGCATTTTGTGTTATTTCGTATAAAGCCTGTGCGATATAAAAATCATCTAAATCATCATTTCCAAACTCTCCAAATGAAGCTCGTAATTTCAATCGGTTGATAAAGGAAATATTTTCCATAAAATTCTCTTTATCCATACTCCATGATCCACCGACTGAATAAAACGTAGCCCAGCGATTGTCTTCATTAAAAATAGATGATCCGTCTCTACGAGCAGACGCACTTAAGTAGTATTTGTGGTCAAAATTATAATTTATTCTTGCGAAATAACCCTCTAAAGAATAGCCACTACTATAACCCGAAAGTTCTGAAATGACAGAAAAATTATCAAATTCATAAATACCTTCCGCAACTTGTGTGTTTTTAAATCCATCAACTTCTGAAAAGGTTCTATCCACGCTTTCGTGACCAAGCGTAATATCAAGATTGTGTTTTTCTTTTATCGTTTTATTATAGGTAATGATTTGATTAAAATTCTCAATTAACCTTCGATATCTCTCCTCACCAAATCGAGCACTAGGAGCTCCATCACCTACAATATTATTTTCATAACTAGAATCAATAACGTCTTGGTAATCTCTTCCATAGTTGAGGGTTAATTTGATACTTTCAGTTATGTTAAAATTGGAAAATAACCGAATTCCAACATCATTTTCTTCATCAAGTTCTTCATTAAGAATGGCTTCTGCTACAGCATGACGACCTGGATTGTAAGGTCTGGATTGAATACCAAATTCTGAATATCCTTCACCTAGATCATACTGACGATCCCCATTAGCATCAAGAGCAAAGTTTCCATTGTTGTCGACTATATACACAGGATATATGGGACCAATATCATTTGCCCACCCGAAAGGATTTACAATACTAGATGTTCCAGCACCATCTGGACCTTTTTGTTCTGCAAATGAAGTGTTTATACTACCACCTAATGTCAAAAAATCAGAAGCATTAAAGCTCCCATTAAGTCGAGTAGTTAATCGGTCGTAGCTACTTTCTATCGCATACCCCTCTTCTTCTAAATAAGAGGCTGAAAAATATATTTGGTGTTTTTCTCCTCCTCCACTTGCACTAAAGGAATGATTGACTCTTTTTCCTGTACGTTCTAATGCATCAAACCAATTTAACCCTTTGTAGATTATTTTTGCATTTGGATTTATTTTTCCGTCTGTTCCTACTATTTGATCATTTGGAACACCAAAAGGGTTATATCCTAATCGATTAAAAATACTGGCAGAAGCCTCAGTTTCATTTCCAGCTCCTCCCAAAGCATTTTTATAAGCTTCCCACATTAGTTCGTAATACTGACCTGGGTTCACCCTTTCATGTTCTTCCACTCCTTTGGTTACAATTCCATATTGTGTGGACGCGGTCACCTTAAGTGGGGAATTCAATTTTCCTTTTTTGGTCGTGATAATAACCACTCCATTGGCAGCACGCGAACCATATAATGAGCCGGAGGCAGCATCTTTAAGAACAGATATGGATTGAATATCGTTTTGATTTATACTCGTTAATTCACCGTCAAATTGAACCCCATCAACAATATACAAAGGATCAAGCCCCCCGTTTAACGAACCTACCCCTCTAATGTGAATCTCTGGAGATGATCCTGGTTGCCCTGATGCTGAAATGGTTTGTAATCCTGTAATGGTGCCCTCAAGGGCAGCTATTGGTGAAGTGGCAGTTCGCAGCGCAATATCATTAGCATTGACACTACCTACTGCTCCAGTATATGCTTCTTTTGTTGTAGTGCCATAAGCTACCACTACTACTTCATCAAGATGATTTTCTGAAATGAGCTGTACATCAATAGTAAATGATGCACCAATGGTAATATTTTTTGTAGCATAGCCTACAAAACTAAAAGTAAGTGTTTCGCCCTGAATGGCTTGGATTTGATAATTACCATCAAAGTCGGCATTTACCCCTCGTGAGGTATTTTCGATAAGAACAGTAGCGCCAGGAAGAGGTAGTCCGTTTTCATCGGTTACCGTACCTGAAATAATTTGTTGTCCGTAAGCTATAAATGAAAATACTAATGCTAATGCAGAAGGCGCGAAGGCGCGAAGGCGCGAAGGCGCGAAGGCGCGAAGGCGCGAAGGCTTATTAAGTAGATGTTTCATAGAGATTTAGATTTATTGGGATTGTTAGTTCCTAATTTATATCAAAATGAAACAAATACCAGCTATAATTTTAAGTTTTTTTTAACAATAGCCGATAAAAAGCAAAAAAACAGCAATAATTAATAACTATATATAATAGGCACTTTTTAACTTAATTTTTTTAAAAAAATTAAGTTAATTGTTAAGAGGTACATGTTCCAGTAAGTAATTTCGGATTAGGGTATACAAATGTCGTTGGGTATTACGTCCTTCATAAATCCCATGAGACCGATTAGGATAGGCCATCATATCAAATTGTTTATTATGCTTGATGAGTTCATTGGCTAGCATTTCTAAACTTTGATAGTGTACATTATCATCGCCTGTTCCATGAATGAGTAATAAATTACCTTCCAATCCTTTGGCATGCGTAAGAGGGGAACCGTTTATAAAATCTTCTAGATTTTCTTGAGGTAATCCCATATATCGCTCTTGGTATATGTTGTCATAAATTAACTGATTGGACATGCCCGCGACCGCAATGCCTGTGGTGTAAATTTCCGGATATTTAAACATCAAATTCATGGTAAGGCTTCCACCACCACTCCAGCCCCAAACTGCAGTTCGAGAATCATCTAAATAGGGGAGTTTCAGTATTTCTTTAGCTGCTTGTCCCTGATCAAAAGTATTAATAATTCCAATATTTCTATAAATACTTTTACGCCATTGACTTCCTTTTAAACAAGGAGTACCACGGTTATCCATATTAATCACCACATACCCTAATTGCGCTAAATAGATATTCCACATGCCCATCCATTGGTCTACGGCAACTTGTTTCCAAGGTTCGCCATACACATAAAAAACAACGGGGTATTTTTTGTTAGGGTCAAAATCGATGGGTTTGATAATCTGTGCGTCTATGTCAATTCCTTCTGTTGTGGTCACAGTCAAAAAGTCAATTTTGGGTAGTTTCAAGGAATTAATTTTATTTGTAAATCGTTTATTCTCGACCATGGGTCGTATTTCTTTGTGGTCAGAAACACGAATTAAATCAATCGTCTCGGGAGTTAATGAAGCGCTGTGGGTGTGAAGTGCATAGGTACCATTAGGGGATAATTTATATTTATTTATTCCTTCGGAAGAGGAGGGGGTAAGTCGCTCACTTGTACCTTTTCCATTTAATGGTGATCGATACAAATAACGTTGTGTACTATTACTAGGAGAAGCATGATAATACACATACTTTTTGTCCGTACCTGCAAGAGTTGCTGCATCATAATTTCCAGGAGTCAATAAAGTTTTTTTACCCGTTTTGATGTTTATCTTATATATATGTCGCCAACCATCAACCTCATTAAACCTTAAAAAATACTGATTGTTTTCTACCAGTTTAAGAATGTTTTCATCTCGTTCACGGTTACTGACATCAGGTATTTTGATGTCAACCCAAGTATCTTCCTTTTCTTCATAAACCAATTTTAAGGATTGATTAGAAATTCGGTAAGACCAAATTTTCAAATGATTCTGGTGTCGATTAATTTGTTGAATCAGTAACAAATCTTCATCTACCCATTGCATTCCAGGCAAATAGTTTTGTACATTATTTCCTGGGACAGGAATCCAACTGACCTTGTTATCATTTAAAGAAACAACTCCTACTTTGGCCGCCGAAGGATCATCCCCTACTTTAGGGTATTGTAAAGGAATAGGATTTGAATATACATCGTCAGTATTATTGATCATATAAAAAGTTCCGATAGATGAGGCATCAATATTCCAAAAGGCAATAGATTGACCGGAAGGATTCCAACGAAAACCATCACGACAGTTAAATTCTTCTTCGTAAGCCCAGTCAAAAGTTCCATTGATTATTCCATTTCCGCCAGTGTCGGTTAATGGAGTCACGACTCCCGATTCAATACCCTCTACATAAACATTAAAATTGTGAACGTAAGCTACCTTGCTGTTGTCATCTGAAAATTTGGCAAACATTAACGAAGAGGGTTCCAATGAAGCGCCTATTTGTCGAAGTTTTTTGGTAGTCAAATCGAAAACCCAATAATCTCCTTTGGTATTATCACGCCATACTCTACTGGTGTTGGTAAATAATAAAAGCTTAGTTTCATCTTTCGAAAAAATGATATCCTCTACATACAAACTATTATCTTGGTTATTCGGGGTGAGCTGGTCTGGACCAACCAATAAGGTTTGTTGATCGTTGACAATACTTGTTTTGTATATAAATTGTTTTCCATACCGATTAGTTTTTACCTCTATATAGGCATCTTGATTTGATAACCATTGAAAAGGAGCTAATCGTTCTTGTCTAAACTCGGAAGAGGCATACAAACGGTCTATTGTTAAAGGGTCGCTAACTTGAGCGTTATGAGTCAAAAAACTAAAAGTAAGTAGAAGGGTAAAGAAATATTTCATGAAATAATATTTAATTAGTTGTAATTCTCTTTAAGAAGTTCAGGATAAAGTGCTTTAAAACGTAACAACCTAGGAATAGAAACTTGTCGTACATAAGGATCATTGGGATGAAGACGTTCATAATCTTGATGATAATCTTCTGCTTTATAGAATACCTCGAAAGCCTTAACCTCGGTTACGATCGGGTTGGGATACACATTGTTTTGTTCTAATTGTTTGATATAGTTTTTTAAGATCATTTTTTCATCATCATTTTGATAAAAAGCAACTGAACGGTAAGCGGTACCTCGATCTGGGCCTTGACGGTTAAGTGTTGTGGGATCGTGTGATCCAAAATAAACGTTGACTAAAGTTTCATAACTCACAATGTTTTTGTCATAAAATACTTGAACCGTTTCTGCATGCCCTGTACGTCCAGTTCCAACTTGTTGGTAGTTAGGATTTTTTGTTGTGCCCCCAGCGTATCCCGAAACTGCCTCATGAACGCCTTCTACGCTTTCAAAAACAGCTTCAACGCACCAAAAACATCCAGAAGCAAAATAGGCCACATTGTATTTTTGCATTAAATTCGTATCGAGATATGCTACAGGTTCTTTCCTGTCGTAGGGTTTGGGGGCAGCCAAAGTACAAGAGACTAATCCAATGAGGATAAAAAAAGTTATTTTTTTCATGATTTAATTTTTAAACCAACTACAAAGATTGTGCAAAATACAATAATTCTTTAGTAAAGTTTTTCCAATTTCTTTTTTTTAGTTCGAGCTTAAAATCCTCTTCGCCAACATGTCGATGTAAAGCATTCAAGATTCCTTGAGCTAATGCTTTGGGATTGGGCTCTGTAATTTCGATAATACGTTCCCCCAAAGATTCTGGTAATCCACCTACGTTAGTCACGATTACAGGTCTTTTGTAATGTAGTGCTAATGGAGTGACTCCACTTTGGCTAGCACTTTTATAAGGTTGAACTACCCAATCACAAGCCGAAAACCAAAGGGGTATTTCGTCAGTGGGAATATAGCGGTTGCTAAATGATACATTGTGGGTAATATTTAATTTACTACATAGTCTCATATAAGGAGTCATCGTTTCGTAGGCTTCTCCCACTATACAAAGTTGTAAATTAGGATATCTTTTAATAACAACTGGGAGTGATTGTAATAACCAATCGACTCCTTTATAGGGGCGAATAAGTCCAAAAAATAACAAGCATTTCGATGGAAGATCAATTCCTAACAGTTCACGGGCTTTTTCTTTTGTAATGGAAGGGGGCAAAGCGTTATCAACAGGGTGTTTTAAAACAATAGAAGGGTTGCTATTCAATTTTTTTAATTCATTCTTAACTTGTTCTGACAGACATACAAATCCATGAAAAGGACGAGTAAATTTTTCGGTCAAAAAAGCATCCATTTTATGTTGTTCGTGCGGTTGAATATTGTCGATAAAACCAATTTTTGTAATGTTTCGTTGAATTCCTTTTGCAACGGTCATAAGGCATAAAGCTAACCAAGGAGTCCAATAGCGAATAAATACTATTCTGGGTTTGTAAGCATTGATTAAACGAATGACTCTCCACCACGAGATTGGGTTGAGGGTATTTAATTTGCGTATAATGTGGAGGTCATTAGGAGCAGGGTCTTCACTGTATTGAGTTTTTCCAGGGAAAAGTGCTTTTGGGTAAAGTGTGGTAAAGGAAATAATAAGCACTTCTTCCCCTTGTTTGATAAGACTTCGAGCAAAAGCATGGTTGGTATCAGCGATACCACCGCGATGGGGATATGCAGGACCAACAATAACTATCATGCTTGATCAACTAATACCCATTCTCCTTTTTGTAACAAGGGTTCTGCTTGTTTGAATTTTATCGTTTTAGTTTCTCCTGAGACAACGTGCTTGATTTGAACTCGTTCATTGCGACCAATTTTTGGGGTTTCACGAACAATTGTTTCGACAGTTTGTCGATTTTGACCAGCAGATTGACCTGCTTGACGGTTTCGCATGGCCATTTCGTCGCTATTTAAAACTTCTTCCTTAGAAGTATTGGTCAGCTGTTTACGTCGTACATTACGTGCTTCACGAATCTGGGAAGCATCCCGAGTGGGAAGCTCTCCTTTAAATAAGAAAGAGATAATTTCTTTATTAATCTTGTCAATTAACACTTGAAATAATTCAAAAGCTTCAAATTTATAAATCAACAAAGGATCTTTCTGTTCATGAACAGCTAATTGAACAGATTGTTTGAGTTCATCCATTTTACGAAGATGTTCTTTCCAAGATTCGTCAATAATGGCTAAGCTGATGTTTTTTTCGAAGTCAGCTACCAATTGAGTACCTTCAGAGTTGTAGGCGCGTTCCAAATTCGTAACGACATTAAGTGTTTTTACGCCATCGGTAAAAGGAACAACAATTCGTTCGTATTTGTTATTGGGGTTTTCATATACATCCTTAATCACAGGAAAAACCTTTTTTGCGCTTTGCACCATTTTTTCTTGGTAATGCTGGTAAGCTGCTTCATAGACGCTATTGGTAATCTCATTTAAATCTTTTGATTCAAAATCAGCATCACTAACGGGCGAACTAATAGAAAAGAAACGGATTAATTCAAATTCAAAATTTTTAAAATCTTTTGCGTTTTTATTGTTATCGGTAATCAACTCAGCCGTATCATAAATCATGTTTGAGATATCTACTTTGAGTCGTTCACCTCTCAATGCATGGCGTCGACGTTTGTAAATCACTTCTCGTTGAGCGTTCATGACATCATCGTACTCAAGCAAGCGCTTTCGAACGCCAAAGTTGTTTTCTTCAACTTTTTTCTGAGCACGTTCAATAGAACTTGTCATCATGGAACTTTGGATAACTTCCCCTTCCTTAATTCCCATTCGATCCATCATTTTTGAGACACGCTCAGAGCCAAATAATCGCATTAAATTGTCTTCAAGAGAAACATAAAACTGGGAACTGCCAGGATCACCTTGTCGTCCTGAACGCCCTCGTAATTGACGATCAACACGGCGAGAATCATGACGTTCGGTTCCTATGATTGCTAATCCACCAGCTGCTTTAACTTGATCATTTATCTTGATATCTGTTCCACGACCAGCCATATTGGTGGCGATGGTTACGATCCCTGCTTTACCGGCTTCTGCCACAACGTCAGCTTCTTTTTTATGAAGTTTTGCGTTCAGTACATTATGATGAACTTTTCGAATATTCAGCATTCGGCTTAATAATTCAGAAATCTCAACAGATGTAGTTCCAATTAGGATAGGACGTCCAGCTTCTGACAGTTTTACCACTTGCTCTATAACTGCATTGTATTTCTCTCTTTTTGTTTTGTAAATGAAGTCATTTTCATCTTTTCGAGCGATGGGGCGGTTGGTTGGAATTTCGACAACATCAAGTTTATATATTTCCCAAAATTCACCGGCTTCGGTTACAGCTGTACCCGTCATCCCAGCAAGTTTGTGGTACATTCTGAAGTAGTTTTGTAAAGTAACTGTGGCAAAAGTTTGAGTAGCGGCTTCAATTTTTACATTTTCTTTGGCTTCAATCGCTTGGTGAAGTCCGTCCGAATATCGACGTCCATCCATGATACGCCCGGTCTGCTCGTCTACAATTTTCACTTGATTATTCATCACCACATATGCCACATCTTTCTCAAAAAGAGTGTAGGCTTTTAGTAATTGATTTAGGGTATGAATCCGTTCGCTTTTAACACTAAACTCCTTGAAGAGAATATCTTTTTCAGCAGCTTCTTTTTCAATAGAAAGTTCTTGCGTTTCTATTTTAGCAATTTCAGCACCCATATCAGGTAAAACAAAAAAATTTAAATCTTTACCCTCTGAGGATAGCTTTTCTACTCCTTTGTCGGTAAGTTCGATTTGATTATTTTTTTCGTCTATAACAAATAACAGTTCTGCATCCACTTTAGGCATTTCACGATTGTTATCTTGCATATAAAACCCTTCAGTTTTTTGAAGTAATTGTTTTATTCCTTCTTGACTTAGGAATTTAATTAAAGCTTTGTTTTTAGGGAGTCCCCTAAAAACACGCAACAATAAAAGACCACCTTCTTTAGTGTTGCCTTCTAGAATAAGTTTTTTTGCTTCTGCCAATGTAGTGGTGAGGAATTGTCTTTGTTGACTAACAAGATTCGCAATTTTGGGTTTGAGTTCATTAAACTCGTGCCTATCCCCTTGAGGAACAGGTCCCGAAATGATTAGAGGAGTTCTTGCATCGTCAATAAGAACCGAATCAACTTCGTCAATGATGGCGTAATTATGAGGTCTTTGTACTAAGTCTTCGGGCGAATGAGCCATGTTGTCACGCAAATAGTCAAACCCAAATTCGTTGTTAGTTCCGTAAGTAATATCAGCTTTGTAGGCGTTTCTCCGTTGTGTCGAGTTAGGTTGATGATGATCGATACAATCCACAGACAATCCATGAAACTGAAACAAAGGAGCCATCCAAGCACTATCACGTTTTGCCAAATAATCATTAACCGTTACTAGATGCACACCATCCCCGGTCAATGCATTAAGGTAAACAGGTAATGTGGCGACAAGTGTTTTTCCTTCGCCTGTATGCATTTCACCAATTTTCCCTTGGTGTAATATTACTCCGCCAATGAGCTGAACATCATAATGAATCATATCCCATTTCACAAGGTTTCCCGCTGCATCCCAGCTGGTATTCCAAAGGGCTTGATCATTTTCAAGACGAACATAATCTTTTGTGCCTGATAGTTCACGATCAAACGTGGAAGCGGTTACTTGAATAGAATCATGGTGGGTAAAACGTTTTGCCGTTTCTTTAACCACAGCGAAGGCTTCAGGCAAAATAACATCTAATAATTGTTGAACTTCATCTTTTGATTTTTTTTGTAGCGTATCTATTTCCTCATAGAGAGATTCACTTACATCAATATTAGTTGATTCTTTGATGCGGGCTTCAAGTGTTTTGATATCTTTTTCATAGGGGGATCGAACATCATGAATTTTTGTTTTAAATTCAATTGTTTTTTGACGAAGTTCATCATGGGTCATTGAACTAAGGACAGTTTCAGCAGCTTTAATTTTGTCGATATAAGGTCGAATAGTCTTTAAATCTTTTTTAGATTTATCTCCAACAAACGTTTTTAGTATTCCTTCAAGAAAACTCATAATATTAGGGTGTAGTAAAAATTCAAATTTAAGCAAAAAAAAAGCCTCTCAGAGACTTTTTAGTAACAATGTATAAATTTAAGCTTTAATATTCGTCCTCATTCCACAGATAATCCTCGTCAGTAGGGTAATCTTGCCAAATTTCTTCAATAGACTCATAAATTTCTCCTTCATCTTCAATTGACTGAAGATTTTCAACTACCTCGAGGGGCGCACCCGTTCGGATGGCATAATCAATAAGTTCATCTTTGTTTGCAGGCCAAGGTGCATCACTTAAATAAGAAGCTAATTCTAATGTCCAGTACATAATGTAAATGATTTAAAGATTTTGCAAAAATAAATTTTTATTTCATCTATACAAGAAAAATATTTATTTCTCTGGAATCCATTTTATTTCCTCAAGCCCTTGCTCTTTTACAATCAGACGGGCAACACAAAACAAGTAATCAGATAATCTGTTGAGATAAATGACTATATGTTGCTCCACAAAATTTTCTTTTCCCAACTGTACACACAAACGCTCAGATCGGCGACACACGCATCGAGCGATGTGTGCGTAAGAAGCAGATGGGGTTCCTCCTGGTAGAATAAAATGGGTCATTTGATCTAATTGTGTAGTAATAAAGTCTATTTTTTTTTCGATTTTAGAGATCTCTTTTTCTGATATTTTTTTAACTGGAAGGAACACAGAGTGATTTTTTACGGCTAACATAGCTCCAATAACAAAAAGTTTTTGTTGAATTTCTCGCAAGTCTTCAGTTAGTTTTTTTATCGAACATGTATCAGCGATAAGCCCCAACCAGGCATTCAATTCATCAACAGTGCCATAGGTTTCTATTCTCAGATCACTTTTAGAAACACGATCACCTCCATATAAAGAAGTCATTCCTTGATCACCTGTTTTGGTGTAGATTTTCATATAAGTTCAATTTTCAGCAAAAACAACCCAAAGGAGGTTATTTTTTTATGCCAAAAATAATTAAGATTTTTGATACCATGAAATTTTGTACTCTAAATTATTGATAATCAATATTTTTTGCGAGCAATGGCGAATAACAGTGTAAATCCTGCTAAAAATAAACTGAGTCGGGCAATCAAATCGCCATAGATTACATAGAAAGTGTATCGCTTTTGTGGGATAATTTCATGAGATAGGCTCCCTTTTAGGTTGTAATTCAACTGTTTTTCTATTTGCCCTAAAGGATTAATGAAAGCGGATATCCCTGTATTTGCCGAACGAGCAATCGGACGTCGTGTTTCGATTGCTCTTAACCGCGCATAACTCAAATGTTGTTGATGACCTTGAGTTTCTCCCCACCATGCGTCGTTGGTAAGGATAGCTAAAAAATTAGCTCCTTCTCTTATGTAGCCGGTTACAAACTCACCATAAACCGACTCATAGCATATTATAGGAGCTACTTTACCCCCCCCGTATAGTTTGAATGCTGTACGTTGAGATTGCGTGGCACGGCTCATTACGGTGCCTCCCAAATCAAGCATAATATTACCAAAAATGGGTTCAATAAATTGACGATAAGGAAGGTGTTCGACTCCAACTACTAATTTTGATTTGTGATAAATTTGTATTGTTGTACTATCAGACAAGAAAGCACTATTGTAGAAATCGGCCCAAAGTTGTGGCTCGACATAATTTGCAGTCGGTGTGAATTTGTTTGAATACGTTTGATAAAACTGTATACCACTTAATAGTTGTATATCTTGATCTAAGTGTGATATTAATTTATTGTAAAATGAACTTTGATCAACATTGGGTAAATACACTCCGGCTCCTTCAGCAAAAAAAGTCTCTGGCGCTACAACTAAATTTGGTTTTTTTTCATCAGATTGATTCAATAAATCCTTTAAATCCTTTAGATTTTGGTCATTCGATTGGTCGTATTTTTCAGTATATGGATCAATATTAGGTTGAAGGACCACTACTTGAACAGGCTTATTTTGTTCCGCTTTAAATTTACTGAAAATGATCATTGAAACAATGATGGGTACCACAATTAACAATATTGCCCGAGCTATTTTTTTGGATCTTATACCACGATCAGCCATTAATGCATTAAACACCAGTATATTCACCCACCATATCCAAAGGGTTCCTCCAAAAGTTCCTGTGTATTCGTACCACTGAATCCATGATATTTTTTCAGAAAACACATTTCCAAGATTAAGCCACGGCCATGAAAAATCCCAATGCAAATGCATATATTCAAAGCTTATCCACAAGAAAATTAAAAATAAGGTGCTGGTTCTCTGAGGGAGCTTTTTGGACACCCAGCGGTATATCAAAATAACCAAAGACATCAATAAACTATTGACCAAAATGGCAAATAACATTCCGAATGCCGTTGAATTCCACAACCACCATGTGCTTATACTGTTCCAGATTAAAAAATAGAGGTAGATATATCCGAAAATTCGCATGGACTTTTCATCAGCATTTTTGTGCAACAAATAGAATAGGGGAACAAACCCAACAAAAATCAATGGAGTAAATCCGTAAGTGGGCCATGACAAACCGAGCAACATTCCACCCACAATTGAAAGAATAAATTTCTTTTTCATAGAAATTCAAATGTATGAAATTAGTTTACATTTTACTTTTCTTATCTTCGCTCTGTGAAGCAAATTCCTAATATTTTGACTGGACTCAATGCACTTTCAGGGTGCATGGCTTTGGTATACCTTTCGGAATCTCACTTTTATATGGCCTTGGTATGGGTAATTACTGCGGCAGTATTTGATTTCCTCGATGGGTTTGCCGCAAAGTTACTTCATGCTAAATCCGATTTAGGGGTTCAACTTGATTCCTTAGCTGATGTAATTTCCTTTGGACTTGTTCCTGGATTTGCTGCAATGAAATTTCTTGCCCCTCATTGGGGGGATATGTTTGCCTTGACAGGTTTTTTAATTACATTATCCTCCGTGTATCGTTTGGGAACATTTAATTTAACACCACCCAACGATAGGTTTTTTGTCGGATTACCCACTCCAGCCAATGCCTTGGCAATAGTTGCTATAATGAGTTTAGAGTGGGATAGCGGTGCTGTTTTGGCGATTGTATTTTTAAGTTCTATTCTTCTGAATACCCCTCTAAAAATAGTTTCTTTAAAACCTCAATTAACAGATAATTTCCAAAATATATTTTTAGGCTTATTTGCAATAAATAGCGTATTGAGTGTCATTTATCATGAAATATTGGCTATACCACTACTGGTATTTGAATATGTAGTTTTCGGATCAATTATCGCGAAGTTTAGAAACTGAGTTTCTTTTTACGTAACTCAAAATTTTGACCTAAATACACCTTTCTTACGACTTCATCTTCTGCAAGTTCTTCTGGATTGCCAGCTTTTAAAATACGGCCTTCAAACATGAGATAAGTATGATCGGTGATGGCCAAGGTTTCTTGTACGTTGTGATCGGTGATCAGGATACCAATATTTTTATTTTTTAAATGAGCTACAATTTTTTGAATCCCTTCAACAGCAACAGGATCCACCCCTGCAAAAGGCTCATCTAAAAGCATGAATTTTGGATCGGTAGCTAGAGCACGAGCGATTTCGGTTCGCCTTCGCTCTCCGCCCGAAAGCAAATCTCCACGGTTTTTTCTAATATGCGTAAGTCCAAATTCCTCAAGAAGTGATTCGGTTTTATGATCTTGTTCTTTTTTACTCAAATTTGTGAGCTCCAAAACACTTTTGATGTTATCTTCCACACTTAATTTACGAAAAACGGAGGGTTCTTGTGCTAGATATCCTATTCCGTTTTGAGCACGTTTGTACATTGGGAATTTAGTGATGTCTACATGGTCAATAAATATTGATCCACTTACAGGTTTGATAAGACCAACAATCATATAAAATGAGGTTGTTTTTCCAGCTCCATTTGGTCCTAACAGACCAACAATTTGGCCTTGATTAACTTCTATTGATATATGATCGACAACTTTTCTTCCCTTATAGGTTTTGGTAATGTTTTCTGCGCTTAGTTTCATAAGGTAAATTTAACGAGTTTTACTTAATTCCATTTGTTGTCTTTTTAAAACACGTTTTGAAATATGAATACTTATTTCGTACAGCACTAAAATAGGGATTGCAACAATAATTTGACTTGCAATATCGGGAGGTGTAATTACTGCCGAAAGAATAAGCACTATAACCAAAGAAATTTTACGATATTTTCGCATAATATGGGGACTCAATACCCCAATTTTTGTTAGAAAATACACAATTATGGGAAGTTCAAAAATCAAACCAGAAGCTAAAACTGAAGCTCGAATTAGTCCAATATAACTACTCAAATCAAAATCATTAAAAATTTCATTACTCACACTGTAACTTCCCAAAAAATTAATCGAAAGCGGGGTAACAACATAATACCCAAAAAAAACACCAACAAAAAATAACACCGATGAAATAAAGATAAATCCTCGAGCTGTACTTCGCTCTTTATGGTGCAACCCTGGACTAATAAAACTCCAAAATTGATAAATTACATAGGGAAATGCAATAATAAATCCTGCGGTTATTGATGTCCATATATGGGCTGAAAATTGTCCTGCCATGGTTCGACTTTGGATTCTGAAAGGTAGTTCCTGAATACAAAAACTTTGATTCATCCCGATTAGCTCAGAAAAAAAACAGAGCACTCTATAGGTAAGAAAATCAGCTCTTTTTGGACCAAATAACAAGGAATTAAAAATAAAATCTTTTGCAAGGAAAGCAATAAAACCAGCTATTGAAATTCCTAAAATAGCTTTTAATATATGCCACCGAAGTTCTTCTAGATGCTCTAAAAATGACATCTCTTTTTCACTGCTTTTCATTAATATATTCCCTCTTTTATTAAATCGTGAAGATGAACTATCCCTTTATATTGTCCTTCATCTGAAACGATAAGTTGACTTATTCCATTAGAATTCATTAATCGCAAAGCTTCAGAAGCTAGCGTTTCTGAGTGAATGGTTATTGGGTGGGTACTCATAATATCTGTTGCTTTGAGCTGATTAATATTAAAATTATGTGAAAGCATCCTACGAATATCGCCATCAGTGATTATTCCCACCAACTTTTGGTGGTTCATCACGGCTGTTGCCCCTAATCTTTTTTCACCAATTTCATTGATAACCTCTTTTACATTTGTTTCAGCATTTACCTGAGGTATAGCATTATGCCCTAGCAAATGATCGACTTTAAGAAATAAATTTTTGCCAATAGACCCTCCGGGATGGAAACGGGCAAAGTCATTTCGACCAAAATCATTTTTTTGTAATAAACAAATCGCCAAGGCATCTCCCATGACGAGTTGAGTGGTAGTGCTTGTTGTAGGAGCTAAATTTATAGGACAAGCTTCTTTTTCGATCGACACATCCAAAACATATTGTGCATATTTGGCAAGAAAAGAATCTTTATTTCCAGTTATGGCGATTAAAACATTTTTTTCATTTAAAATCAAGGGGATAAGAGTTTTTATTTCTGGAGTATTTCCACTTTTTGAAATACATAAAACGATATCTTTTTCGTCAATCATACCCAAATCACCATGAATAGCATCAGCAGCATGCATAAAAAGAGACTTGGTCCCTGTTGAGTTTAATGTAGCAGATATTTTCATGCCTATAATGGCACTTTTACCAACTCCTGTAACAACTAATCTCCCCTCAGAGGAGTGAATGGCGTTGACCGATTGAACAAAATTATCATCCAAGTTCGATACTATTTTTTTGAGAGCGTTGCTTTGATTTTCAAAACATTTACGAGCGATTTCAATAGTTTTTTTGTCTAAATCCAAAATGCAATTAAATTATTCTTTAAAATTAAATTTTTAGCACTATATTTAGTTACAAATGTACAAAATCACAATCTAAGCATTTAATGAGTTCAACTACAACCAACCTCAACCAATATTTAAAACAATATTTTGGTTTCGATAATTTTAGAGGCCTACAAGAAGAAGTAATTCATAGTATACTTCTTAAAAATGACACTTTTGTGATTATGCCTACTGGCGGAGGAAAATCAATGTGTTATCAGTTACCTGCATTGATTCAAGATGGTACAGCTATCGTGGTATCCCCACTCATAGCGCTGATGAAAAATCAAGTCGATGCCATTAGAGGAATTTCATCTGAACACGGAATTGCTCATGTATTAAATTCATCTTTAAACAAAACACAAGTGAGTCAGGTGATGTCTGATATAAGTTCAGGGATAACCAAACTATTGTATGTTGCTCCCGAATCCCTTACTAAAGAGGATTATGTAGCCTTTTTAAGAGGAGTTACCATCAGTTTTATGGCTGTTGATGAAGCCCATTGTATTTCTGAATGGGGCCATGATTTCAGACCTGAATATCGAAACTTAAAAACTATCATTGAGCGAATTGGAGATAAAATACCAATTATTGGACTTACCGCCACTGCTACCTTAAAAGTTCAGGAAGATATCATCAAAAATTTAGGAATGATAGTTCCAAAAACCTTCAAAGCATCTTTTAATCGTCCCAACCTCTACTATGAGGTCAAAACTAAAACCTCAACTGTTGATCATGATATTGTTAGTTTTATCAAACAACGCGAAGGAAAATCTGGTATTGTGTACTGCTTGTCGAGAAAAAAAGTAGAGGAACTCGCTCGGACCCTTCAAGTAAATGGAATAAAAGCGGTTCCTTATCATGCAGGATTAGATGGCAAGCACCGAGTAAAAAATCAAGATATGTTTTTGATGGAAGACTGTGACGTTGTGGTGGCTACCATTGCCTTTGGAATGGGGATTGATAAACCTGATGTGCGTTTTGTGATTCATCATGACATCCCGAAGAGCATCGAAAGTTATTATCAAGAAACTGGTCGAGCGGGAAGGGACGGTGGTGAAGGTCATTGCTTGGCCTTCTATTCGTATAAAGACATCGAGAAACTCGAAAAATTCATGTCTGGAAAACCTCTTGCCGAGCAAGAAGTAGGATATGCACTCTTGCAAGAAATGGTGGCATACTCTGAAACTTCTATGTCACGTCGAAAATTTATTTTACACTATTTTGGGGAAGAATTTGACGAGGTAAACGGAAAAGGAGCCAATATGGATGACAATTCTCGTTATCCAAAACCAAAAAAAGAAGCCCAGGAACAAGTCAAAACAATTATCAATCTCATTAAAATTACTGCCCAACAGTACAAAACTAAAGAGTTAGTTAACATACTCATAGGTAAAAAATCAGCAATACTCTCCTCTCACAAAATTGTAAAAAAAGATTTTTTTGGTTGTGGACAAGATTTTAATTCTAGTTTTTGGAGGGCATTGATTCAACAATTATTGGTTGCCGGATATCTACATAAGGAAATTGAAAGCTTTGGAGTAATTAAACTCAAAACACTAGCATTGGAATTTATAGCTGCTCCAAGGTCATTTATGATATCCGAAAATCATAATTTCGATGCTTCGCTTGCCGACAATGATTCTGGTGGAAGTTTTTCAAGTAAATCATTGAGCTATGATAAACAACTCTTTAAAGTTTTAATTACCCTCAGAAAAAAAGTAGCTTCAAAAAACAATGTGCCACCATATGCTGTATTTCAGGAAAATTCTATTGAGGACATGGCCCTCAAATATCCAATTACAATTGATGAACTCAAAAATGTTAACGGAGTAGGGGAGGGAAAAGCAATTAAATATGGTGCTCAATTTTTAGAGCAAATCAAGGAATATGTAAATGAACATGACATCACACGACCTGAGGATCTTGTTTTTAAATCAACAGGAGCTAATTCAAGTTTAAAACTTTATATCATTCAAAATATTGATCGAAAGCTTCCCCTGTCTGATATTGCCAATGCAAGAGGAATGACTATGATTAAATTCATCAAAGAATTAGAAACCATTGTTTTTTCCGGTACTAAACTTAATATTCAATATGAAATAGATAACTTGTTTGATGATGATCAGCAGGAAGAACTTCAAGAATATTTTTTGGAAGCTGAATCCGATGATATACAAGAGGCTATTGAAGAATTTGATGGAGATTATGAAGAGGAAGAAATGCGACTGTTTCGAATCAAATTCATTAATGAGGTAGCAAATTAAATAATAAAGGCTAAAACACTTATATTTGTGCTCAAATTTTTTATATGAATCCTGGAATTTACGCAGTATTTCACACTCTTAAAGGAACTATTAAAATCAATTTGACTTACGACAAAACCCCTGGAACAGTTGGAAACTTTGTCGCCCTTGCCGAAGGAAATATTGAAAATGATCACAAAGATCAAGGAAAACCATATTATGATGGCTTATTGTTTCATCGTGTAATTCCAGACTTTATGGTGCAGGGCGGGTGTCCTCAAGGTACTGGAGTTGGAGGACCTGGTTATCAATTTGATGACGAATTTCATCCCGAATTAATCCATGACCAGCCTGGTGTTTTATCTATGGCCAATGCTGGGCCAGGGTCTAATGGGAGTCAATTTTTTATTACACATACCGCTACTCCATGGTTAGATGGAAAACATACCGTATTTGGTCACGTAATCGAAGGTCAAGAGATAGTTGATGCTATTGAGCAAGGGGATGCTATCGAAAAAATTGACATCATACGCCTTGGAAAAGAGGCAGAAGATTGGAATGCTGTTGAGGCCTTCAGATCTTTTGAAGGAGCACGTGAAAGTCGTCTTAGAAAAGCTCGCCAAAGTCAAGTTGCTCAATTAGAATCCTTAGCTAATGGATTTGATAAAACAGCAAGCGGACTTCGTTACCAAATTATTCAAAAAGGCACAGGATTAAAAGTTGAAAAGGGGCAAACAGTTCGTGTGCATTACAAAGGTCAATTGGTTGATGGCACTGTGTTTGATTCTTCTTACAAAAGAAACCAACCGATAGAATTTAAAATAGGGATTGGACAAGTAATTCCTGGGTGGGACGAAGGAATTCTATTATTGAACGTTGGAGATAAAGCACGTTTTGTTATTTCAAGTGATTTGGCCTATGGCGAACGAGGGGCTGGAGAGGTTATTCCTGCAAATGCAACTTTGATTTTTGATGTCGAATTACTCAGTGTAAAATAAATTAAGTTAACAACCTATCATTTTTTGTTTTAATCGACGAATTGCAAATGAATGGTGTAATATTTTTATTTGACAATAGTTCCACTATTTTTCCATTTAATATTACAACCAATACTAGGTTTTTGTAAGACATCAATTTGAACCCCATTTAAATGAGCATCGAGCGCATTACGCATATCTTTTCCTGTAACGGGTATGCCATTTTCTGGTCGTGAACCGTCCAGCTGTCCTCGATAAATAAGTAAATCATCCTTGTCGAAAATATAAAAATCAGGAGTGCACGCTGCCTCATAGGCTCTTGCGATTTCTTGAGATTCATCATATAAATAAGGGAAATTAAATCCTTCTTTTTCAGCGATAACTTTCATTAAATCAGGGGCATCTTCTGGGTAGTTTTCAATATCATTACTAGAAATCGCCACAAAGCCAATCCCTTTTGATTGATAATCACGAGCTAAAGAAACCATCCCTTTAAAAACATGTTTTACAAATGGACAATGATTACAAATAAACATTACCACAGTTCCATTTGTACCTGAAATGTCTTTCCAAGTGGTCAAAATTTGAGTTTTGGTATCCAAAAGATTAAAAGAAGGTGCTTTTGTTCCTAAAGCTAACATATTAGAGGGTGTACGTGCCATGATGGTTAAATGTTAAATTTTTTCTAATCGTTGTTTTGTGTAAAGCTCTTTATAATATCCTTCTGAATTAACCAACACTTTGTGGGCACCAAACTGAACAGATTTTCCTTTTTCAAGCACTAATATTTTGTCTGCATTTTTTGCTGAGGATATTCGATGGGAAACTAAAATTACCGTAACTCCATGGGTTACTTTTTTTAGATTCTGTAAAATTTGTTCTTCGGTTTCGGTATCAACTGCCGATAAACTATCATCCAAGAGTAATACTTTAGGGTTTTTCAGTAGCGCACGAGCAATCGATATTCGCTGCTTCTGACCTCCAGAGAGATTCACACCTCGTTCTCCCAGAACTGTTTCATAACCCTGTAAAAAATGAATAACATCATCATGAACTGCAGCTTGTTTGGCCGCATTTTCAATTTCTTCTTGAGTAGCTTCAGGATTTCCAAATCGAATATTATTTGCAATGGTGTCTGAAAATAAAAAGGCATGTTGAGGAACATAGCCAATACAGCCCCTTAAACTTTCGAGTTTGTAATCGTTCGATCGTTTTTGATCGATGAGGATGTTCCCATGAGTTGGATCATACAGTCGACCTATTAAATTTAAAAGTGTTGATTTACCTGAGCCTGTTCGTCCCATGATAGCCAGTGTTTCCCCTTCTTTAATGGATAGATTAAGTCCATCAATAGCAATAATATTAGTGTCTTCATATTGGTATTGAACCCCTACAAAATCTATGGAATATTGAGTCACTTCAAGTACGGAATCCCTATTATTTTGTATTTCGGGTTCTTGACTCAAAAACTCATTTATTCTTTTCTGAGAAGCTGCCGCTTGTTGAATGATTGACGTAACCCATCCTACAGTTGCTACAGGCCAAGTCAGCATATTAATATAAATGATAAACGAAGCCAATATACCTAAATCGATATCCCCTTGAATAAATTGATTTCCCCCAATAAAAATTACCATGATATTGCTAATTCCAATAAGGAGTATCATTAATGGAAAAAACCATGCTTGAACTTGGACAAGTTGCATATTTTTAGTTTTACTGTCGCCAGACAAAATCTCCATTTGACTATTAATTTTTGGTTCAATAGCAGTAGATTTTATAACCGAAATTCCACTAAATGTTTCTTGTGCGAAAGCAGCAAGCTTGGATAAATATTCTTGAACAACTGTGCTGCGCTGATGAATCAAACGACTCAATTTATATATGGCAAAAGACAAAATAGGTAAAGGCATCAAAGAATAGAGTGTAAGTTTGGGCGCTATGCTTACCATGTGGCTTATGACAATAACAAATAATGAAAAAGTATTGATGCTGTACATTAAAGCAGGTCCAACATACATTCGAACTTTTGAAACATCCTCACTTATTCGACTCATTAAGTCACCAGTTCTATTTCGTTTATAAAAGTTAAGGGAAAGACGTTGATAATGTTGATAAATATCATTTTTAAGATCGCATTCAATAAAACGTGAAACGTTAATGATTGTTTGACGCATAGTAAAAGTAAATCCACCAGAAATCAAGGCTGCTCCAATGATAAAGAGAATATTTTTTATTAATTCAGCTTGGATTTTTTCTATAGACGCATCGGGAGTTGAAAGATATTCATTGACTTTTGATATAGAATCTCCCACTAAACTGGGTGCAATGACAGCAAAGATTTTGGCGGCAATAGTAAAACAAACTCCAAAGAGTAATCGGACTCTGTATTTGTAAAAGTATTTATTGAGATATCGAAGTGCGTACACAAGTTTTATTGATCTTTCAAAGATAATCATTCAAATCCTAAAAATACCTTCTTATGCTCCAAAATAAACACTATTTTTACCCCTTTAATGTCTTAACGATCTTTGCTATGCTTACCCGCAGACACATTCGCGTCAAAACTATGCAAGCCTTGTATGCTTTTGATTTTTCAAAAGATGACAATTTAATCCCCTACGAAAAGCAGATCGCTGCCAGCAGTAAAGGATTTTATGAGCTTTATTTAATGCTGCTTTCGATGTTGGTGGAAGTTCGATCCTGTGGATACCAGCTTTATCTAAAAAATAAAAAACAATATCTACCCGCTTCTAAAGACCAATTAAACTCTAAATTTTTTAATAATATAGTTTTAATCAACCTTTCAAACGACAAAGTACTTGAAGATCAAATGGATAGATTTAAATTGCGGTTTTGGAAACAACACGATGAATATGTTCGTCTCATATGGAATCAGGTCGCTGAAAGTAACGTCTACAAAAACTATATCCATAATCAAGAACAATCCTTCAAAAGTGATTTGAAGTTTGTGGAGCAATTATTTGTCGATGTAATAGCTCCTTTTGAACGCTTGTATGAGTTTTTAGAAGAAACCAAAATTTCATGGATTGACGATCTTCCCTTAGTTAACACCATTGTATTAAAAAGCTTGATGAGAATATCACAAAAAAATGACTCCTCTGTTGTGCTTAAAGAGCTTTACAAGTTTCCTGAAGACAAAGATTTTGGATTAAATTTGTTCAGAAAAACAGTGCTTAACAATGATAAACTACTAAATGAAGTGGAAGGAAAAACCCCCAATTGGGAGCAAGACCGCATTGGCAACCTCGACCTCACTCTCATTAAAATGGGAATTGCCGAGTTATTGTATTTCCCCTCTATTCCTGTGAAAGTAACCATCAATGAATATTTAGAAATCGCCAAAGAATATGCAACCCCAAAAAGCAGTTATTTTATCAATGGTGTTTTAGATAATCTGTCTAAAGAATTTCAAACAACAAACCGATTAAATAAAAATCTAAGAGGATTGCAGTAATATTTATATTTTTGTCAAATAATTAATAAACCCATGAAAAAGTTTTTTTACCTCTTCATCTTATCTTCAATCCTTGGATGTACCTCAAATGCTTCAAATAAAATAAAACAGGAAAATATTATTATTTCTGAAAAACGCGCTGAACAAACAGATCAACTAGCTGTATTAAGCTTTGATAAAATTGAACACGATTTTGGCACTATTAATGAAGGGGATATTGTGGAAACAGCATTTGTTTTTACCAACACCGGTAACTCGGATCTCATTATTCAGGATGCACGTGGAAGTTGTGGATGTACAGTTCCTGAATATCCAAAAAATATACCTATTGCACCAGGAGACTCATCCGTAATGAAAGTCAAATTTGATTCTTCGAATAAACCCAACAATCAAATGAAAACTGTTACAATCTCAGCAAATACAAAAAAAGGGAGAGAAGTAATTCGGATTAAAACTTTTGTAACTCCCGACCCAGTAAAAGAACAACAACGTCAAGATCGCCGTCAAGCAATGAAAGACCGTCAAAAAACTAATCAATAATTTTTATAATGTCAGATCAATTCCGCTTATTATTACCCATTTTAATTATCTTTTTTTTCTTTATGATTTTGCCACAACAGTTGCGCACACGAAAAGAAAAAAAATTCAAAAATAGTCTCAAAAAGGGTGATCGTGTAATCACAAAAAGTGGTGTTCACGGAAAAATCGTTGAGGTTAATGACGCTAATGATACCTGTGTTATCGAAACAATGGCGGGTAAACTTAAAATGGAACGAAGTTTTATTTCTATGGATTTCAGCAAGAAACTTCTCGATCAAACCCCTTCAAAAAAATAAATTTTAAATGCATTTCTTGACAAATGTTTTTTTTAAAATGAAATGGTGTATCAACGGATTATAAAACCAATTTTATTTCTTTTTGACCCGGAAAAAGTTCATTATTTCACCTTTCGGATGATTCGTTGGGTACATTATATTCCAGGGGTAAAAACATTGATACGTGCTAATTACATGGTCAAGGACCCTCGATTAAAACGCGAATGCTTTGGATTGACTTTTCCTAACCCTGTGGGTATGGCTGCTGGGTTTGATAAAGACGCTAAGTTGTTCAATGAATTTTCAAATTTCGGGTTCGGGTTTATTGAAATCGGAACAATCACCCCCAAGCCCCAAAAAGGAAATCCTAAAAAACGTCTTTTTCGCCTTGTGGAAGATAATGGTATTATTAATCGAATGGGGTTTAACAATCTTGGAGTTGATGCTGCAGCCTTAAGATTACGTAAAAATAAAGGGGTTATTATAGGTGGTAATATCGGAAAAAATAAACATACCCCCAATCATAAAGCTATAGCAGATTACAAAGATTGTTTTCATGCTTTGTTCAATGTTGTTGATTATTTTGTGGTCAATGTGAGTTCGCCTAATACACCAAACTTAAGAGAACTTCAAGAAAAAGAACCATTGACAAAGTTGTTAAGATCCCTACAAAACGAAAACTCCGAAAAAAAATCTCCTAAACCTATTTTACTAAAAATCGCCCCTGATCTTACATCAACTCAATTACTAGATATTATAGATATTGTACATACTACTAAAATTGCTGGAATAATTGCTACCAACACGACCCTTAGTCGTAAATCCCTAAAAAGCAAACATGCCACTCAGCTAGGAGGATTAAGTGGAAAACCATTATCGAATCAAAGCAACGAGGTTATTCGTTTTCTCCACCAACAAAGTAACGGAGCCTTTCCTATTATCGGGGTTGGAGGAATTCATTCTGTAGAAGATGCCCTTGAAAAATTTGAGGCAGGTGCTACATTGATTCAACTTTATACAGGCTTTGTTTATGAAGGACCAGCTTTAATTCATCGGATTAATAAGGCTTTAATTCAGAAATAATTTCTATATTTGGTTAGGTACCCCAATATTACACCTAAACATGTTTAACCTACACCCTTTTGATTGCTCAAACTATGCGCAGCTTATATTTTGTTCCCCTTTATTTGACGTTAATTATTCAATAGGATCGTTCTTTTATTATTTTGATTTTAAAAGAATTTCCCATGATAAATAAATTATCCATTATCATACCTGCTTTTAATGAAGAAGCAACAATTCATTTGATATTAAATAAAATCAATGAAGTAAGCTTAATAAATAATATCAATAAAGAAATAATTATTGTCGATGATTGTTCAAAAGATGAAACAAAAAAAGCGATAATAAATTATGCTTCCCAACATCATGAGCTTGATATAAATCTTTTTGAACACGACATTAATAAAGGAAAAGGAGCAGCAATTCAAACGGGTATCAAAAATGCAAGCGGAGAGTACCTGATTATTCAAGATGCCGATTTAGAATATGATCCTCAAGAATATAATGACTTGCTGAAACCTATAGTCGCAGGTTTTGCAAACGTGGTATATGGGTCGAGATTTGCAGGAGCTAATCCACACCGAATTTTATTTTTCTGGCACACCATTGGCAATAAATTCCTAACCTTTTTGTCAAATATGGTTACCAATCTAAATTTAACCGATATGGAAACTTGCTACAAGTTGTTTAAAACAGATATTATTAAAAAAATTAAATTTAACGAGAATAGATTCGGATTTGAGCCTGAAGTGACAGCTAAAATTTCAAGAATTCCTAACATTAAAATTTATGAAGTTGGTATTTCATATTACGGTAGAACTTATGCTGAGGGGAAAAAAATTGGATGGAAAGACGGTTTTCGAGCAATTTATTGCATTATTAAATATGGTTTACTAAAAATATAAATTATGGTTTTGTATCTAAATATATCGATTTTAATTTTTTTAATAATCTTCCTAACTGGATTTACCTCTCTTTCCATAATGCAACGACTTGGATTTAATATATCTCCTAATGTTTCATTTATTTATATATTCTTTACGGGGTTTATTATAATTTCTTTATTGTCCTCTTACCTCTCCATTATTATTCCAGTAAATTACAAGCTAGCTTTAAGTTTGTTTGGGCTGTGTATTATGGGTCTAATCGTGTTTAGAAAGAAATTATCCAGTTATCTATTGAATTTTAAAAAACTATCGGTCTTGGATCTATTTATTATGATAACTGTTTTATTGATTGTCGTTGCTATTTCATCATTGCCAATCACTCATTTTGATACTGCTTTATACGCTACTCAAGCGATTAAATGGATTAACCAGTACCCAGTGATTACAGGACTAGGAAATTTGCACACCAGATTTGCCTTTAACTCTATGTTTTTTCCCATTTCCTCTACATTCCTTGTAGATGGTCTGATTGAAACTAAAGAAGTGTTGATGTACTCCTTAAATACCATAACGTTTTACATCTTTTTAATGTGGCAATATTTCAACTTAAAAATACAGATTAAACAAAAAAATTTAAGTGGAATAGTGCTGATTTCCATTCTTATTTTTTTAGGACTATCTTTTTTGACCATTGGCTGGCTTAATAGCCCATCTGCTGATGTCATTACAGCCATATTGATTCTTTATGTATTTCAATTATTAACCACCCATCAATTAAAAAATGAAACGCAATTAATATTTATTACAAGCATCGTATTTTTATGTATTACATTCAAATTAAGTGCTTCTTTATTAGCGTTAGTTATTCTTTTATTTTTACGTAAAAAAACACTTCAACGAGATATCATTACAATAGTGTCTTTAGGAATAATTATTTTTTTACCCTTTTTTATTAGGAATTACTACTTGTCAGGTTATTTAATCTACCCTTTTGTTGGGATTGATATTTTTGATATCGATTGGAAAATTTCTGCTGGTGTGGTATCAAATGAGGCTTCATGGATTGAATCTTGGGCGAAAATTCCAAGGAAAACACCTAATGAAGTACTCAGTTTATCATTAACCGAATGGATTCCTATTTGGTTTCATGCCAAAACAACATTAGTTAAACAAATTATAATTACTTCATTCAGCCTTCCATTAATCGCTGTAATTTTATTAATCCAGCGTAATAAGAATGAATTTGTGATCACTATGATCTTAATAATGAACCTATTATTTTGGATGATTAATGCTCCCGACCCAAGATTTAGTTATGGAATTTTATTTTTTTCAACAGCATATTTTTTCTATGTAACCATTAAAATTATCCCCATCAAAATCTTTAAAAATCTTGTGTTTTTTGCAGTCCTATTGGTGATAATTAATCATTCAGTTAAACACATCCCTGCTACTTACAAGAGCTTAAAACATCATTATAGAGTTTCATCAAACCTAGTCATTCCATATGGATTTGTAAGGTACGATCCTGTACAAATCTATGAGGAGTTTAGTAATTTTAAAGTGTATAAACCAACATCAAAAAATAGATGTTACAACGCTCAGCTTCCTTGCACACCCTATTTAAGTAACAACCTTATGTTAATTGGGGATCATATCAAAGAGGGTTTTACCACAAAAAACAAATAATATAAATTCACATACGAAAAGATTCAGTATTTTAGTCCTCTATTCTGATTCATATGAAAGACTTAGCGTATCGTTCTTTGGAACAATTTCAAAAAGCTCATGAACAATCTCAAAAAAATCCAGAAGCTTTTTGGTCTTCTATTGCTGATCAATTTCATTGGCACAAAAAATGGGATAAAGTTTTAGAGTATGATTTTCTAAAACCTGAAGTTAAATGGTTTCAAGGGGGTCAACTCAACATTACTGAAAATTGTTTAGACCGTCATTTGAAAAAAAAGCCCGACCAAACGGCCATTCTTTTTGAGCCTAACGATCCCGATGAAGAAACACAACGTATCAGTTACAAAGAACTTCATCATCGTGTTTGTTGCGCAGCAAATATGCTCAAAGCTAATGGAGTCAATAAAGGAGATCGAGTATGTTTGTATATGCCGATGGTCCCTGAATTAGCCATTGCTGTTCTGGCTTGTGCCCGAATAGGAGCTATACACTCTGTTGTCTTTGCAGGATTTTCTGCTACTGCCTTGGCTGCACGTATTAATGATGCTCAATGTTGTTTGCTCATCACTGCTGACGGGGGATTCAGGGGTAACAAAACAATAGACCTAAAATATATAGCCGATAAAGCCTTGGAATCATGTCCTTCCATTAAATATTCGATTGTTTTACAACGAACAAAAACAAATGTCCAATGGAACAATTCTGATAAGTGGTGGCATGACGAGATAAGTAAAGTCGACGACCATTGTCCTGCCGTAATCATGGACGCCGAAGATCCTCTTTTTATATTGTATACCTCTGGTTCAACAGGAAAGCCCAAAGGAATGGTGCATAGTTGTGGGGGATACATGGTTTATACAGCTTTTTCATTTCAAAATGTTTTTCAATACCAAACTGGAGATGTCTACTGGTGTACTGCAGATATTGGTTGGATTACAGGGCATAGCTATATCATTTATGGTCCGCTCGCTGTAGGTGCGACCACATTGATGTTTGAAGGGGTACCTTCTTACCCTGACTACGGTCGTTTTTGGAAAATTTGTGAAAAGCATCAACTAAATCAATTTTATAATTCACCCACAGCTAATAGA
>CBFHWU010000013.1:0-11538 GCA_965659665.1 Flavobacteriaceae bacterium
TGGGGGGGGGTTGTTTACCACTAAATTAGCAAAAATTACCAACTCCCAAAATGTACATGCTGCTTTTCTCTTATGTTTAGCGAATTTATTTGGGGCTTAATCATTTTCAAAAGTCCAATTCACCTCCATCAGAATGCTTATTATCCGTATAATGGTAAAGAAAATATTTTTTACACACGCTCATTAGGGGTTAATGAGCACAAAACAAGGGTGAACGGTATGTTTTTGTATGGGAACGGTCGTTATTAACCTGATAAAAGCTGTAGGTAAAATCCTACATTTAGATCGTGAGGTAACTCATAAAGTACACATCAAACTGAACGTTAGAATATGTAGAACTGACACTTTAATATTATGTTAACTTTATTTTTGGGTATGCGTAAAATTCACAAATTGTCAATTTGATGTTAATATGCATGTTATCATCAAGCTAATGTTTTCTTTTAATCTCAACAACTTTTCCATTTGAGGGGTTCCAAACCTCAATGTTTTGGGGCAATTCAAAAGAATTGTTATTATTTACTTCTTCAACTACATCCGCATTATGGGTTCGGATGGTACGCACTTCCATTTTTTGAGGATCAACAAAAATTAATTTAAATTGATTAAAGGAGTCCAAGTCTCGGGTCCATGATTTGGCATCATCAGGATGACGTAGGGGAGCGCCCCAACACCCTTCACCAACATAAACGGTTCCACGCTCATCATCTCGAACAAATCCTTCATCATGACCTGCCTCAGTCGTCGGACGTATTGGCCATGTTGTTTTGACCATATGAGAATCACATTCTACCACCAAATCAACGCCATATTGATAAAAAAGATTTGCCCAAGCTAAGTATTCGTTATTTCCTTCCGATTTTTTGGAAGTATGAGGTCGCATTGGTTTATGGTATTGAGCTGATTTCCATACCACATGCTGATGTGTTTTCAAATCATTATTTAACCAACTTCCTTGTTCTCCAGCCTCTGTAATTTGACTATTTAAGGAATAAATTCGAAAAAAATCATTCCCAAAAGTAAGCGCGTAATATTGCGATGGAGTAGGGGTATCAAACAAATGATACAATGATTGAGGGTCATATTCGTGATTGCCTCGTGCAACAATAATTGGAAACATTCTTCCGTCAGGTGCAATTGTGAGTTGCCAATCCTCAAGCCAAGTTTGCCATTCAATGGCCGTATCATCAAGGGTCATATCCCCACCAAAAAAAACGGCATGAGGTTTTAATTTAGCGACCAGCTTGTTGGCGTTTTGACGTGGAAGCCTGTTGTTTCGTGAGTCTCCACCTGCAATAAATGACAATCGGCTTTGATCATCTGGGGCAGTTTTAAACCAAAAACGCTCGCTTGTTCCATTGGTATTACCTATCACAAAAAAATAGGTTGTATTAGCGGATAATTCTTCTAGGCGAACAAATTTGTTTTTCATTCCCTTGTAAGTAGTTTCTCGGTCTGCTGCTTGGTTATTCGGATATTTATTGAGGTTTCTACCAAAATCTTGCGTACCGTAATAAACCCTAGAAACGGAATCCGATAATTGATTCCATCCAATAGTGATCGTACTGGAAGGATCATCTCTTAATATTAATCGAAATTTATCCGCCTGTGTCAAGGAATTTTCTTTGGTTTTCTCAAAAAGAATATCCTGTGAAGTACCTGCTGTATTACAATTTTGTAACAGCACTAAAAAAAAGAGAACATAGTATTTGATCATAGGAATAATTAAGGGGATCACAATATATAAAATATGCTCTAAACAACAACAACTTAAAAGTTAAAATGTACCCACAATTCGTACAGTTCCTAACCCTGTGGTAAGATTCCAGTTGATTTTTTTAGCATTGTAGGCATTATAACTTTGGGTTTTAATAAAATATTGATCAACCGCGTTCACAACTGCTACACTTATAACTCCTGCCAAAAAAACATCTGAAACCCAGTGAGCATTTTCCCATAATCGAGATACCGGAGCAATCATTCCCAAAGTGTAAATTCCTGACTTTACCCAAATATTATCAAACTGTTTAGCGATAGCATGTGATGCAGTTATTGATAATATGGTATGACCCGAGGGAAAAGAATGGTAATCAGGTTCATTGCTAAATAATTCATACGAATATGGACCTTCATCAGCATTTGGACGAGCACGACCTACCATTGTTTTCGTTAACGTTTGTATCAAACCCGTAGCAACCGCTGAACTTATAATCAATAATCCTGTGTCACGCCAGGGTTTATTTTTTGAAAGGATTCCATACCCATAAACACCTGAAGCGATCAAAAAAAAGTTTTGAGGACTTCCATAATACCAACCTAGCTCAAGCAGCATATTAGGAACTTTGTTTCGGTGCCTCGAAAAATAACGAGTAAACTCCTCATCGTACGCATATAAAATCCCTGTGCTCGCAACTACACCGCCAAATTTTAACCAATCCGCTTTCTGCCATCGCAGGGGTTGTGTGTATACATGTTTTAAACTCCCAAGAATTAAACCTCCATCGTGTTTGACATCTGTCCAAAGATTCCCAGTAAGTTCGTGTTGCTGCGCATTTGTATGGCTTAATGCAAAGGAAAGCATCAAAAAAATCAAAAGTATTAATTTCATAATTTAAGATTAAAAGGGAAATTAAATATATAGATTTTTTCGAAATGAATTTTGTGTAAAATATTAGTACAAATGCTTAGTTTTATATCAAAGATAATTATGATTTTCCCCCAGCTCACATTAACACTTGGACTTAGAATAGGTAGCTTTTTAATTTTTTTAGGAAGGGCATATCAATATTTGTTTTGGGATGCTCCTTTTCGTGTGCTTTTGTGGGACGAATCGCTGATGACACCTATTTTACAATCTTTTATTGGAATTTCATGGCATGATTTCAGTCTTAACACAACAATCGATCAAAATATTCAATGCTTGATTCAAGCAAACGGAGTCTTATTTCTTTTGGCGGCAGGTGCAACTTTATGCATTAATCGTCGAAACAAACCCTGGGCTCGTATTCCTATAAGTTTGGGTATAGTATCTTTACTATTTTTATTTTTATTGCTTTATAAGCAACATCATTTCCAACTAGGAATGTTAATGGAGCATACTGTACAATTGGGAGTTCCTGTTTTACTTTTATATTTTCTGCAAACTCAAAAAAAATCTTCCACCTTGTGGTTGATGAAAATACTTATTGCCACTACTTTTGTTGGTCATGGACTTTATGCGGTAGGTTATTACTTTGTCCCCAATCATTTTATCAATCTCATGGTATATTCAATAG
Organism: Flavobacteriaceae bacterium; assembly: GCA_965659665.1. GTDB lineage: Bacteria > Bacteroidota > Bacteroidia > Flavobacteriales > Flavobacteriaceae > CBFHWU01. The sequence continues at coordinate 3,276 of CBFHWU010000013.1, forward strand.
GGGTTAATGAAACTACCTCCAAATGGATTCTTTTCGTGGCGGGAATCCTTGATTTTGTCGTTGCATTTGCTATTTTTTTTCCTAAACTAACACGGATTTTTTTACTCTATGCCTTTGTTTGGGGAACCCTTACCGCTTTTGCCCGAATTGTGGCAGGATTTGATTTAGATTTTCCATTGCAAACCCTCCATCAAGAGTTTTACAAAGTGATTTATCGTTTGCCTCACGGTCTGTTACCATTATGGGCACTTATAATAGGGAGAAAATGAAAAGTTTAATTTTATTTAACAAGTAAATAATATTTAATTTGAGGAATATTTTATATTTGTTTAAATACAATTAATTATTATGAAATCAAAAATAACATTCCTTATTTTTTTAGCAACCACCACAGTGTTTGCACAAAAGAAAAAAAATGGTAACATTTACATCGAACATCCTGCCAATCAAATTGTTTTAGATTATTTAGAAGCATTTTCTAACAACGATAGTTTGACTGTATCAAAAATCATTTCAGATAATTACAAAGGATTTTCAGGCGAAAACATGGACAAAGACGATGAGCCCACAACAAAAGAAGAATTGCTCGAAGCGATGAAAAACTGGAATTCCTATGTTGACTATTTATCGATCAAACACACCGATTCGGGCTATCCGGATGCCGTTGAATATGCCGATGATAACTTTAGTGACCTAACATGGGTGTACAGTTGGGAAGTTTATACAGGCGTTCACAAAGAAACAGGAGTAAAATTAAATATGCCTGCACATTTTCAATATGTGGTGGACAAAAATGATCAAATTGTTTATTCAAGAGGCTATATGAATCAAACTCCATTCAACGAAATTGGGGATAGTTACGCAGAATTAACAATTGGAAAAATGTATTCACATCATCCAAACATCAATAAGGTAAGACGAATGCTCCATGCATATGAATTTGACGATTTGGATACAGCTTATGCTTTTATTGCTGAAGATGCAACAATCTGGACATCGTCTTTTGACTGGGCTGATGACCGAATTTCATTTGAAGATGCAAAAAAAATGGACCAAGAATTTTTATCAACATATACCATCAATAGCCTTGACGATCAATATGTTTTTTATGCTGAACGTGATAGAGGAACTAACTTTGTAGAAAGTATTTGGCGATTGGATCTCACTCGTAAGTCTGACAACACCAACATCGTTTTACCTGTCCGTTTTGTTCACCGATTTAACGACGAAGATGAAATTATTTACATCGATGTAATGATGAACTTTGCTAAATTATAATTATACCATTATTTTACAAACCAAAGCCTCATCCGCAGATGAGGCTTTTTTTTTAACCACGTATTTTATCAATCTTTTATTCTGTAACTTATATCTAAACAAAATCGATTCCTGACTTTCTAAATACAAGGTTAATTAAGCTAATCTGTTTGCGCTATAATTAATATTATGTAAAATTAGTAAATGATCCACCAAAAAAATTCTGTATGTAGACATATTAACAAAATATGGAAACAATTAGCAATTCAATAAATTATTGATTATTTAAAATTGAGTTGCTTATTTGATAGATCTCCACAAAAAAGATGAAAAATTTTAACCCATTTATAAATTTATATTATTACGTATTTGAGGAGTTTAATTTGTGGGTTTTTATGTAATATTGTGTTATGTATGTTATAAATCAAACATGATGATGATTGGTATTCCTAAAGAAATAAAAAACAATGAATTTCGAGTGGGTTTAACCCCTGCTGGTGTTCAGTCTTTGACCTCAAAAGGGTTTGTCGTATTGGTGCAAAAAAATGCAGGACATGGAAGTGGTTTTTCGGATAATGATTATTTATCCGTGGGGGCTCGTATTGTTCCAAACATTGAATCTGTGTATGAACAGTCCGATATGATAATTAAAGTAAAAGAGCCTTTACTTGAAGAATACCCTTTGATCAAGGAAGATCAACTGCTGTACACCTATTTTCATTTCGCTGCTTCTGAAAGTCTTACAAATGCGATGATCGATCGAAAAGCGATTTGTATTGCATACGAAACGATTGAGGATGAGTTGGGTCGCCTTCCTTTACTCACTCCAATGTCGGAAGTCGCAGGTCGAATGGCTACCCAAGAAGGTGCTAAATACCTTGAAAAACCTCAAGGGGGATTAGGGATTTTGATGGGGGGGGTTCCAGGAGTACCCCCTGCCAAAGTGATGGTTTTAGGCGCAGGTGTTGTGGGTACTGAAGCAGCTCGAATGGCTGCTGGATTAGGTGCGGATGTTACATTGTATGATATTAACCTAGATCGTTTACGAGATCTTGATCAAGTATTACCTCCAAATATCAAAACACAATACTCAAGTAATTATGCCATCGAAAAAGGAATTTCAAACGCTCATCTTATTATTGGAGCAGTATTGATTCCTGGGGCAAAAGCTCCAAAACTGATTACCAAAAAAATGCTCAAATCAATGCAAAAAGGTACTGTTTTGGTTGATGTGGCGGTCGATCAAGGAGGGTGTTTCGAAACAACTACCCCTACTACTCATGCCCATCCAACTTATGTGGTTGATGATGTCTTACACTACGCTGTGGCCAATATGCCTGGTGCAGTTCCTCAAACCTCCACTGCCGCGCTTACCCACGCAACTCTTCGTTATGCACATATTCTTGCTGAAAAAGGGTGGAAAAAAGCATGCGCTCTTGATTCCCTGTTAGCAAAAGGTTTAAATATTGTTAAAGGAAACGTGGTGTATAAACCTGTTGCTGAAGCCTTTGATTTAAAACATATCCCTGTTAATGAAGTTTTAAAATAATTGGTTAATTTTAGCCTATGCAACAAATACCATCTATTGATTTGGGTGATTTTTTAAGTAATAACCCCAAAAAGCGTGAATATTTTGTACATCAATTAGGTAAAGCCTACGAACAAATTGGCTTTGTAGCCCTAAAAGGACACTTTTTAGACGCTCAAATGGTGGATTCTCTATATAGTCACATTAAAGCCTTTTTTGATCTTCCTTTAGAAACCAAAAAAAAATATGAACTTGAACATTTAGGTGGCCAAAGAGGTTATACTTCTTTCGGTAAAGAACACGCCAAAGGCCGTAAGGAAGGGGATTTAAAAGAGTTTTGGCATTTTGGTCAGTATAATGCTCCTCAAACTGCCAACGATTATTACCCCCATAATATTTTGATTGATGAAATTCCTGAATTTAATCAAATAGGTGAAAAAGTTTTTAAAGCATTAGAAAAATCAGGGAAATATGTCCTTCGTGCTATTGGATTATATTTAAACCTCGAGGAATATTATTTTGATCCTTACATTTTGCAAGGAAATAGTATATTACGTCCTATTCACTACCCCCCTATCACTCAAGAACCCAAAAAAGCAGAACGCGCTGCAGCCCATGGTGATATTAATTTGATTACACTTTTGATGGGTGCTCAAGGCAAAGGATTACAGGTTTTAACTCCTAAAGGAGAATGGATTGATGCCATTGCTCAAGAAGATGAACTTATCATTAATGTGGGGGATATGCTTGCGAGATTGACCAATAATAAATTAAAATCTACCATTCATAGGGTGGTTAATCCTCCCAAAGAATCCTGGGCACATTCCAGATATTCTATTCCCTTTTTTATGCATCCCATCTCTTCTATGCGTTTGGATGTCCTTGAAAATTGTATTGATGCTGAACACCCAAAGCAATATGATGATATTTCAGCTGGTGAATTTTTGAATCAAAGATTATATGAATTAGGATTATTAAAAAAAGACTAATGGCAAAACTCAACCAGCTACAAGATCTTAAAAAATTATTCCCTGATGCGGTAGGCTCCTACCAAAAGGAAATCATATCCTCCCCTACTCCCTCTAAAAAACAACAACTTGAAGCTCATTTTAGCAACAAGGGGAGAGCCGGCAAAACTGTGACCATTATCAAAGGATTTGATCGTGATTTTTCAGACATTAAATTACTCGCAAAAGAAATTAAAAATCATTGCGGGGTTGGGGGAAGTGTTAAAGACAGTGAAATAATTATTCAAGGCAATATGCGAGATAATATCATGTTATTTCTCCAACAAAAAGGTCATCACGTTAAACGTGTGGGAGGTTGAAAGCTTCTGAGCTTATTCTTAATCCTGACGGTTCTATTTATCATTTAGGGCTAAAGCCAGGGGATTTAGCCAAAACCATTATCACCGTTGGAGATCCTGAACGTGTCGCACAAGTTTCTACGTATTTTGATGATATCATTTTTACTAAAATTAATAGAGAAATTCATACGCACACTGGCTTTTTGAATTCCCAAAAAATCTCGGTGATTTCTACCGGAATGGGAACCGATAACATTGATATTGTTCTTAACGAAATTGACGCTTTATTCAATATTGACCTACAAAATGGAAGCACTTTACCCCAACTTACTCAGCTTAATATTATCCGGTTAGGTACTTCTGGGACGATACAACCTACTATTCCAGTAGATTCATTTTTGGTGGCCAAATCAGCTATCGGTATGGATAATCTGTTACATTTTTATGAGGGTGAAATGAATGAGGCAAGTGGATTACATTCCTTTATGACTCATCTGAATTGGCCCAAAGAAGTAAACAAACCTTATATGGTTCAGGCTGATGCTGAGCTGTTAAATATCTTTCAATCAGAAGGTATTCAAACGGGTTTGATTGCCACACACCCTGGTTTTTATGGCCCTCAAGGACGAAAATTACGAATTCCAATAGCGCAATTTTATGATATAAACACCATTTCATCTATTCCTCTTGATGGTAATCCAATTACTCATTTCGATATGGAATCAGCAGGGATTTATGGATTGTGCCAGCTTATGGGGCATCGAGCAATTTCATTAAGTGTCATTTTAGCCAACAGAATAATTGGTTCTTTTTCAAAAAATCCTACTATCGCTATTGACTCCCTTATCCGAACAGTGCTAAACTCTTGTAAGCACCTTCATTAAACCGGAACGGAAACGATTAATCGAGAGCTAAATCCCACCGAATTTTACTTTTTTTTTGCCTCAACAAATAGCTATTACATTGACTAAAATGCCGATTTCCAAACCAATACCCTCGATTGGCACTCAGTGGTGAGGGGTGACCAGAGGTAAGAACCAAATGTTTGGTGGTATTAATTGTAATTCCTTTTTTTTTGGCATATCCTCCCCAAAGCATAAAAACCACCCCATCGAGTTGATCTGAAATTTTTTCTATTATAGCATCGGTAAAGACCTCCCAACCTTTGTTCTGGTGACTTCCTGCTGCACCCTCACGCACGGTGAGCGTAGCGTTCAAAAGTAATATTCCCTGTGCCGTCCAAGATTCTAAATTTCCACTCTTTGGGTAAGCTATTCCTACATCTTGTTCGAGCTCTTTAAAAATATTGATTAGAGAAGGTGGTGGTAGAATTCCTTTCGGAACCGAAAAACATAAACCATGTGCTTGTCCTCGTCCGTGGTAGGGGTCTTGACCCAAAATAACGACTCGAACTTTCTCAAAAGGACAACGGTCTAATGCATTAAAAATAAGTTTTCCAGGAGGATAACAAGTACTGGATTTGTATTCCGTTGAAACAAAATCAACAAGGTCACTAAAATAAGCTTTTGAAAACTCATCTTTTAATACCGATTTCCAAGACGGGTGTATGCGAACATTCATGGAGAATTGACTAATTTTGTGAAGTTAGCGAAAAGGAATGAAAAAAATTGCACAAAAAACCCTTGACGATCTAGAATTTGTCGTGGTGTTACAACAAGCCTCAGCACGCTGTGCTACCACCAAAGGAAAAGAATATCTTTTAAAGTCGATACCGAGTACCCAATTCAAACAAGTTGAATTAAGTGTACAATGGACCGCCGAATATCTGAATTCTTTTTCGGCCGAAAATCGTTTTCCTAATCATGGATTTGAAGCTGTGGACACTCCTATTAGTTTGCTCAAAATTGATAATAGTTGTATTGAGGTTGATGATTTTCGCCGTATTCTTCATTTGGTAGAAACCGCTCATCAACTTTTAAAATTTTTAAAAAAAAACAAATCCCTTTACCCCTATTTGTTTCAACATTTTCAACACTTAACTCCAATCGTTGAAATTCCAAAGGAAATTCAACGAATTATTGATCGCTTTGGCGCTATTCAGGACAAAGCCTCTGATGATTTGTTTATTATTCGTAGGCAAATGAATGGGCTACGTGGTAAAATAAGTCAAAGTTTTGGATCAGCATTATCCATGTATAATAGTGCTGGTTTTTTAGATGATATCCACGAAACCATCATTGGAAGCCGCCGTGTTTTAGCTGTCAAATCGATGTACCGTCGCAAGGTAAAAGGAGCTATTTTGGGAAGCAGCAAAACGGGAAGTATCGTTTATATTGAACCCGAAACTACACTTCGATTAAGCCAAGAATTGCAAAACCTCGAGTACGATGAAAAAGAAGAAATCTTAAAAATACTTCGTAATCTTACTCACTACCTTCGTCCCTATCAAGAAATTTTAGCTGCCTTTCAATTATTTTTAACTCAAATAGATGTCATTTGTGCCAAAGCGTTGTACGCTCAAGAAATGAATGCCGTACAACCCATCATTGAAAAATCTATTGAAATCGACCTTAAAAAAGCCTTCCATCCTCTACTCTATATTTCAAATAAACTAAAAAAAATTACTACTTATCCCCAAGATATTTATTTACATGCCGAAAATAGAATTTTAGTCATCTCTGGGCCTAACGCTGGAGGAAAAAGCATTACCCTTAAAACCATAGGCTTGGTACAACTCATGCTTCAAACAGGTTTTTTGGTTCCTGTTCACGAAACCAGTCACATGAGTGTTTTTGAAAACATTTTGACTGATATTGGTGACAACCAATCAATCGAAAATGAATTGAGCACCTATAGTTATCGACTTAAAAATATGAATAGGTTTTTAAAAAAATGTAATCCCACTACTCTTTTCCTCATCGATGAATTTGGAACGGGGTCGGATCCTGAGTTAGGGGGCGCATTGGCCGAAATATTTTTAGAAGTATTTTATGAACGACAATCTTTTGGAGCCATCACCACTCACTACTCCAACTTAAAATTGTTAGCCAATGAACTTCCGTATATGTCCAATGCCAATATGCTTTTTGATAATAAAAGTTTAGAACCCACCTTTGTTTTGGTAACAGGGGAGGCTGGAAGCTCATTTACTTTTGAAGTTGCTCAAAAAAATGGAATTCCTTATAGTATTATCAATAGAGCTAAAAAGAAAATTGAACGTGGCAAAGTTCGGTTTGATGCTACAATTGCCAAACTGCAAAAAGAACGTTCCTCCATGGCCAAATCTTCAAAACAACTTCAGGATGAAGCCCTTAAGAATAAAAAAGAAAATGAACGATTAGAAACTCTAAATTCAAAAGTCAAAACAAAACTTGAACGTTATCAAGAATTATTTGACCACGATAAGCGAATGATTCTTTTGGGAAATAAAGTTAACGATGCTGCCGAAAAGTATTTTTTAGATCAAAAAAAACGTCCTCTTATTTCCGAAATACTTCGATTAGTGGAGAACGAAAATTCGAAACGAAAAAAGAAATCTGCGCATGAACACCAAAAAGAAATGGCTGTAAAAAAGCAAGTTAAAGCCGAGGTGGAGGAAAAAGTAGTTCAAGTACGTAAAGAAAAAAAGATCAAACAAGATGCGCCAAAAAAAATACGCCCTAAAGTCATCTTTCAAATTGGTGATCAAGTTCGAATGTATGATGGAAAATCGGTAGGTACTGTAGAACGCATTGAAAAAAATAAAGCCTTAATCAATTATGGAATTTTTACTACCAGCGTAAATACGGAAGCACTCGAATTGGTTAAACGTACCTAACTTACCCCATTAATAAGGACTGTAATGTCTTTCGTTTAACATAAAGTTTTTTTTATTTACCCACTATGATATTGATATGGTTTTCATCTTAATACATTTTATTTAACATAAATGTTAGCTAAGGGGTAAATTGTGAAACCCGATAAATTCTTGTCCTGCCCTTTTATTTTATCATTTCGTTGGGAATATTAATGACCCATGATGCGCTTTCCTTGCCTACGACTCATCTTCTCATTTTGTGCCTATTAATAATAGTAAATAATTAATGCTGTTTTTTTGATAATTTTCCTCCATTGTTAATTCTTTTTGTTTTTTACACTTGGTTTTTAGTGATTTTAACCGCTAATTTTGAGTTCAAATTTCAAGTCTCCAATGAAGCTAAACCAAATGGTCC
>CBFHWU010000014.1:0-55946 GCA_965659665.1 Flavobacteriaceae bacterium
AGATGCAGGCATCATGGACGGTATTCTTGAGGAAGTAACAGGGGTAGGGTTATTGATAAGCATGGTAGTTGACTACAAGCTAGACCCCGTAGCACGTGCACAGATACACACAGCACTAGACGAATTTAGTGTTAACGAGGCGTTTACAAACTGGTCAGCGGACAAAGTTGAGCAGTACAGCGGTTCTCCAGCGGAGAAAACGTACCACCTGCACAAGGATTTTGTAACGGTAGCCAGTACCTTTTTTGGTGCTGGTTTGGGAGCTGCGACCAAAGGCAAGAAAGCTGCCGATGCGGTAGAGGTATTTGCTGATGGGGTTAAACGTTGGGGAGATGAAGTTGCTGAGGCAGGGGGTGAAATAACTGCCTTACTTTTAAAAAGTGGAGAAGACTTTGCAACACTTACAAATGCTAGAAAATTACCTGGTACTGCAGTAGGTAATGGAAAGAGTATTATTAGAACTTGGTTAAGAGGTACAGAAAGAAATGCAGGTTTATTTCCGAAAGCTGTTGCGGATAAATTAAAAGGTAAAACATTTGTCAGTTTTGATGATTTTAGGAATCAATTTTGGAAAGTTGTTGCTAATGAGCCAATTTTGGCTAGTCAATTTGATGCCAATAGTATTAAAAGATTGCAGAGAGGATTATCTCCTTTTACTAATGTTTCACAACAAATAGGTGGAATGAAAAATTACATTTTACATCATAAAACACCAATTAATCAAGGAGGTTCTGTCTACGATATGGACAATTTATACATTGTCACTCCAAAATATCATAAAGAAATATTAGATCCTGTATTCCATTACGGCTATGGTTATTAAAATAAAAATATTATGAATAGAGATGAATTGATTGAGCTTGGTAGAAAAATAGTAAACTGCGAAGGTACAGAACAGGAGATTGATGCGATGCTTGAACTTTTCAGTATTAATGTTCCACATCCTAATGGTGCGAATTTATTTTATTATCCAGAAAACTATAATGGTCGTAAGTTTGATATAGCTGAATATCGACCAACAATTGAAGAAGTCGTTGACAAAGCTTTAAGTTTTAAGCCTTTACAATTGTAATAAACAAATACAAATCTCCCTTGCTGGAACTAAAGTTAGAAAAAGTGTTGCAAGGCCTCAAGATTGGCCAGGGCAAGGGCATCAATCTGGTGGTTCAATTCAATTTGAAATTAGAGATATTGATTTAAGAACTAAAGAAAATTGGTTTAGACCTTTGGGTGATTTATCTGATTATTTAAAATAAACAAATTATATGAGTAGACAAATGGTTACATTATATGATAAAGATTCTTTCATGATAGGAGGTAGAATCATAAAAATGAAAAAAAAGATAAGGCAATATTATGAATTTGAAAACTGTTTTATCGTAAGGTTTGATGAAAGTGATGGAAATCCTAATAAGGAGATAGTATTAATTGCTTATTATTATGCAGATAAAGATTATTCCATAAAATGGCAGTTTCCATTTGATGACGTAGTTGGGGTTTGCCCGATCATTCCTGAATTAAAAAAAGAGTCAGACTTTATCACTCCTGAACATTACAAAAAATATATTGAGAAATACAAGGGTAAAGAACTGCTTGAGGTTTATGCTGGTGCGTTTCGCTTTGTATTGAATGCCAATACTGGAGATGTTTATGACAAGATGGAAAGCCGTTAATCGCACGGCATTAGCCGTTTTGAATGGTAATGTTCCAAAGCTGTTGGTTGGGGTTCCATTCAATTTTAAGTTTCTTAAAATCAAATATTTACATGTTTAGAGTTGTGTAAATTCAATTAAATAAACCCTACAGCAATACCTTCAAGAACTGCTTAGACCTGTTTATATGCACTTAAGGCATACCTCATGTTTCAAAGCTGTTGGTTGTTAGTTTCAGCTCTCCAACCAATCAATAATTTTTTTGTAATTTAGCACACAACAAACCCCCGAGTCTGTTTCTTTTATTGAAAACCTACTGCTTTGTGTTATACACAGCAATTTTTTTCTTTTTATGAGCATACCCTTGGGTGTAAATAAGCAAATACTTGTTTGCGATAACATCTGAATGTATTCTATCTATGATTAAAACGTAATACAAGATAACCTCGCTACCAAAGGGTAGAATTCTTTTGGTAAAGGAGAGTATTAAGTGAAATAGATTATTAAGACTATTAGATAGATATGCAGGAAGTAAAATTCTAAAATATGAAAACAACAATTAAAATGTTAATGTTATTTTGTTTTGTTGGTGTATATAGTCAAAACGTAAAAGTTAAAAAGGATAAAGTATTTATAGAAAAACAAGAAGTTTGCAAGCTTGTAACTATAAATCGCAACCACTACGAGATTCAAGATCTAAGCGGAAAGCCAATATTTAATTTTCAAGTTGAAATCGAAATTGTTACCACGCTAGATGGCGAAGAGCAGTTTGAGTTTTTAAAATTTAAAAAACCTAATGATGATGAGGTTTACTACAGTGATTACGACCTTTCAGATTTAAAAATATCGTTTAGTACAGAAAGAACATTAATCCGTCATTTAATTAAAAAAAATGAGTTTTTAAGTAATTCAAGTATTAATTACGATAAGATAAATAGTTTCTTTTCTCAACCACAACCACGTAGTAAAGAAATGGAACAAAAGCAGGAGTTATTTCAAGAGGCCTATAAGTATGTAGAGGACTTTAATTTAAGATTCAATGGTAATGAAATTTTAAAAGTAGTTGAGGAAAAAGACACTTTAGTAGGCACTTATAAAATAAGGCACGACAAATCTGGTTTTACAGCAATTCACATATACGATGCGAAAGCTTTTCTGACAGCTACTCATAAAGCGGGTACTATTAGCCTGTTTGATGGCAATAGAATAAAGTTCAAAATATTTTCAAGAGATGAAAACGAAAATGCACACAAGATTGTAGAGCGTATGATTATTGCAGGCTACACTTTGGGCGACATGCAAGCTGTAAAGGCAGATATTATAATAAAGAAACACAAAGAAGATGTAAAAGCAGAGAAGCAAACATCTGTTAACATATATGAACAAGAAGCAACAGTTTACGATGCTGAAGGAAATACCATAAAAGGTGAATTAACACTAGAGTTTTACGAGTTGGAAAGCCAAAAATCGGGAATATCAAGCCTTAATAATTATGGAGGCGTTGCAACGCTTAAAACAATAGAAGAAAACGGCAAATACAAATACACAGATTATAAAGCTAAGGATGGTATTAAAATATGTTTAGAAACATCAGGGAAGTGCTTTCAAGGTATTAGAACAATTGGAATAACACCACCAAAATTTAATGAAGAAGTTGATGTGACGGGAAAACTAAAGCTTTATAAGTCTAAATCCTTTAACTATTATGTAATTAAAAAAGAAGATACAGAAAAGGGTTTAATCGTGTCAGCTTCAACATTGTTTAAATCAAACAATTCCGAAAAAATGCTTCAAGATATGTTTGAATATTTAAGTGATTGCCCAAGTCTAAAAGACAAGTTAGTTGCATCAGAAATTGATTTAAAAAGCGAAGCAGAAATTAAACAAATAGTAACAACCTATAACACTTGCAAATAGCGAAGTTTTAATTTTAATGTAAAACACGAAACTCATAAAAAAGTGTAGGGAGTGAATGACAAAGGAATACAATACAAAATAAATTTTAGGGTAGAAAAGATATTTGAAAATTTAATTACCTTTTTATTCTGCATAATAAGCTATTGTCAATTTGGATACTCGCAAGACCTAGAAAATATAGGCAGTCGTACGGTCGATAAAATAAAAAATAGCCCATTAAAAATAAATGGAGGTATCTCTGCCAACAGCATTTTTTACAATGCTAATGAGAGGAGTTCTCGCGAACCATTTACCTATTTTTTACAAGGAAACTTAAATATAGGTTGGTTAAGCTTTAATATGCCACTCAGTTACAGTTTTTCCAGCCAGGGTAACAGCTTAGGCTACGAAACACCATTTAAATTTAACAGAGTTAGCCTAAGTCCAAAATACAAATGGGTGCAAGCACATCTAGGAGATGTAGCTATGACCTTTTCGCCTTATACACTAAGTGGACATCAATTTACTGGAGGTGGTGTAGAACTCACGCCCGAAGGCAGTTTTAATATCAGTGCCATGTATGGACGTTTGTTAAAAGCGACAGAAGACGATGGGCAACCACAATCTTTACCAGCATTTAATCGCATTGGGTATGGTACAAAGTTAGGCTTAGTAAACGACATCTATAAAGTAGGGCTTATTGGTTTTTATGCGAAAGACGATATTAATTCTATTGCAGCAGTCCCCGATGATAGGCATATTACACCCAAAGAAAACATAGTAGTTGGTATAGATGGAGAAGTAACTATTGCAGAAAATTACACTATAAAAGCAGAATATGCCTCTACAGCCATAACACAAGACACACGAGCGGAAAATAGGGATGAAAAAGGAAATGGCTTGGCAAGTTTATTGTTTAATAACAAAGCTTCCACTGAATATTATGATGCGTACAAACTAGGGTTTGATTTTCAGTTGGATGAAATGAAATTAGGTCTCGTATACGAACGTATAGATCCAGGTTACGAAACATTGGGTGCTTATTTTTTTAATAATGATTTTGAAAATATTACCCTTAATGGCTCACGGTCCTTATTTAATGGCGAGCTAAACCTATCGTTTAATGCAGGGTATCAGCGTGATAATTTAGAAAACCAAAAAACACAGGCCACCAGTAGATTTGTTAGTGCAGTGAATGCGACCATAAAGGCCTCAGACAGAATTACATTAACAGGGTCATATTCAAATTTCTCTACCCATACCAATAAAAGTCTAAATCAGTTTGATGATATTAATGATAGCGATTTAACAGACGAAGATTTAGAGGCTTTAGATTTTAAACAACTATCAAAAAATGCTAATGTAAATGTAAATTGGGTGTTAGCAGAAGGCGAAAAGAATAGTCAAAATTTAAACGTAAATTACAGCTTAGCAGCCTCAGCAAACGAGCAGGCAGGAATTATACGAGTAGGGCAAGCCAATAATTTTCATAATTCTAATGCTGTGTATACCATTAGTTTTCCTAATCAAAGTTTAAACATTTCAACATCATTAAATTACACATATAGTGATGTTGGTAGAGATGATAGTAATGCCTATGGAGGAGCTCTAGATATTAGTAAAAAGTTTTATGAGGATAAGCTCAATTCCACATTTGGAGTGGCATATAACACCAATAAAAATAAAGAAACAACAACCGATGTGCTTAACTATAGAGCCAATGTCACAATGGTAATTGCAGAAAAGCATAATTTCAATTTAAACGCTGTACAATTATTTAGAACTGCAACCAGTCAAGATGGATTAAATGAACTTACAGTAACTTTTGGCTATGCTTACACGTTTAACGTTGGTACGCCTAAGAAAAAAAGATAGTTCATTGTCGTTTCGAAGCAGGTAAACCAGTAGATGTTGTACATATGTTGTAGAGGGGGAATAAAAAAAGACTTTACATTTCTGTAAAGTCTTGATTATTAGTGTAGCGAGGGGGGGACTTGAACCCCCGACCTCCGGGTTATGAATCCGACGCTCTAACCGGCTGAGCTACCTCGCCCTAATAATTTTGCAAATATATAATTAATTCAAGGAGTCTCAAAGATAATATTTTTCAACGCTATTAATTTTTTAGGTTCAAACTTTTGATTATATTGGTGTCTTATTATAATTTGATGGCAGTTAAAATTAAATACGATTTAGAGTTCGTTGTTCAAGCCTCACCGCAATTACTCTACCAATATATTGTAACCCCTTCTGGCTTATCAGAATGGTTCGCTGATAATGTAAATTCAAGAGGTGAAAAATTTTCATTTTTTTGGGATGATTCAGAAGAGGAAGCAATTCTACTTCGAAAAAAAACAAATGAATTTTCTCGCTTTCGATGGTTAAACGGTGATGATGATCAAGAAGAATGTTTTTTTGAAATGAGAATTGTAGTTGATGAATTGACCAAAGACGTTTCTCTCATGGTGTCAGATTTCGCTGAAGAAGATGAAGTGGAAGAAGCTAAAATGTTATGGGAAAGTCAAATATCAGATTTAAAATCTGTAATTGGCTCAACTTAATGCATGATGATTAACTTTAATGGAAATATTTACCCAAATGATGCTCCAATTTTATCTTTTTCTAATCGTTCGTTTCTCTACGGAGATGCTGTTTTTGAAACTATAAAATACACGCAAAAAAGTCCTCTTTTTTGGGAAGATCACTATTTTAGATTAATGTCAGCCATGCGTATTATGCGTATGGAAATACCTTTAGAGTATACACCCGATTATTTTCTCAAACAATTCGAAAAAACAATTTCTTCACAAGAGGTTGCATCAGATTCATGGCGATTGCGTTTGACGGTATTTCGAAATGATGGTGGTCGATATACTCCTCATTCAAACACAGCTGCATATGTAATCCAAACTGAACCACATGAGCAACCTTATTTTGAACTAAACAAACAACCATACCTAGTAGATTTATTCAAAGACTTTTATGTACATGCAGATATGTTGTCTAATTTAAAAACAACGAATAAAGCACTTCAAGTGATTGGTAGTGTATATGCTAAAGAAAATGATTTAGATAATTGCATTTTGATGAATTCACAAAAACAAGTGGTGGAGTTTTTAAACGGGAATCTTTTTTTGGTAAAAGATAATGAACTCATGACACCGCCATTACAAGCAGGGTGTTTAAATGGAATTTTGAGAAAACAAATATTTAGAATTGCAGATCAATTAAAAGTTATCGTAAGGGAGGTTTACTTTTCACCTTTTGAATTACAAAAAGGAGATGAGTTATGGCTTACTAATACGCAACTAGGAATACAAACAATATCCAATTACAGAAGAAAAAAATATAAATTTTCTTTAGCGAATCGATTTATAACAAAATTAAATACCTTTTAGTTCAGGTTAGGATTGGAGGGGGAATTGGCCCAAAAGATGTAATCCCCTCCTAAAGTTTTAATTTTCGATGACCACAGATTTCTATCATTAATTTGAATCATTTTTTCGTCTTTTTTTTGATCAAAAATTAACCAAGAATTTAAATTCAATTCGTTGTGAAGTTGTTCAGCTTCCCAGCCTGAATACCCTAAGAAAAACTTAATATCCTCAGCGCGAAGCGATCCCATGTTTATATGTGTTGAAATAGCGTTAAAATCGCCACCCCAATACAGGTGATTTCCAATTTCGATTGAGTTTGGAATAATTTCTGCCTTACGATGAATATAAAATAAAGTATCTTGTTCTACGGGACCTCCGTTGTAAATCGGAAATTTTTTTTGGATTTCAGGAACAAATGTTTGTAATTGATAGTCAAGAGGTTTGTTAACGATAAAACCCACAGTTCCCCCTTTATTATGATCCACAACCAACACAACGGCTTTTGTGAAAGTATAATCGCCTATCATGGAAGGATCAGCTACAAGTAATTGTCCTTTGTTAACTTTTAATTGCATAACTGAATGTATAAATTTAATTTAAAATAAAAAAATAACGCTAAATAAATTGACTTGATGGATGGATTTGATAACCATTAAGTAGATTGAGTGTATCCATAGCTTTTTTGTTGGCGAGTTGTAAGCGGTTCACTTGAATAATTCCATCCTTGACATGGACAAAAAGCTGTTTTGTATTACATTTAATACTTCCTATTTCTTCTTGATGAACTTGAAAGAGAAAATCAACGCTTAAAAGTTTGACTATTATTCGGTTTCCTCCTTCACTGAGTTCAGTCCAAGCGACTGGGTAAGGGTTAAGGCCACGAATTTTATTTCGAATTCTCACACCAGAATCATGCCAATTTATTCGCGTATTTTCCTTGGTTAATTTGGGTGCAAACTGAATTGTTTTGGTTTCTACCTGTGGCATAGCTACAAGAGTTCCTTGAGCAATTTCATTAACTGTTTGCACTACCAAATTACTTCCTATTATTTGTAAACGATCGTGTAATTGACCCGTAGTTTCATCCAAACCAATGGATGTTTTTTGTTGTAACAGAATAGCCCCGGTATCAATTTTTTCATCGATAAAAAAGGTGGTTACGCCAGTTTCGGATTCCCCATTAATAATACTCCAGTGAATGGGAGCTGCACCTCGGTATTGAGGAAGTATAGAGGCATGTAAATTAAAAGTTCCTTTAGGAGGTAGTTTCCAAACTTGTTTTGGAAGCATACGAAATGCCACTACCACAATAAGATCGGGCTGATAACTTTTCAAGTGATTTAAAAAGTCCATTGATTTTAAACTTAAAGGTTGTAAGACAGGTAATTGATGTTGTATAGCGGTATGTTTTACTTCGGATTGTTTTAGTTTTTTTCCTCTTCCCGCCTTTCGATCAGGAGCAGTTACTACGGCCACAACTTGGTGATAGGAATTAATAAGTGCTTTTAATGTTTCGGTGGCAAATTTTGGAGTGCCCATAAAAACAATTCGTAGTGGTTTTGTCATCTTTTGTAATACTGTTGGTTGTTGTCAATCCCTATTTGTTCTTCATTAAGAAGTCGCATCAAACTTGCAATAATAGTTTTTTGATCTCTTTTTGCCAAATGAATCAGCCTCTCTATTGTTATTGCAGAATCGGATATCAGTTTGAGAATTTGATGATCTATTTCGTCACTATTATCATGACTAGCTGTACAATAACTACATCTGTTGCATCTATTAGAGATATTTTTTTCTCCAAAATAAGACAGTAGAAAGGCTCTTTTACAGCCACTTTTAGAAGTGATATACCGAAATACTGACTTTAATTGCTTTACCTTGTGTTTATTGATACGTTGAATATTTTTCTTGAGATTATGTAAGGAATGTTTGTCTTCTCTTGGAATTAAAAACAACAAACAGGAGTCTGTTTGCCAATGTTTAATACTAATCATTTGGTCGGTCTCCAACTGTTTTAATAATTTGGTAATAGCAATTTCGCTTAATCCTGATTTCCGTTCAATGTAAGATAGATTTATATTGGTCGGTCTTTCCGTAATGCCATCAAACAATCGGAGAATAAGTTGGAGAATTACTCCACATTTTTTTTGTTTTGCTATATAATTGAATATTTGTTTTTGATCAGATGCAACCTGAATAGAAGTAAAGGCTTTAAAATAGGTACTTAATCTTACTACTCCCTCACGATCTAGAATTTTTAGTATTTCATAAGTTTTTTGAAAAGATAAATGATATTGTTTACAAAAATCACTAAAAGGAAAGTCGAATTCTTCTTTAGGCAATTCTCCGTATGCAATTTGAAAATAATTACAAAGCTTTAAGTAAACTTGTTCAATGTCTTTTGCGTTGATTATTGTTTCCTTCATCAAACGTTTCGAATCTTCCATACTACTGGGAGTAATAAGAAGAGAAGCATAAGCCAATTTTCCATCACGCCCTGCACGTCCAGACTCTTGATAATAATTTTCGATAGTGTGAGGAAGTGATACATGAATGACATGACGTACATCAGGCTGATCGATGCCCATTCCGAATGCTGTTGTGGCGACCATGATATTTTTTCCCCCTGATGACCAATTTATTAATCGTTCTTTTTTATCCTCAATTCCACCATGAAAAAAGTCTGCTTTAAGACCACGATCATTAAGGGAATGTGCGATATGCTCGCTGCTTTTTCGAGTTCGAGTATAGACAATACTTCTTCCTTTTGTGTACTTTAGTTTTGTGTGAAGATATGTCAAAAAATTTTCAGAAGTTTTTACTTCATAGACAATATTTTTTCGATCATAGCTGGTCTGAATACGATAAGGAAATTGTAACTCAAGATTTTCGATAATATCCTTTGCCACTTGAGCTGTTGCAGTGGCTGTCAGTGCCATTACAGGAGGATTTCCGAAGGCTTTTTTACTGTTGACCAGCTTTCTGTAACTAGGCCTAAAATCGTGACCCCACTCGGAAATACAATGCGCCTCGTCTATGGCTAATAAAGAAATATTCATATTTGATAATCGTTCTTCGACCAATGGGTGTTGAAGACGTTCAGGGGATAGGTAAAGAAGTTTAAATTTGCCATACAAACAATTATCTAGTGCATCTACCAATTCGGTTTCGCTGTAATTCCCATGAATTGACATGGCTTTGATATTTCTTTTTTTGAGATCCATAACTTGATCATCCATCAAAGATATCAGTGGACTAACTACCACACAAAGTCCTTCGCTGAGCATAGCAGCTACTTGAAAGCAGATTGATTTTCCACCCCCTGTAGGTAAAATAACAAGGCCATCTTGACCCTTTAAGAAACCATCAATTGCTTCTCTCTGACCTTCTCTGAATTTTGGATATCCCCAGTAAGTATTTAAAACTTTATTAGGCATTACAAATGATCATTGATAAATTGGACGCGATCAGCCACTGAACCCAATGGCACTTTGATCACTGACATGTTAAAACGCTGATAAGTAGTAACAATATACTCATAAATACGGACAGCAAAATCAAATGATTCGTAACGTTCATTATCATTCACATAAATTTCATGCCATGGAGGTAAAATAAATACTTGGTCATATCGCATTTCATTACAATAGTTTACAAAATCATCAGGGATATCTTGTTTCACATAGTACATATAAGCTAAGATGTCGTGAATACCTCGATCATAAACATGATATTTGAATCTTGAAGCATGGAGGAATTGTTTAATTCTCTCTTTCATCAATTCGGTACTAAATGACAAGGGATCATTTAAAAAAGGTTGTGATATTCCATTATGTTGGGCTTTTTTTATTATGGAGCGAGAAACTTCTTCAAAGCACATCAACGTGTTGTTGTCTAAATGCTCTAGTAATGTCGTTTTTCCACTTCCTGGACCACCAGTAATAACAATTCTTTTAATTGAAAAAGTTTTCATAGAATGCAAATTACAAATTTGAAAAGGAATATTAAATCATTTATATTTGTACAAATACTGAAATGAGTTCATCTTCCATCGAATTTTATAAAAGATTTCATAAGCAGTTATCCGATTCGTCCGATTGGCCTTCTTCTTATTTGTTTAAATTCATCATTCCTAATGACCCTGAGCGTATTGATGTTTTATTTTCGCTATTTGAAGATCTAGAAACTACAGTAAGAACAAAAATATCATCAAAAAAAACATACACAAGCATATCGATAACAACTGTTGTGGATAGCCCTGATGTGGTGATTAACAAATACAAGCAAGCAGCCAAAATAAAAGATATTATTCAATTGTAACTAAATTTCGTACATTTATTTTAAATATAAAAAATTCACCCTAAAAATTCCTCTGATTTGATAGAAAATCTTGAATACAACACTGAGCGTGTTCCACTAATTATTCCAGAATATGGCCGTCATATGCATAAAATGATTGCCCAAGCAATGGAAGAAAAAAACCGAGAAGAAAGAAATAAAAAAGCGCATGCCATTATTGGAGTGATGGGAAATTTAAACCCTCATCTACGAGATGTTGCTGATTTTCAACATAAACTTTGGGATCAATTATTCATTATGTCCAATTTTGAATTAGAAGTTGATTGTCCTTTTCCAATGCCCCAAAAAGAAGTATTAACCGCACGCCCTTCACCATTGGATTATCCACAAAATTATCCTAAATATCGATTTTATGGAAATAATATCAAATCGATGATTGATGTGGTGATGGACTGGGAAGAAGGTGAAATGAAAAACGCATTAATTTTCAACATTGCTAATCATATGAAAAAGTGTTTTTTAAACTGGAATAAAGACACTGTGGAAGATAAAGTTATTTTTGATCATCTCTTCGAACTTTCAGAGGGAAAAATAAATTTAAAAGAAGAATCAGAAACCCTTTCAAACTCAGAAAATCTAATTCGATTGACCAACAAACGTTTTGGGAAGCATAATCCCAAATCGTCAAAAAACAAAAAATTCCGAGGTAAACGTCGTTAAGTGATATGGGAACTTTTAAAGTAGAAGGAGGTAAGCCTCTTTCTGGAGTTATTCAACCTCAAGGCGCGAAAAATGAAGCACTACAGATATTGTGTGCTGTGTTACTGACTGACAACAAAATAACCATCCACAATATTCCTGATATTGTAGATATTAACCAACTCATCCAAATTATTAAAAACCTTGGAGTCAAAGTTGAACACTTATCCACCAATTCATATGCTTTTCAAGCTAATAATATAAATATCGATTACCTTCAATCTGATAGGTTTAAGGAAGATGGAAAGCGACTACGTGGGTCTATTATGATTGTAGGACCGCTTTTAGCTCGATTTGGTAAAGGATATATCCCAAAACCTGGTGGTGATAAAATCGGCCGGAGGCGTTTAGATACCCATTTTGAGGGATTTATGAAACTTGGAGCTGCATTTCGCTACAACAAATCAGAATATTTTTATGGAGTTGAGGCTGATCAACTTATCGGTACTGATATGTTGTTAGATGAAGCTTCGGTAACAGGAACAGCTAATATCCTTATGGCAGCAGTATTGGCGAAAGGAACCACGACAATTTACAATGCTGCCTGTGAGCCATATCTACAGCAACTGTGTAACATGCTTAATCGGATGGGAGCTAAAATTAGTGGCATAGGCTCTAATTTACTAACCATTGAAGGGGTTACATCTTTAAAGGGTACTGAGCATGTTGTGCTTCCTGATATGATCGAGATTGGTAGTTGGATTGGATTAGCCGCTCTTACTAAAAGTGCTCTTACTATCAAAAATGTCGAATGGAAATATTTAGGACAAATTCCTAGTGTTTTCCGAAAATTGGGTATAAAAATTGAAAAAATTGGAGATGATTTATTTGTACCGGCACATTCTGAAGGGTATGAAATTCAAAACTACATAGATGGTTCCATTTTAACTATTTCTGATGCACCGTGGCCTGGATTTACCCCCGATTTATTGAGTGTTGTTTTGGTGGTTGCTACTCAAGCCAAAGGAAGTGTTTTGATCCACCAAAAAATGTTTGAAAGCCGTTTGTTTTTTGTAGATAAACTCATTGATATGGGCGCCAAAATTATTTTGTGTGATCCTCACCGAGCTACCATTATTGGACATGATTTTAAATCATCGTTAAAACCAACAACTATGACTTCCCCCGATATTCGTGCAGGTATTTCTCTATTGATTGCTGCCCTTTCAGCGGATGGTACAAGTACAATTCATAATATCGAACAAATCGATAGAGGTTATCAAGATATTGAAAATAGACTAAGAGCCATAGGTGCTAAAATTACAAGAATAGAGAATTAGCGTTTTGAAATTTTATTATTACTAATTCCTCTTTGTCGACTACATTTAAAACGAGTAACATGGTCATGACTTTTTTTGAAGTGTTTGGTAGATCTCCCTTGTACGCGTTCCCTCCATTTTCGAAAGCTGCTAGGCTTCAACTCTCTTCGCATTATATTTATAACTTCTTGTTCTTTTAATCTAAACTGAGCTTTAATGGCATCAAATGGTGTACGATCTTCCCATGCCATTTCTATAATACGATCCATTTCTCTTTCCGTAAATACTTTGCGTACCATATGTTAAAAATTATCTGGTTGCTCCATGATCTTATACGCTCTTTGTTTGATAGATCGAAGCTCATCAGGATTTATTTTATCTAATAACCTCAACATCATTGCCATACGATTATTTTTAGTAAAATATATTCTTTTATCATCCAGAAAATTCCAATATAAACTATTAAATGGACAAGCATCGTCTCCTAGTCGTTTCTTTTGATTGTAAACACACCCCTCACAATAATTACTCATTTTTTGAATATACGAACCTGAAGAAACGTATGGCTTGGTAGCTACTATTCCTCCATCGGCAAACTGGCTCATTCCTCTGGTATTTGGCAATTGCACCCATTCAATAGCATCAGCATAGATTCCCAAATACCAATCATCCACTTCATCAGGATGCGTTTGATTGAGCAAAGCAAAGTTCCCTGTTATCATAAGTCGCTGTATATGATGGGCATAAGCATTATCCAAACTGTTGGTTATTGTTTTGTGTAAACAATTCATTTTGGTTTCTCCAGTCCAATAAAAACGGGGTAATGAATTGGTATTATCCAATTTATTCATACGTTTATAATTAGGCATTTCCATCCAATAGAGCCCTCGCATGTATTCTCTCCACCCTAAAATTTGACGTACAAAACCTTCTACTTGAGACAGGCTAATATCCCTTTTTTTTGATCTGTAATAAGAGATTGCACGTTCAATAACTTCGATAGGGGTGATTTGTTTGGTGTTTAAGGAAAAAGATATTCGGGAATGAAATAAGTTCACCTCTTCGGAATGCATAGCATCTTGATAATCTCCAAAATGGGGGAGTAAATTTTTACAAAAATAATCGAGTTGTTTTAAGGCTTCGGTGCGAGAAGTGGCAAATAAAAATTGGGAGGAATCAAAATGTCCCAGGGTTTTAACCCCTTGATTAGTTATCATTTTATAAATGTTTTCCAAATCACCTGATTTTGGAAGGTAGGCTTTAGGAATTTCTTCTTTTCCTTTCCATTTATTACGATTGAATTTATCATAATTCCAATCGCCTCCTTCAGGTTGTCCTCCAATCATAAGCAGATTGTATTTTTTGCGCATATTCCTGTAAAAATATTCCATGACCCATTTTTTTTTGCCTTTAAAAAAAGAGGCAAACTCATTACGATCGTTCAAAAAATGCTCAGTACCATATACTTTGGAAGGAATACTTAGCTGTTTACAAAAGGTGTTAAGTTCTGTATCTAGTCGGTATTCATCAGGTTCTTGGTAAGCAAAAGAAGTTGCTTTTGTTTGGCGAATTATTTCTTTAAGATTTTGGCTGAGGTTTTGTTTGTTTTGGGAATCGTCCAAAGTAAAATATAATACGGTATGGCCCGCAAGTTCCAACTCTTTTGCAAACTGCCTCATGGAGGCAAAAAAACCAATGACTTTTTGGATATGATGTTTGGTATAGTCTGTTTCTTGTCGCATTTCAAACATGACATAAATAATATCATCTCGAAATTCATCAAACCATGAATGGTGGAGGTATAATTGGTCACCAAGTATTAATCGAATTTCCATCAGAATAATGTTTTTTGAAGCCAAGTGTTTTGAAAAGTCCCTTTAGGATCGTAACGTTCTGCTTGGTGGCCAATATTGAATTTACGATTTCTAGGGTCATTTCCTACCCCCGAATTGTACATCCAGTTACCATAATTACTGTGAACATCGTAATCGATCAACATAGCTTCAAAATACGCAGCTCCCCACCTCCAGTCGATATGCCACTCTTTTGCCAAGTAGCTTGCCACATTTTGTCTTCCTCTGTTACTCATAAAACCAGTTGTGTTCAATTCGATCATGTTTGCGTTTACAAATGATTCGGGTGTTTGTCCTTGCGTCCATTTTATAAACTTTTCTAAGTTACGATTCCAAGCATAAAAATTTTCTTTTATTCCATGAATTTGAAATATCTGATTTCCATGCTTTAAACTGATGAATTTGAAGTAATCACGCCAAACAAGCTCAAAAATTAACCAATATGTAGATTGATTCTTTACGATTTCTTTTTCGTAAGATTTTATTTCCCAATAAATACTACGTGCTGAGATACATCCAAACGCCAACCAAGGCGAAAATTTAGAACTATAGTTGGCTCCTAACAACCCATTTCGTGTTTTTTTATAAAAGGAAAGCTTCTTAGTTTTCCAAAGATAATAATCCAATCTTTTTTCAGCTTCTGATTCTCCACCGCGAAACGGAAAAGCACTTCTGGAGTCTTGTTCAAAAGGCTGAAAACCTAAATCCTCTAAAGAAGGAATTGAAGACCCAGAGGTAAAGTAGTTTTCAGCTGGAAGGGCAGGGGGTGTTGAAAATACAGGGTGAACAGTAATTGTTTTTTCACATTTTTTTCTAAACTCAGTAAATACATTTGGTATTTCAGACAATACACCAAAAACATCATTGGGATGAAACAAAAACTGATCGTAATACGATTCAACCGAAGTTATTTTGGACCACAGGTTATTATCTTGAACCTCTTCCTGTGTCCATTCTTTTTGATGATAAACTTTTTGAACTGAAAACTGACGATCTATCTCAAGGATATCTTTTTCTAATGACTGAACACCAACAAAAAGAGGGATATTAAGATCTTTAAGTTGACCTTTAAGATCTTGAATTGCTTCGAGCCAGAACAAGGCTCGAAAACGCTCTGTTTTTCGAAACTTTAACTCATTTTGTTTAAAATATCTGGGGTCTAAAGAAACAAAACCTACAACTGTTTGTTGTCCTTCAATAGCTTTTTTTAGGCAAATATTGTCATGTATTCGCAAGTTGTTCCGAAACCAAACAATTTCTATTTCTTTTCTTTCTGACATTTTTTACTACAATATTTCACATTTTCCCAATCACGTTCCCATTTTTTACGCCAAACAAAAGGCCTATGACATACACTACAGTTTTTGGTAGGTAAAAATTCTTTTTTTACTCCCCTCATCAACGTACAGCACTTTTATACACAGATAGGCATCGTTCTCTTGCTAATTTGTGATCTACGATAGGGTTGGGGTATTTAATACTTTTATATTCAGGTACCCACTTGCTCACGTATTTGAGTTGATTGTCAAATTTTTTGATTTGTTCAGTAGGATTAAAAATTCTAAAATAAGGGGCTGCATCAACACCACAACCAGCCACCCATTGCCAATTCCCGACATTACTAGACAATTCAAAATCAAAAAGTTTTTTTGCAAAATAGGCTTCTCCCCATCTCCAGTCTATTAATAAGTGTTTACAAAGGAAACTCCCTGCTATCATTCGCACTCGATTGTGCATAAATCCTGTTTTGTTGAGTTCTCTCATCCCAGCATCAACAAATGGATAACCTGTTTCTCCGTGGCACCAGCGCTCGAATTCATTTTCATCATTTCGCCAATTAATACGATCGTATTGAGGTTTAAAACTTTGGTGTACCGTGTGGGGAAAATGCCATAGAATTTGCATAAAAAACTCTCTCCAAATCAATTCTTTTAAAAAAGTTGGATTATTACTTTTTAAGGCTTTATTTACTGCTTGACGAATGCTAAAAGTACCGAAACGTAAGTGAACTCCTAATCTTGATGTTCCACTAATAGAAGGAAAATTTCGAGTTTCTTCGTATTGATTTATCGTATTTTTATTGAATTGGTGATGTAAGGGTACCATATTTGAGGAAACAAAGCCCAGTTCTTCCACAGTGTGTAGCTTGGGGTTTTTAAGAGCATAAAGTTTACTTAAGTATTTTTCAGAAGGGAACGCCTCAATATTAGTGGTGCTGAGTTGAGTTCTCCATAATCTAGAATAGGGGGTATATACCCTGTAGGGCGTCTTGTCTTTTTTGATTACTTGATCTTTTTCAAAAATCACGTGGTCTTTAAAGCTTTTAAAATAAATCTCTTTGTGTTTTAAAAAATTTTTAACCTCACGGTCTCTTTGGATAGCATAGGGCTCATAATCTGAATTGGTGTAAAGCCCTTTTACGTTGTAATTTTCGATTAGTTTTTTAATAGCACTTATAGGAGTATCAAAAAAACTTTGAATACCGCTGCCATATTCTTTTGCTTTTTGGTTTAATAGATGCAAATGGTGATGAATAAAGTCAATTCGAGGATCAGAGGAATTAAGTGTATTCAGTATGGTTTTGTCAAAAACAAAAAAGGGAAGAACAGCATATTTTGATTGTAAAGCTTGAAATAAACCGTGGTTGTCATCCCAACGAAAATCTCGACGAAACCAAAACAAAACCACCTCATTTTTCATCAATGGGTGTTTAAAGATGAAATACCACCATCTAAACCAATAATTTGACCGGTCATCCAACTGCTATGGTCGCTCAACAAAAATGAAGTGAAATAAGCTATATCTTGTGCTTTACCAATTCGTTTTAGGGGATGACGTTGAGCAGATTTTTCAATTTTTAGCTCGTTGTTAAGAAAGCGATTGGCTAATGGGGTTTGAGTAATTGAAGGAGCGATAACATTTACCCTAATTTTTGGAGCCAACTCCGCAGCTAAAGATTTAGCCAATCCTTCAAGTGCACCTTTAGCAGTAGCCACACTTGCATGAAATGGCATCCCTATTTTAACTGCTACAGTACTGTAAAGAACTATCGAACCTTCGGATTTGAAGCGAGGAAGTAACGCTTGAATTACTCTAATAGCTCCCATGACATTGAGTTGAAAATCATTTTCAAATATGCTGGGTTTAAGTCCTTTGAATGGACGGAGATTGATACTGCCAGGGCAGTAAACAAGACCGTGAATTTCATCGGGAATATCTGCATCACTAATATGGTCTTGTAGAACATCAAATTGAACATAATGGACATCTAAATTGCTTAAATTTTCATTTGTTCTAGAAGCTACTATAATGTTGTGTTTTGCAGACAAATCTTTTGCTACTTCAAGGCCGATTCCATAAGATCCACCGATAATAAGGATATTTTTTTTCATTAATCTAGGTTTGGAAAAATTAGGTTTAATTTTTTCTTTCTGAAGGTAAAAATTTCTTTTACTTTTTTTCGAACAAACAGTACGTGTGCAAGCCTACCTAAAATTCCTAGAGGAATTTTGTAGTCTACGATATCCTCCATTTCAACCCCTTTTGGGGTAGGTCGTATAAAGTGTTTGTGATGCCAAAATGTATAAGGTCCAAAACGCTGTTCATCCACAAAATAAGTTCCTTTTTCAACATGGGTGATCTCTGTTACCCACCGGAAAGGGATTTTAAGAATTGGGGTGAGGATGTATTGTATTATCTGACCCGCATACATGGGTCGATCACCGCCTGATATAATATCAAATCCCATGTAAGTAGGTGTAATCAGTTTTAGGTTGTTAGGATCAGATAAAAATTCCCACGCCTTTTCCATGGAAATGGGAAGCTCTTGTTTTGTGGAATACTGGTACATCTTTTTTTTTCAAATATACATTTTTGTTTAAGAAAATTAATTAAAAGTTAAACAAAATTTTTTTCAACTGAATTCTCTAAAACAAACTATTTTATGAGGTTCATTAGCATATTATTGATTTAAATTTTATATCCCCTCAATCTACTTGTTGAAGTCTGTGCAGCGTGCCCTAATAAAAAACACTACAAAACAGAAAAAAGTTAACATTAAATATCATTGTTATTATCCATATTATAACACAATTATTATTCAATGGACGGTATACTGATGAAGTGAATAAAGATTTATTTTCATCATCAGTGATTATTTTAATTCATTACAAGATCAATATTTTTTGAAATCAAAATTGAATAATTGAAATAAAATTACAGCGAACAACATGCCAGAGATAGGAGCAGCCACATACAACCATAATGGATCTGTATAACCACTCACAATGGCTGGACCTAAGGATCGAGCAGGGTTCATTGAAGCATTAGTAATGGGTCCCGCAAACATAGCTTCCAGCAGAATGACTCCTCCCACTGCTAGTCCAGCAATAGATCCCATTTCTTTACTTCCTGTCGAGATATGCAAAATGACAATCATGAGAAAAAAAGAAAGCAAAAATTCCATAAAAAAGGCTCTTCCGTAATCTACACTAGGTATAGTTGCCCCAAGTGTTACACTTTCGGGAAATAAATACCAAACCGTAATACTTGCTGCAAGGGCTGCTATACACTGTGTAAATATGTAGGAAGGAACTTTAGCCCATTCAAACCGCTTTGCACAGGCAAAAGCTAGAGTTACTGCAGGGTTAAAATGTGCACCTGAAGTATGACCAAATGCATAAATCATAGCCATAACAATTAGTCCCCAAGTAATCGCAACTCCTACATGCGTGATGCTACCGTTAATTTCATTAATGGCCATAGCTGATGTACCACAAAACACCATAGCATATGTTCCAACTGCTTCAGCATAAATGGAAGTATACTTTACCATATGTCAAAGGTACTCTATAATGTCTTAAGGTTACATTAACAAATCGCTAAAATTAAATTGTATAGTTTTGTTGAATATATATAAACCTCAAAATATGAAATCTATTTATTTAAGCATTGCTTTATTTGTGTGTACGCTAACTTATTCACAAGTAGAAACCCCACAACCGAGTCCACTTGCTCATTACAATCAGGATGTTGGTTTGACTAATATTAAAATTGATTACTCTCGTCCTTCAGTAAAAGGACGTGTTATTTTCGGTGATTTGGTTCCTTATGGTAAGCTATGGAGAACAGGTGCTAACCAAAGTACAACCATCACCTTTGAGCACGATGTTGTTTTTGGATCGAATGCGGTTAAAAAAGGAACGTATGAGCTTTTTACTGTCCCAAATCCAAATCAATGGGAAATTATTTTGTACAATGATGAAGGTAATGATGGAAATCCAGATCCTTTAGAGGAGGATAAGGTTGTTGCTCGTGTTAATGCTGAATCAAATATCTCTGCTGCTGTCGAAAGCTTTACAATGAGTCTTGGGAACCTAACTAATTCATCAGCTGATTTGATTTTACAATGGGATAAAACAAGTGTTGAGGTACCCATTGAAGTTGCAACCGATAAGATGGTAATGGATTCCATTGAAAAAACATTTAATCCACAACAAGATATCAATGATTATTATCGAGCGGCATCGTATTATTTATCAAACAATTTAGATTTGGAACAAGCCAAAAAATGGAATTCAAAAATTATGGAAACTCGTGATGCTTTATTTTGGGTATGGGTTCAAAAGGCACTCATCCATGAAAGCTTAAACGAAATGTCAGCAGCTAAGGAAGCAGCGGAAAAAGCAAAAAAACTTGCCAAAGAAATCGGAGAAGTTCAGATGCAATTTGTGGAATCACAACTTGCCCCTAAAAATTTATTTTAAGTGCAGAGAGTCCCGTAATTGTCCGTCAGAAACACTGTTTTTGTTCCAGTAGTCAATTTTGATATGTTGTGGGGAGTGAGCTCTTGTGATATACGGGGTTGTTCCTTGTAAAAATCTTTCTTCCCACTCGATAATACGATAGGGAAATGATGAAAGAAAAGAGATAGAAAGTTCGCGCTTAAGTGCAGGATACTTTATGGTGTAAGTGGATGTAGTTTCATTTTCGGTAAGTGTGGTTTCGGCGGGGTAAGCTTTTACGGTTTTATGAAACATTTGAGCATAGGCTAAAGAGGGGATTATATTTAAATCTCCTATTATTAACTCTTTTGGATTGATTCGAATTTGTGTCCAAATTTCATTTTCTACATAATTTTTTTGAATACTAAACTTCTGATCCGCTTCTCCCTCAAAGTACGAGAATGAACGTATTTCAAATTTATTTCTATTGTTAAGTTGCGTAAACATTTGACCACACCATTCTTGAACTGTTGATGATATTTTTTCAGCATGTTTTTGTTCTTTAACAGAGTGAAAAATGGACTCCATAATCGAATAAGGATAGATACCGGTATTGAAATTTTTGGTATGATTAAGTTTTA
This sequence comes from Flavobacteriaceae bacterium, assembly GCA_965659665.1. Taxonomy (GTDB): domain Bacteria; phylum Bacteroidota; class Bacteroidia; order Flavobacteriales; family Flavobacteriaceae; genus CBFHWU01. Next base: position 21,460 of record CBFHWU010000014.1, read on the forward strand.
ATATTGGAATTGTGGTATGGGATCTATTGTTCGCTTTTACTTGATCATTGGCCAAGAAGTCTTCCGTAACATATATGAGAACACTATTTCCAGTATGTGTTTCACCATACCGGCTCTGTTCAAGAGTAAAGGAAGATATTTCGGCAGTGCCATCATACCAATAGGATTTAAACTCTTTCGAGAGAGTCCGTTGTTTTATTTGGGGAATGACTGGACTACTACAACCTAAAATAATGGAGGCAAAAATTAAGGGGGTTATAAACTTCATGACAATTAGATTTAAGATAAAGGTAAAAATTCTTTTAGTTTTGAATAGGTAGCAGTTGTTGGTAACCCAACTACATTGGTATATGAACCTTCAATCCGTTCAATGCCAACAAGCCCGATCCAGTCTTGAATTCCGTAAGAACCTGCTTTATCTAAGGGAAGTTGGTCATATACATAACGAGTTATTTCCTTTTTATCCAAGGGCTTAAAAAATACTGTTGTTGTTTCGTTAATAATAGATTGTTGACTTATAGTGGTGAAACAAACCGAGCTCATCACATGATGTCTTTTACCCGACAGTTTTATCAACATGTTGATAGCATCTTCTTCATCACTTGGTTTACCTAAAACTTGGTCATTGAACCACACTATGGTGTCAGCGGTAATGATCAGCTCATTTTTTTTAATTTCGTCTTTGAATGCCGAGGCTTTGAGTTTAGCTAAAAAATCGGTGACTTGTGTCCCTTTTAAATTTGAGGGATAAATTTCATTTACTTGTTTGATTTTGATGTCAAAATGAATTCCCATTTTTTTTAGTAAGTCATGGCGTCTGGGCGATCCTGATGCGAGTATAACTTTCAAAATGAATTATTTAGTGTCGTTGCGTGCCTCAAATATCTTACCCCATTGTCCATGAACTTTAAGCACTTGCTCAATAACATCTCGAACACATCCTTTTCCACCCATTTTATGGGAAATATAATCCGAAACATTTCTAACTTCAGGGACAGCATCTTCCGGGCAACAAGCCAATCCTACTGCTTGCATAGGAGGAATATCAGGGATATCATCTCCCATAAACAAACACTCCTCTGCATTGAGTTGATGTTCTTTTAGATAAGAATCTAAAACACTTTTTTTGTCGTGAATACCTAAATAGATATCTGTTACTCCCAGCATATTTAATCGTTCTTGAACAGCTTTATTAGTTCCTCCTGAAATAATACACACTCGAAAGCCTGAAGCTAGTGCAACTTTTACGGCATAGCCGTCTTTGGTGTTCATATGGCGAAGCATTTCTCCAGTGTCAGAGATAAGAATATCTCCATTAGTAAAGACGCCATCAACATCAAAAATAAAATGTTTAATGTGTATTAATTTTTCTTTATAGTTCATTGTGATTGTATTTTTTAAGAAGTTGATTAGAAATAAATCGATATAATTCTGTGATATTATTTTCGGTTAATAAATCTAAGTGTTTTTGTATTGTAATAGTGTCGTTACGTTTGGCTGGACCTGTTTGATTTTCATCAGGAGGATGATTCATTACCGTTTCTGTGGTTTGTTGTATTAAGGGATGTAAAATATCAAAAGGTATTTGATGTTTTTTACACAGCTTGTAGGATAGGGCATAAATATGGTTCGTAAAATTATTCACCATCACCGCATTTAAATGCAGTTTGGAACGTTGATCGCTAGTAAGTATGTATATTTTTCTACTGATTTGAGCAAGTGCTTGTTCGATCAGTTTTGTGTCTTTTGCATTCTCGGTTTCCAAACAAAAAGGTATTTGCGAAAAGTCAACTAGGTTATGTTTTGAAAATGTTTGTAATGGATAACACACACCTCTTCGTAGTTTTTTGTTTAAACTTAAAAGAGGAATGCTCCCTGAAGTGTGAACAACCAAAGCTGTTGTTTGGGGGAGTTCGTAACTTATTTTTTGAATGGCATTGTCAGAAACGGCTAAAATGACGAGATCAACATTTTTAAGTTCTTTTAGCTCATGGGAATAAAAACATTCAACTGGATAATCTTTAGGTTTAGCTTGGGCTCGTCCTATGAGTTGAACAAGTTTACAATTGTGGGCTTGGTCAAAGGCATGCGCTAAATGAAAGGAAAGGTTTCCTGTGCCAATAATGCTAATACTTAACATACGTCAAAATTACAAACTAATTTAGAGTTGTTGTGGAATATCAATGAAAAACAAGCTTTTTTTTCCTTAGGTTTGCAAAAAAAAATATACGATGAGTTCAACCCTTACTTTCACCATGATTAAGCCCGATGCAATTGAAAAAGGACATACGGGTGCTATTCTTGAAAAAATAAATGCAGCAGGCTTTACCATTATTGCTCTAAAAATGACTCGCCTTAGCAAAGCAGATGCGGAAGCTTTTTATGCGGTGCACAATCAGCGACCTTTTTTTGGTGAATTGGTTAACTTTATGACTCGTGGTCCTATTGTTGCGGCAGTACTAGCAAAAGAAAATGCCGTGGCAGATTTTAGAACTTTAATTGGAGCAACCAATCCTGAAGATGCTGCTGACGGAACCATCCGTAAATTATATGCAACATCAATGGGTGAAAATGCAGTCCATGGATCGGATAGCAACGAAAATGCGCTCATCGAAGCAAATTTTCATTTTGCTACTAAAGATATTTTTATCTAAAGACCAGTTTTTTTATTAGTGCTTTTTTTAATGTTTCATTGAGCATATCAATAATTTTGTCCGTCCCATAATTTAACTCTTGTCGAAGAGTTGAAGAATTGAGTGTCACATATAGCGTATTTCCTTGGAGTTTAATGTCTTTTGTGTATGCCTGTATCTGACTCCCCATAGTAGTATTCCAAATATCTTTAATTCGCTCATTATCTATACCCTGTGCCAAAGGAGTTGTAGTTACCCATTCTTTAAGTACTGATCGAATAGATTTTGGATCATAGGAACTCATATTGAAAACATTTTATAAGTTTGACCTGTCGTTTTTATTACTTTTTCTGTACGATGATAATGGGTATCGGAAATGAATATTTGTCCAAATTCAGGATCATTGACTAAAGCAATGATTTGCCCCACACGTTGATCGTCTAATTTGTCAAAAATATCATCTAATATTAAAATCGGAGTAATGTCTCCTTGACTTCTAATCATATCATATTGCGCGAGTTTCAGCGCGATCAGAAAAGATTTCTGTTGACCTTGACTTCCGTATTTTTTTATGGGATAATCTCCAATACAGAACAATAAATCGTCCCGATGGATTCCTTTAGTAGTGTATTGAACAACTCGATCCTTTGGAAGGCTTTCCTTTAGTAAAGTACGCATCGAGCGGTGATGTAAATTACTCACGTATTCAATGGTTACTTCTTCTTTTTGATTACTGATTTGCTCATATCGTTTTGAAAACAGAGGAATAAATTGAATAACGGCTTCTTTTCTAGCTTTATGAATGGATGTTCCAAGCTGATCGAGTTGATGTGAGTAGATATGGAGCGTTTCTTGATCAAAACTTTTTGTTTTACTAAAATGTTTTAAAAGCGCATTGCGCTGTATTAAAATTCTCTGATAATCAATAAGTTGTTGGAGGTAAACGGTGTTTGATTGTGAAATTAAACTATCAAAAAACTTTCTTCTAATCACACTTCCCTCCAAAATCAAGTCTCTATCTGTAGGAGAAATAATAACTATGGGGATAGTTCCTACATGATCAGCTAATTTATCATAAGTTTTTCCGTTTCGTTTCAATTTTTTTTCGCCATTGCGTTTCAAAGTACACTGAATATGTATTTTTTTTCCCATTTTATCGAAAAGACCCTCAATCATCATAAATGCTGCCTGATGGTTAATATTTTGATCATTGACGACGCTAAAATAACTCTTGCCAATAGCTAAATGATATATGGCATCTAAAGTATTGCTTTTTCCAACGCCGTTATTCCCAATGAAACAGTTGATTTTTTCATCTAAATCGTGCGTAGCAGCATGGATATTTTTAAAATTTACCAATGTTAATTGCTTTAATGACAGAGGATACATTGCTTTTGTATTGGTGTTAGGGGGATCATTTTACACCTTCCGAAAATAATCATTTTTAAGGGTTCTATCATTAGAATAAAAAGTTTTATTTTTGCACTCTTAAAACAAAGTAGATGGCTACATATAAAAGACGAGGAGGCAAACTCAAAAAAGATGCAAAACATGCAATTGAACAAGATAGTGCTACTGCAGAAGTATTTGAAACGTTAGATACTGGCGCAGGAAAAGCTGAACAGTGGGTTGCCAAAAATCAACGGTATATTCTTATCACTATAGTTTCAATTATGGTAATTTCGTTATTATACCTAGCCTATAGGAACTTTGTTTTTGAACCCAAAATAGCAGAATCTAATAACGAGTTATTTCAAGCCCAGTTTTATTTTGATCAGGCCCTAAATAATGAAAGTCAACAAGACTCTCTATTCCATCTTGCTCTGTCAGGTGGGGAAGGGAAGTATGGTTTTTTAGATATTGTAGATGTTTATAGTGGAACTCCTGCTGCCAATATTTCACACTACAGTGCGGGGATGATATATTTAAAGTTACGTCAATTTGATAACGCAATTTATCATTTAGATACGTTCACTTCAGATGACCCTATTTTGAGTGCTCTTGCTCATGGGGCTATAGGAGACTCATTTGTAGAGTTGGATCAACACAATGATGCCTTGCCTTATTACGAAAAAGCAATCAATAACAGTGAAAATTCATTGACTGAGCCTAGATTTTTATTAAAAGCGGGATTGGTTGCGCTTGATTTAGATAAGAAAAAAACAGCGTTAGGGTATTTTGAACGCCTCCGTGATCAATATCCCTCGGCTGAAGAAGCTAGAAAGATTGAAGTACTTATAGGCAGAGCTAGTTTTTAATATGGCTACTCATCAGCATGCGAATATTCCTATTGACATCGATGCTGTTCCCACAGCAGAGGGGCTTAATTTTGCTCTAGTGGTATCAGCTTGGAATGCTGAAATTACGGAATCTTTATATCAAGGTGCTTATAAGCTTCTGGAATCCAAATCGGCGGGTTCAATTCAACGAATTGATGTCCCTGGTAGTTTTGAACTTATTTATGGTGCACGAAAAGCAATGGAGTTAAAAGTGGATTCTGTTGTAGTAATTGGTAGCGTAATTCGTGGCGAAACTGCTCACTTTGACTTTGTTTGTGGAGCTACTGCTCATGGAATAAAAGATTTGAATGTCTTAGGCTCGGTTCCCGTTATTTTTTGTGTATTAACTGACGACACCTGGCAACAAGCACAAGATCGTTCAGGGGGTAAATACGGGAATAAAGGAACTGAGGCCGCTATTGCTGCTATTAAAATGGCTAAGATTTAAAATATTTGAGCGGTACCCATAACATTCCAAAACATTCCCCTTGGTGCTTGTCTAAATGTTTATGGTGTATTTTATGCGCTCTTCGTACTGCTTTTGCGTAACGCGTATTGGCATTCCGAAACCATTTAAAACGCTGGTGGATAAAAATATCGTGTACAAAAAAATAGGTGAATCCGTATGCAAAAATTCCCAAAGCAATCGGCATTCCTGGCCAAAATCCAAACTCTCCCCACAAAACAACAAAACCTGCGCTCACCAAAGCGTAAAAAATAAAAAATGCGTCATTTCGCTCAAACCAAGAACCGTGATCTTTTTTGTGGTGATCTTTGTGTAGCGACCATAAAAAACCATGCATAATGTATTTATGAGAAAACCATGCCATGCCTTCCATGGCTACAAAAGTGATTAAAAATATTAATATCCAAAGACCAATCATGAGTTATAAAATATTAAAACGATAACGAACATAAGAACGAGCCAATACATCTACTTTTTGATAATTGGGCACACGAATCCGCACTGATTGTATGAGAAAAGGAGGGGTGCGTTTCAACTTTTTTAATAATCGTAGATAGTATTTATATGCGGTATATACCCCAAATTTTGCTTGGTCAGGCAACTGAAAAATACCTTCCAATCCTTTATGAAAATCCGATTCAATCTCTGCAATTACGTTTATTTTATCTTCTTCACTAAAATTTACTAAATCGACATGTGGAAAATAAGAACGACCCAAAAGTTCTTGATCTGCTTTAAGATCCCTCAAAAAGTTAACTTTTTGGAAGGCTGAACCCAATGCCATTGCAGAAGAACTTAAGCGATCAAATAGTTCTTGATTTCCATTTACAAATACTTTAAGACACATTAAACCTACCACATCTGCTGAACCATAAATGTAAGTTTTGTAGTCTTCTAAAGTTAAGTATTCTTTTTTTGATAAATCCCAACGCATACTATTCATGAAAGCATCAACATGGGACTTGTCGAGCTCAAACTTGTGATAAGTGGACTGAAAAGAATTTAATATGGGATTCAAACTTATCTTATCTTTCAATGCAAGTTCTAAAGAATCTGAAAAACGATCAAATAATTCTTTTTTATTATAATCATGAAAGCTATCTACAATTTCATCGGCAAATCGAACAAACCCGTATATATTATAGATGTCTTGGCGAATCTCTTGAGAAAGCATTCTTGTTGCAAGGGAGAAGGATGTGCTGTACAGTTCCGTTACTCGCTTACTACACATATTCGATACTTCATCAAATAAAGATTTCATGTTATAAATTTAGTCAAATTATCATTTAAAAAAATAATAATTTTAAAAATATTTTTTTTTTAAATTAGACTATAAGTGCTTTATAATATGGTTCAAATTATCGAAAATATTCACATTGGGATGAAGATCACCATCGATAAATTGAGTTTGGTATCCAACTAACCAAAGTTTACCATTCACAGGATGAAGAATTTTTTCTTCAAACACGCTTAAGTAATCATTGATATTTTCTTTAATGGGCTCAATAGTGAAGGAAGAAACAAAGTGTATATTATCCCCAATACCACTTAAATTGGACAAACTTTCTATTGGAACAGACTGTCCCAGAAAGATAGATTTATATCCTTTCAAAAGTACTTCATAATTTAAATAGAGGATCCCCAGTTCATGAATTTCATTGTCAGGAAGAAAAAGCACAAAACTTTTCGTTGTGTTGGTGGGGTTATTTTTTTGCAAATCTTCAATTAAACTATGTACTTTTTGTTTGATGAGACTAGTCACAAAATGTTCATGTGATGGGCTGATCGAGTTGGTTTGCCACAAAACCCCTAACTCATACATAAAAGGGATAAAAATATTTTGAAATATGGTACTGAAACTGTGGTGTTTCAAAAGATCGTTGAAAGTTTTTGTAAATAAAGCTTGATCAAAATTAATCATTGCTAGTTTAAATAAACCTAAGGACCAATCATCTGAGTTTTTTTTGAAAGATAGGTCATGTACAATTTGAGTAATTTTTTCTTCACTAAAATCTGCAATTTTAGAAATTTTAAAACCGTTATTGTATAACAATCTAACATTCAGTAGTTTTTGTAAATTCTGTAAATTATAAGTGCGAATATTGGTGTCGGTGCGCTCTGGCTCAAAAAGATTATATCTTTTTTCCCAAATTCTGATTGTGTGCGCCTTAATTCCTGAAAGTTGTTCAAGGTTTTTTATGCTGAAATGATTCTTTACTCGATTCAATTGTTTAATATTTTTTCATAACTATTAAACAAAACTACAAAAAAAATCCTAAAGCGAAGTGCGCACGAGAGGAATCGAACCTCCACGGGATTTTATTCCCACTAGGCCCTCAACCTAGCGCGTCTACCAGTTCCGCCACGTGCGCATTAAAAAATTTGTGACTTGGCTGGGGTTCGAACCCAGGACCCTCTCCTTAAAAGGGAGATGCTCTACCAGCTGAGCTACCAAGTCTTGTTGATTTGGCTAGGACTCAAACCTCATTTTACTATGCCTATTATAAAGAGATATTTGTTAAAATGTATAATTTTTCTTGACGTTTTGTGAATGCATATGTTTTGAAAAAATTTTAATCGACCATAACGTTGCAAATATAGATATTTTGTTCTCGCAATTTAAGGGTTTGACAATTAATTTTAAATATTGTGTTGGTTATATCACAGGTTAGGCTTCATTATATTTTGCTTCATTACCTCCATAACATCAATGGTGCAATTTTTACTCTGCTCGGAGTATGCTAAAGTTCAGTTAGTGACTAACCGTTTTTGTTAATTGCTTACTTGTTATAATAGTTCTATCTTTCATATTTTAAGGAAACAATTCAAAATTGGTGAGTATATGCGGAAGCGAATTGAATCGCTTGATTTTTTAAGAGGCTTTACGATTGCAGCAATGATTATGGTAAACACTCCTGGTACATGGGATCATGTTTATACTCCATTGTTACATACAAATTGGCACGGATTGACTCCTACCGATTTAATTTTTCCTTTCTTTCTTTTTATTGTTGGTACATCAATTTATTTTGCTTATCGGAGCAAGCCTTCTACTATATCGACGTACAAAAAAATTTTAATAAGGTCTTTAAAGCTTATAGGCCTAGGTTTAGTTTTAAATGCGTTTGTGCCATATTTTCCTTTTGTGACCGATTTAGAAACCCTAAGATATACAGGTGTCCTTCAACGAATAGGGATTGTTTTTTTTATTTCTGCTATTCTTTTTCTTAATTGTAATGGAAAAATATTATTTTGGATGAGTATCATAATCCTGAGTTGCTATTGGCTGTTTCTTGGTTATGTTCCTTTTTCAGATGGCTCCATACCAACTTTTGATAGAGCATCAAATAATTGGGTAATGTATATTGATTCAAGGGTTATTGGTAATCATATGTGGAAACATGACTACGATCCAGAGGGTTTGCTCAGTACATTACCCGCAATAGTAAGTTGTCTATTTGGCATATTAATTGGAAGAATTGTTGAAAGAATTAATACCTCTATAGTGTCACTGCTTGGAATAGCCTTACTTTTTTTAATTTCGGGTTATGTCATGCATTATTGGTTCCCAATAAATAAATCAATATGGAGTAGCAGTTTTGTGCTCGTTAGTTGTGGTTGGGGAACATTAATATTAGCCGTTATTTATTTTCTAACCGATATAAAGAAAATAAAAATGGGTTCTATTTTTAAATACGTGGGAAGGAATGCAATTACGATTTACTTTATGTCAAGTTTTATTTCTCGAATTTTCTATTTAACCAACATAAAAAATACCAATGTGCACTCTTGGCTTTATGAGAATCTATTCAATTATAATTTCTTAAGCAATAAATTATCTTCTTTGTTATATGCCATAGTTACAGTTTTGTTTTATTTGGGGTTAAGTTATGTGTTACATAGAAAAAAAATATACATTAAAGTTTAGGTAAGGTATTTCTTTTATTGTTTTATGTTTTTCTCTACTGTTAGATTGAATTTAACCCTTGACCTAGCGTTTTTGCTGTTGAAAATCTTGTTTTTAGGATACAAATACTAACACCTTCCATAAGAAACAAAGGCTTTAAAAACCATAAAACCTTGCTAATTTGTAGTTAGCAAGGTTTTGATTTCAAGCAATTAAACTTAGATGTGATTTGGCTGGGGTTCGAACCCAGGACCCTCTCCTTAAAAGGGAGATGCTCTACCAGCTGAGCTACCAAATCTAAACGGCTGCAAATATAGTTTCATTTTGACAATAATTCAAAGTTTAAATTCCTATAAATTTGTATCGTTAAGTAAAAAATCACAAATGAATCAAAAACCCATTGTTTTAATCGGCTATATGGGGTCTGGAAAATCAACTATAGGACGCTTATTAGCTCATAATATTAACTATAAGTTTATTGATCTTGATCATTATATCGAAAAAATTGAATCCAAAACAATCCCTGAAATCTTTAAGCGTAAAGGGGAAATTTATTTCCGATCAATTGAATTCAACACACTTTCTGACATACTCGAACAAGAAAAACAAGTGGTTGTATCTTTAGGAGGGGGGACTCCTTGCTTTCATAATGCCATGAAAATAATACGAAATGCAACACCAAATAGCTTTTATCTCAAAGTATCCGTAAGAGATTTAACAGAACGCTTGTTTCCTCAGCGTAGGCATCGTCCAATGATCGAACATCTTAAATCTATTGACGAAATGCATGAATTTATAGGTAAACATTTATTTGAGCGAAACCAGTTTTATATGCAAGCCGAACATACTGTTTTGTCCGAACAACACCATATATCATCAACAATTAATTCAATTCTAGAAAAATTAGCTTAAATAGGCTTCAAACTTATTCTCCTTAAAAATAACTTCGACATGCTCATTCATGGATGTCGATAATGACAACCCTTTGAAATCTGCTTTGATAGGAAATTTTTTGTGATTGCGATCAATCAGAATAGCGGTTTTAAATGACTTTAAAGGAACAGATAAAAAATGCCTTACCCCATAGATTAATGTACTGCCTGATAGCATTACGTCATCCACTAATACGACGGATTTATTTGTGTAATCTTGGGCACTTATACTTGTTTTGATCGAATTAAGTGGCTTTTTTTTGTCTACAAATACTTGACAAAGTTCCACTTCCAAATCTGAAATATTATCAAGGTAATGTGCAATTTGTTTAGCTACTATGTATCCATTATCAACGATACCTGCAAGGACAACGAGTTTTTCATTGACATTTGATTCATATATTTGGTGTGCAATCCGGCGAAGTTTTATTTCAGCCTCTTCGTGATTGAGAATAATTTGTTTAGCCATGACACTAAGGTAAGGAATCCTTGGGTGAATGCGAGTCTTGTTCAAAAAAATCTGTCAAATCCCTACGATCTTTTTTTGTAGGTCTTCCTTCGCCAGTGGGTCGGGATAGAGATTGTTGGCGTTCAATTTCAGCACGAGCTTCAAGAATTTCAAGCGGCGTAGTATTTTTATAATATTGATGAATAATTTTTGCTGAAACTCTCGACTTTGGTAAGTCTAGAACCTCAACCTGATGATCAAGTTGTTGTTTGCGTATGGTTAATGCATCCGAAATATATACTTCTCTTGAGGGTTTTGCGATAACTCCTCCAATACGGACCACTCCCTTTTTGCAAGCTGCTGTAGCCAAACTTCTTGATTTGTAAAAACGAACGCACCATAAAAACTTATCTACCCTCAAAATAAAATGTTAATTAATGAATAATAAGTTCAAAAATACAAGAAAATTGTATCTTGCACGTTCAATTTTTTTTATGAAAAAATGTTTCAATAGCCCTTTTATACTTTTGCCCCTAATAGGGATAATGTTTTTTGCGTGTGAAGATAACAATGGAAGATTTAACGTGGAACCTCCCAGAGATTTATCAACACAGCTAGAAGACGATAATGATTCCATTAATAAATTTTTGGATATGCATTTCTTTAATTATGAAGAATATGCTGCTGCTGAAAGTGACGAATATGTTGAATTTACTTTTGATACCATTCAAGGAGAATTCGCAGATAAAATTCCTATGCGTGATTTTTTTCAAGAACACACCGTTGAGTTAAAGGATGCTGATGATAACTTGGTTTCACACACCATGTATTATCATATTCCCAAACAAGGAGTGATTGATGCCTCACCCACCTTAGCAGATTCTGTTTATGTTACTTATAAAGGGATGCTCCTTTCAGATGTTACATTTGATATGCGTACGGATCCAATTTGGTTTGATAATCTGGCTCTAGTTCGTGGGTTTCGCGAGTTTATGCCTAAATTAAAGCGTGGTTTCTTTACCGACAATGGAGATGGTACTTACAATTCTGATGGCTTTGGAAGAGGAATTGTTATTTTTCCTTCGGCTTTAGGGTATTATAACTCTACTAGTTCTGGTATACCAGCTTATTCCTCTTTAATTTTTTCCGTTGAATTATACACTTTTAACGAAAACACAGATCATGATAATGATTCTGTGCCCTCATATTTAGAGGATGTTAATGGGGATGGTGTTTTTGACGATGATACAGATGAAGATAATGTTGTAAATGTTTTTGATAACGACGACGATGGAGATGATATATTAACCATAGACGAATATATCCTTGACAACGACGGCTTTCCCATGGATAGCGACAACGACGGAACTCCTGACTACCTAGATGCCGATTAAAAATAGTAAAGACGTATTTTTATTTGCGTTGAATTACTTTCTGTGCCGCTTGGACAATCGCCTGAGCATTCAACCCATATTTTTCCATCAATTGAGCAGGAGATCCTGACTCTCCAAAAGTATCTTGTGTGGCAACGAATTCTTGTGGTGCAGGATGATGTGTAGCTAACTCTCGTGCCACACTTTCTCCTAGTCCGCCTAAATAATTATGTTCTTCACAGCTCACAACCGCACCTGTTTTCTGAACAGAATTAAGAATTAAATCAGTATCTAATGGTTTGATAGTGTGTATATTGATTACTTCGGCTGAAATCCCAATCTGCTGCAATTCTTTAGTAGCTTCTAGGGCTTCCCAAACAAGGTGTCCCGTAGCGACAAGTGTAACATCAGATCCTTCACTAAGAAGTATGCCTTTTCCAATTTCAAATTTTTGATCAGCAGTCGTAAAATTAGGAACTGCAGGACGACCAAAACGTAAATATACAGGTCCATAGTGATCGGCAATTGCTATGGTTGCAGCTTTGGTTTGATTAAAATCACAAGTATTGATGACCGTCATGCCAGGAAGCATTTTCATTAATCCAATATCTTCTAAAATTTGATGCGTTGCTCCATCTTCTCCTAAAGTAACTCCTGCATGTGAAGCACAAATTTTTACATTTTTGTGAGAATAGGCTATAGATTGACGAACTTGATCATAAACACGACCCGTTGAAAAATTTGCAAATGTCCCTGTAAAAGGTATTTTCCCTCCAATAGTAAGTCCTGCAGCGATTCCCATCATGTTAGCCTCTGCGATTCCTATTTGAAAAAAACGCTCTGGATTATTTTGGATAAACGGACCCATTTTTAGAGAACCGATCAAATCAGCACAAAGCGCTACCACATTGGGGTTTGTTTTCCCTAATTCTTCAAGCCCAGCTCCAAATCCCGAACGTGTATCAATTTTTTCTGTGTAGGTGTATGTAGTCATTTTTTTGTTTTAATAGTCTCCTAAAGTTTCCTCGTTTTGTGCCAAAGCTGAAGCAAGTTGATCATCATTTGGTGCTTTGCCGTGCCATGCGTGTGTATACATCATAAAGTCAACTCCATTTCCCATTACTGTATGAAGCATAACACAAACTGGTTTTCCTTTACCAGTTCTTGACTTGGCGTCTTGCAATCCGGTGACAATTTCCGACACATCATTTCCTTTTTCAATGTGCAGTACGTCCCAACCAAAAGCTTCTATTTTTACAGCAAGATCACCCATATCTAATACATCTTTTGTTGACCCATCAATTTGCTGTCCGTTGTAGTCAATGGTGGCAATGAGATTATCAACTTTTTTGGATCCTGCATACATGATAGCTTCCCAATTTTGACCTTCTTGCATTTCACCATCTCCATGTAAACTGTACACTAGGTGAGAGTCATTATTTAGTTTTTTTGCTAGTGCTGCTCCAATTGCTACCGACATGCCCTGCCCCAGAGAACCCGAAGCGATACGAACACCCGGTAGTCCTTCATGTGTAGTGGGATGGCCTTGCAGCCGTGAATTTAGCTTCCGAAATGTAGCCAATTCCGAAACTTCAAAGTATCCACTACGTGCAAGAACACTGTAATAAACGGGCGAAATATGTCCATTTGACAAAAAGAACAAATCTTCTTCATTCCCATCCATGAAAAAAGAATCTTTACGTTCCATGATTTCGTGAAATAAGCTAACAAAAAACTCAGCGCAACCCAATGAACCACCAGGATGACCCGAATTGACGGCGTGAACCATTCGCAGGATGTCTCTTCGAGTTTGAAGCACTATTTTTTCAAGGGATTCTAAATTTGACATAGGGATTAAATATTTAAAACAAATGTAGTACTAACTTTACTGGATTCAAAAAAGATTACTGTCAATAATGGGTTATAAATTAACATTGTAATACCAAAAGGAAATGGTTGGTTATATTTGTGCTTTGTGAAATTTAAACTACACCATACCGATTCCAAGTCTAACGCACGTGCAGCTACTCTATGTTGTGGTCATGGACATATCCAGACACCAATTTTTATGCCTGTCGGAACCGCGGCAACGGTAAAAGGAGTTCATCAAAGAGAATTAGAGCAAGACGTCAACCCCGATGTGATATTAGCCAATACCTATCATCTTTATTTACGACCCTCTGCCAATATTTTGGAGGCTGCGGGTGGAATTCACCAATTTATGAATTGGAATCGTAATATCCTTACTGATAGTGGAGGATATCAAGTGTATTCCCTTTCTGGTCGAAGAAAAATAAATGAGCAAGGGGTCGAATTTAAATCGCATATTGATGGTTCAAAACATTTTTTTACCCCCGAAGGTGTAATTGATTTGCAGCGATCTATTGGGGCAGATATTGTGATGGCTTTTGATGAATGCACCCCATATCCTTGTGATTTTGACTACGCCCAAAAATCGATGCACCTTACTCATCGATGGCTGGATCGATGTATCGATCGATTTAAAAAAACTCCTCCTAAATACGGATACCCTCAAAGTCTTTTTCCAATTGTTCAAGGAAGTACATATACAGATCTCAGAAAACAATCAGCTGAATATATAGCCAAATCAAATAGTGATGGAAATGCTATTGGTGGGCTTTCTGTAGGAGAGCCCGCCGAGGAAATGTACGCCATGACTGAAGTTGTTTGTCAGATTTTACCTCAAGATAAACCTCGTTACTTAATGGGAGTGGGGACTCCTATTAATATCTTAGAAAATATAGCGTTGGGTGTTGATATGTTCGATTGCGTTATGCCCACCCGAAATGCTCGAAACGGAATGTTATTCACTTCACAAGGAACAATTAATATCAAAAATAAAAAATGGCAAAATGATTTTTCCCCTATTGATCCCATGAATCATAGCTATGTAGATACTGCCTATTCTAAAGCATACCTAAGACATCTTTTTGCCGCTAATGAATTTTTGGGGAAACAAATAGCTACGCTTCACAACTTAAGTTTTTATATGTGGTTGGTACGTCAAGCCAGAAAGCATATTTTAGCGGATAATTTTGCATCTTGGAAAAATAAAATGGTTCTCCAAATGAACAAGCGTTTATAGGAAAAATGAAAAAAATAGATCGTTATATTATCAAAAAATACATAGGAACCTTTGTTGTGATGCTTGGACTTTTTGTTCCTATTAGTATTTTGGTTGATTTATCACAAAAAATAGATAAGTTTAAACAGTATGAAGTTCCTAGTGAAGAAATTTTTGGTTATTACTACGACTTTATTTGGTTTTTTGGAAACTTGTTATTTCCAATTTTTCTCTTTTTATCGGTGATTTGGTTTACGTCAAAATTGGCTAATGATACCGAAGTTATTGCGATTTTGAGCTCTGGAATATCCTTTAATCGTTATTTACGCCCTTTTGTCATTTCAGCTTCAATTATTGCCCTGTTTTCCTTCTTCACTGGAATGTTTGTTATTCCTGCCACGTCCAAAAGTTTTAATGAATTTGATTTTAAATATTTTAATAGAAATAAAAAAGCCCGTCAAACGGATAATCTTTTCAAACAAATTGGTGCTTCCGATATTGTTTATTTAAGCAGCTATAATCACAACCGAAATCTTGGGTATAATTTCTCCTATGAACATTTTGAAGCAAACGAATTACAATACAAAATATCAGCGCAAACCATTCGTTGGATTGAAAAAGATAGTATTCATCGCTTGTCCAATTTTTTTATGCGTACTTACATCGACGATAAAGAAATTATAGAATCCCGTCCTCGTTTGGATACGCTACTTAATTTTAAACTTGAAGATTTATCCCCTGTTGAGTATATGGCACAAACACTGAATTTTTTTGAACTCAATGATTTTATTCGCTTGGAGCGGGAGCGCGGTAGCTCTTTAATAAACCATCATTTATTGGTTCGACAAAAAAGATGGTCCCTACCAGTTTCTGCATTTATACTTACCATGATAGGCGTTTCAGTAGCTTCTTTCAAAAGGCGGGGAGGAATGGGAGTAAATCTTGCCTTGGGAATTATCTTAGCGTTTATTTACATTTTTTTTGATAAAATTTTTGAAGTAATGGTTGAAAAATCAGGTTTTATTCCATGGATTGCCGCATGGCTGCCTAATATATTGTTTGGTATCTTATCAATAATTTTATTACAACATGCAAAAAGATAAATTTAAAAGTGCACTTCATTTCCATTTTGTTGTTATTATTTTTGGATTTACAGCTATTTTGGGGGCATTAATTTCAATTGATGCCATGTCGTTAGTATGGTATCGAATGGGATTAGCAAGTGTTGTACTAGGGGTTTATTTGGCCATTCGTAAGGTGTCATTTAAACTTACCAAGAAACATACAGTGATCATGATCATGGGAGGAGTTTTAATTGCCCTACATTGGATTACTTTTTTTCATGCCGTTAAGCTTTCAAATGTATCCATTACACTATCTATTTTTGCCTCAGGCGCTTTTTTTACTTCTTTTTTGGAACCATTTTTTTATCGACGAAAAATAATTATTTATGAAGTTATTTTGGGCCTCTTAGTAATTATGGGCTTGGCAATCGCTTTACAAACAGAACTTGATTTTAAAAAAGGGATTATTTATGCTTTTTTATCTATCATCTTGTCCGTTTTTTTTACGCTAATAAACGGTAAGTATATCAAACAACTTGATGCACGTGTGATGTCTTTTTATCAACTGTTCATTGGATGGGGGCTCGTTTCCGTATTGTTGGGGTTAAGTCAACAATTTAATTCCTCGTTCTTTCAGTTAATCCCTTATGATATCTTATGGTTGACTATTTTGGCAGTGGTATGCACCTCCTATGCTTTTGTTGTTTCCATAGACGTGATGCGTTTTTTGAGTCCTTACTCTGTTATGTTAGGAATCAATATGGAACCTGTTTATGGGATTTGTTTGGCTTATTTTATATTTGGTGCTGAGGAACATATGCCTTTTCAATTTTATCTAGGAACTATTATTATTTTGGTGGCGGTTCTGCTCAATGGGTATTTTAAACTTAAAAGTGATAAAGAGATTTATTCGGCAACCTAAATTAAGTATATTTGTTTGTAATTTGGAAGTAAAATATGGATTATTTAGACTTTGAACTACCTATTAAAGAGCTACAAGATCAACTTTTAAAGTGTCGACTAATCGGTCACGAAAGTGACGTAGATGTTACCGATACCTGTGCACAAATTGAAAAAAAATTAGTGACTGCCAAAAAGAAGCTATACAGTAATCTTACTCCATGGCAGCGTGTTCAGCTTTCACGACATCCTTCTCGACCTTACACCCTGGATTTTATTTACGCTCTTACTAAAGGAACCTTTTTAGAACTCCATGGCGATCGTAACGTCAAAGACGACAAAGCCATGATTGGAGGGCTAGGCAAAATAGAGGATCAAACCTTTATGTTTATTGGTCAACAAAAAGGATACAATACCAAAACTCGCCAGTATCGTAATTTTGGTATGGCCAATCCTGAAGGCTATCGCAAAGCGTTACGATTGATGAAATCAGCTGAGAAGTTTGACCTTCCCACTGTATGTTTTATTGATACTCCAGGCGCGTATCCTGGTCTCGAAGCTGAGGAAAGAGGTCAAGGTGAAGCCATTGCCCGAAATTTATTTGAAATGGCTCGCCTAAAATCACCCATTATTGTTGTTGTCATCGGCGAAGGCGCCTCTGGAGGTGCTTTAGGAATTGGTGTGGGTGATCGTGTGATGATGCTAGAAAATACTTGGTATTCCGTGATTTCTCCAGAATCCTGCTCCTCAATTTTGTGGCGAAGCTGGGAGTTCAAAGAACAAGCTGCAGAAGCTCTTAAACTTACAGCAAAAGATATGAAACGCCAAAAACTTATCGATTGCATCATAAAAGAACCTCTTGGAGGAGCGCATAACGACCGAAAAGCTACTTTTTCAAGTGTGCAAAAAGTCATTTTAAATACCTTTAATGATCTCCGTCAATTATCAAAAGAAGAACTCGTTGCTCAGCGTATGGACAAATTCTTTAAAATGGGTGTTTACAGCGATTAATTTGTGTTATTAACATTTTTTCTATGTTGTTAACATCTAATATGTTTACTTTTTTTTATCCCTTCATCTAACCAAATTATATACCTTTAGGCTATGGAAAAGCCTAAGCTAATATCTTCTATTTCTTCTCCCTCGGGTAATATTGTTTCCCTTCAAAAAGGAAAGATACCTCCACAAGCACTTGACTTGGAAGAAGTGGTACTGGGTGCTATGATGGTAGACAAAAAAGGGGTGGATGTTGTAATCGACATATTACAACCCAGTGCTTTTTACAAAGAAGCCCACCAACATATTTTTAATGCCATGGTTAAACTTTTTGAAAATACGGAGCCTATTGACTTGTTGACTGTTTCTGCTCAACTTCGAAAAGATGCAAAACTTGATGCTGTGGGAGGTGATTTTTATTTAATTCAACTTACCCAAAAAGTATCCTCCTCAGCGCACATTGAATTCCATGCGCGCATTATTCTTCAAAAGTTTATTCAACGTAGCTTGATTAAGATTTCTAATGAGATCATTGAGGATGCTTATGACGAAACCAAGGATGTTTTTGATATGCTTGACATGGCTGAATCAAAACTTTATGATGTTGCTCAAGGAAACATTAAAACCTCTACTGAAACCGCTCAAAATTTGGTCATACAAGCCAAAAAGAAAATTGAAGAAATATCAAATAAAGAAGGGATGAGTGGGGTCCCTTCTGGATTTATTGATCTGGATAAGCTGACCTCTGGTTGGCAACCTAGCGACCTAATCATTGTGGCTGCTCGACCAGGTATGGGAAAAACAGCCCTTACCTTATCGATGGCTCGAAATATTGCTGTAGGACAAAATATCCCTGTAGCCTTCTTCTCTTTAGAAATGTCTTCCGTTCAGTTAATTACCCGATTGATTTCTTCTGAAACCACTTTATCTTCCGAAAAACTCCGTACTGGGAAGCTTGAAGATCACGAGTGGAAGCAACTGAATGTTAAAGTTTCTGACCTCGAAAAAGCTCCGCTATTCATTGACGATACTCCCTCACTTTCTATTTTTGACCTTCGTGCCAAAGCACGTCGATTGTCCTCTCAATATGGTATCAAATTAATCATTATTGATTATTTACAACTTATGACTGCAGGAGGTAGCAACAAAACGGGGAATAGAGAACAAGAAATTTCTACCATTTCACGAAACCTTAAGGCCTTGGCTAAAGAATTAAATATTCCTGTAATTGCGCTTTCGCAATTGTCTCGTGCTGTCGAAACACGCGGTGGAAGTAAACGACCCATTTTATCGGATCTTAGAGAATCGGGTGCCATTGAGCAAGATGCTGATATCGTTTCGTTTATTTATCGACCTGAATATTACAAAATTGACGAATGGGATGACGACGAACGCACCCCTTCTGCCGGACAAGCAGAGTTTATTGTTGCCAAGCACCGAAATGGAGGACTAAATAATATCCGATTAAAATTTATTGGTGCATTAGGAAAATTCGAAAACCTAGATTCTTTTGATGCCCCTATCGAATTTCAGTCCAAAATCAATCCCTCTGACAACCCGTTTGACCCCCCACGTATCGACCCTAATGAGGCCTTTGGAGACGAGGATGTTCCGTTTTAGTTTTTTATTAAATTTGTCTTTACATTATAAAAAAAACTAAATTTTTATAATACCCTAAACACTCAAATCTTAATTATTATGAAATTATTTCTACATGTCTTTGTTGCTTTTATCTTTTCTCATTTTTCTTTTTCTCAGCCCCCTCTTGTCCTTGATTGGGTCGCCCACATTGAGGGCTCAACGCAAAGAAATAGAATCAGTGACATGAAGCTGGATGCCCTAGGAAATGTGTACATCGTTGGAAGTTTTAATGGCCAAGCCAATCAAATGGTTGATTTTGACCCAGGACCAAATATTGTTGAACTAGACTCTATTGGATCATTAGATATTTTTATTCAAAAATTAAACCCTCAAGGCAGTTTTGTATGGGCAAAAAGTATTGGTTCTAATATGTATGATGACGGCTTATCTTTAGCTTTGGATAGTGATGGAAATGTATATACCACAGGATTTTTTGAAGGTACTGCAGATTTTAATCCAGGAATGGAGATATCTAACCTTACCTCTAATGGAAATAGTGATGTTTTTATACAAAAATGGGATAACGATGGCAATTTTATTTGGGCAAAAAATATCGGATTCTCAGGCTATGACGAAGCTTATTCCTTAACTTTAGATAATCAAAAAAATATTTATATCACTGGATATTTTGAAGAAACCGTAGATTTTGATCCCGGACCTGAAACTTTTACCCTTAACTCGGAAGGAGAAACTGATATTTTTGTGCAAAAACTTGACCCCGATGGTAATTTTTTATGGGCAAAGAGCATGGGTTCCACAAACTACGAAGAAGGAAGTTTTATAACCTTGGATACTTATGGAAACGTTTATACCACAGGATATTTTGAAGGTAATGTAGATTTTGATGCTGGGGCTGTAACCTTAAGCTCTCTAGGAGGAACTGATATTTTCATACAAAAAATGGACAATGATGGCAATTTTGAATGGGCCAAGAGTATAGGTTCCTCAAGTAATGAAGAAAGCTATTCCATTACCACAGATAGCCAAGGAAACGTTTATACTACGGGATATTTTGAAGGTACTGCAGATTTTGATCCTGGATCTGGAACTTTTAACCTTACCTCTAATGGGAATAGTGATATTTTTATTCAAAAAATGGATGCTGATGGCAATTTTGTGTGGGCTAAGCATATAGGCTCAAATGGGATTGATCGTGGGGTATCTCTAACTTTAGATGATCAAGAAGACCTCTATATCACAGGGGGGTTTGAAGGAACTACAGATTTTAACCCTGGATTTGAGATATTTAATCTTACTTCCCAAGGTATTCAAGATATTTTTATATGCAAATTAGATTCGGATGGGAATTTTGTGTGGGCCGAAAGCTTGGGTTCTACAGAATTTGACATAGGGTTTGTTATAAATATTGATAGTCAAGGAAATATTTTTTCCGCTGGAACCTTTGAAGGAACTCTAGATTTCGATCCTGGTTCGGCATCTGTTGAAAAAACACCTTCTACGAATTCTAGCGACATATTCGTTGTAAAACTCTCACCCAACCCATTAAATATTATCAGTGTTCAGGAAAAACAGAATTTATTTTATCCTAATCCAACTGAGGCTTTACTCTTTTCAAATGATTCATCAAAAATAATGAACTTCAAAATTTATGATATAACAGGTCGACAAGTTCTTTCGGGCAGTACTGACAAAAATATTGACGTTTCTTTTTTAAAGAAGGGCGTATATTTAATTCGTGCTAACGAACACATCCAAAAAATAGTAAAAAAATAAGATGTAATAAAAAAAACCGCCATTTGGCGGTTTTTTTGTGCTATGGTAGTAGAAATTTTATTTTACGGTATCAACAATTGCTTTAAATGCTTCTGGGTGATTCATTGCCAAATCGGCCAATACTTTACGGTTTAAGGCAATATTTTTGGCTTTGACTTTTCCCATAAATTCGGAATATGACATTCCGTGTAGTCGTGCTCCTGCATTGATACGTGTGATCCAAAGAGAACGAAAACTTCGCTTTTTGGCTTTGCGATCACGATAGGCATACAATAACCCTTTTTCGACAGCATTTTTAGCAACTGTCCATACGTTTTTTCGTCGTCCAAAGTAGCCTTTAGCGAGTTTAAGAATTTTTTTTCTGCGAGCTCTTGAAGCTACACTGTTTACTGATCTTGGCATAATATTATAATTGTGGTAGGAGGTGGTGCATCAGCACGCTTGAATACCTCACTCCCGGGTTTATTTTAAACGTAATTGTTGTTTGATGTTATCACTGTCACTAGGATGTACTAAGGTGTCATGAGTAAGTTTTAATTTACGCTTTTTTGACTTTTTGGTTAGGATGTGACTTTTAAATGCGTGTTTGCGTTTTAGTTTTCCAGTCCCTGTTAATCTAAATCTCTTTTTTGCACTGGATTTTGTTTTCATTTTAGGCATAATACTCTTTTTTTATTTTTTTGGGTTCATCAACATGATCATCCGTTTTCCCTCTAGTTTTGGTAATTGTTCTACTTTGCCGTATTCCTCTAAATCTTGAGCCAATCGAAGGAGCAAGATTTGTCCTTGTTCCTTAAAAATGATTGATCGCCCTTTAAAAAAAACAAAAGCTTTTAATTTTGATCCTTCTTCCAAAAATTTAATTGCATGTTTCTTCTTAAACTCATAATCATGCTCGTCGGTTTGAGGACCAAACCTAATTTCTTTCAAAACTACTTTGGTAGCTTTTGATTTCATTATCTTTTCGCGCTTCTTTTGCTCGTAGAGGAATTTCTTGTAATCAATAGCTTTACAAACAGGTGGCTTGGCGTTCGGTGAAATTTCAACCAAATCCAATTCCAATTGTTTGGCGATTGCTTTTGCTTTAGGAAGCGGGTAAACCCCTAACTCCACGTTATCACCCACCAAACGCACTTCACGAGCCATGATCTTTTCGTTGATCCTGTGCTTGTCTTCTTTAATAATTCTTTGAGGCCCTCGGCTTCTTCTTCTTCGTATAGCTATAACGAATAATTTAAATGGTTAAAAGGTTTTTAGTTCTTTACTTATTTGATTGTTAATCAAAAGGGCAAAGTTTTCTAGGGACATACTCCCTAGATCGTTTCCTCCGTGTTGACGAACAGAAACGGTTTCGGCCTCCGATTCTTGCTCCCCTATAATGATCATAAACGGTGTTTTACTCATTTCAGCTTCGCGAATCTTTTTGCCTATTGTTTCATTTCTGTTATCCATGAGGGCGCGAATTTCGTGATTTTCTAAGAATTCTAAAACTTTTTTTGCGTATTTTTCAAATTTATCACTCACACACAGGATATTTACTTGCATTGGAGTGAGCCATAATGGAAAATTTCCACCCGTATGTTCTAATAATATGGCGACGAACCGCTCCATACTTCCAAAAGGTGCGCGATGAATCATCACTGGACGATGCAATTCGTTATCATTCCCTTTGTAGGATAAATCAAAACGTTCAGGCAAATTATAATCCACTTGAATGGTTCCCAATTGCCAGCTTCGTCCCAAGGCATCCTTGACCATAAAGTCGAGTTTGGGCCCATAAAAAGCTGCTTCCCCTTCTACGACTACATAATCTAAGTCTTTTTCTTTAGCTGCGTTAATAATGGCTTGCTCTGCTTTTTCCCAATTAGAAATTCCCCCAATATATTTTTCAGGCTTTTCAGGATCACGAACTGAAACCTGAGCAGTAAAATGTTCAAATCCTAAGGATCCAAAAACGTATAGTACCAAATCGATAACCGCTTTGAACTCGCTGTCCAGTTGGTTAGGCATACAAAAAATATGCGCATCGTCTTGGGTAAAACCTCTCACCCGTGTTAGTCCGTGTAATTCACCACTTTGTTCGTATCGATAAACGGTTCCAAACTCAGCATAACGTTTGGGTAAATCCCGATAACTCCATGGTTCAGCGCGATAA
Organism: Flavobacteriaceae bacterium; assembly: GCA_965659665.1. Lineage (GTDB taxonomy): Bacteria > Bacteroidota > Bacteroidia > Flavobacteriales > Flavobacteriaceae > CBFHWU01. The sequence continues at coordinate 45,073 of CBFHWU010000014.1, forward strand.
ATTTCACAATGATGGGGACAATTCATGGGCTTGAGTAAAAATTCTTCTCCATCTGCAGGTGTTTGAATGGGTTGAAAGCTATCTGCTCCATACTTTTCGTAATGTCCTGAAGTTATATACAGATCTTTATGCCCAATATGTGGAGAAACTACTTGTTCGTATCCTGCTTTTTGTTGTGCCTTTTTTAAAAATTGTTCTAATCGTTCTCGCAAAGCAGCTCCTTTGGGCAACCACAAGGGAAGTCCTTGTCCTACTCTATGAGAAAAGGTAAACAAGCTGAGCTCAGCACCCAACTTGCGGTGATCTCTTTTTTTGGCTTCTTCAATTAATGCCAAGTGTTGCTTGAGGAGTTTTTGTTGAGGAAACGACACCCCATAAATACGGGTGAGTTGAGGGTTATTTTCGTTACCTCTCCAATAAGCTCCAGCGATGTTGGTAAGTTTTACTGCTTTGATAAATCCGGTGTGCGGAATATGTCCACCTCGACACAAATCGGTAAAATTGGAATGGTCACAAAATGTAATCGTACCGTCCTCAAGATTTTCGATGAGTTCAGTTTTGTATGAGTTGTCTGTTTCTCGATAAAAAGCTAATGCATCCGATTTGGTACATGGTCGCATCGTAAAGCGATGTTTTTCTCGAGCTATTTCGAGCATGCGTTTTTCGATACCCGCCAAATCTCTTTCCAAAATCGCATGTTCTCCAGGATCGATATCGTAATAAAAACCAGTTTCGATTGCTGGTCCAATGGTCAGCTTAATTCCTGGATAAAGCTCCTCTAAAGTTTGTGCTAATACATGCGCCGTGGAATGCCAAAAGGCAGTTTGACCTTCTTTGTTATTCCAAGTATACAATACCAAATCCCCATCTACAGTTATTGGAGTGTGCGCCTCAACGACCGCCCCATTAAAGGAAGCAGATAATACATTGCGTGCTAATCCTTCGCTTATAGCCATCGCAATTTGCATGGGCGTAGTTCCAGTTTCTACAAGCTTTTGAGCACCGTCAGGTAAGCTAATCGTTATCATACAACTTTTTAATAAAAAACAAAGATAACACGAATGAATAGTCGCACAAGCGTAAAAATCAGTTTTCGTTAAATAATCCTTTTACAATATTTCTAATTCCTGCAAATCCTACCCCTATAGCCCCTAGGCAAAGTATTATTGCAGCGATTAAAACAGGAATATAAAAGGGATGGTGTTGGTTGTTGAATGCCGATGTTAATACAACAGGCCCTGTAAAAGCCAATAAAATCGTATACATCAATTGTTTGAGTCCTTTGAGAAGCAATTTTTTATTCATCCTTCAAGGCATTTAATACTTTTCGAACTGACCCGAATCGAATCAAAAGTTTTTCAGCTTTTTCCTTCGTGATCATAACTTCATCTTGAATTATTTTTATTGCACGGTGATGCAGTTTGTCGTTGTTAAGTTGCATATCTACCATACGATTTCCTTTTATCCGCCCCATTTGAATCATAGTGATGGTAGAAAGCATATTCAGAATCATTTTTTGAGCTGTTCCAGCTTTGAGTCGTGAACTTCCAGAAACAATTTCAGGACCAACCACAACTTCAATAGGAAATTCAGCAGTTATAGCCAAGGGACTTTTCGGGTTGCAGGTGATACAACCCGTAGGAATTTGTGCGTCTTTACAAGCCTTAAGAGCATGAACAACATAAGGGGTGGTCCCTGAAGCTGCAATACCGATCACGATATCTTTTTTTGTAATGCTGTATTGTTCCAAATCTTTCCATCCTTGAAAGAGATCATCTTCGGCCCGTTCAATGGATTTTCTAAGTGCTTGATCTCCTCCTGCAATAAGCCCGATCACTAAATCGGGCGAAACTCCAAAAGTGGGTGGGCATTCAGAAGCGTCCAATACGCCTAACCTTCCACTGGTTCCTGCTCCTATATAAAATAAACGCCCTCCATTTTTTAACTGGGACACAATCTTTTCGACAAGTGAAATAATTTGTGGCAGAACCGATGTGAGGGATGCAGCTACAGTTTGATCCTCCTTATTAAAAATATGAGCCAAGTCTGCAACTGATTGATGCTCCAGATGTTGATAGGCCGAAGGTTGTTCTGTAAAAGAATTAAAATCCATAGTTATTAGGGGCTTATTCGGCTACAAATTCAAGCGTACTATATTCTGTTACTCTAAAATAACCCAAGGGATAATGTTGGCTGTCGGTTGTGTTTTGAACATTTCCTAACAAAGTAGAGGTAGCCGCCTCAAAAGGGCTTCCTCCATTAAGTCCACCATGGGAAATGAGTATTTGAATATAATCAAAAAAAGCTTCATCCATCCCTGTCATTCGAATCGTTATCGGAGTATTTTTAGGTAATCGATCATCGTAAAAATAAGAAAATGAAAAACGATTTCCATTGTAAAAGCGATCTTGAGTGGCAAATAGGTTACTATATCCCATATCAAAGAAATAATAATTCCCTTCTTCAGGCAAATCTGTAAACGTCAGGATAACCTCGATTTCATCACCCGAAAAAAATTGACCATCTCCTTGTACTGCAGATTCCAATACGGTTCCAAAGGTGAGCTCTTCGGTAGCTTGATAGTGTTCGTTGTCGTCCACAATATGTAAGGTGTAGGAAATCTCAGGATCGATGATGAGGGTTTCAATTTCATAGATTCCATCTTCGGTGTGAACGGCTTCTACTTCTTGGTCTTCAAAACTCAAACGTACCTCGGCGGTGGTGACTTTCGGAATTTCAGTTTCATAAAAAGAAGTAGTACGACTTAATTTGACCTCTAATGCTCCTATGGTTTCCCCTACTTTTCGACTCAATTCGGCATCGACTACCAAGCGTGGAGATTCGGTCTCTAACTCGATGTCGACAACATCTTCGCAAGACCAACACAAAACAATCAAAAGAAATATTAATTTTTTCATTACCATATAAATTTATAGGTGATCGCAGGAACAGCTCCAAAAATAGACAATCGAACCGCTTCGTTTTGGCGCGTATCCAAATTTTGACGAAATGAAATACTTGAGGCATTTCTTCTGTTATAAAGATTATATATTCCAAAGATCCATTCGGCCTTTTGTTTTTTTCCTATATATTTTTTTGGATGTAAAGTAGCCGATACGTCCAAACGATGATATACAGGCAATCTACTTCCATTACGAAGACCAAAGTTAGGTATAGAAACTCCAAACATTTCGTATTGCGAAACAGGGTAGGTGACTGGTTGCCCTGTTTGAAATATAAAGTTGGCATTCCAATCCCATTTTTCACTTTGTTTATAAGCAGCACTAATGCTCAGGTCATGGGTTTTATCATGGGCTGTACGGTACCATCTTCCTTTATTGATTCCTGGTCCATTGTTAGTTTGGGTTTGTTGTTCAGACTTTGACAAGGTATAGGAAAGCCATGCTTGCAAACGACCACTATTTTTTTTGACCAACACTTCCCAACCATAAGCACGAACTTTTCCTGGTAATGTAATCTCTTCAATAGCTTCATTAGCAATGAGATCAGCTCCATCAACATAATCGAGGCGATTGGTTACATCTTTATAGTACCATTCGGTTTGAAAACTCCAACTGGAGTTGGGTTCCCCAAAATATCCCATGGCCCACTGATCAACTTGTTGAGGTTTCAAATGTGGACCACTAGGAGTCCACACATCTAATGGAGTAGGAGAGGCGGTGTTAGAAATGAGATGTAAATATTGATGTAATCGGTTGTAACTGAACTTGACCGAACTTTTTTCAAAGGAATACGCCAACGTAATTCTAGGTTCTAAATGGGTATAAGTAGCCGAGGATTTTGTTCCGTCAAAGCTGCCCGTTACTATTCCTGCTTCATATCCTCCCAAATTGGGGTTATATACGGTAGAGGCATCATTGAGATAGGTATTTATTCCATTTTGAGGAAGTCGAATAAAATGGTTGAGTCGCAACCCTAATTGCAGGCTAATCGCATCGCTTAAGCTTAGATTTGCATCTACATAGGCACCACTTTCCAAAGCGTATTTGGGTTGAAGGCTTTCGGGGTTGATCCCTGTCCCCTCGCTTGAAGGCTTTATGGTTCCTGGGTTAAAGTGGAAATAGGTGGATTGTAGACCAAAATTGAATTTGGTTTGGGGACTAGCAAAATAATTAAAATCGTATTTAATATTCAGATTCTGAATCCCAGAATCCCAATCAAACCCTGCAATTTCAAGCAATAAGCCATAATAATAATCGCTGTATATTATAGAGGCATTGGAAAATAGTTTATCTGAAAAAAGATGATTCCATCGCAAATTGAAAACGGTATTTCCATAGGAGTTAGCAAAACTTTCGTTAACCTCAAAAACATCTCGTCCAAAATATCCAGATACATACAGTTTATTATTATCGTTGATTGGAAAGCTCATTTTGGTATTTAGGTCATAAAAATAGGCACTATTCGAATTACCACTGAGTTTTAAAAATAAATGGGCGTAAGTCCCACGTCCAGCCACCAAAAATGATCCTTTTCCTAATGGTCCTTCTGCTAGTAATTTGCTTGAAACCAACCCTAATCCCCCATTAACACGAATTTTATCTTTTCGTCCTTCTTTTTGATAGATGCTAAGTACTGAGGATAAACGTCCTCCATACTGAGCAGGAATACCCCCTTTGTAGAGCTGTAAGTCCTTAATCGCATCTGGATTGAATACTGAAAAGAAGCCAAATAAATGGGAGGAATTATACAACACTGCTTCGTCTAATAAAATTAAATTCTGATCTGCTGCACCTCCTCGTACATTGAATCCTGATGCTCCTTCACCAGCCGATGTTACTCCAGGCAAAAGTTGAATGGCTTTTAACACGTCCGCTTCGCCCAATACAGTGGGGGTTTGCTGAATTGTTTTGGATGACATTCGGTTAACACTCATTTCTGCCTTGCGTATATTGATTTGTTCAACATCAGTGGTGACTACAACTTCGTCCAACGACTGTACATCACTTTTAAGCTTAATATCCAACAATTGGTCTTGGTCAAATGTGACTTGTTTTTGAAATGTGGCATACCCCAAATATTGAACGATGATTGTGTAATCCCCTTGTGGAAGGCTGACCGAATAAAACCCATAGCTGTTGGTGATGACCCCTGATTGAAGCTCAGGAATAAGAACAGAAACACCAAGCAGGGTTTCTTGAGTTTTAGCATCGGATACCGTACCGCTTAGGGTATATTTTTGCTGGGCTATACCTAAAGCGGAAAACCACACGGCGATCAAAAAATAATAGCGCATTTACATAACAATTTTATGCAAATATAAAACAGATTTTAGCTTGCCAACTCAATATCTAAATTTTCTTTGATAGCCCTCAAAAAATCTTGTGTATTGAGGTAGTGGTCACGAGTAAGATGCTCTTTGTGTATCAATAATGCTAAATCTTTGGTCATTTTACCACTTTCAACGGTATGAATACATACGGCTTCTAATGCACCACAGAAATCTATCAATGCTTGATTATCGTCTAATTTACCACGGTGTGCCAATCCCCTGGTCCAAGCAAAAATAGAGGCAATAGGATTGGTAGAGGTTTCTTTTCCGTCCTGATATTGACGATAATGACGGGTAACAGTTCCGTGCGCTGCTTCAGCTTCCATGATTTCTCCATCGGGTGTCACTAAAGTAGAGGTCATCAACCCGAGAGACCCAAAACCTTGTGCCACTGTATCGGATTGTACGTCTCCATCATAGTTTTTACAGGCCCATACAAATCCTCCGTTCCATTTCATCGCTGCGGCAACCATATCGTCAATCAACCGATGTTCGTAGGTGATGCCTGCTTCTTCAAACTGGGTGCTAAACTCATTTTGATAAACTTCTTCAAAAATATCTTTAAAACGTCCATCATAAGCTTTCATGATAGTATTTTTAGTGGACAAATACAAGGGCCAACCTTTACTGAGCGCACGATTCATACACGAGCGTGCAAACCCATAAATTGACGAGTCGATATTGTACATACTCATCGCCACACCTCCTTCTTGAAAATTATAAACTTCCCATGTTTGTGGTTCACTTCCGTCCTCTGGGGTAAAAGTCATAGTAAGTTTTCCCTTTCCTGTAACAACTGTATCGGTTGCTTTGTACTGATCACCAAAAGCGTGACGACCAATGCAAATGGGTTTGGTCCAACCTTGAACATATCGTGGTACATTATTCATGATAATAGGCTCGCGAAAAACAGTGCCGCCCACTATGTTTCGTATGGTTCCGTTGGGAGAACGCCACATTTTTTTTAACTTGAATTCTGTTACACGATCTTCATCAGGTGTAATCGTAGCACATTTGATTCCTACCTTATGTTTGTTGATCGCATGAGCAGCATCGATAGTAATTTGGTCGTTGGTTTGATCTCGTGAAGTTACACTAAGATCATAATACATAATATCCAATTCGAGATAAGGAAGGATGAGTTCATCTTTAATAAACTTCCATATGATTCGAGTCATCTCGTCTCCGTCTATTTCAACAACGGGATTTACTACTTCGATTTTGTTCATGTTATCGTTCTTTTTTTGGTTGTCGGCAAATATACAACAGCAAACCCAAAATAAAATTTGAATTCTATTATTTGTGTTCTTTTCGACTGATTTTTTGTAGGATTTCTAAAATTGAATTTACAGAGTTATCAAATTCATAAAATCAAAGAGGTTGAAAAAAAAGCAGCGGAGTGATACGCTGCTGTTTGGAATAACATTATTAACGCTGACGATCTTTTATACGGGCTTTTTTCCCTCTTAAATCTCTAAAGTAATAGATTCGAGAACGACGAACTTTACCACGGTTGTTAATTTCAATTTTTTGAATACCAGGAAGATTGAAAGGGAAGATTCGTTCCACTCCTACAGTTCCAGACATTTTTCGGATGGTAAAGGTTTTAGTTGTGCCTGTACCCTTAACTTGAATCACTACTCCTTTAAAAAATTGGGTTCTCACTTTTTCACCTTCTCGGATTTCGTAGTAAACTGTGATGGTGTCACCTGATTGGAATGCAGGGAATTCTTTTTTTGTTACAAATGTATCTTGTACGTATTGAATTAATTGATCCATTGAATAAATGGTTTAATATAAAACTACCTAACATGCACGTCCTTCGTCAGCGGTTAAATAGAAGTGCAAAAGTAATTTATTTTTGACAAAACACCAACCTTTTCTGTTTTCTATGATGCTGAGGCAATAAGTGCGATACGTACAACCAAATTGAGATTATTTTTTGAAAAGGGTAAAAGTACATTTCTTATGATGTCTCGAATTAGGGCGGTTTGTTATTGATTCTCAGCTTCACTTTACTCACATTAAATTTATGTGTTTGCTTTTTCTTAATCTTTAAATTATCAAATTCAAATTTGAATATCAATTAATAAAGTTGAAAATGCTTAATTTTTAATGAATTTCCTTTTTATATTCCCATGAAAGCGGTCAAACGTGCCGTGCAATTCTACAATGTACATCTTCTGATCATAATGCTTAAAATAACCAAATTGATCACTTCACCGGGGGTTAATCAATATTTTCTTGCCCTCCTCTCCTTACAAACTTTTAAACAATCAAAAATTACTACTCCTACGGCAATTTTAGTAAGCATTTTAGCAAGATTTTTCAAATCCCATTGCAATTGTAAGTAAATTCCTACAGCATTTTTCTGCATTTTAGGTGCACTTAATATAACTTTTTGGTGCTTTCACTATAAAAATCATGCAATACGGCAATTTTAGACCTTATTTTTTTTTTTCTCAAATAAATTTGCACTGTCAAACGCCCCACCACTAAATGAATAGAGAATAATCAGGGCGTTGTTCAAAACAACAATTAAATATAACAAATTAAGGTAACAATTTTAAACTCAATTTTTTATGAATTCTGAATATAACACTAACAAAAACGTCCGTTTTTTATGGATAGGGATTGTAGCTACACTAAGTTTCTTTTCAGTTCAGTCACAAACAGGAATAGGTGTTTTGGCCCCTAATGTTGATGCCATGCTCGAGGTTTCTTCCTCGACAAAAGGGGTTTTAATTACTCGTGTTCCTTTGGTAGCCTCTAATTTACCAACTCCATTATTGAGCCATGTAGAAGGAATGATTGTATTTAATACCGCAAATGCTGGTTCAGGTACAACAGCTGTATCTCGTGGTTTCTATTATAACGATGGAACGGAGTGGAAGCGTGTAGTTTCAGGTACCGCTTCTGGAGAAACGAACACTTTCCTAAATACAGGAACCCCCGAGGCAATTACATATACAAATGAGGCTGGTACCAACTCAGCTCCTTTTGATGGAACAGATAATCAAAGCGTTGCTACCTTTTCAAGCGATTTAGCAGCCAACACCATTTCCCTTGCCCTCGAGGACGAAGCTACTTCAATAGCCGATATTGATTTGACGGGGATGTTTGATGCCGATGAAATTAATACTGCGACAGATATTGATGGTGATCCAACAACGGATGATACTGTTGAAGACGCTATCGCTGACATCGTTAATAATATAACAACCATACAAGGATCAAGTTCTGACGATCAAAGCGTTGCTACCTTTTCAAGCGATTTTACAGCCAACACTATTTCCCTTGCCCTCGAGGACGAAGCTACTTCAATAGCCGATCTTGATTTAACGGGGATATTTGAAGGCACCGAAATTCCGTTAAACACCCAAACAGATTTTGATGGAGATAGCACAAATGAAGTAAACGTGGAAGAAGCTTTAAATGCTTTAAATAATGCAGAACCTTGGTTTATAGAGGGTAGTACAAATCGAGCCAATAAAAATGATGATGAAATCTTTATTATGGGTGATTGGGTTGGAATAGGAGTAAATAGTCGATCATCTTCGCCTGCAACAAACGAAACTCTTTTTGTGAACGGAACCATTCGTACAGCAAATTCGATTTATGCGGATTATGTATTGGAACATTATGTGGATGGAAGTTCATCTATAAAACCAGATTATGAATTCAAATCCTTGAGTGAGGTAGAAGCATTTATCATCAAAAATAAACACTTACCTGGAGTTACAGGCATTAAAAATATTGAAAAAACAGAAAATGGTTATCACTATGACCTAACAAACTTGTCCATTGAAAGTTTAGAAAAAATTGAAGAATTATACCTGCATGCTATTGAGCAACAAAAAACTATTAATCAACTCCTAACGCGTGTTTTAGCGCTTGAGAGTTTATTAAAATAGGATTTTTTGTATGAAAACTCTTACGCGTCGCGGAAAAAATCCCCTATTTTCTTTTTTGTGGCGCTTGAGTTTTATGGGTTTTCATTTGGGATATGACTAGTAGTGAAAATTTAATATTGAGCTTGTTTGGAGAGTTGTTCTAAGCTAATATAATTTTATGGTGAAACTGAAAAAAAGTAACATGTTGACACTTTATTTGAGAAGTGTAGTGTTTCTGACTATTTTATATGTGCCAATAGGAGTTTTTGGACAGCACAGTTTTCAGGGATACAACCCTAATGTTAATCTCGGAACATTGTCCATTTATCATCAGTTCAGAATAGAAAATGGAAGTGTTCCTTTCATAAATGATGGAAACGTTTTTCTTGCTGATGACTTTATCAATAATGGAGTTTTAAATTTTTCTCCTTCTTTAACTTCAACCAGCTCCTTCAAATTTATGGGACTCAACTCCCAACGTATTTCAGGATCAGGATCCTCTATTTTTCACAATATAATTTTTGATAACAACAACGTCAGAAGTGCGTTTCGCTTAGAAACTACGATTACTATTTTTTCCCAAGCTACTTTTGATAACGGTATCGTAGATATTTCCACTGGCGGACAGATGATTTTTGAAAATGATTCCTCTTCCTCTGGTGCGCACGATAACAGTTTTGTGAATGGTAAAGTTCAAAAAATAGGGAACAATGCTTTTGATTTTCCTGTAGGCGGTGTGGCTCTGCTCCTCAATCAATACCGCCCGATTTCTATTTCAGCCCCTAGCAGCTCATCGGACACTTTTTCAGCTCAATATTTTTTACAAAATTCTAATACGCTTTATAATCACTCCGTTAAACAAAATCAAATTGCAGTCCTCGATTCCAACGAATACTGGGTGTTAGAACGTGACGCAGGAACATCCGACGTAAACATTACCCTTTCATGGGATTCAGACACCACATCAAACCCAATCACAAGCCAACCCGACGACATTGTAATTGCCCATTGGGATGGTACCGAATGGATTAGTCTTGGCGGAACCATTGACCTAATTAACCAAACTGTTACTGCTAATACCGCAAGTTTTGGGGTTTTTACCTTAGCGACTATTCCATTTCCAGATACCGATTTGGATGGGGTGATGGACGTTTTTGAAGATCCAAATGGCGATGGAGATCCAGCGACTGACGATACGGACGGGGATGGTACGCCCAACTATTTAGATACCGATGATGATGGTGATGGTGTTCCATCCGATCAGGAGGGCAATGATCCTAATGGCGATGGAGACGATACCGATGCGATGGATACGGACGGGGATCAAATCCCAGATTATTTAGATCCTGATTCAGGAACTACGAACGGAACAGGCGGTGATTCTGATGGCGATGGTATTCCAGATACCGATGAATTTGATTCGGACAATGACGGAGTTGGCCCTGACGATACGGACGGCGACGGACTTCCAGATTATATGGACGAGGACGACGACGGCGACGGAGTGAACACCCAAAATGAAGATCCAAATGGCGATGGAGATCCAGCGACTGACGATACGGATGGGGATGGTACGCCCAACTATTTAGATACCGATGATGATGGTGATGGTGTTCCATCCGACCAGGAGGGCAATGATCCTAATGGCGATGGAGACGATACCGATGCGATGGATACGGACGGGGATC
>CBFHWU010000015.1:0-221953 GCA_965659665.1 Flavobacteriaceae bacterium
ACGTTCACTGTTCGAGTAACTTGTGTTGCAGCGTTGCTATTTGCATCTGTAGCATCGTACGTTACCGTGTATGTACCAACAGTATTAGTATCAACAGTATCACCTCCAATAGTTACTGTTACAGAAGTATCGTAGTTATCAGTTGCCGTAGCACCTTGTTCGGTGTACGTAGCACCAACTTCAAGTGTTATTGTAGCATCACCTGTTAATGTAATAACAGGTGCGGTTGTATCTTCCACGTTCATTTCAAAAGTATCAATACATCCGTTTGAGTTTTCAAAACTAATAGTTGAAGTACCTAAAGCTAGGGCAGAAAACTCACCCGAATCTGTAATGGTTCCAACAGAAGTATCTGAAGAAGACCAAGGGTTTGATGTACTTGGTGTAGTTGTCGCTGTAAATATTGCTGTAGTATTGTATTCGATAGAATTGCTACCGCTAATAACAGGAGATTCATATACTGTACCTGAAAGTGCAACATCAACACTGGTAGCATCTTGGCTTGTTATCGAAACATTTGAGTCAAAGTTGCCTGTAGTAGCACCAGTTAAACGTATATAAATGGTGGTTTCTGCAACTGTTCCAGAGGTTTGTGACAATGTAAGTAAAGAGCTAAAACTGTTATCATCCGTAGATAATTCATAACCATTTGGTGCTTGAATATTTATATTTGATGTTAAATACTCACCTGAAACAATAAAGCTTTGTGAGATGGAAGTAGTTCCAGAGCAGCTTTCAAAGTCAACAAAAGATTCAGTATATGATATAGATGGAGTGGTCTGCATCAAGTTTTGTGTTACGTTGAATTGAGTAGCAGATTTAACAGAAGATATTATGTCTACTTTATTATCCCCGTCAACATCAACAGCAAGAGTAGGTCCACATGATCCGCAATACTGATTTTGTCTTGGGTACCATCTGGTATCAATGGAAGTATTAGATAAGGGTAAATTGCTTATAATCATAACCCAAGCCTTATCCCAATTTGTACCTCCAATAATTTCTAATTTGTTATCTCCATCAATGTCGCTAAGTGATAACGAAGAAGCGCCTTCCTCTTGTGAGTTTGTGAAACCTACAAAGTCTGTTGATGATAAAACACCTGAACTGTACGTATTTTCAAAAATACTACCAATACTATAAATGTCATTATCGCCATCATTATCAAAATCACCAATAATAGAAGATGAACCACCTCCAGCCAAAGTTCCTGCCGAAATAAAAGTAGAGCTGGCTTCATAATCATTATATAAAATTTCCAAGGCACCTGACTTGGATACAACTACATCTATTGATCCATCATTATTCAAGTCTCCATAAGCTAAACCAACAAATCCAGTTGAAGACAAACTAATACTTTGTACAGGGTCAAATGTAAGGGTCCCTCCAGTTGAGTTGTTCAAGAAAACATTTAATGAAGATGATGTTGTACTGAAAACATCAATACGGCCATCATTATTAATATCAGCTACTCTCACAACATCTCCACCAGAAGTAAGATCAATTTTTGATTCGAAAGAAATATTTCCAACACTAGAATTATTAAGTAATACAGAAATTGTAGAACCGCCAGTGATTATATCTAACTTGCCATCAGAGTTTACGTCTCTAACTACAACAGAGTGGGGATTCCCATTTATTACAAAATCTGTTCCTGCATCAAAACTAGCACTTGATATTGTGCCCTCAGAAGTCATAAGATTTCTGTGAACACGAACGGAACCATTGGAGTTTACAATAACATCAATTTTTCCATCAAGATCTAAATCACCAACAGCTATTGTCATATCTTTAGCAGAGGCTTGCCCACCAAGTGATGGAATGACGATATTATCCCCAAAGTTATCTCCAACAATATTATTATTAGAAATTAAGGGATTCACTACGTTGAAAGCTGTTTTAGTTTGTGCAGTTAAGCCGTTTGTGCTTACAATAATAAGATCATGTGTTGCACTTTTTGGTACTTCTACAGCAAGTTGAGTTATCGAAGCACTTATAACGTTTGCTTTTGCACTGCCAAAGAAAACAAAGTTGTTTGATGGTGTAGTATTAAAGTTATTACCAGTTATGGTAATTAAGTCTTCAACTTTCCCAAATGCAGGAGAAAAACTGTCAATTTGTGGTGGTTGGGCGTTAAGAAAAGTGCATAAAAAGAGTAGGTAGTATAAAATTTTGTTCATGGGGCATAGTTTAAATTTCACAAATATAATAAATATATATTAATAAAGTTAGGATAAATTATGGAGGATATTTCTTTTACAAGTAGATTAAAATCTAGCTAAATGATTTAATGCTACTACCTTTTTTTCTAAACAACTATCCTAAAAAAAAACAAGCTGTAACCTAATTTATTTAACTTAAAACTATGTAGTGTATTGGAATAAAGTTTTATTTATTAAAAAATTATGAGTATTAAGTGAAATAGGTCTATCATAATTAGGCACTATCTTTATTTCTAATGATTCTTTCGCTATTTGAGACCTATATTATGGCACTACAAGTTAATGAAGTAAAAAGGAACTTGTTAATCCAGAAATTCGTGTACGCTTAAATAGCAATATTTTCACTATCCGTCAAATGAGCGTATCGATGAGCAAACCTAATGATAGTACACTTAATACAAGTGATTGTGAGGCTGTACTTTCGGGCTCAACTCGGTATTTAAGAGGCGAAAATATGTTTCGTTACATGAACCTTAAGTATGGGAGCAATCACAACCATGAGCGTCTAATCGCACAAGGGGTTTCACACCAAGGGTGGTTAATATATAAATCTTCTGAATTCAGATATTTACTCAAATCCCTCATAAATGATTGAGAATCAACATTAAACTATTTCAATAATGAATTCAAAAAAAATAGGATTATTTTTAGGTCCTATCCTTTTTATTATAACTCGATGATTTATATCATCAGAGGGTTTATCAGATGAGGCAAATGCTGTTCTAGCATCAACCCTTTGGATAGTAACATGGTGGATTACTGAGACTATACCAATAGCTGTTATCCTCTTGTTTATTGCATGGTATTACATCACGCGTTTAGCCTTTGAGTTTAAATATACAGGATTTAGTGATCACCAAGTGTTCTTCCCTGGGTCACAATTTGTTTTCAAGAATATTTTTTAATTTTAAGAATATTTTTAATTTAAACCAACAATTTAGCTTTTTTAAAATGAAACGATTAATATTCATACTACTTCCGTTTCTTGCTTTTTCCCAAAATAAAATTATTGGTTCACAATCGTATGTTCATCTTGAACAAATAAATAATGTATGGTGGTTTGTCAATGCTGATGGGGAAAAATTTTTTTCAACAGGGATGAATCACATCAATGATAAAATAAGATTTGCCAATTACAACAAAGATTTTTGGACTGAAAAATTTGGTAAAAATATGTTTATTGATGGAAAGTTAAACTATAATGCTGAAAATGAAATCAAAAAATGGGTTCAGCAAATTGTAAAAGACCACAAAGATTATGGTTTCAATACCATTGCTTTTCACCGCCCCACATATTTGCCTGAAGTGTATTTTAATGAACTTGGAATTTATTTTTTAGGTAAATTAAAAACAGGTGAAATACATGCAGGTAGAGTTAAAAGATATAACTCTAAATTTCCAGATGTTTTTAGCGAAGCATTTACATCTCATGTAGAAAAAGTTGCGGAAGCGTATTGTTCAAAGCATCGGAATAGCAAGTATTTAATTGGGTATACTTACGATGATTTGCCAAGCTATTCTTTTGAAGAATACCATAAAAAAATAAAATATGAGGGACACGCAAATGGAATGGTTTTTCATCCCTGGGTTACTGATATTATTAATACTAAAAAACTAACTAATGGTAAGGCAATATGGATTTCTATTTTGAGGGAACACTATAAGACCCCTAGGGATGCAGGCGACAACTATAGGGTATCCGTTAATTCTTGGCAGGACTTGGAGGCCATATCGACTTGGAACAAACCTTTGGAGATGAAAAAATGGCAACGAGACCAAACTGCTATGTTAAAAAAAATAGTGCGGCAGTGGCACCATATCAATAGAAATACAATCCTCAAATTTGACCCTCACCATTTGATCTTTGGGGATAAAATCAGTTGTCATGGTCAGGGCCACCCAGATTGGGTTTATAAAATTGTAGGGGAATATGTTGACGTTCTGTTTATCCAAGATTATGAATTTTTTAAACCAAAACACATCACTAAACTAAAACGTTTGCATAAGCTATCGGGAAAGCCAATTTTGAATGGTGATCACTCATACGGATATACAGTGCCCGAAATGAATAAAGCTAAGGGGTTATCTGTAGAAAACCATCATGCTGTTGGCGAGGAATACTATACGTATCTTATGGGAATTTCTAATTTGCCGTTTATGCTTGGGTGGCACAATTGCGGTTATATTGAGCAATGGAAAGGTAGCAAACTCGATCAAACCGGTAAAGAGCAAACAGGCTTTTTTGATCCATTTGGAAAACCACGACTTGATGCACTTAAAAAGGTAAAAGAAGCTAACGAAAAAACATTGTTTTGGCATGAAAAAGCAGGAGAAAATGAGTTCCTATTTTCACAACGAAATCGTAACTGGTAGGACATTGAAATTGGTTTAAAAAAACATCATAAACTAATTTTTGCGCTCTGCAACGTTTTGAAAACAATCAAAAAAGGCAGAACGATCTAACAAACGGGTCAAGAAATCATCCCCTGTGTGTTACCACAATGGGAAGGAATTTATCTTGTCCACTTTACTTTTATTTATTACATGACCCAAGCTTCTTGATTTTTTAATAGATGGGTAAAATTTTCGAATAATTTTTAGTTTTAAATATCCAGTGTGCCTGATACCTGAAGAAGCCACTAGGAGATGAAACAGTTATTCCCTCCTTGGTAAATGTTAAAATAATAGTGTTTCTACGACTCGTTCGTTAGTCCCGCATTCATGATTAACTGTGACAGTTGAATCACCATTTTCAGTACTAGGATAACAGTACTGCCTAACAATTTAGTGACATACCTTTTACTATGTACCACATCCATCCTATACCATGGACCGTTCGCACCCTTTACAGCCAGTGTTACGCCTGTAAAAAAATACGGTACGATTTAGAACGAGAATTTTGAGAACTGACAAGATTTGTCCTAGGGCCATCGTTATCATTTCGAACCTCCCTAGATATAGAGATTATAAACAAGATTAGGGGTTGGTTTAAAACATCTCCACCTGAATTAATGGTCAAAATACTCTTGGTGCTGACATTTTCACGAACTTCCAAAGCTATCGATCGTAAGGGTCTATTTGTTTCTAATATTTTTTATGGTAAAGCAGAATTAATTGCTGTATTCTAAGCAAAGGAAAAGAGGTTCAGCAAATGAGGTAAGAATAAGAGATTTTTGCCCTTTTTAGAAAGAAAAATCACAACATGTACGGTACAAAAAATATTGAGCTATAATTAAAATAAACGTATTGCGTTTAATCAACGAAAAGAAATAAAACGGTCTATAAAATCCTAATGGAAAAAATTTTAAACTCTCCACCGTTTTGCTAATCCCAATATGATGAAGTGGGATAGAAATCAAAATTTAAACTATTTTAGTGGGTAAATAATATAAAATCGATTGAAAAAATAAAAGAGGTTTATGGTTAAAATAACACAAAATGTAGGGTGGTCAAAAACAGGAAATAAGGAAAGACTTAGGCTCTTAAACTCCCAAAAAAAATTACTTAAACACATAAATATCCTATGCTTATCCCTTCTGTTTTTCTCTTGTACTGCTGAACATGAAAAAATAGCCAATGGGCCAAATATTGTTTTTATTTTAGCTGATGACGCTTCATGGAAGCATTTTGGAGCATATGGCAGCAATGACGTAAAGACTCCTCATATTGATAAAATGGCTCAGGAGGGGGTTTTGTTTCAAAATGCTTTTGTGAGTACCCCATCGTGCACTGCATCCCGAGGGTCTATTTTATCGGGTCGAAATGCTTTTGAACTAGAAGACGGGATATTGCTGGGGGGCTATCTTCCTAAAAAATTTATCACCTACACATCGATTTTAGCAAAAGCGGGTTATAAAGTAGCTGCCACTGGAAAAGGCTGGGGTCCTGGAACATTATTTGGACGAACGGTAAATCCTGCAGGTACCCCTTATAATGATTTGCGAAGTAACCCTTATCGAGAGGTGCTTTGCGAGAACCCCATTTCCGATATCGATTATGCGGCTAATTTTAACAACTTTTTATTTGATCGAAAGGAAGATCAACCTTTTGTTTTTTGGGTGGGCACAAACGAACCACACAAGCCCTATGCCGATGGTTTTGCGGCCGTACAAAATATTGACAGTAACAACATTAAAGTTCCTGAATTTTATCCCGATAACAATAAGGTAAGGTCTGAACTAGCAGCCTATTTAGCAGAAATTCAACATATTGACCTGCAAGTGGGGGCGGTTTATGAAGTATTGAAAAAGCACAACGAACTTGAGAATACCCTTGTGGTTTTTACTTCTGACAATGGAATGCCTTTTCCGAGGGCTAAATCTAATTTGTACGATTACGGAATCCGAATACCTTTAATTGTAACATGGGGTGACCAAATCCAGAAAGGACGAAGAATAGATGACCTTATATCACTTACTGATTTGGCACCTACTTTTATTGACGCAGCGGGTCTTTCTGTTCCCGAAACAATGTCAGGAAAAAGTTTTATGGATATCCTAAAATCAGACCAATCTGGGATGGTCAGAAAAGAGGAGCGCAGTGTTTTCTCTTGTATTGAACGACATGGACGTGATGCTATTTATCCATCTAGGTCAATTCGTACCAAAGACTTCCATCTTATATGGAATGCCTTACCAGATCATAATCCCATTGTAGTGGACGGAGGACCCATCAAAGACGTATTGATCACCTACAAAGAAAAACATTCCTATTTTTATAAGCTTACTATTGGTAAGCGTCCAGCATATGAGTTGTATGAGGTAAAAAAGGATCCTTACTCGATGAATAATTTAACAGAAAGTTCAGCTCATCAAATCATATTGGAAGACCTCAAATCCGAACTTATTAAATATCTAAAAATAAGGCAGGATCCTAGAATTATAGGTACACACGATCTGTGGCACTATTCTCCTCATTTTATTTTGTGGAATGGCGATAAGGGGTCAGGAGTTAATTACTCCCCTTTTGCTCAAGGTCAAAACATACCTACACCTCGAATGAAAAAAATGCTCATAGATTTTTATCAAAAAAATGACTTTGAAGCTCAGTATATCGAAAGGGTAATGCAACGTCTTGAGCAAAATTTAGAATAATCGATGGAAAAAAGATATGTTGTGGTAAATTTCGATTCTACAGTGTTAATAAAACTTAAATTCGGTTCTTCTATTTTTAGCGTGTTTTCTTTCAGTACAATCTACTCCGTCTTCACAATCGTTTAGTAATCTAGTTTCGCCATAACCAACCGCAATCATTCTGGAGGTTTTAATGCCTTTTTGATTGAGATATTCTACGACAGATTTAGATCGAAGATCAGATAAGTTTTGATTAAATGCTTTACCGCCTCTCGAATCGGTATGCGAACCAACTTCAACAACAGTATTCTTTTCTGATTTAAGTTTAACTAAAATAAGCTCATCCAAAATAGATTTTGATTTGGCGGTGAGTCGAGCACTTCCTAACTCGTAATTAATAGGGAGAATAATAGTTTGTTCAGGAAGTGTACAAGGTACTTCTTTCCAGGCTTCCATTCCTCCTTTTTTGGCAATTACCATTTTTTCTACAATACTGTATTTTGCAGGAACATCTACCTCACGTGTGGTTTCGTCTTTGACCAATACACGGCGTTCTACGAATTCTTTTACTTCAGGGATTCGAATTTCTTCTGTTCGAGCAGGTGTAGCAATTACTTGGCGTTTGACCAATTTGTATTTTCCGCCTATTTGTTTGGTAGTACTCCGCGCAGGGGTAACCATTTTTTTGACAGGAATTTCACGATAAACTGCAGGATCTTCTCGGAAGTGAAAAATTCTACAATCATTTGGATCAATCGAGGGACAATCAGGATTATCCCCTGCTACCCACTTTCCAGATTTCGACTTAACCTCAACGGTTTCATAATTATCAGCAAAAACTGCTTTTGATGGATATTGTTTATTGTATGGTTCTTCAATCCAAAAAGTATCTATGACAGTATTGAAAGTAGCAGGGATAAATTTGAATTTTTTTGAAGCAGGTTTTACAACCACTTCGTCGTTTACTACCTTGTACTCGGCAGGTACAACTTCTAGTTTTTTGTGTGCAGGCACTTCGAGTACACGAACTGTTTCTGCTTTAAATTCGTCAGGGACAATACATTTGGCATAGCATTTTCCTGGCGCTGGATGATCAGGTAATTTATCTAAGTATTGATCTTGAGCATAAAGTGAAGTGATGACAAGCATCACAAATAATGTGGTATAGGTTTTCATTGGCGTGATTTGAGAGTCCTAATTTAATCAAAATTTTTAAGATTTTCAAATAAAAAAAGTGTTGATGTAAAGACAAACGCACAATCATTATTTATAAAAGGAGGGGTTACTTTACGTTGACACTCGCTGAGGCAAGATGGTGTCTAGTCCCTTTAATTTTTTTTTGTTTTATGAGAAACGTTAGTTTCATTGTGCAATGAAGAAAACATTTTTACAGATTCATTTTTTTCTTAACACTCATTTTGTCATACGATGCGTCGAATATTGAATTTAACCAGCGATCTGCATTTGATTTAGACTCACTTTTAGATTTAAAATAATATAAATTATACCGAATTAGATTGAAGTTTTCAATGGAAGAAAAATGCCTAAAATTTGTTCTTTCTTCATTGAAATTTAGATGTAATTGTAAAACAATGAGAGGCATAAAAACCCAAAAACTAAACACTTTTGTTTTTAAGAAATAGAATATAAAAAATACAAAGTTGAAATATATTAATGGATAAAAAACAGGTTTTGTAAAGGCCAGAATTACAACAATAAACTGTATATACCTAAAGTATTTTGTACGCCATTTTTGGATTAATAGCCAGAAAAGCAGCGTGAGTAAAAACATCACGAGCCATTTGGTCATGATTAAGTGTGTATAGATAAATATATGGGGTAAATACAAACCACCACAAATATTGTTGTTTTATTTCTACCCTCATTTTTTTAAGAAGTTTAAAAATCAATAAAATAGTTGTTATCTCGGCTAAGGTTTGGATAATTATTGTAACGTAAATAGGAAAACCTAGAAAAAAAGATAAAAATAAAGGGTATATGATGGATTTTTTTGTGGCTATTCAGGGATTAATATCATGATTAAAAAAAGATAATTTTTTTATTTTTTCTGCCACATTAAGATATTCATAGTAGTCAACCAATAAAAAAAGATTTGAAGTTAATCTTAGCATATAAAACACAACAAAAATTAAAACCACAAAAAAAAGCAGTTTTTTTCTCTTGAGTTTAGCTGACTAAACGGACTTAATATTGTTTTGATAAGATAGTTTCGTAAGGGCTTCATTTGAAAAGTAAAGAAACAGAAGGTTACAATAGTAATTTTTTATATTAATGAATCCTACTTTAAATTAGTTAATTTTTTTATTTGGTTTATAACATAAACTACTTTATATTTGATTTATTAAACAATAAAAAATCATGAACAATACGGATCAACTTCAACTTATCGACGACACCATAAAAAAAACCAAAGAGCGATTACAGCCCTTGGGTTATAATTTTATTTTTTGGGGAATTCTTATCATTAGCATGTCTTTTGTTCATCTTTTATTTCCTTCATTTGTTCAACAAACACGTTATTCGGCCGTTCTATATTGGGTTATTTTCCCTCTAGGAGGGATAATATATACTCTCTATTACAATATTAAAATAAAAGAACAAATCGGATATGAAACACATTTAAGTAGGGTGATAAAAATTATTTGGGGGGTATTTAATCTTTCTTGGATTATCATTGTAGTTGTATCTTTTTTTGAAGGATTCCACCCCGTTCCCCAAATTATATTTTTATTAGCAATCACCACGCTAATCTCGGGTCTTATTATTAAGTTCACACCTGTAATTGTGGGAGGGTTGTCTTTATTTGCATTATATATCGGAATGTATGTTATTGGTGATATTAATTATTTTATTGTCAATATATTGGCCTTAACCTTTGGGCTTTTATTACCAGGTTTTGCGCTATATTACAATAAAAGAGATGAATAAACCTTTAGCTAAGATACTTTTAAACCCCATCAGACTGACCATAGTCTCCGCATTGTTATCTGTTGAAAACTGTGATTTTAATTATCTAAAAAAAATTACTGGAACCACTCAAGGAAATTTGAGTATTCAACTGAAAAAATTAAAAGAGGAAGGGTATATTGACGTCAAAAAAACATTTGAGAATAATTATCCAAAAACAAGGTGTGCGATTACGCCAAAGGGCAAGAAATCTTTTGAGATTTTTTATAATAACCTAATATCATACCAACCAGATCAATCTAAAAATTAAATTCCTCTTATCTTTTTTTCCCATGCCCAAGCCGATTCGACAGCTTCGTCCAAGCTTCGTTCGGTTTTCCATCCAAGTTCCTTAGTTGCTTTGGAAGTATCGGCGTAGGCAGCAATAACGTCACCACTGCGTCTGTTCCCTATTATATAATTCAATGATAATCCTGAGACACGCTCAAAGCTTTGTACAACTTCCAATACAGTACTTCCTTTACCAGTGCCTAGGTTGAAAACTTCAAAAGCACTTTTTTGTTCATTGTTCAGTAATTTTTTTAGTGCTATAACATGTGCTATAGCAAGATCAACTACATGGATATAGTCTCGAACACATGTACCATCCACAGTGGGGTAATCATCACCAAAAACAGTGAGTTTTTCATAAATACCTGCGGCGGTTTGCGTAATAAAAGGAACTAAATTTTGCGGTTTACCCAATGGAAGTTCACCAATTTCGTTGGACGAATGGGCTCCAATTGGATTGAAATAACGTAATGCAATAACATTTAATGAATCCATTACCAACGAAGCGTCTTTAAGAATTTCTTCGCCTATTTGTTTGGTGTTTCCATAGGGAGATTCGGCTGGTTTTATGGCAGCCAACTCTGAAATTGGTAACTCATCTGCTTGTCCGTATACCGTACACGAGGAGCTAAATATAAAAGGAATTGATCGTTGAGATTGTTTAATTTCGAATAAAATATTGGTTAACGAAACTAAATTATTTTCGTAGTACTCAAGCGGTTTTTCAACGCTTTCTCCAACAGCTTTATAAGCGGCAAAATGTATTATTCCTGCAATGGTTTTATATTTTTTGAAAAGTGCTGAGACTTTTGTTTTATTTCGTAAGTCGAGTAATTCAAAAAAAGGTTTTTTGCCAGTTATCCGTTCAATTCCATCAAGTACATCTTCAGATGAATTTGAAAGATCATCAACTACCAAAACTTCATAATTGTGGTTTTGAAGCTCAACAACGGTGTGCGATCCTATAAAACCTAATCCCCCTGTAACAACAAACACAGCTTTGTCTGTACTTTTAAATTTCATATCACGAATTTGAATTATTTTGTAAATATAATTAGTTTATTGAGCAATTGTGATGAACATAGTCCGTTTAATCTATTAAAATATATTAATTTTTAAGATTTAGTAAAGCATGAATAAGATTTTTAGGTTCTCTTTGTATTAATTTTAAATGGATTCAAATACCCCTATTTTGGTATTTTTTTTAACTTTATTCCATAAAAAATATTGTCCTTGCATGGTGATATATACATCGGGTTTTAAAGTTTGAACAAAGGCCAATGCACACCCTAAGTTAAAGAAACCATCGGATGAGCTACCAAAGGCATAAGGAATCATAGCCCCAGTCAATACGATAACTTTATTCATCATGGAGGCTTTGGCTAGTTGTGCAGCAGTATGCGTCATGGTATCAGTTCCATGAGTAATCACAATTTGGTTGGCTTCTGAAGATTTGCAGGCTTCAATAATTTTGTTTACGTCTTTTGATTTGAAATCCAAACTGTCAGCCATCATTAGTGTGTTGATTTCAATGTTAAGTTTACACCTACTTCTTTGAATCATTTCTGGAAGGTGTGACTTGTTGAAATACAATGAACCTTTGATGTCATTATAACTTTTGTCGAATGTACCTCCTGTAACAAAAATTTGAATCATTCTATGGGGTTTTTAAACTTCAAAATTACATATTTAATTTCCTTTAATTCATTATGCAAAATCACTTAAAGCTATTATCTAGATAATTTTTGCATAAAATAGGATAATTATAATAATTTTTTTTATTTATCTTGTACAAAATAATTAGCAGTGAGTTTATCAAGATTAGAGGGAGTGTTGGGGCTAAGAAGGGCAAAGCATCTCTTGCGAAGAGCAAGCTTTAAATTTAGTATTCCCGAACAACAGCTTTTTGCCAGTTTGACCGCTGAGGAAGCTGTAGAGTTACTTATTACAAATCCTGCCCCAAATATAATTAATGAGCCCTATGATTACCTACCAAGCAATAGTCCTGATGGTCATTGGACCTCTAATGTTGGTAACCCTTATTTGTTAAGTGGTCAAGTAAGAAAGCGTATTTTTGTTACAGCATGGTGGTGGTATAATGCCGCCCATCAACTTAGCCTGAAGCACAAGCTAAGTTTTTTCCTTCATACTGTTTTCACAGTTTCAAAAGACGATGGAGGAGGAGCAGCAGCTCATTTTTATGATCATCTAAAATTATTAGACTTTTATTCTTTTGGTAATCTAAAGGAACTTTCAAAAAAAATCACTCTAGATAACGCCATGTTGTATTATCTAGATAATACATTCAATAATTCCTCTAATCCCAATGAAAATTATGCCCGTGAATTTTTAGAACTATTTACCATACTCAAAGGAGAACAAATAGGAGAGGGAAACTACACTAATTACACCGAATTAGATGTGCAAGAAGCTGCAAAAGTTTTTTCTGGATTTAAGATTAATAGAGATCGAGACCATATTGATCCTGAAACAGGATTACCCACAAGTATACTTACCCTTTGGGCTCACGACTGGCAAAACGACAAAACGTTCAGTAGTGCTTTCGGAAATGCAACCATCCAAAAAAGTGGTTGGAACGAAGATGAGATGATGCGAGAACTAGAAGACTTTATTGAAATGGTCTTTAGTCAGTTCGAAACAGCCAGAGCTTATGCACGACGGTTGTACCGTTATTTTGTAAAAAGCACTTGGGATGAAACGGTTGAATCCACTATCATTGAGTCATTAGCCCAAACACTATATGATGCCAATTATGATTTGTTACCAGCCGTTCGGCAGCTTTTAAAAAGTCAACATTTTTTTGATGCTGCAGACTCCGATGCTTCCGATCAAATCATAGGGGGAATCGTAAAAAATCCTTTGCAATTGATTAATGAGGTATGTAGCTTATTTAGTATTGAAATTCCTAACCCAGATCACTCCCAAACCCCCTCATATTACTACCATAGTTTTTTCCGAAATTTTATTCATAACTCCTTTTTTGCAGGATCAAGCTTTGGGTTTTTTGCCCCTGATACTGTTGCAGGATACCCCGCTTACTACCAAGCACCCGACTATGACAAACATTGGTTTTCCTCCAATACCATTATAACTCGATATAAATTAATTCAAGGACTTATTTTAGGGAAAAATATCGGAAATAATACCCATGACCTCAAAACATCACTTGATATGGTTTCTTTTGTGGAAAACAATTTTAACAATCCACAAAATGCAAATGCGTTGATCATAAACTTATCTCAGCATATGTATCCTGAAAATATTGACGCCGATCGAATAAACTATTTTAAAGACTTTTTGGTCGAAGGTTTTGATGATTATTATTGGGAGAATGCTTGGCAAGATTACTTACAAAATGGAGTAGATACTACTGTAAAGAACCGACTAAACGCTCTGATCACTGCGATGGTGAATGCACCAGAGTTTCAATTGATGTAAGCTATGAAAAGAAGAAACTTTATTAAACTTTCAGCTACTGCTTCGGCTATTGGTCTTTTACCGACAGAGTTTTATGCACTTGAAAAAGCAATCCCTTTTATTAATAGTTGCCAATTAGGAAATCGAAAGCTTGTTCTTATTAATTTGGCGGGAGGAAATGATGGCTTAAATACATTGATTCCAATTAATCAATATGATAATTATGCGACACTTCGTCCATCCATTGGAATCTCATCATCAGGAACAAATGCTTATGTTCCTTTAGATTCTTCTTTAGCTGATCAACAGTTAATTGGTCTTCACCCTGCACTAACGGGTTTTAAGTCCATGTATGATCAAGGAATTCTAAGAATTGTTCAATCTGTTGGTTATCCTTCCCAAAACCGTAGTCATTTTGCTTCAACAGATTTGTATATGTCGGGAAATGATGGAAATAGTTTAGATAACGGATCAGATTCTGGATGGATAGGTCGTTTTATGGAGCGTTATTATGATCGCCAACTTAGCAGTAACCAACCCCTTGCTATTGAAGTGGGTTCACAACAAACTTCTTTAGGTTTTCATGGAGTACACGAACACGGGATGTCCATTAACCTCACGGGCCAGGACCCCGGTGGATTTTATTCTATTTTGAGTGGATTAGGAGGCCTGCCCCCTGATAATATTCCAAACTCTGATTATGGAAATGCCCTAAATTATATCATTCGAACTGATGCACTGTCAAATACCTATTCAAACAGTATATCCTCAGCATTTAACAATGGCTATAATAGTGCTTCATACCCTGATACTGATTTGGCAGATCAACTAAAAACGGTGGCAAAACTTATTAGTGGAGGATTAGAATCTAAGATTTACATGGTTCGTATTTCGGGTTTTGATACCCATAATAATCAAATAGAAGCCAACTCTAATGGACTAGGAAAACATTATGATCTTTTAAATGAGTTATCTACAGCTGTTCAAGCTTTTTATCAAGATATTAATGGACAATCTTTTGCAGATGATATCGTTGCGGTTACCTTTTCGGAATTTGGTAGAAAAGCTGCTGAAAACGGAAACTATGGAACTGACCATGGAGAGGTGGCTCCTATGTTTGTTCTTGGAAACCCTGTACAAGGTGGAGTGTCAGGAATCAACCCTGATTTAAGTAAAGCCAATAGTGATAACAAATTTCAACTTCAAGAAGTACAATACGATTATCGTCAAGCCTTTGGGACTTTACTTCAAGATTTTTTAGGTGCTTCAACCGCTTTAATTGACGAGACGTTTTTTGATCATACCCACTTGGATAGTTTTTCGACGAAAAAAATTACAGAAATCTTACGACCCGATTTTAGTGTCCCATCCGAATGTTATTCCCCTTCATTAACTCATAAAAACGTAGCTCAAGAAAATTTTGAAAGTTATCCAAACCCTGTTCAAGATCTTTTGAACATAGCATTACCCAGTGAGGTGACCTCCTTGAATTATGCTGTGATTAATATAAAAGGGCAGCGTATTAAAAACAAAACAGTCGTTGTCCAAAACAATAAAGTGTTGATTGACTTTAGGGCAGTTCCTAGAGGAGTTTATGTATTACTAATTTCGGGGGATCATGGCTTTAGAAAAACATTAAAAATCTCAAAAAAATAAAAATTATTTTCTGCTTTCTCGAACCATAAGAGCTAGGTCCTGGGCTTCTTTAATCCAATTTTTTAAATTGGTGATGCGAGTTTCTTCTGCGGGATGTGTACTTAAAAACTCAGGAGTACTCCCTTTTGATTGCGCTTTCATCCGCTGCCATAGTTTTGGGGCTTCATTTGGGTTGTATCCTGCTATCGTCATCAATTGTAGCCCTATTTTATCGGCTTCTGTTTCATGTTTTCGACTGTAGGGTAAAATTCCACCTACCGCACTAGCCAAATTGTAGGCTTTGATGATTTGGTCTTTTTTTTCTTCTGATTCATTTTGACTCAGTTGTTGAGTGGCCAATCCACCAAATTGTTGTAACATTCCTGCCGACATTCGCTGCGCACCATGATCGGCTAAGGCATGTGCAACTTCATGACCCATAATGGTAGCAATCCCATCATCATTAGAAGCAACACCCAAAATCCCAGTATAAAAAACAATTTTACCTCCTGGCATACACCAAGCATTTACCGTTTTGTCCTCTACCAAATGATATTCCCACTGATAGTCTTTCAAATATTCAGATAAGCCCTTGTATTCGAAATATTCTTGAGCTGCCTTTGCAATTTCTTTTCCTATTTGTTCAATTTTTTCACTTTCAGGAGTATTGCTAATCACCGTATTTGATTCTAAAAAACTATTGTACTCCTTGAACGACATACCAAAAATATAATCGTTGTTTTTGAAAAAATTCAAGGTCTTTTTGCCTGTGAATTGATTTACTTTACAGCCTCCTAAAAAAAGAACTGTAAATAGTAGTAAGATAAGTCTCATCATTTATTTGATTTATTAGGGTTAAAATTCACGCTTTACAAAACACCTTGCCAAGTTTTAAACCTCTTGATAGGTACAACCACTTAAATGATAAATACGATATTATCTAGGGGCTCAAAGCGTATGGTAAAATATTTTTGGAACGTTTTAGGATTAAGGATTTAATTTGTGTTTAAAAATAATTATTATTCTGTAAATTTTCAAGGAAAAACCATTTGACCGCTGGAGTGATTTTTGGAAGCACCGGTAACACTTGCCCATATATTATCTTTGTTATGGAGTCGTAACCCCCCTAAAAGCGCAAAAATAAGCGCTTCCTTAAAATTAACCAAGCTATCCTCTCCAATGATCAATGAGGTGTCGCAGTATTTTTGAATACACGTCAATAAAAATGAGTTGTAAGCTCCTCCACCACTGACGAGTACTGAAGTGATTTTTTTTTCTTTCAAAACTTCTCCAATTTGACTGCCAATATGTTCACAACAAGTACTTAGCAGATCTGTAGTAGTGGTATTTGATTTAAGAATTATAGGCCAGAATTCATTTTCGATAAATTCTCTACCTAAAGATTTTGGAGGTTTTAGGGAGTAATATGCCAACAAATTTAAGTCTTTGAACACTGATGAGTTGACTTTTCCTTTTTGAGCGATCGTTCCTTTGTGGTCGTATTCATAACCCATAGTTTTCGCCAATCTATTTAACACAATATTGACAGGACAAATATCAAAAGCTTGGCGTTTTCCTCCACGATCAAAAGAAATATTAGCAAATCCTCCTAGGTTGAGACAGGCATCGTAATCTGAAAACAACAAAGCATCTCCCACAGGGACTAACGGAGCTCCTTGACCGCCTAGCCTTATATCTTGAGATCGAAAATCGTAAATCACAGGAAGTTGTGTCAGTTTTGAAATTTCAACTCCAGAGCCTATTTGGAGGGTATAATTATTTTCTGGCTGATGATATACAGTATGGCCGTGAGAAGCGATATAGGCTACATGCTCAACTAATTCTTCCTGAATAAAATGAAGGGCTTGTTGCCCTAAATATTGGCCATATTCCAAGTGGAGTTTGGATAGTTCCTTTTTAGAGTAGTTATAAGCATCATCTAATTTATCATGCCAATAGGTATTGTAGGGGAGGGTATTGGATGCAATAATCTCAAAAGAGCTAAAGTTGTTTTTAAAAGTTACGGCACAAAGATCAAGTCCATCTAAGGAAGTTCCACTCATCATCCCAACGCCAATTATTGGATGATGCATGGTTAGGCGTTTGCTATTTCGTGTAGTTGTTTAATGGTTGCAGATGGATCTGAGGATTGAAAAACAAAATTACCAGCAACCAAAATATCTGCTCCTTCTTTAATTAACAAACCAGCATTAGAATCAGTTACTCCCCCATCAATTTCAATGTGTGCTGAGGCAGCATTTGTTTCGATAAGTGTTTTGAGTTGATTCACTTTACGATAAGTATTTTCGATAAAGGATTGCCCTCCAAAACCTGGATTGACACTCATTAAACAGACCACATCAATATCATTAATAATATCTGTTAAAACAGCAACAGGAGTATGTGGATTTAATGCTACACCAGCCTTCATGCCCGACAACCTGATGGCTTGTACAGTGCGGTGTAAGTGCGTACATGCCTCATAATGAACAGTGAGTATGTTGGTACCTAATTGGGAAAAAGTGTTGATATAACGATCGGGATCAATAATCATCAAGTGAATATCCAAAGGTTTTTGGGTGTGCTCGCTGATCGATTTTATCACTGGCATTCCAAAAGAAATATTAGGAACAAATACACCATCCATCACATCGATATGAAACCAGTCCGCTTTACTGTCATTGATCAATTCAATGTCGCGCTGTAGATTGGAGAAATCAGCAGCTAATAGAGATGGTGCAATGCGTTTTTTGGACATTAACCTAAATATGTTTTGAGAATTTTACTTCTTGAAGTATGTTTTAATCTACGGATGGCTTTTTCCTTGATTTGTCGAACACGTTCACGTGTAAGGTCAAAGGTTTCGCCTATTTCTTCGAGGGTCATAGGATGTTGGCCACCCAATCCAAAGTACAGCCGAACAACATCAGATTCGCGAGGAGTAAGGGTTTCTAAAGCACGACTAATTTCAGTTCGTAATGACTCGTGCATGAGGTCTTTGTCAGGATTTGGTGATTCTCCACTACGAAGAACATCATAAAGATTGGAGTCTTCCCCTTCCACCAACGGGGCATCCATAGAGACGTGACGACCTGAATTTTTCATGGATTCTTTTACATCCGAGATGGTCATATCCAATTCTTTAGCAATTTCTTCGGCTGAGGGTACTCGCTCATGTGCTTGTTCTAAAAAGGCATATGTTTTATTAATTTTATTAATCGATCCAATTTTATTAAGTGGAAGACGAACAATACGAGATTGCTCTGCTAAGGCTTGTAATATGGATTGACGAATCCACCATACAGCGTAAGAAATAAATTTAAAACCTCGAGTTTCGTCAAATCTTTTTGCCGCTTTAATGAGACCCAAGTTTCCTTCATTGATAAGGTCGGGAAGTGTTAACCCTTGATTTTGGTACTGTTTTGCAACGGAAACTACAAAACGTAAATTGGCTTTGGTTAATTTTTCTAATGCAATGGGATCCCCCGCTTTGATGCGCTGGGCGAGTTCTACCTCCATATCGGCGGTAATTAAGTCAACTTTTCCAATTTCTTGTAAATACTTGTCTAAAGATGCAGTCTCTCGATTAGTAACCTGCTTAGTAATTTTTAATTGTCTCATTTATATAGTGTGTGATATACATTAGTTATACGAAACAATAATTAAAAAAGTTACATTTTTTTCCTTTTTTAGGTAAATAACTTTTCAAAAAACATACTTTTGCCGCTTGAAAAAAAAACTACCTGAATTTGTAACGTCATATTTTATGAAAAAGAGGCTTAATTTATTTGATTTCAAACAAAAAGTAAACTTCAGAACCGAAATTTTATCTGGGCTAACGGTTGCCTTAGCGTTGGTTCCAGAGGCAGTTGCTTTTGCCCTGATAGCCGGTTTATCTCCTTTGATAGGGCTTTATGCGGCATTTGTAATGGGTTTAGTGACATCAATTTTTGGTGGACGTCCCGGAATGATATCGGGAGCTACGGGAGCTATAGCAATTGTTATTGTTGAATTGGCTCTTTCTCACGGGGCTGAATATGTTTTTGCCGCAGTAATATTGGCAGGTTTGATTCAGGTTGTTGCAGGAGTTCTTCGTTTAGGAAAGTTTATGCGACTTGTACCTCATCCGGTTATGTTTGGATTCGTTAACGGGTTGGCAATTATTATATTTACTTCTCAGCTTACTCAATTCAAGGATGATTCAGGTTCTTGGATTTCAGGAACTTCATTATTTATTTTTTCATCCTTGGTTGTGGTCACCATGCTCATCATTTGGGGATTACCCAAACTGAATAAAGCTCTTCCAGCCTCTCTCATTGCTATTTTGGCTATTTTTGGATTGGTGGTTGTTTTTGGAATTGAAACCAAAACAGTTGGAGATATTGCTTCGATCAAAGGAGGTTTCCCTCCTTTCCATATTCCAGATATCTCATTTACTTTAGATTCATTACTATTGATACTTCCCTATGCTGTGATTATCGCTGGGGTTGGCTTAATTGAAAGCTTACTGACCTTGAACATTATTGATGAAATCACCGAAACTCGTGGACGAGGCAATAAAGAAGCTGTTGCTCAAGGAACGGCTAACGTGCTTTCTGGATTCTTTTCAGGCATGGGGGGTTGTGCCATGATTGGTCAGAGTTTGATCAATATCTCCTCAGGTGCTAGGGCTCGATTATCTGGAATTGTAGCCTCATTGATGTTATTGGTTTTTATCATGTTTGGTTCAGGATTAATCGAAAAAATGCCCATAGCAGCACTTACTGGATTGATGATTATGGTGGCCCTTGGAACTTTTGAATGGGCAAGTATTCGTGTGCTAAACAAAATGCCAAAATCTGATATTTTTGTTATGATTTTGGTGACTCTTGTTACGGTGTTTCTGCACAATCTTGCTTTGGCTGTTCTATCAGGGGTTGTGATTGCAGCATTGGTATTTGCCTGGGACAATGCCAGGCGTATTCGTGCACGAAAACGTATGGACGAAGAAGGGGTAAAACACTATGAAATTTATGGACCTTTATTTTTTGGATCTGTAGCTGTTTTTCTTGAGAAATTTGATTTTAGAAATGACCCCGATCAAGTTATCATCGATTTTTCAGAAAGTAGAGTAGTGGATATGTCAGCTATTGATGCTTTAAATAAAATAACAAGTCGATATCATAAATTGGGAAAAAAGGTCCACCTTAAGCATTTGAGCCGAGATTGTCAGCAACTGCTCAACAATGCCGAAAAAGTAATCAAAGTAAATATCCTTGAAGACCCCACCTACAAAGTACTTGTTGATAAAATTTAGCGCTGCTCTAAATCCAACAAAAACGCATATTCCATGGCGGTTTCTTTAAATCGTTTTAGACGTCCTGAGGCACCTCCATGCCCCACTTCCATGTCACAATGTAATAATAATAGATTCGCATCTGTTTTATGGGCTCTTAACTTCGCTACCCATTTTGCAGGTTCCCAATATTGAACTTGACTATCCCAATACCCTGTAGTGACCAGCAAATTTGGGTAATCCTTTTTTTCTACGTTGTCATATGGAGAGTAGGATTTGATGTAGTGGTAATCTTTTTCAATTTTAGGATTACCCCATTCGTCAAACTCTCCAGTGGTCAATGGAATATCTTCATCCATCATTGTCGAAACTACATCTACGAATGGCACGGCTGCAATAACGCCATGAAATAGTTGTGGGGCCATATTGATGACAGCTCCAACTAAAAGCCCGCCAGCACTTCCTCCCAAAGCATACAAATGCTCAGATGAAGTGAATTGACGATCGATTAAAAATTTACCACAATCAATAAAATCGTAAAATGTATTTTTTTTGTTCATCATTTTACCTTCATCATACCAATAACGACCCATTTCTTGCCCTCCTCTGATATGAGCGATAGCATATGCAAATCCACGATCTAATAGACTTAACCGTGATGAACTAAACCCTGCGTCCATAGAGTTTCCATAGGATCCATATCCATAGAGTATTAAGGGTTGAGTACCATCCTTTTGAAAATCTTTATGATAAACTACCGAAATAGGAATTTGTGTTTTCCCATCTCTACTTGGGGCGTATAATCTTTCTGAAATATAATTTTCGCGATCAAATTTTCCCCCCAGAATTTCGGTCTCTTTTTTAACGACTCGCTTTTTATTTTCCATATGGTAATCATAAGTAACACTTGGCGTAGTCATGGATGAATAATTAAACCTCAACCAATCGGTCTTAAATTCTGGATTTATAGAGGTCCAAGTAGAATAGGTAGGGTCATTAAATTCAATATAATGTTCCTTTTTATTGGAGTTCCATGGAATTACTCTAAGCTGAGTAAGTCCGTTTTTGCGTTCAGTAACAACCAAAAATCGTTCAAAAATATCAATCCCTTCTAACAAAATATCGTCTCGATGTGGAATAAGTTCTTGCCAATTTTCTTTGGATGGGGTAGTGACAGTAGTTTTCATTAGTCTAAAATTTTCAGCTTCATGGTTGGTATTAATGTAAAAATGGTTTCCAAAATGACTTACCGAATATTCCAATCCACGTTCACGAGGTTGTATCATTGTCCACTTGCCAGTAGGGGTATGAGCATCCAAATATTGGTACTCATTGGAGAGAGTTTGATAGGAGGTAATCATCAAATACGCTCTGGATTTTGATTTGTAAATCGTACATCCAAAAGTTTCGTCTTTTTCTTCATAAACGAGTACATCTTGACTTGAATCGGTTCCAAGGTTATGACGATAGATTTTGTTTGAGCGTAAAGTAAGAGGGTCTTTTTTAATATAAAATAAAGTTTTGTTGTCATTTGCCCAAACGGCTCTACCTGAGGTGTTTTCAATTTTATCGGGTAAGAGTTCCCCTGTTTCTAGGTCTTTGACATGAATCGTATAATTTCTTCTGGATACCAAATCTAATCCATAAGCCAAGTAGCGGTTATTTTCGCTGACACTTCGACCGCTAATGGAAAAGTAATTTGTTCCTTCAGCCATTTTTGGTCCATTTAGCATGATTTCTTCTGGAGCTTCTTTTTCGTTTTTTTTACGACAATAGAGCCGGTACTCTTTTCCTTCTTCATATCTTGAATAATATTGATACCCGTTGACGGAATATGGAACTGAACGATCATTTTGCTTAATTCGTCCAATCATCTCGTGGTATAGGGTATCTTGAAGGGTTTTTGTGTGCGCCAACATTTGATCGGTATAGTTATTTTCAGCTTCCAAATAAGCAACTACATCTCGAGTTTGTGGGTCAGCAACTTCAGCTTCCTTTTGATCGTCTGAAAGACGCATCCAAAAATATGGATCAATACGTTTATCTCCATGTTCGATAAGTTCAGTGGCTTCCTTTTTGGCCACAGGGGGTTTTTCTTTGGGGGTTGTACAACACACGAAAAAGATTAACAATGAGAAAGAAAATATTTTTTTCATAGGACTAGCTTATATGGTTGGCTATAAAGGATTTTTTAATTTTAAAAATTCGGTTTTCTTCATCTTTGTTTTTAAACGAAGTGTAGATACTTTGTAATTTGATGTGAGGTTTTTTTTGAGTCACCCACGATTTGTAGTACACCCCTGACTTCTTGTCTTTAGGATAAACTTCCAGGACGAAAGTATCGTATTTTTTTTGATTCATCATGATTTGGTCAGTTCCGATGACGCGTAGCACATAGTCTATTTTACTCACCTCAAAACTATTCCAATACGGAAACCCCACATGAAGCGCTGTATATTGCGTTTTGAATGTTTCGTGCAAAGGCAAAGCAGCGTGCATCACTGAAAGTGAAGGCCCACTCATCACAAAATGATGATGCTTTAAAGCTATTGTTTTGGTATGGGTACTGTCTTTTGATTTGAAACACATTTTTAAAGAATCATTCTCAAAATACCGAAAATAAATGGATCCTGTTGAATAGTGTTTTTCGAGGGGTTGAAGCGTGGCGTAGTCAAGCACATCATTATCGTATGTTCTTTTTTCGTCTATCGAAGGACTTAATGGGGAATGAAATCCACGGTATATTTTTTGACCTTCCATCTCATCGGGAGTATAAAAATAAAGATCATTTCCCAGCTCGGTATCGTAGCTAAAATACACGCCTAACTGATCGGGATTAATGAGAGTTTCGGCTCGTGGAATGATTTCTTGAGCGTATAATTGAGGCTCTTGACCAAAAATTATGGAGAGTAAAAAAACTTTTAGGCTAAATAAGCTAGAAAGCTCAAATTGTAGATTATTGATCGTCATTAGAACTGTTATTGGGGTTGTAAAGAATATTAAAGTTAAATTAACAAATAAAAATTATAATAATAACAAAAATTAGTTGTTTTGTTAAAAAAAGTGTAGCTTTTGTTATAACACTTCCCTTTTCAACCATTGTAAAATTATAACCTCTTAACTTTAAGCTGACACCACTTTCATTTCGAACAGAATAAGTATATGTACTGCCTGGGTCTTTACAAGCAAAAATGGACAATGGTGTAAAAAAAATATTTTCATGGTTAACATAACAAATTACTACTCACAACTTCCATTACAGTCTTCTGCATTTTCATAGTCTTTAATAGTAAAAATAAAATTTTCTGTTCTATTGTTATAAATACATTCATTTTAATGGATTTTATTCCCTCCAATTTCTCCTTGACATATAATGTTTCTTTTAAAGATTAAACAAACAGTCGGTTACCACTCATCGGCATTATTTATGGGATGAGTTTAAACCTAATTTCGTCTCGGGCAACCTTTTGACTTAATCTGGAAATTGCCTTTTCGGATAGTTGTAGTACTCGGGGATATCCACCTGTCACTTGGCTATCCCTCATCAAAATGATAAGTTTTCCTGAAGGCGTTAATTGTACTGTTCCCGGAAAAACAGCCGAGGTCAGAATAGCATTCAAATGATGTTGTAAGGGCTCATTTAATCGGTATCCAACCCTGTTGTTGTCCTCTGAAAGCGTAAAGGGTTGAAACAGCTGTTTTTGTTGATTTTGGTTGAGTTGGTCAAATTCGGGGCCAGGGTAACACGTTAATACAGGCGACACAAAATGATTGTGGTGAACCTTAATCCGAGAAAACGTTTTTTTCTTCATGTCACGAATATTTTCGTGGTCTAACACATCGTTTTCCTCCAAATGTGCTGGCGTAATTCCGGGCGAAAAACTTTGACTTCCCAAAACCATCTCCGTTTGTATTCCCCCTTGTACAGCAAGATAGGTTCGTGCACCATAGTTACGTTTTCCAAACGAGATTATATCTCCTTTTTTAATACGATGAACCGTATATAGCTTTAGTGGCTTGCTATTTAATTCGGCTGAAAAATCAGCACCAGTGATGGATAACAATGTTTCTGTTGAAAATTCAAAACTTCCGGCACCATATGTGATCTCCAAAACAGCCTTGTCTTTTGGATTACCCAATAAATTATTGGCCAATTCTGCAGAGTAAGCATCCATAAAACCGGAAGTGGGAATCCCTAGTTTTGCGAAGCCAAATCTTCCCTTATCCTGAACAGAGAGATGAATACCTCGATGTAAAACACGGATCATAATTGATCAGATTTCAGGGTATACACTCCTTTTTTTACTTGATCTTCGATCCGAAAAAAAGTTTCTATATCGATAGGTTGAAACTGAATACGATCGCCGGCCTGAGCAAAACAAGGTTTTTTAAGAGATCGATCAAAAAAATCAAGAGGTGATCTCCCTAAAATATTCCAGCCTCCCGCATTGGCTTGAGGATATATCCCTGTTTGTTTTCCTCCGATCCCTACAGATCCTTTTTCAACTCGTAGTCTTGGAGTTGATTTTCTGGGGATATGAATTTGCCTATTAAGCCCGCCCAGGTACATAAAACCAGGTTGAAACCCTAAAAAATAAATCAGATAACGAGGCTTGGCATGCAACCGAATGATTTCCTCAATTTCAATTTTTTTTTGAGAGGACATCGCTTCTAAGTCTAATCCAAACCTAATATCATAACACACCGGAATTTTCCAAACTTTAGTACTTTTCTTTTCTGTTGGTCTGGGCTGTACATATAATTTATTGAGCTCATTTACTGTCGAACTATAATCCCGGATACCTTGTTGATACCGTATGGCCAATGAGTGATAGGAAATAATGGTATCTACCGTAACAACTTCTTTGGACAGCTGTTTTTCAAAGCTAATGATATCAAAAATGATAGTTTCATCGATCATTTTTGGCCATTCCATAAGAATGACTGCACTCCCGAAAGCTTTAAATGTTGGTTTAAAATTCATTTAGATGTCGATGTAAAAGTTGAAGGATCGGAAGTGCATTTTTATGATCTCCATGGATACAAATCGTATCCGCTTTTATTTTCTTCAGATTTCCAGAAATGGTTTTCAGTTTTGATTCATGTACAATCCTTTTCACATGGTTCAAAACCCTATGAGGGTTAGTGAATATTGCCTCAGGGTGTGTTCTGGAAACTAAGGTTAAATCATCATTGTAATTCCTGTCGGCAAAAGCTTCATAGCAAATCTCCATATTGTTTTGTTGAGCTATTTTTTCAATAGCAGAGTTGTAGGGAACATAAAGTTTTATGTCCTCAAAAATATTTCGGATGGCACGTAGGACAACAACCGCTTTTTTTGTGTTTTTGGCAATCAGTTGATA
This sequence comes from Flavobacteriaceae bacterium, assembly GCA_965659665.1. Lineage (GTDB taxonomy): Bacteria > Bacteroidota > Bacteroidia > Flavobacteriales > Flavobacteriaceae > CBFHWU01. The sequence goes on from CBFHWU010000015.1 coordinate 26,264, forward strand.
AAGGGCTCCATGAGGTTTGACATGATGCAGGGTACAGTTTTGCAGTGCAGCTCTTTGTTTAAAACAGGCCATTTGCTCCTCTAAACTCAGTTGTAATTCGGAATCGGAAATGTTCATCATTTTACGACCAAAATTTGCTTTATCAGGGAATGAAGGATGCACTCCAACTTTTACCCCATATTGAATCGCTAAAAGAATAGCGTGATCCATACTTTCCGTAGTTCCCGTATGTCCTCCACAGGCGATACTACAGGACGAAATAAGCGGCATTAACAGATGCTCATTATTTATTCCTTCGCCAAGATCACAATTTAAATCAATCATCAAAAAAATGGAATTCCAAGGACTTTAAAAATCCCTTTTATCCCTAAAAAAAAGGTTATCATTAAAATAGAAACGCCAAACACGTTTTGAGTAGTTGAATTTACAAAACTTCCCAATACAGATTTTTTATTCAGCACCCATAGCAGAACGCCTACAATGACGGGCAGCAAAATTCCGTTGGTAATCTGAGCAAACTGTATGATTTCGATGGGTTTAATTCCCAGAGACGAAAATAAAACCCCTAAGGTTAAAATAAAGATCCAAACAGATTTAAACTTTTTGGATTTTAGATTTCCCGACCATCCCAAACAGCCTTTGGCTACATACGCAGCCGCTAAAGGGGCAGTAATGGCCGAAGTAATCCCGGCCGAAAATAAACCTATGGATAAAAAATAAGTAGCAAAATCGCCATACAAAGGAGTCAAACTTTTCGCTAAATCAGCAGCGTTTGTAATATTTACTTCACGAATTGAAGATGCCGTTATTATTATTGCAATAGAAATTAATCCCCCCAAAATAATGGACACTACAGTATCTTTTCGAACCGCTTTTAAATCCTCTTTTTTGTTCCATTTTTCTTTTACCAAAGAGGCATGTAAAAACAGATTATAGGGAACAACCGTAGTGCCAATTAATCCAATAATGGTAAGTAAGCTGTGTTTGGGAACAGAAGGAACAAAAGCACCCTTGAGAACTTCAAGTATATGAGGTTGCGTAATGACAGCAGTAATAAGAAAAGAAATACTCATTAGCAACACAAGAGTGATTAAAGCCCTTTCCAAAATCACATAGTTCCCAAAGTATAACAACACAAAAGCGATACCCCCAATAATTAGACTCAGAACATTCAAATCATGTCCAAATATATCAAGAGTAATTTTTCCAAAAATAGTTTCCAGCCCTAAAATTCCACCGCTAATATTTCCTGCTTCATAAGAGGCATTACCGATCACTATTGCTGATAAAATAAGGATAATCATCAACTTATTTGCCCAAGGATTTTTAATTTCAGATTTGATAATTTCTGAAAGACCTTTTTGGGAAATTAATCCCAAACGAGCAGCCATTTCTTGTAAAATTAAAGTAGCAATGATGGACAATATCATCGCCCATAACAAATCAAACCCAAAATGGACACCAGCCAAGGTGCATAATGTGACGGTGCCCGGACCAATAAAGGCCGCTGCAATGAGTGTTCCCGGACCAATATTATTAAACATTTTTTTAATCATCCTTGGAAGCATTTAAAGCGTAAATAGCAAAACTTCCTAGCCAATGCCCGCCTTCATAACTGTCTCCTACAATATTGGGTAATGAATAATGAATGTGTTGATGAGCAATAGTTTTTAAGTGTTTGTATTCAGGTAAATCTCCGATAATAGTATACAATGACCAAGCTCTTGAAAAATTCACCCCATCGAGATGAACTAATTTACCATCTTTTCTGTCGGTAACTTCACCCACTGGAAGTTGAAAACTTTGTTGCTGTAATTGTGGTAAGAAGTTACTTAGCCACACTTTAAATTCGTCTTTAGTTTGAACTCTTTTCATGATAGCTGCTTCTTCCAAACACGGGGATAAAAAATCAAAACCGCTCGGTTCCCATGAAATGGGACATTGGGTGTCATGGAGATAAAATTCTTTTGCTCTTGTTTCAATCATTTCCTTGAGGGTGTGATCACCAAGCGTATGGGCATAATCCCAAGCAAAAGAGAGTCCAAATGCAGTATTGGTATGTTCTCCTACCCGAATGGGATACTTGAGTTTAGGAAGAAATTCCAGGTATTTTTGAACAATTAAATATGTCAAAGGTTGTAAGTTTTGTTCCAGTTCCCTTGCCGTTTCGTCATTCCAAGTATGTAATTCTTCTGCTAATTTCAGCAACCAGGCCCATCCGTAAGTTCGTTCAAAGTTCCTGTTATGTATTTCTTTAAAATACGCGACTTCAAGGCGTATATTTTCTTTAGAAATATTGTCTAAAAGAATTTTCTTTAATTCGCCCGATTGATCCAGGATGGGGAATTGTTTTAATAAGGTGACCAAGCTCCAATGCCCATGCACTGACGAGTGCCAATCAAAACAACCATAAAAAGCAGGATGTAAGGCTTTGGGTGATTTCAAATCTGAAACTCCTCCGAGAGTTTGACCAAGTTTGTTAGGGTATTCCACCTGAACACATTCAACAGGAAGGTTGACAAGTCTTTTGGCTTGTTCAAGATTCAATTCGGGTGCGTGAATAGCCTCAGAAGAGTATTCTTTTTTTTGTTGATCACATCCGATCAACAGAAAAACAATCACTCCAAAATATAGATATTTCATGATGTTGAATATTTTATTTTAAATGTAGAAAATAATTCACACAAAAAAACCCTCAAATTTGTTTCAAATTGAGGGTTTTTAAAAAATCAGTTGAAGTAGGGTTATTTACGATCTCTACTTCGGTTATCTCTGCGTCTATCGCCACCCCCTTGTTTGCGTGGTGGTCGCTCAACATAGCCTTCAGGTTTTTCTAAAAGAGCTTTACGAGATACTTTTTCTTTACGTGTTCTGGGATCAAGACCAAAGTATTTAACTTCAAAGACATCCCCTAAATTCACGACATCGCTTACATTTTCGGTACGTTCCCATGCTAATTCACTAACATGTAGTAGAACTTCGTTTCCGGGTGCTTCTGTGTATTCTACCACTGCACCAAAATCAAGCATTTTAATCACTTTAACCTCATAAGTTTCTCCTTTATTAGGCTTGAATATAATCGAATCAATTTTAGCTAATACCGCCTCAATACCTTCAGAGCTAACTCCTAAAATCTCAACAATTCCTTCTTCAGTCACGGGGTCTTCATTGATTACGATGGTGGTTTCGGTTTCTTTTTGGAGTTCCTGAATAACTTTACCTCCAGGTCCAATTAAAGCACCAATAAATTCATTAGGAATTACACGAGTGACCATGCGTGGTGCATGTGACTTGACATCGGCAGCTGGATTGGCTATGGTTTCGGTAAGCTTGTCCAAGATGTGTATACGACCCTCTCGGGCTTGTTTTAAAGCTTGAATCAAAATTTCGTACGATAGCCCTTTGATTTTAATATCCATTTGACAGGCTGTAATTCCGTTGGCGGTTCCAGTAACTTTAAAGTCCATATCGCCTAAATGATCCTCATCCCCCAAAATATCTGACAATACCGCAAAACGCTCTCCATCCGAGATGAGTCCCATAGCAATCCCAGAAACAGGGTTAGTAATTTGAACACCTGCGTCCATAAGGGCCATAGTCCCTGCACAAACAGTAGCCATGGAAGAGGAACCGTTGGACTCTAAAACTTCAGAAACCACACGTACAGTGTATGGACAATCGTCAGGCATTACTTTTTTAAGCGCGCGTTGAGCTAGATTACCATGTCCTATTTCACGGCGTGATGTTCCTCGTAATGGCCTTGCTTCTCCGGTACAAAAAGGAGGAAAATTATAATGTAAATAAAAATTCTCTTCCCCTTGATTAGTAGGTAGATCGATTACGTTAGCTTCACGTGAAGTTCCTAGAGTAACGGTTGCTAATGCTTGCGTTTCCCCTCTTGTAAATACCGATGAACCATGCGTGGAAGGTAAGTAATCTACCTCACACCAAATGGGACGAATGTCAGTGGTTTGACGTCCGTCTAAACGCACACCTTCTGTCAACACCAACTCGCGAATGGCTTCTTTTTGAGCTTTGTTGTAATATTTACTTATTAGAACACTTTTTTCTTCTGACTCTTCTTCAGAGAATTCAGCGAGTAATGCCTCTTTGACTTGTCCAAATTTTTCGCTACGTTCTTGTTTTGATGAGCCTAACTTAGCAATTTCGTAACATTTATCGTATACAAAATCATGTACACGTTGTTGTAGTGCTTCGTCTTGGTCTTCGGTTTCATATTCACGAGTTTCTTTTTTGCCAACGGCTTCAGCTAGACGAACTTGAGCTTCAATTTGTTTTTTGATTGCCTCGTGTCCAAATCGTATTGCCTCGGCCATAAGCTCTTCGGAAACTTCATCAAATTCGCCTTCGACCATAGCCACGGAATCAATGCTGGCACCAATCATGATATCAACACTAGAATCGGCAAGTTGAGTTCTACTCGGATTGATTATGAATTCACCATCGATTTGAGCTACCCGAACTTCAGAAATAGGATACTCAAAAGGAATATCGGAAAGTTGGATTACTGTTGATGCTGCTAATCCTGCCAAAGCATCAGGCATCACCTCATCATCATGCGACATCAATTGTATCATGAGTTGAGTTTCCGCATGATAATCTTTTGGAAATAGCGGACGTAGTACTCGATCCACCAATCGCATGGTTAATATTTCTTCGTTGCTTGGTCGGGCTTCACGCTTAAAAAAACCACCTGGAAAACGACCTGCTGCTGCAAATTTTTCTCGGTAGTCAACGGTCAAGGGCAAAAAGTCCACGGGAGAGGCTTTACGAGCCGAAACAATGGTTGCCAATAACATGGCATTTCCCATACGGACGACCACAGAGCCATCTGCTTGTTTGGCGAGTTTACCTGTTTCTAAGGTAATTAAACGTCCATCTCCTAAGTCAATAGACTCAGTAAATACTTTAGGTATCATATTTTTCATTTATAAGTTAAAAAAAGGGTTGTTGTGTTGTTGTCGTAGTACCCCCAATGAAAAACTATGATGCTTTTTCGAATCGCTTATTTTCGGATATTTAATTCCTTTATTAAGGAACGGTAACGCTCAATATCTTTAGATTTTAAATAGTCAAGAAGACTTCGTCGTTTTCCCACTAACATCACTAATGATCGCTCAGTATTAAAATCTTTTTGATTTTTTTTCAAGTGTACTGTAAGATGGTTAATGCGTTCAGTAAACAAAGCAATTTGTGCTTCGGTTGAACCAGTATCTTTTTCAGATTTACCGTATTTTTTGAAGAGGTTTTCTTTAGCTTCTTTTGTTAAATACATGCCAATATTTTTGTAAATGATTTTTATGTATCCGCTAAGACTTTCTTAACGGGATGCAAATATAATATTTAAATTGTTATTAAACTGTACTTTTAGTTAATCTTCGATTAAGAATTAAATCTAGATACATATTGACATTCTTTTTTAGATATTTACGATGGGTGATAAAATCTAGAAAACCGTGCTCTTTAAGAAATTCGGCCGTTTGAAAGCCTTTGGGTAATTCTTTTCCTGTGGTATCTTTTACTACTCTTGGTCCAGCAAACCCAATGAGTGCACCAGGTTCAGAGATGTTAATGTCCCCTAACATAGCAAAAGAAGCAGTCGTGCCTCCAGTTGTAGGATCTGTACACAGTGAAATATAGGGGATTTTTGCCTCAGCAAGCTGCGCTAACTTTGCAGAGGTTTTAGCCATTTGCATGAGCGAAATAGCGGCTTCCATCATACGAGCTCCCCCTGATTTTGAAATCATTAAAAAAGGAATATTGTGTTGAAGAGCATAATCGGCTGCACGGTAAATTTTTTCGCCTACAACAGATCCCATTGAACCGCCAATAAAACTAAAATCCATACAACTAACGACAAGTTCATTTCCATTAGATTTACCGACTGCAGATCTCAATGCATCTTTATAATTCGTTTTTTGCTGAGCAGCTTTTAATCGATCTCTGTAGGATTTTGTATCATGAAACTTCAAAGGATCTTTTGATTTTAAATTTTTATCAAGCTCAACAAAGTCGTTGTCATCGAATAAAATTTTAAAATATTCTTTACTCCCGATTCGAACATGGTATCCATCTTCAGGAGAGACATAAAAATTTTCTTCAAGTTCTTTAGTATCTACGATTTTACCTGTAGGCGATTTATACCAAAGCCCTTGCGGAGTATCTTTTTTTTCTTGCGTAGAGGTCTGTATTCCTTTTTCTGTTCTTTTGAACCACGTCATATCGTGAATATTTTAATCAAATATAGAAAAACCTAGAGAGTATTAACATTATTGAGGTCTTCAAAGGCTTGTTTTAATCTACTAACAAAAGTTTTTTCACCTTCACGTAGCCAAACTCGAGGATCATAATGTTTTTTGTTTGGAACATCTTTTCCTTCTGGGTTTCCAATTTGTTGTTGTAAATACTCTTTTTTGCTTTGGATATAATCTCGTATACCTTCCATATATGCGTACTGCATATCGGTGTCAATATTCATTTTGATCACTCCATATCCGATAGCTTCACGAATTTCTTCAAGACTTGACCCGGATCCTCCGTGAAATACAAAATCAATGGTGTTGTGATCAACTCCATATTTTTCGCTCACAAATTCTTGAGAATTTTTTAAAATTTTAGGAGTCAGCTTAACATTACCTGGCTTGTATACACCATGTACGTTTCCAAAGGCAGCGGCTACTGTAAACTGTGAACTAATTTTAGATAATTCTTCAAATGCATAAGCCACTTCCTCGGGTTGTGTGTATAATTTTGATACATCAATATCAGTATTATCTACTCCATCTTCTTCACCACCTGTTACTCCTAGTTCTATTTCAAGTGTCATGCCCATTTTTGACATGCGTTCTAAATATTTTTTACAGGTTTCAATATTTTCTTCTAGAGGCTCCTCCGATAAATCAATCATGTGGGAGCTAAACAAAGGAATACCGGTTTCAGCAAAGTGTTGTTCACTTGCTTCTAAGAGACCATCTATCCAAGGAAGTAATTTTTTGGCAGCGTGATCGGTGTGTAAGATCACGACAACTCCGTAGGCTTTAGCAAGTTGATGTACATGTTTTGCTCCTGCTATGGCTCCTTGGATGGCAGCTTGTTGATTGTCGTTGGAAAGTCCTTTTCCAGCATTAAATTGTGCCCCACCGTTTGAAAACTGAATAATTACTGGAGCGTGAAGGGAAGCAGCTGTTTCTAAAACACCATTAATTGAGTTTGATCCTACCACGTTAACGGCGGGGAGTGCAAATTGCTTTTCTTTAGCGAGCGTAAAAATTTCTTGAACTTGTTTTCCAGTGGCGACACCAGCTTTAATGGATAGACTCATTTTAATGTGGTTTTAGGATCAAAATTTAACCACAAAAGTATAAAGAAAAAAGAGAGTTAAAAAGGATAATTTATACCAATTGTAAAGTTTGCTTCGTTAAAATTAAAATCAGTCCACCATCGGTTTGATTTAGGTAATGCAGGATTGTGGGCTTTAAAGCCCGTATCGAAGCGAAATATAAATAATCCGAAATCATAACGCAACCCAAACCCCATTCCTACAGCTAGTTCCTCTAAATCAGAAAGGTGATCAAAACGTTGGTCAGGATCATTGACATCGTCAGCAATATTCCAGATATTTCCTGCATCAACAAATAAAGCTCCCTTTAAGGGCCCGATGAGCCCAAAACGATATTCGAGACTAAAAGCTAATTTTAAATTTGCTTCATTAAATTCATTGGACGAATTACTGCTACCAGGCCCTAATCGATATACTTCCCATGCTCTATTATCATTAGCTCCTCCCGAAAAATAAGAGCGATTAAAGGGGATACTATTGGAATTACCTACAGGTAAAGCTACCCCCATAAATGTTCGACTTGCCAGTACACCGCCTAATATCGACCAATGTTTTATGTAATCAATTTCGCTTTTCAGGTACTGAGAATAGGGTAATTCAAACAATATTTTTTTTCCATCTTTTAGTTTAAGGGTTAATGGATTTGAGAAAAACTCAATCAGATTGCCTACAGCTTCGATCTTAAAACGAAATTGTGAAAAACTATCATCAAAAAAACTGGTCCTTGTATTGCGGCTGTAAGAAAAACTTGATCCTATTATAAGATTGTTTTGAGTGAGTCGCCGTTTTCTCTCTTGAATACGTTGTACAGTAACAAAATCGCTGTCTTCAAGATTTAAGGAGGAACCACCACTCAAAATGTAGTTGATAAAAGAATTCGCCCCTTCAGGAATAATTAGGCGACCATTTTCAAAATATTCTGGACGTGTATTGATTTTTGAAGCAATTGTGTTCAAGTCTTCAAAAGTATTTTGATAGACGTTAAAATAATTGGTAATATTTCGATTATTTACTAACTCAAAGTCAATGAGTTTAAAGCCGTATTTCTTTAAGGGCGTTGGTTTCCATAAATACTCTAAGTTAATGGTAAAATTTTGCTTGTCTAATCCAATATTGTTTTGCAATGATGTACCAAGATTAAAAGATGTAGAAGGGTCCATTTTATTTGGAATAATTTTTTCAGTTTTGATCGGAAAAAATATTCTTGGAAATCGTATACCAACATCCATTCCAATTTCTGAGATAATCAAGTCTGCAGATCGACCTATTGACCCTCTTGTGCCTATTTCGAGAATTTCGGCTCCGCGAAATACATTTAATATTCCCAATGAACTGTTAAAAGCAACACCGCTATCAAGAATATTAGATTGTGTAAGATCCAATCCAAATCCTAAAGAAAAACGTTCTTTTGGCGTCAAGAAAATATGAGCATCCAAAGAGTTGGTTTCATCGGATGAATAATCAACATTTAGACGAGGATAATCAAAACTTTGAAGCCTGGTAAACTGTCTTAAAGTTGCTGAACGATCTTGATCTCGAAATAAATCATTAGGCCTTTGAACAATAGCATTAGCAATCACTTTGGGCCTGTATTTTAGCTTACCTTTTGAATAAAAATGAATACCGTCATATTCGGTATGGTTGGTATAGTTCTCTTTTTCTGTATCAATAAAAACGTTTATTTTTTTAAATTTATAGGTTGTATACGGCTTGTAGATAATCCCATCTTCTGAATTCTCTCTAAAATCGCTAATTTCGAGTTTAACAGGTAAAACATAATCTAGACCAGTAGTATCCCAGGCTACTTCAAAATTAATGGAATTTAGTTGAAAGTCGAATACTCCGGCATTTCTAAAGTTGTTATATAACCGGTTTCTTTCTTTTTCAAAATCAAGGGTGTTAAACTGATTTCCTCTCTTTAGGACAGCATTATTTTTTGAGGCAAAATAAAGAGAGTCAATAGCTGGACTGGCAATATTGACTGAGATAGTGTCTAAGTAGTACGGCAATCCTAAGGTAGTGGAATAGATAACCTCGGCATATCCTTTTTTGTCTAAAGATTTTTTTTCGAAATTCACTTTTGATTTAAAATATCCTTTGTTTTTTAAGTATGAATTTAATTTTTGAGAAGTTAATTCCATTTGAAAACTATCGACCAAACTTGGGGCTTCACCAACAGATTTTTTCCATTTTTGGAAGCCCATAATATAATCACGCATTTGATAAATTTGTTTTTTTGACCACAATTTTCGCATCTTTTCCAAACGCTTAGGTTTCCGATGAAGCCATGACACAAAAGCAGTGTCAGCATCCGATCGTGCACTTTGGTGAATCATCAAGGCAAGAGGAATTCCTAAAAAACGTTTGTTAGGTTTCTGACGAATGATACTTTTTATGGAATCATTGTTGGTTTTGATTCCATCAACAACAAGAGTGTTACGCAACAAAAGTTCTTGTTGAGGTTCAAGCTTATTTGTAACGCTGCATCCTGTGAGCCATGTACAAATCCCAATGAATAATCTTATTTTTGAATTCACAATGGAGGTAAAATACCCAAAAATACATTATTTACATGGTTAGCAAAAACAAAGTTAAAAGCATTCGCCAGTTGCAACAAAAAAAATACAGGGCTATTTATGGAAATTTTGTGGTGGAGGGGATCAAGGGAATTCAAGAATTTTTGCATGCAGGGTTTCAATGTGATGAATTATTTACAGTAGATAAAAACATGTTTTTGAACGAAGATGCTCAAGTGGTAGATATTCAAACTCTCTCAAAGATGAGTAGCTTACAATCTCCAGCTGATTCTTTAGCGGTTTTTCGGATCCCCAAAAAAGAAATCATTGATAAAAAAGGTCTAATTGTTGCTTTGGATGCTATTCGAGATCCTGGAAATTTAGGAACAATAATCAGGTTATGCGATTGGTTTTCAGTTAAACATATTATTTGTTCTCTGGATACGGTCGATTGTTACAATCCAAAAGTGATTCGAGCTACTGTAGGGTCATTAGCGCGGGTAAATGTTCATTATAGGCTACTAAACGATTTTTTAGTACAAACTTCATTGCCCGTTTATGGGGCAACTACGACTGGAAAGTCAATATACACCACCTCCGTTCACCCTTCATCTGTTCTTGTTTTGGGAAACGAAGGACAAGGAATTTCAACTAAAATAAAAAAAATATTGGATCATGAGATTTCAATACCCTCGTACGAAAACGGAAAAACAGAAAGTTTGAATGTTGCCATGGCCGCGGGAATTTTAATAGGAGAAATAAAACGAACTATTGAAAAATAAAGTTCAAGAAAAATCCTTGGGTCTTTATTTTGGTTAAGTTATCGGTCCACACACTTGGGTTTCCTGCAAGTGGATTGTCAGGGACTAACTCGTCTGAAAAGCCAAGTATTCCACGTAATGCAACAGTGAATTTAAAATAAGGGAGATATATTTCTGTTCCCACACCAACTTCTATTGCATTCATTTCAGACTTTACTCTAAATGTACCACTGCGATTATCTTCGATACTATTTTCGTTACCCGACAAATTGATCGAGTAGGAAAGACCTGCAGTAATATAAGGCCTTACATTACGTAAACGCTTAGTACTTAACTTAACCATCAAAGGAAATCGTATGTAAGTTGATCTTACTTGTCTTATAAGGTCAGTCGGGGAGGAGGTTAATGGGTCGAGCGGAAAGTTTAAATCTCTTTGGGTAACAAACATCCCAGGCTCAAAACGCAAGTTTAAATATTCCATGATTTTGTAATCTCCGATTAATCCTACATTAAAACCAAGTTGCGGATCTATGAAGATTTGTTTTTGCGGAATTTGTTTGTATTCTATCCCGTAACTCACTAAATTAAACCCGAGATAGTACCCAAAATTTATTTTTTTCTTGTCAAAAACGCGAAGGTTTTCAGGACGTTTATCTATTTGACCGAAACCCGATGTGTTTCCAAACATTAAAATAAAAATTAACCCTAAAATAATTCGCATACCATGATTATTTTTGTGCTTTGTAAATTGTAACTACCCCCATTGTTTGTGGAAAATATTCTACTAGTGTAAACCCATTTTTTTTCAAAATATTGCAAAGTTGTTTACCATAAGGAAAAGCAGCCGCTGAATCGGAGAGATATTGATAAGCACTTTTATCCTTAGAAAACAAACGTCCCAAAGTAGCTAATATGTATTTACTGTAAATAAAATAACCTAGTTTGAAAGGAGTTTTTTCAGGAACAGAAGTTTCCAAAATAAATAAACTCCCTCCTTTTTTAAGAACCCGTAAGAGCTCTTTCAATCCTTTATCTAAGTTATCGAAGTTTCTAACACCAAAAGCTACTGTAATACTATCAAAGGATTGGTTTTCGAAGGTCAAATTTTCGGCATCTCCAACAATCATTTTAATTCGATTTTCTAGGGATAATTTTTTAATTTTTTCAATACCAACAGACAGCATGTTAGGAGAAATATCAAGACCAATTATTTCTGCTTGAGGAGTTTTTGATAGCGCAATTGCCAAATCACCTGTTCCAGTAGCAATATCCAAAATTGAGGAGGGGTTAGTTTGGTTGACCATTTTTACTAATTTTTTGCGCCAGTGTTGGTCGATCCCTAATGAAATTACACGATTCATCCCATCGTATTTACTCGCAATAGTATTGAACATGTTAGTGACTTGTTCTTTTTTTGTTTGGGTTGAAATTTGATAGGGAGTAACTTCTTTTTTATTCATGCATAATTTTTATCAAATATAAAGATTGTATGATCAATAAAACCCATTTTCAATTTTCGATTTAAAAAACCATTATATTTGTGTTCATATTCAATCTTTGTATGAAAATTATTATAGCTGGGGCTAGTGATGTGGGTCTTCACCTGGCTAAGTTACTATCCTTTGAATCTCAAGATATTACGCTTATTGATTGTGTCAAAGAGGATTTAAATTATGCGGACAATCATTTGGATATTCGTGCAGTAAAAGGGGATCCCGCGGATTTAAGTACCCTGAAAAGAGCAAATACGGCAGAATCAGATATGCTTATTGCTGTAACACCTTTTGAAACAACTAATTTAATGACCTGCTTATTAGCTAAACAATTGGGATGCAAACGAACAATTGCTAGAGTGACCAATATCGATTTTGACGGATATAAGACTGATGTAGACTTTAAATCACTTGGAATAGATGAATTAATTTCTCCCGAAGAATTAGCGGCTAAAGAAATTCAACTTCTTGTAAATCAATCTGCATTTAATAATAGTTACGAGTTTGAAGACGGTGCGCTCACTATGATGGGAACAACCTTGAATGCTTCCGCACCCTTTATTGGAAAAACAGTGAAAGAAGCAGCCGCATTTTTTCCTGGAGTACATTTTATGCCAATTGCGATTAAAAGAGTTGCCACGAGTACGACGCTAATTCCAAGAGGTGATACAACGTTTTGTGAAGGAGATCAAATTTATTTTACCACTTTACCTGAAGGAGTATCCGAATTGTACAAACTTACGGGATTTGTGAAAAAAGATATTGAAAATGTAATGATTTTAGGTGGAGGACGGATAGGTTCTAAAACCGCCGAAGAACTATGCGCTCGGGGAATTCGAGTTAAATTGATTGAGCTCGATAAGGAAAAGGCGGTTCAATTAGCTGATCACCTTACCGATACCATGGTGATTCATGGAGATGGTAGAAATGTAGAACTTTTAGTGGAGGAAAACATTGAAGATATGGATGCTTTCATAAGTGTAACAGACGATTCGGAGACCAATATTATGTCTGTGCTTATGGCCAAATCAAAAAAGGTAGGAAAAATCATTGCGTTAGTCGAAAATATGGACTACATGGAGCTTACAAAATCCATCGGTGTAGATACGATTATCAATAAAAAACTACTGACCGCCAATACCATTTTTCGTTACATAAGAAAAGGGGAAGTGGTCGATTTGGCAAAACTAAACAACATGGATGCTGAAATTCTTGAATTTGTTGCTCAAGAAAAATCAAAAGTTATCGGAAAAAAAATTCGAGAATTAAACTTTCCTAAGTCTGCCACCATCGGGGGAGTTATCAGAAAAGGATTAGGGATTATTGCATTGGGTGATTTTGAAATTATCGCGGGGGATCGCGTTCTAGTTTGTTGCTTACCAAAATCCATTCAACGTATAGAACGACTCTTTTTGTAATGAAACGATTTAATACCAAAACCATCATTCACATTATGGGTATACTGTTACTTTTTAATGGTAGTGCTATGGGAGTGGTTACAATGGTAAGTTACTTTTTTAATGATGGGGCTTTGAGGGGACTTTTGCTGTCTACGATAATTACGCTGGCGACGAGTTTAACTTTTTTATTGACCACAAAATCATACCCCAAAGTTATCCGAAAAAGAGAGGGATATATAGTGGTTGTTTTGGGTTGGCTTATCATGGTTGTTTTTGGCACTCTCCCTTATCTTTTGACTAGTGCTATTGCTGACATCACCAATGCTTTTTTTGAGACAATGTCTGGCTTTACAACTACCGGAGCTACGATTTTAAATGATATTGAGGGTCTACCAAAAAGTATTATTCTTTGGCGATCAATTACCCATTGGATGGGAGGTATGGGAATCATTGTTTTAGCGATTGCGATTTTACCGTTATTGGGTATTGGGGGAATGCAATTGTTTACTGCCGAAGCCCCTGGATTAGGTGGAGATAAACTGCATCCAAGAATTAGTGATACTGCCAAGCGATTATGGCTCATTTATGTAGGTCTTACCCTTTTAGAAAGTTTATTATTACTGCTTGCAGGGATGTCCTTATTTGATGCGGTCAATCATGCGATGAGTACAATGGCATCGGGAGGATTTTCTACCAAAAATGCCAGCCTTGCGCATTGGAATTCCAATCCCTTTATACAGTATATCATTATTTTGTTTATGTTTTTGGCTGGAACCAATTTTGTCTTAATTTATTTTTGTTTAAAAGGAAAATTTAAAAAACTTTTTTTTGACAATGAGTTTAGATGGTACTTTACTTTCGTAGTATCATTCGCATTAATTTGTAGTATTACCTTGTTCTTTTCAGTTGATTTACCCCAAATAACAGGCAATCATCCTCAAGTGTTTGGTAAATTCGAAAGTAGTATCCGACATTCGATATTTCAGGTGGTAGCCGTCATTACTACAACAGGTTTTGTAACTTCTGATTTTACGGCTTGGACTCCTTTTATAACAATGTTATTTTTTGGTATCATGTTTTTAGGAGGATCTTCGGGCTCGACATCTGGAGGAATGAAAGTGTTGCGTCATTTGATTATGATCAAAAATGGTTTTCTGGAGTTTAAAAGAGTCTTGCATCCCAACGCAATATTGTCGTTACGATTTAATAATGTAACCCTTGAAGATTCGGTGGTTTATAAGGTACTTGCCTTTTTTATTTTATATATGATTACTTTTATTATTGGTGCGGGTGTTCTAAGTTTATTCGGATTAGACTTCATCAGTGCTATTGGCGGCTCTGTTTCTTCCTTATCAAACGTAGGACCTGCTTTAGGAAGTATAGGTCCTAGTCATAATTTTTTTGAATTACCTTTAGGGGCAAAGTGGTGGTGTTCGTTTCTAATGATTGTGGGTCGATTAGAATTATTTACCATTTTGATATTATTCACACCATCTTTTTGGCGAGATCACTAATTACGTAGTACTTTTTTGATTCTTTTTACCGCTTCTTTTATTTCCTCAACAGATGCAGCATACGAAATACGTATGTTATTTGGTGATCCAAAAGCTTCTCCGGTTACTGTGGCTACGTGCGCATTTTCTAATAGATATAGTGCGAAATCAGAGGCATTATTTATTGTTTTGTTTCCAAAGGTTTTTCCAAAGAAAAAAGAAATATCTGGAAAAACATAAAAAGCGCCTTTTGGTTGATTTAATTTAAACCCTTCTATTTCAATGAGGAGTTCCAATATCATGGTTCTGCGTTTTGCGAACTCATCTATCATGTATTGAATTTTACTCACTGGAGCATCTAATGCTGCTATAGTTGCCCGTTGCGCAATACAGTTTGTACCACTT
Organism: Flavobacteriaceae bacterium; assembly: GCA_965659665.1. Taxonomy (GTDB): domain Bacteria; phylum Bacteroidota; class Bacteroidia; order Flavobacteriales; family Flavobacteriaceae; genus CBFHWU01. The sequence goes on from CBFHWU010000015.1 coordinate 41,692, forward strand.
GTTATTTGTCCTTGCATTTTAGTACAGGCTTTTGCTATCCAAGCAGGTGCTCCGATATACCCCACACGCCACCCAGTCATGGCAAAGGCTTTAGCAACTCCATTCACCGTGATTGTTCGATCGTACATACTGGGAATTCGAGCAAAACTATAATTCCCCTCGCCATAATTAATGTGTTCGTATATTTCGTCGGATAAAACATAAATATTGGGGTATTTTTCCAAAACAGTGGCCAATGCTTTATACTCTTGTTCGGAGTAAACCGATCCACTGGGGTTATTAGGAGAATTGATAATAACCATTTTTGTTTTGGGAGTAATAGCTGCTTCTAATTGTTGAGGACTGATTTTAAAATCAGTCTTAATATCCGAATAAATTTCAATGGGATTAGCCTCTGCTAACATTACAATAGCGGCATAACTTACCCAATATGGTGCAACTAATAATACATCATCTCCTGGGTCGACCAATACTTGAATAGTATTGGCAATAGCTTGTTTAGCTCCCGTAGAAATAACAATCTGATTGGGGGTATAATGTAGCGCATTGTCTCGTTTGAATTTACGACACACGGCTTCTTTTAAATCTGCATATCCATCAACAGGGGTATATGAATTATAATTATCGTTAATAGCTTCAATAGCAGCCTCTTTTATGAAATCAGGCGTGTTGAAATCGGGTTCCCCTAAACTCAATCCAATAATATCTACTCCTTTTTGTTTAAGCTCTCTGGCTTTTGCAGCCATTGTTAGTGTGGCAGAAGCAGGTAAGCTTTTAATTCGTTGTGATAATAATTCTGACATAATTAATTTAAAGTGCTGTAGAAGGTTTTTTACCTAATGATTTTAAAAAATAGTAATGTGATTTTAGCGCTTGTCTTGTCGATTTAAATTCATTGTAGGGAAGATTAAACTCCTTTGCTGTCTCACGGACAATAACAGCAATTTTGGAATAATGAATATGGCTAATATAGGGGAATATATGGTGTTCTACTTGGTGGTTTAATCCTCCTGTAAACCAGTTCACTAACCTGTTAGTTGGAGAAAAATTGACAGTAGTGTACAATTGATGAATGGCCCAAGTATTTCTCATATCCCCTTCTTTGGATGGGAGTGGCATTTGAGCGTTTTCCATAATATGGGCCATCTGAAAAACAGTACTAAGGATAAGACCAGCAGTGTAATGCATCACAAAAAAGCCAATTAATATTTTCCACCAAGCTAAATTTAAAACAAGCATGGGAAGAATTATCCAAAAAAATAAATAGGATATTTTTGAAATAACCAAAACCGTCCATTCTCTGCTTGGTTTAGTGTTTTTTTTGTGCGATAAATTGTTTTTCAAGTATCTTTTTAATTGTACAAAATCAGTCCTTATGGCCCAGCGTATTGTTAGTAATCCGTACAACACAATAAAATATAAGTGTTGATACTTATGAAATTTTTTCCACTTGGCATGTGTTGAAAAACGCATAAGTGTTCCAGCTTCCATATCTTCGTCATGACCATGGATATTAGTGAAGGTGTGATGCAACACATTGTGTTGAACTTTCCAATTAAATACATTTCCAGCTAAAATATAAATGGATCCACCCATGATTTTGTTTACCCATGGGTAACGAGAAAATGAACCGTGATTTCCATCATGCATGATATTCATCCCCACTCCAGCCATTCCTATTCCCATGACAGTACACAAACATAATTTGATCCACTGATTCATGTCGGTAGATAGAATTAGAATATATGGGGTGATGAAAATCGAGATAATTACAACTGATTTTAAATACAGTTTTATGTTTCCAGTTTTGGCAATTTTTTGATCTTTAAAGTATTGGTTGACTCTTTTGTTAAGGGTCTTAAAAAATAACTTTGAGTCTATCCTTGAAAATCGTATTTGACCGAGCGAATGTTTCATATAATAAAATTAGCCGTAAAAGTAATTATATTTTTTTCTTATGAAGGATAATTTTTATGTTAAACTCATTATAAAATCTATTAATTTTGTTTCATATCTTTTTTTTGAAAAAAATTCTATCATATTTTACCGAATTGACGCCTATCCAAATTTCTAAATTGGAAGGTTTGGATGAACTGTATAAGTATTGGAATGTACAGATTAATGTAATTTCTAGAAAAGATATTGATTTTTTATATGAGCGTCATGTGCTTCATTCGTTATGCATTGCTAAAGTTATTTCTTTTGTTCCTGACACTAAAATTCTGGATGTTGGGACAGGGGGAGGATTTCCAGGAATCCCTTTAGCTATTTTGTTTCCAGAGGTTCAATTTCATTTGGTCGACTCTATTTCAAAAAAAATTAGCGTTGTTAAAGCTGTTTCTGAGACGTTACATTTACCTAATGTTACCATGCAAGTGGATAGAGCTGAAAGAATTGAGGGGAAGTATGATTTTGTGGTGAGTAGGGCCGTAACTCGAATGAACAAATTTGTACCATGGATCAAAAACAACATCAGTTCGGTTCAGCGCAATGAACATTCCAATGGAATTTTATCTCTCAAGGGAGGGGATTTAAGCAATGAATTGTCGTCATTTCCAGCTGCAAAAACGTACCCGATTTCAAAATACTTTTTTGAAGATTTTTTTGAAACAAAACAGATAGTTCATTTACCTATTCATTGATGCATAAGAGGATAACGATAATCGGTGGGAGGAGACATGGTTTCCTTAATCAGTCGAGGAGATACCCATCGTAATAAATTCATCATTGATCCCGCTTTATCATTTGTACCAGAGCCTCTTGCACCACCAAAAGGTTGTTGTCCTACTACAGCCCCACTAGGTTTGTCATTTATATAAAAATTTCCGGCGGCATTGACCAAAACTTTACTTGCTTGTTCGATAGCATAACGATCTTGAGAGATGACAGCTCCTGTCAAGCTGTAGACGGAAGTGGTATTCACAAGCTCCAGCGTTTTATCCCAATCTTGATCTTCATATACATAAATTGTAACTATAGGACCAAATAATTCTGTTTCCATTGTTGTATAATGGGGGTTTGTAGTGAGTAAAACAGTAGGGGATACGAAATAGCCTTTAGATTTATCATAAGTTCCTCCAACTAAAAGTTTAACATCCGCATCTTTTTTAGCTTGTTCAATAAAAGAAACCAATCGGTCAAAAGCTCCTTCGTGGATAACGGCTGTGATAAAGTTTTTCATCTCCAAAGGGGATCCCATGTCAAAACGCTTTACATTTTCAACAACTTCATCAATGATGGTTTGAGCGATTGATTTTGGAAGATAAATCCTTGAAGCTGCCGAACATTTTTGTCCTTGATATTCGAAGGCCCCTCTTGTAATGGCTGTAGCAACAACGCTGGGAACCGCTGAAGAGTGAGCAATGATAAAATCTTTACCTCCCGTTTCTCCAACAATTTTTGGGTATGATTTGTAATGATGGATTTTTGATCCAATCTTTTGCCATAAATCTTTAAAAACATGAGTAGACCCAGTAAAATGAAGACCTGAGAATTCAGGATGACTAAGTATTACGTCGGTAATCATTTCGGCATCTCCAGAAATCATCGTAATCACACCATCAGGCAACCCAGCTTCTTTAAATACATCCATAATAATTTTGGCAGTATACATTTGGTGATCGCTGGGTTTCCATACAACGACATTTCCCATCATCGCTACACAAGCACACAAGTTTCCTGCTATTGCGGTGAAATTGAAAGGAGTAATTGCATAAACAAAACCTTCTAATGGACGATACTCAAGACGATTAAAAACACCCGACACCGAAGCAGGTTGTTGTTCGTAAATTTCAGAGGCAAATGAGGCATTAAATTTTAAAAAATCAACAAATTCACAAGCAGCGTCAATTTCGGCTTGAAAAATATTTTTAGATTGACCTATCATTGTACCTGCATTGATCTTTGCACGGTAGGGTCCTGAAATCAACTCTGCAGCTTTTAAGAAAACAGAAATTCTGTGTTCCCAATCCATGTCAGCCCATTTGTTTCGAGCTTCTAATGAGCAATTTATCGCCTGTGATACGTGGCTTTTTTCAGCCAAACTATATGACCCTACAACATGTTGATGATCATGAGGAGGTGTTATTGACTTCCTTTTTTGGGTAAAAACCTCCTCATTTCCAAGGTAAAGCGGAACATTAACCTGAGATTCATACATGTTTCTGTACGTTGAAATTACTTCTTCGCGTTCAGTTGAACCTTTCAAGTAGCTTAATGTGGGTTCGTTTTCAGGGGTCTTAATCTTAAAAAATCCGTATGGCATGTCGATTTTTTTATTTAATAAAAATTATATTTTTGTTAGGAATTAAATAATTTAATTCAATGCAAATGCGGGACTCAATTTAAATTTTGGAACATATGCTCTGAATTTTTTTGCTGTAGCAAGATCAATCATGTTAAAGTATCCGCTCATCGATCCTATTGAAGATGAAATTAAACACCCGGACCTGTATTGATGTGAATGGCCAGGTTTTATCACAGGTTTTTTTCCTAAAACCCCCTCACCATCCACAGTGGAAACAGGGGACAAGGCATCAAAAATATTCCAATGACGAGATTGTAATTGAACGGTATTTGAACTCTGATTGTAAATAGAAATTTTATAACCAAATGAATAATGGAGCTTGTAATTTTTGAAATATGAACCTTCAAAAAAAGTCTCAACGGTAATTCTGATTCCTTGGGTAGCTAGCTGTATCATAAACGTATAAATATATAATAAATAGAGTTTAATTCAAAATGTTATTTGAGTTTCCGTGACCTACTCCTACAAGGCTAAAGTGTAAATCACCCCATTTTTTTTGATAAACTAAAACCGTGTAGTCATTTTCGGTTTCCCAATGACTTCCTGACACGTTATTTTCATTCCAATTTGACTGATCATCAATGGAAATAATTTTGTAATTGTAAATACCTTGTTTGATCAAAAATTGAGTGTGGTAGATCCCATTATATTCATCGTAAAAAAGCTCGTGTTTTTCGGAGGGTTGATGTAAATTAAATGACCCTACCACAAAAAATCGCAAAGGAGGTAATGTAGGTTTTGAAAGAAGTGAAAAGTGAACATCAGTGTAGTCTGATTCGGTGTTAGGATCGTACCCTTGTAAAGTTTGAATTAAAAACCCTCCATTTATATCTGGAGCATAAGTGTAAGGTCTCTCTGCTCTTACAACATTAGAAAAAAGGATGGTCTCGTACAAATCAGAACTGCGTAATACTTGTGATACGTTTCCTCCGTTGGATCGCAAATCTTTGGTATCAAAAAAATGATATTCGTTCCCTCCTTCAAATTTACTCTCAGTGTTTTGTTCATAACGAAGTTCATTATTAATGATGTAGGTAGGGGTTAAATGATCGATAGCAGTATCCCAGCGATAATTTTGTACAACCACTGTTTTGATTTCCTCTTGTGGCTGTCGTACATAAAGCTGATCAGTTTGTACTCGAAAGTGAACAGATTGAGTGTAATCGATGTCATTTAAATCTCTTGACCTATGTATGCTGACCCCAACTGGAGCAATATTTTCGGACACTAAAAATCGCTTGCTAAAAACCAACAAATCGTCATCGTCATATACAGAGAGCAGATAGTTACCACTTAACTTTAACTTTGTTTGATTGTTCGGAATTTGAAGCCGATAGTGATTATAGTCTTGGAGTGTTCCGTAAGAATTTTCAACATCTCGAATTCGTAAGTTGTCAAAACCTTCTAAATATTCAGATTTAAATAACGATGAGGGCATCCAATTCCAATCGGCATAAGTAATTTCGTAATAATACGAAGCATCAATAGCCCTAAGATCGTCAAAACGCAATTGACAGACTTCTCCTAAATTTAGAATAGGAAATCCATTATATGTATTTTCATCTCCAAAAGTTACACTTTTGATATAATCTGGAGGGAGTTGTTCGGACAGTTCTTGTGCATATAGTTGGATAACTCCTAAAAGCAATATAATATTTCTTACCATTTAGATTTTAACTTTCACTTGTAAATATATTTAATTTAACGCCAAACACAATCTTAACAAATGGTTATATTGAGTGGGTGAACATGCAATTAAAAAATTTATTTTTTATTGATCAAATACTTTTTTGATCGAAGTTTAATTAATAAATTTGTATCAAAATTGCATATTTAATTTCTCATAAATGTCAAAAGACATCAAGATTCGTAAAGGTCTGATCCTTAATTTAAAAGGAAATGCAGACAACGTTATTAAGAGATCCCCTCACTCAACAATTTTCGCCATTAATCCCAACGAATTTCATGGTCATGTTCCTAAAATGTTGGTCAAAGAAGGGGATTCGTTCAAAGCAGGAGATCCTATATTTTTATCAAAATACCAAAGCCAAATTCAGTTTGTTTCCCCTGTTAGCGGTACACTCAAAACAATTGAACGTGGCGCCAAAAGACGTATTTTACGACTCTTAATCGATGCCGAGGATGATATCAAGTATTTGAAAACAAAAATCGGAGACTGGAGTCAGCGTTCCTCTGTTGATATAAAAGAATTATTATTGAGTTCTGGTTGTTGGCCTTTTATAAAGCAACGGCCTTATGATATAATTGCTAATCCTTCACAACAACCGAAGGCTATTTTTATATCAGCATATTCAACTGCTCCTTTGGCCGCAGATGTCAATACGATTCTTGACGGACAACAAGAATCTTTTCAAATTGGTCTCACTGTCCTCAGTAAATTAGCTCCCCAATTACACTTATGTATATCGAGTTCTGATGACTCTTTTTTGAATCAAGTAGAAAACGCAACCCTTCATCGTGTTTCAGGGCCACATCCAGCAGGTAATGTTGGTGTTCAAATTCATCATATTAGCCCTATTAATGAGGGCGAAACGGTATGGGTAGTCAATCCTGAAGATGTGGCTATAATTGGACGTTTTTTTGAAACGGGTAAGTTTGAAGCCTCTCGAACCCTAGCTGTTGTAGGGAGTCCTGTAAAAAATCCATGTTATTACAAAACGACTATCGGTTCGTCTCTCCATGACATACTAAAAGATGCAGGATTAGATGATTCTTCTCCTGTAAGGATTGTGAATGGGGATGTACTTACGGGAATCTCATCATCTATTGGTGGGCACTTAGGTTTTTACAATAATACCCTAAGCGTTTTAAATGAAGGTAATCATTATCGAATGTTCGGATGGCTTCCTTTTGTGGACAATAGCATTCACAGCATGTCAAGAACATCATTGTCATGGCTTTTTCCAAAACGCAAGTACGCACTTTCAACGAATATGAATGGAGAAGAGCGAGCAATGGTTGTGACAGGAGAGATGGAACGTGTATTTCCAATGGATATTTTTCCAATGCAACTTATCAAGGAATGCATGGCTCAAAATATTGAAAAGATGATTGATTTGGGTATTTATGAAGTGGCTCCCGAAGACTTTGCTTTGATTGATTACACCAGTACTTCCAAGTTGGAAGCCCAGTCTATTATACGAGAAGGTTTAGATTTAATGATAAAAGAAGTTGGATAATTATGTTAAGAGAAATTTTAGATAACGCTAAGAAAAATTTTGCAAAGGGTGAAAAACTTGAACGTTTTGCGCCTGCCATTAATGCATTTGATACCTTTTTGTTTGTTCCTAATCACACCACTCATAAAGGATCACACGTCCGTGATGCCGTTGATTTGAAACGAACGATGGTTACGGTAATCCTTGCTTTAGTACCAGCACTAATTTATGGTATTTATAACACAGGCTATCAGTATTTAATACAAACAGGGGAAGCATTTACGTTTTTAGATGCTTTTTTGCACGGTTCATGGAAAATTTTACCCATGATTGCCGTTTCGTATGCAGTAGGCCTCACTATTGAGTTTGCCTTTGCTGTTTTTAGAGGTCATGAAGTAAATGAAGGATACTTGGTCACTGGATTATTGATTCCTATGATTATGCCTGTTGATATTCCATTGTGGATGGTAGGACTTTCGGTCGCCTTTGCCGTTTTTATTGGAAAAGAAGCTTTTGGAGGGACTGGAATGAATATTCTTAATCCAGCATTAACAGCAAGAGCATTTGCTTTTTTCGCATATCCCACATACATGTCAGGAAATAAAGTTTGGGTTTCTGAAGCCTCAAACGTGGATGGAATTTCTGGAGAAACGATATTAGGCACCTTAGCTGGTGGAGGTCAAGTGAATTATTCCATGTTTGAAATGTTTGCGGGAAGTATTCCTGGTTCTATTGCCGAAACTTCTGTATTATGGGTGTTAGTTGGTGCTGCGATCCTAATTTTTACAGGAGTGGGAAGCTGGCGTATTATGCTAGGAGGTCTTCTTGGTGCGGCCGCAATGGGTTTACTATTTAACTTATGGGGTGCCAATCCTTTAATGAGTTTTAATTGGGCAAATCATCTACTCGTAGGTGGATTTGCATTTGGCTTGGTCTTTATGGCAACTGACCCTGTCTCGGCAGCTCAAACACAACGAGGTAAATGGATTTACGGAATATTAGTTGGGGTGTTTTGTATTCTAATACGCACCTTTAATCCCGCTTACCCTGAAGGTGTAATGTTGGCGATACTCCTAATGAATGTGTTTGCACCTACTATCGATCACTATGTAGTGGAAGCGAATATTAAACGCCGAAAAAAACGTTTAGAAACAATCCTTAAAACGGCTTAATTATGAATAGAGACTCTAATGCATATACTTTTGGATTTGCAGCTATCATGGTTGTGGTAGTAGCATTTGTTCTTGCTTTTACAGCTAGCTCCCTAAAAGATTTACAATCTGAGAATGTTCGAAAAGAAAAAATGCAAAATATTTTATCTACTATCGGCATCGAAGTAGACAGAGAAGGAGCAGAAGTATTATTTAATCAATATGTAACGAATCAATACGCTTTACGAGTCGATGGATCAATTGACGAGAGTGTAAATGCTTTTTCAGATATTAAATTAGCTTATGAACTCAAAAAAAACCCAACAGAGCAACGTTTTCCTCTTTACGTAGCCAAAGTTGAGGACGACCAATTTTTCATTATTCCACTTCGTGGAGTTGGTTTGTGGGATGCCATTTGGGGGTATATTGCTTTAAAAGACGATAAAAACACCATTAAAGGAGCGGTATTTGATCATAAAGCCGAAACTGCAGGATTGGGAGCTGAGATCACACAACAATGGTTTATGAATCGTTTTACAGACGAAAAAATATTTGACGAAGGTGGAAATCTAATGGGGATCAAAGTGTCAAAAACAAACAATGACCCTAATGACACCGACAAAAATGATCACGAGGTAGATGCCATTTCGGGGGCCACCATTACAGGGGATGGTGTTTCGGATATGATCGCAGAACGCCTTAAACACTATTTACCTTATTTACAAGTAAATAGAACTGTAGCAGTACTAAATAACTAATGGTTATGTCAAAAGAACAACACCCCGTAAAATCGCCTCAAATTCTTTTTGTAACAAAGGAAAAGGAACCTCTTTTTTCTAAAAAAAATCAAAAACTACTCAAAGACCCGCTAGACGACAATAACCCTATCACCGTCCAAGTATTGGGGATATGTTCGGCATTGGCGATCACGGTTAAGTTGGAGCCTGCTGTAGTTATGAGTATTTCAGTCATGGCTGTCATGGCAGCGAGTAACGTGGTAGTTTCCTTACTTCGAAATCTTATACCAAGTCGAATCCGAATTATTGTTCAATTGGTTGTGGTTGCTTCCATGGTAATTTTGGTGGATCAAATTTTAAAAGCTTATGCCTACGATGTAAGTAAGCAATTATCCATTTTTGTTGGGCTTATTATCACCAACTGTATTGTAATGGGTCGTTTGGAAGCATTTGCGCTAGGTAATGGCGTTTGGCGCTCATTTTTAGATGGAGTTGGCAATGCTTTTGGCTTTGGTATTATGCTAATTTTGGTGGCTTTTTTCAGAGAATTATTTGGTTCTGGACAATTATTTAGTGTACAAGTTATCCCTCAATTCTTATACGATATCGGATATGAAAATAATGGATTGATGTTATTGTCCCCAATGGCCTTAATCACTTTTGGAATTATTATATGGATTCAACGTTCACGTAATCGAAAACTCATCGAAAAAAACTAAGTCATGGATTACATTAATATATTTGTAAAAAGTATTTTTATTGACAATATGATTTTTGCCTATTTTTTGGGCATGTGTTCCTATTTGGCGGTCTCAAAAACAGTAAAAACAGCTGTTGGTTTGGGCCTTGCCGTAGTTTTTGTTTTGTCCATTACAGTCCCTATTAATTTTCTTATTGATAATTATCTCTTAAAACCAGGTGCATTAAGTTGGGCTGGACCTGAATATGCCCAGATTGACTTAAGCTTTTTAAGCTTTATCATGTTTATTGCTGTTATTGCCTCAATGGTTCAACTGGTTGAAATGATCGTAGAAAAATTTGCTCCTGCCCTTTACGGCGCACTGGGGATATTTTTACCGCTCATTGCAGTAAATTGTGCCATACTTGGTGGATCACTATTTATGCAACAAAAAGATTTTGCGGGAATAGGAGAGTCAGCAATTTACGGCTTTGGATCAGGTATTGGTTGGTTGTTGGCTATTGTGGCTATAGCAGCCATAAGAGAAAAAATTGCATATTCAAATGTTCCAGCTCCATTAAGAGGCTTGGGCATTACCTTTATAATTACAGGCTTAATGGCAATTGGGTTCATGAGCTTTATGGGAATTAAACTTTAACACAAAATATATAGATGAATACTACCGTAATACTAGCGAGTGTAATCGTTTTTTTAATCATTATTTTTTTATTAGTTGGAATGTTGTTGGGTGCTAAAGCACGCTTGTTGCCCTCAGGACCAGTAAAGCTATTTATCAACGGGCAAAAAGATGTCGAGGTATCCTCTGGATCTACATTACTGACTACACTAGGGAACAGCAAAATATTTTTACCATCTGCTTGTGGAGGTGGAGGCACCTGTATCCAGTGCAAATGTGTGATCAAAGACGGTGGAGGTGAAATTCTTCCCACCGAAGCTCCTCATTTTTCAAGAAAAGAAATAGCTGAAGGTTGGCGTTTGGGATGTCAAGTTAAGGTAAAACAAGATATGGTTATCGAAATACCTGAGGAGGTATTTGGAATAAAAAAGTGGGAAGCTACCGTTGTGCGTAATTGGAATGTGGCTTCATTTATCAAGGAATTTGTTGTTGAAATTCCTGAAGCAATGGATTATGAAGCGGGGGGCTATATTCAAATTGAAATACCTCCATGTGAAGTCCCTTTTTCCTCTATTGACATTAGTGCACACCCGGAGGAGCATCCAGAGGATATTCAAAAATTTAAATTGGAGTGGGATAAGTTTGGATTGTGGGACTTAAATATGAAAAATACAGAGTTGGTTGAACGTGCTTATTCCATGGCGTCTTTTCCAGCAGAAGGACGCGAAATTATGTTAAATGTGCGTATCGCCACTCCTCCTTTTGATCGAGCTAAAAACGGGTGGATGGATGTAAACCCTGGGGTTGCATCCTCTTATATTTTTTCAAAAAAACCTGGAGATAAAGTTACCATTTCTGGTCCTTATGGTGAATTTTTTATTAATCATTCTGATGCTGAAATGCTTTATGTAGGGGGAGGTGCAGGGATGGCTCCCATGCGTTCACATTTATATCACTTGTTCAGAACCCTCCAAACGGGTCGTAAAGTCACTTTCTGGTATGGTGGTCGTTCTAAGCGGGAATTATTTTACTCTGAACACTTCAGAGCTTTAGAACGTGACTTCCCAAACTTTAAATTCTATATTGCGCTTTCTGAACCTATGGAAGAGGATAATTGGAAGGTTAAAGATGGCTTGGATGGTGAAGGAGACGGTTTTGTTGGGTTTGTTCACCAAACAGTGATTGATAATTACTTAAATTATCATGAAGCTCCTGAAGATATTGAAGTATATTTTTGTGGTCCTCCATTAATGAATATGGCTATAGAAAAGATGGCTGAAGATTTTGGTGTTCCGCCAGAAAATGTGCGTTTTGATGACTTTGGAGGGTAATCTTACATCCCAAGAACTGCACCAGTTGGCTATGACCACAGTGGGATCAGCTCTTGAAGAATTAGGCTATGAATTTTTGGCTGTAAACAGCCAACTCAAAAAAGATCCTCAATTTGTTTGCTTAAAAAACAACAAACTTTTCTTTATTGTCGTTCAAGCGGTTTCTTATCCTAATGACCCCAAAAAATTTGATCAACAATTATTGGATCAAATTAGTACACACGCTGCTAAGTTTAAAGCGACCACTTTTTATGCGGGTGTTGGACTTGCGCATGCAGAAGATTATACCAAAAAGTTAAAAAAGAACGATCCTTACGTAATTAATTATGAAGGTTTACAAGCTGTTTAGCATACTTTTTTTGATTGTAGTTTTTCAATCATGTAAGCAACCTCAAACTCTCCAGGGGTATGCATTAGGGACCACTTATTCTGTTCAGTATTCTGATTACTCTTCTAGTGATGAAGTTTTAAATGGGGTAGAAGATGCTTTTTACGTACTTAACAAATCCTTATCAACATACCTTCCCAATTCGGATATATCAAAAATCAATGCTGGAGACTCCACAATTGTAGTAGATCAACATTTCGTGAATGTTTTTCTTAAATCCAAAGAGGTTTGGTCAAATTCATCCGGATTTTTTGACCCTACTGTGGGTGCTCTTGCCAATGCTTATGGGTTTGGTCCCGAGGAGCCACTTCAAACAATATCAAAAGCTCATTTGGATAGCTTACTTCTTATCACAGGATTTGATAAAGTTCATCTGTCCCGCAAGAATACCATTGAAAAACAGCACCCCTCCATTCAGTTGGATTTTAATGCCATCGCAAAAGGATATGCTGTCGATGTTGTAGGACAATTGATGGATTCGTTAGGATATCAGGACTATTTGATTGAAATTGGTGGAGAGTTGCTGGCTAAAGGTAAGCATCCAAAAAAAGAGCTTCCATGGACAGTCGGAATACAAGATCCAAGTCAATCAGAACGTCTCCAACCGTTGAAAACAGTTCAATTATACAACGAAGCTTTAGCCACATCGGGAAATTATCGAAAGTACAGATTAGATTCATTAACGGGTCAAAAGTTTGTACATACAATTAATCCTAAAACCGGACTAGCAAGAACCTCGAATATTCTTAGCGCATCGGTTATAGCACCCGATTGCATGACTGCTGATGCCTATGCAACTGCGCTTATGGCTATGCCTAATGAATTGGCAAGTAAAATGCTGCAAAATAATCCCACGTTGAAAACGTATCGGATTCTAGCTGTGAATGATACGATTCAATCGATATCTATAGGAATTTACTAAGGTTTTCTACAAACAGGAATATATTCTGTGTTTGAAATTCGATAACGTTCAATGTCTTCTTTAGTAAAATGTTGTGCATATTGTATCGCTTCAACCTCAAAACCTATTGAAGAAAGTTTTGTAAAATAATCCATTCCATACACTCGTACGTGATCATATTGACCAAAGATCAAAGCACGTTCTTTTGGATCAGTAATATGATCATCACTAAAAGTTACTTTCCTTGAAGCATCAAGAGGGATTTGTAAAATGGCAATTCCTTTTGGTTTCAAAACTCTAAAAATCTCCTTCATGCCTAAAGTGTCATTTTGAATATGTTCTAAAACATGATTACAAAATATCCAATCAAAACGCTGGTCATCAAAAGGCAAATGACATATATCTGCTTTTACATCGGCAAGTGGAGATTCGATATCGGCAGTGATATACTCTTTGAGGTTTAATTTTTTAAAACGTTTTAAAAAAGCCTGTTCAGGAGCGATATGCAATACTCGAGATGAGGATTCAAAGAAATTTGTTTCATTTTTTAAATATAACCATAAAAGCCTGTGACGCTCCAAAGATAGTGTTCCTGGGCTGAGTACATTGTCCCTTTGTTTGAGATACCCATAAGGAAGAAAACTAGAATAATTTTTGCCATCAATAGGATCTGTAAAGGTATTTCCTCTGTAATAAAATTGTATTAGAGGTCGAATCCATCGACTGATTCTTAGCAGGATAGGTCTTGGAATTTTATTTAACACTGTTGAAACGAGGGCTTTCACGTAATTTTTAATTTTGATCGAAAGGGAATTTCTTCATCAGAGTCAATACCTAATGATTCATAGATATAATCAAAAGTGGAGAGAAGTTCAGGCTTGCCATCAATAAGCGCGATGTTATGTTCAAAATGAGCACTTGGCTTATCATCTGCTGTTAGAATTGTCCAACCATCTTTAAGTTGTTTAATTCGATGTGTACCTGCATTAATCATAGGTTCAATCGCAACCACCATTCCTTCAAGAAATTTTTTTCCTGTTCCTCGTCGACCGTAGTTGGGCATTTCGGGTTTTTCATGCATGGTTTTTCCAAGTCCATGGCCTACCAACTCTCTTACGACTCCATAGTTATGGGTTTCAGTGTATTGTTGTATGGCAAAGCCTACGTCCCCCACACGGTTACCTTGTCTAAAAGCGTCGATTCCTTCATACAAGGATTCTTTGGTGATTTGTAATAATTTTTTTGTTGCTTGATCTACATTACCCACCTCAAATGTGTAGGCGTGGTCTCCATAAAATCCATTCATCAACACTCCACAATCAATAGAGATGATATCTCCATCATTAAGCGGTGTTTTATTTGGAATGCCATGAACTACTTGTGAATTGGGACTAACGCACAGCGTGTTGGGGAAATCATATAATCCTAAGAAACCTGGCACGGCTTTATGATCACGAATAAAGGTTTCTGCTCGTTCATCTAAATAAAGAGAGGATACACCAGGCCTAATTTCTTTGGCCAACATCCCTAAGGTTTTAGACACTAATAGGGCACTTTGTCTAATAAGCTCAATTTCTTCCTTTGTTTTTCGAAATGACATAAAATCAAAAATCGTAGACGTTGCGATACTCTGAACCATTCAAAATAGCCAACATATCTTCCTCTAAAGAGATTACAGGAAATTCCACAATTCGGTTGATTTCTTTTTCCCCTTTAAAAAAAATAATTGTGGGAACATATTCAATCCCATAAACTTGTTCAATTCCGCTAGGGGTCATTTTATCTTTATCAACAGCGGTGTATTGTATTTCAGTATTGGTGAGATCCAAGGAATTTATAATTTTAAAAAACGCAGGAACTTCTCTTCGGCTATCCTCGCACCAAGTTCCCATAAAAAGCTGAATTCTAATATTTTTAAATAAAGGATTAAGTTGTTGTACGATTTCTTGGTTTGGGGTATATTCTTCAAAAGTAGAATTAAACCATTCTGAATAGGGTTTTTCTAATAAATCATCAGGTTCAAATGAGCCCACAAGAAGAGGAGTGTCTTGTGCGAATCCAGAGATCCTCAAGAGCAAGTAACTAACGATTAAAATATTTTTCATATTAATTAAATTAAAGATTTAGAAGTCATTGATTTGGGTTGTTCGACCCCCATCAATCGTAACACAGTGGGTGCAACGTCGCTCAATATACCATTTTGAATAGACTTTATATCATTGTCCAACAAAATAATAGGAACTAAATTGGTGGTGTGGGCAGTATTTGGACTACCATCCTCGTTCATCATCGTATCACAATTTCCATGATCGGCAATGATAATAATGCTGTATTCCGAATCTAGTCCTGCAAGTACAACATCTTTGGTACAAGTATCTACAATTTCACATGCTTTAATGGCAGCAGGCATACTTCCAGTATGACCCACCATGTCCGGGTTAGCAAAATTTAGACAGACAAAATCGGCAGATTTGTTTTTTAGTTCAGGGAGTATATTATCACAAATATCAAAGGCACTCATTTCTGGTTTCAAATCATAAGTAGCGACTTTAGGCGAGGGACATAAAATTCGATGCTCCCCCTTAAAGGGCTCTTCTCTCCCTCCATTAAAGAAAAAAGTGACATGCGGATATTTTTCTGTCTCTGCAATACGGATTTGGGTTTTCCCAGCTTTTGACAAGGTTTCCCCTAATGTAGAGGAAATATTTTCTTTGTCATAAACAACGTTAACTTTTTTGAAGGAATTGTCGTAATTGGTGAAGGTTACAAAGTGAAGTGGCATTTTGTTCATCTCATACTCTTCAAAATTCTCTTGGCTTAATGCTTGGGTGAGTTGTCGTCCGCGGTCAGTTCTAAAATTAAAAAAGATAATCACATCATTTTCACTAATTGTGGTCAAAGGATCTCCATGATGATTAGTCATCACAATGGGTTCAATAAATTCATCTAAAATTCCTTTGTCATAACTCATTTGTATGCTTTGGGCTATATCGGTAGAGGGACTTCCAATTCCTTTGACCACCAAATCATAACATTTTTTCACTCGCTCCCATCGCTTGTCTCGGTCCATGGCATAGTAACGTCCAATTACACTTGCCAATTGTGCTCCATTGTTTGCACAGCTATTTTCTAAATCGATTAAAAATTCTTTTCCTGACTTAGGGTCAACATCTCTGCCATCTGTGAATGCGTGTACAAAAACCTGTTCTACTCCAGCCTTATGAGTAGCTTCAAGAAGTCCTTTGACATGACTGATGTGCGCATGAACGCCTCCATCAGAAACCAATCCCATGAGATGGACTTTTTTGTTATTTTCTTTCGCGTATCGAAACGCGTCTTGTAGTACTATTTCATCTTTTAATGCATTATTTTGGACAGCCAAATTGATTCGAGCTAAATCTTGATAAACGATTCGGCCAGCACCCAAATTCATGTGTCCTACTTCACTATTTCCCATTTGACCTTCGGGTAAACCAACATGCATACCATCGGTGTGAAGCTTGGCATGAGGAAAGTTTTGATAAAGTGAATCAATAAATGGAGTTTGTGCTTGTTCGATCGCTGAAATAGATGGATTAGGAGAGATGCCCCAACCGTCCAAAATCATTAAAAGTACGCGTTTGTTCATGGTTGAATTTTAAATCGCAAATATAACGAAATGGATGACTCATTGCTTAGCGATTAAAGAGGAATCTATCCCCTTAATATGGTGGTTTAAATAATTCATTAAAAAAGAATCTGTGAGGTATTCTTTTCCGAGTAGTTCAGGCTGATCTACAATGGATGTTAAATCCAATAATAAAAATTCTTTTAAATAATTAACAGAAAAAGGCTCATAACTGTAATGCCACGGTTCATACAAAAACCCCTTTCTGTGTGGGTCACGGGTATAGGTCAAAACAAATCCAAAGCGTTGCGCATTAGTGGTCATCCATTTATGCAAATTTTCATAAGGACCACCATTATGGAATTTTTCTTGAACTAAGATGTCACCATTGGGGGTAACAGCACCATCTGTGATATCGATTTCGGTCCCCCAGTGGTGTCGAGAAGTACCTGGTATAGTTGAGTATTCTATGATTTTTAAAACCGCAGCTTCTCCAGAAAGGCCTTGTAGGGTGTAACGGTTAAATTTCCTATTCCATATTTCAAGCTGGCGCTGGTAGGACCTATATCCCGATACAATTTCTATTTTAATTCCATCTTTTTTAGCAGCTTGAGCCATATCCAAAAAAGCATTATATACCTCGGGGAGTACCAGATTTTGGGTAAGAACAGGCTTACCTTGCCCAATTAATAGTTCTCTTTTTATAAGTTGTCCTGTCACCATATTAAAACTCAATAAACATAACACACATGAAATGACTAACATTTTTTATAATTTTTTTGACATTAAAAAGTGATCTCCAGCTGTAGGAATATGAAATATATTTCCTTGTTTTTTGTATCCCATTTTTTCATAAAAAGGAACAGCTAATATACGCGCATTCATCCACATCAAAGAAATGTTTGAATGTTTTGTAATACGTTCAGCTTCAAAAACCAAATTACGTCCAATCCCTTTGTGTTGATGATGTGCCGAAACGCCCATTCCTCTAAGCTGCATGTTGGGATACTCCATTACACTGTAGTTGGGATTAGGCATTAAAGTGAGAACCCCCACAAGAACTTTAGAGTCATACGCTCCCAAATGTATGGTTGAGGTTAAATCATCGCCTTCAAATCGGCAGCTTTCGACGGGTAAACCTGGTCGTAAAACAGGATGACGAATATCATAGGCCTCAGTGCTAGAAATTTTTTTAATGTGTATTTTTGATGACATATTCAATGCTATGGATGTTTTTCAATTTGAATTTTTAAAAATAGATAAAATCAAAGATATTATTCCTTTGATGCAAGATTTCACAGCACATATCCATTCAGATCAAATTTTGGAAGAGCGATTTAGAGGAATGTTCACTTTTGCCTATGATTGTGTGGGCATTTATAAAGATTCTCGGCTCATCGGAATCTGTGGTTTATGGTATCAAGTAAGACATTATTCGGGAAAAAGTTGTGAATTAGATCATTTTTATATTGTTCCAGAGTTTCGTGGATCTGGAGTTGGAAAAAAGTTTTTAGATTGGCTGACACATGAGTTATCTGAATATGACGCTATTGAGCTTAATGCCTATATACCAAACGAAGATTCTCATCGCTTTTATGAGCGAGAGGGATTCAAAAAACTTGGATTTCACTTTGTAAGAGATATATAAATAAAACAACATGATTTTTTTTGAAATTTTAACTTTTCTTATCCTTAAAGTTCTTAATTTAGAACATGCATAAATTTATTATTTTATTATTATTTTCATCTGTAGTTTTTTCTCAGCCAGATTATCGAACCTGGTTACGTGGCAAAGTGATGTACCAAGACGACAATGTGGTTGCGGCAAATATTGTAAATACCACGACCCAAAAGGCAACAATATCTGACGAAAATGGTGAATTTGCCATCGAAGTAAAACTAGATGACGAATTGGTTTTCTCCTCTCTTCAATACCGAATTCGAGTGATCAAGATTGATAAAGAAATCTTACAAAAAAACCGATTAGTAGTAGATGTAAATGAAAAGGTAACTCAACTTGATGAGGTAGTCATTAGTCCTGATCGACCGGAAGCCTTTTTGAATTTAAAAGAAGAAGAGTTCAAAAATTTTGATTATTCACAAGATAAATCAACTAAAGTCCAAAATGAACTGATGCTTCAAAATCAAATTTATAATGGAGTAAATTTTGTCAATATTTTCAAAGCGTTATATAAATCAATAAAAAAATCAAATCAAAATTCGGAGGATTCTAATGCTATTGATTTTACCCCGAGTCAAATAATACGTCAGATTTATCCCGATCAGTTTTTTATTCATCAACTTAATATAGCTCCTGATAAAATTGAAGAGTTTTTACTCCGATGCGATGATAAGTTGACCACCAATGACCTACTTAAACGTGAAAATGAATTTGAACTTATAGATTTTTTAATTAAACAAAGTGAAAAATATAATAAAATTAGTCAAAAGAAGTAGCGGAATATTTTTTCTTTTTTTTTCTTTTTTTTCGTTCTCTCAAAACATCAAAATAAAAGAGTTAAAAGGTCAGTTGGTCAATGATTCGCTCGATGTATCTGGGGTGCATGTTGTGAATAAATCGAGTGGAGCAACTACGATTTCAGATCGTAAAGGTACATTCAGTGTGTTGACTAAGCTTAACGACACCCTAGTTTTTTCTGCCGTTCAAATACAAATTAGAGCCATTGTAATAGACACCACTTTTTTTGATCAAGATTTTCTGTGGATTGCTGTTGATCCAGTAGTCAATAAATTAAAAGAAGTGGTGGTCAAACCCCATTCTCTTTCTGGAAACCTTTCCTATGACCTTGCACAAATTCCAAAAAAACAAATTAATTTTGAGGATGTTGGAGTTCCTGGTTTCAAAGGGGAACGTAAAGAAAAAATAGTAAAACCCCATAACATAGCCCTTGGAGTACTCGCTGGAGGTTTAGATTTGGAAGCCATTTACAAACATATTAGTGGGTACTATGTAAATTTGAAAAAAAAACGAAATCTTGATGTTCGTTTTGCGGTTATCTATGAAATGATGGATTTTTATGGTACGGTTTTTTTGCTTCGTGAATTTCAACTCGAAGAAGATGAACTATATGCTTTTTTGATCGGGTGCAGCGAAAATTCGGACATCGTGGCCCAATTTAGAGCAAGTCATCATAACTTAGTGATTGAGTATTTACATCAATGCAATGAAATAGTATAATATTATTTTGATTTCCTAATTTTAAATATGTTAAAAAAAACAACTTTTATTTACCTGCTCTTTTTTGCTACAATTTCTTTTACGCTACATAAGTATTATGTAAGCACAAGTGATTTTGTGTACAAATCAGATGTAGAATCTTTACAAATCACCATCAGACTCTTTGCAGACGATTATTTGCAAACTTTGTCCAAGTTGTATGATGAAGAAATTGATTTGGATACTGACTTAAACTCAGCGGAACTGCTATCATATACTAGGGATTATGTATCCAAAAATTTGGATATATATGTTGACGATAAGAAAATCTTACCAGTTTGTTTGGGATTCAAATCTACGGAGAGTGATATTATTTTTATGTTTTTAGAAGCCGAAGGAACCCCACCGTTTACAAAAATAGGAATATCGAATCGTTTGCTTTTTAATTCATTTCAACATCAACAAAATATTGTTCGTTTTAAAAGTTCAAATATTCAAAAAAGCTTTCTGCAATCAAGACAGTCATTTTTCGATGAATTGATTATTACAAATCAATAGTTTTTGGTTTCTTTTACGTAAATTTAACCTCTATAAAAATTAAATTTATGAAACGTAACGTTTTTTTATTATATGCCTCAGCATTTTTATTTTCTTTTAACCTGTATGCTCAGGAAACTCCTGTGGGCCATACGAATCAAAATAAGTTTAAACAACTTCATGACCAATTTTCAACACCCAATAGCTACAGAACAGCATCCGGTGCGCCTGGTCATGAATACTATCAACAACAAGCAGATTACACCATGAATCTGTTGTTAGATGATGAAAAACAGCGTTTATATGGAGATGAAATCATCACTTACACTAATAATTCGCCTGATCATCTAGAATATTTATGGTTACAGTTAGATCAAAATGTTCGTGCCGAAGATTCAGATTCATATAAGCGTTTGAATGAAGGAGACGATTATTACGGAACACAAAGAAGCGTAGCACCTGGATTTATAAATCAATATATGACGGGAGATAAATATGACGGTGGATTTAAAATCACTTCGGTTAAGGATGCAGAAGGAAAATCAATGCCTTACAAGATTCACAAAACCATGATGCGTATCGATTTGGATACGCCGATGCCTCCCAATTCAACGATATCATTTTCAATTGATTGGTGGTACAACATCAATAATCGTCAGTTTTGGGATTCAAGATCTGGATATGAATATTTTAAAGATGATGGAAATTATGCTTATTTCATTGCTCAGTTTTTTCCAAGAATGGCCGTCTATAATGATGTTGAGGGCTGGCAAAATTTACAATTTTGGGGAAATGGTGAGTTTGCATTACCCTTCGGAGATTATGACGTAAAAATAACAGTGCCAGATGATCACATTTTGGAGTCTACAGGTAAATTACAAAACAGATCAAAGGTGTACTCATCTAAAATGATGAAGCGATATCGTTTGGCTGAAAAATCATTTGACCAACCTGTATTTATTGTGACTCAGGAAGAAGCAGAAGAAAATGAAAAATCAACACCAAAAGGTACCAAAACGTGGCATTATATTGCTGAGAATGTTCGTGACTTTGCTTTTACATCCTCCCGAAAATTTATCATGGACATGATGAATGTCAAAGTAGGGTCTCAAAATGTAATGGCTATTTCGGTGTATCCTAAAGAAGGAAATCCATTATGGGAAGAATGGTCCACATATGCAGTGGCAAGCACACTTGAAACCTACAGCCGAATGACCTTTGATTATCCCTATCACAAAGCTATTTCTGTTCATGCTGATAATGTAGGAATGGAGTATCCTATGATATGTTTCAATTTTGGAAGACCTAACAAAGACGGTAGTTATTCTGATACCACTAAATTCAGAATGATCTCTGTCATTATTCATGAAATTGGCCACAATTATTTCCCAATGATTGTAAATTCGGACGAACGTCAGTGGGGATGGATGGACGAAGGATTAAATAGCTTCGTTCAAATAGTAGCTGAGCAAGATTTTGGAGAAAATTATCCTGATGCCATTAAAGGCTATGATAAATATCCATCAGATGATTTAGACCCCCAAAATATTGTTCCCTATATGTCCGGTACGCAAGATTTTATTGCTCCAATTATGTCAAATCCTGAAAATGTTTTTCGGTTAGGACCTAATGCATACAGCAAGCCAGCAACAGCCCTTAATATTTTGCGTGAAACCATCATGGGTAGAGATTTGTTTGACCACGCCTTTAAAACTTTTTCTCAGCGATGGATGTTTAAGCATCCTGCACCTGAGGACTTTTTTAGAACCATGGAAGATGCTTCAGCTTTTGACTTAGATTGGTTTTGGAGAGGATGGTTTTATACCACAGACGTTGTAGATATGGGGGTAAAAGAGGTGAAAGAAGTAAAAAATATTTCAGATGATAACCCATACTTTATAAGGTATTTTCAAAATAGCTTATCATATTTGAGTTTAGAGGAATTAAAAAATTTAAATCAACCAAAAAACTTTTATGCGGTTACGTTCGATAAGCCAGGAGGATTGGTGATGCCACTCATCGTTGAGTATCATTATGACGATGATACATCAGAACGGATCACATACCCTGCTCAACTATGGCGGAAAAATGATCAGGAGGTGAGCAAGTATATAGCCACCGATAAGAAGATTATTAAGGTAGTGGTTGATCCAGATAATGAAACAGCAGACATTAATCAAGAGAATAATAGTTGGCCGCAAGAATCAAAGGAGTCTGAATTTGATAAGTTTAAATCCGAAGTAAAAGGATAATTGTATTTTCGTTTTTTATAAAAGGTCAACATATTGTTGACCTTTTTTTATATTTGTCATTATGTTATACTTTATCAGTGGACCTGAAATATTTTTTGTTTTTTTAGTGATTTTACTCGTTTTCGGAGCAGACAGAGTACCTGAAATTGCGCGTAATCTTGGCAAAGGAATGCGGCAAGTTAAAAACGCAACTCAAGACATTAAAAGTGAAATTCAACATTCAGCCAATGATGAGGCTAAAAGCAATATAAAAAATAAAATTTCAGAAGTTCAAAAGGAAATAGAAGAAGTAGGAGGGACTATCAAAAGAAATCTTTAACCCTTCTTTCTACTCAGGGTAAGTCCATCACGAATGGGAAGCATTATGGTTTCCATACGAGAATCTAAATTTAATTTCTTGTTATATAGTTTTAACGCTTCTGTGTCTTCATCTTCACTAGACGCTAACACTTTTCCGGACCACAACACATTATCTGAAATTAAAAGTGCACCTGGATTTAATTTTTCAACAATCAAATCAAAGTACAATGAGTAATTACTTTTATCAGCATCAATAAATACCAAATCGTAGGTGTGGTTTAAGGACAGAATGATGTCTTTTGCATCACCAAGATGTTGATGAATAGATTTGCCAAAAGGAGATTCATCAAAATATTTACGCTGAAAATCCACCAACTCTTCGTCACAGTCTATCGTATCAATTCGCCCTCCTTCTTTTAAGCCTTCAGCCAAACAGAGTGCAGAGTATCCTGTATAAGTTCCTATTTCTAAAATTTTATTGGGTTGGGTGAGTTTTGATAGCATCGACAAAACTCTTCCTTGAAAAAACCCACTTAACATTCGAGGTTGAAGGATTTTTTGATGGGTTTCTCTTTCCAGTTGTTTCAAAAGCTGAGGGGCTGATGAGCTGTGTTGTTCTACGTAGCTTTGAAGGGACGAGCTGATGAATTCCATTATATTTTAGGTTTTTGATAAGAAAATCGTTCTAGTTTTTCGGTTCGTGCATAACCGTCCAATCCATTAATAGTTACGGTGTCAGCTTGCGTCAAATCAAGCCAACCGTCGTTTTGGATAATAGCATCGTCAATATGCAATTCAACAACCCTACTAACTAAGAGTAAAGTATTATTTTCTTTTATTTCATATTCATTCAAAAATTGACATCCCAATTGTACTTTACACCCTTTGACATATGGAGCATAAAAGTTGTTGAGATATTCGGGCTCTAAATTGGTTTGGTCAAATTCTGAAATATCATATGGATAACTAGCCGAGGTATGGTGAGCGTCCGAGATGATATCAGCGTGAATATGATTGACCGTAAAATATTGAGTTTCTTTAATATTTTTGTACGTATCCCGAGGAACTGTTGTGGGGCGTAATACAAATCCAACCAATGGGGGTTTACTTCCCAAATGGGTAATGCTGCTAAACACAGCAACGTTAGTTTGTCCTTCTTTTGATAGTGTACCTAAGAGATTGGCCGACTTAAAACCGGTACAACTGTTGATGAGATTAAGACGATAAATTTTTTCTAGAGACGCTAATTTTTCAGTAGTAAAGTGCACTATTTTTTTTTCAAAATTAACCAATCCGATCGATTATTTTTATTATATATTAAAAGATTTCACTCCTTTTTTTACGCTCCAAACGCTCATTATGATCAAAAGAGTTAATTACGTTTAATATTGCCTTTTCTTTGGGGTTATTTCATCGTAAAGGTTACCCCCAACCTTGCTAAAAATAAAAAAACGATTGAGATTCTGAAAAATTTGGAACGATAAAAATATAGTTAACAACAAGCAGAGAAGCTATTTATTTTTTATCAACGTGCTTGTGATCTTAATAGAAGAACCTAGATTAAAAAATAGTTTTTGGTGTGTAGTTCGCTGATAGGCTCAAGAAGTTAGGGGAAGATAATATTTTTGATTTACAATAAAATCCATTACATGGATATCCTTTCAAAAGAAATTCCGATAATTGAAAAATGAATTTATCTTTGATTTATGTTGTCATTTTTTGTGCGTTTGAAAAAATCCCAACATAGCTACTTATGAAATACACTTACTTTATCTTAATATCATTTATTCAATAATTGTTGAAAAAAGCTCATATGATGCTTACCCATGAGGATGCTAAAAATGTATTCTTATTATGTTAAAAACATTACTTAGCCACAATAAAGACGTATGAATCTTAATAATGGAACTTCTGTTTTCAGTGGGGATGAATTAATGAGTTTCTATGTTTTTAATTCACTTGTTGATCCCCCGATTATGGATTCGTTTTTGGAAAATTTTTAAAGAGAATATGGACAATAAGCAATAATTATAATTTCAAACCAGGAGATCTCCATTTGCCAACTGAAAAAGAAAAGGGCTAGAGAGAATTATTTCATGAGTTGACCAATCCCGATTCAGTTTTTTGGTTATCAAAAGCGCCATCAGTGGTTTATTAAGGAAAAACTTTTAATATCCCTAAATCAAAAAATTACCTATAGGTAAGAACGACCATAAAACACTTGTCATTTATATATAGAAGAAAAGCTAAACGTATTTTAAATTAATTATTTATTATCTATTACCCATGAAAACACTATATTTATTTTAGGTTTGTTTGTGAAGATAAAGGTAAGCTTGAAACAGGTCATATTATCCACGGATCGAGTGACGATAATTATGTCAGATGAAAACAATGTGCAAGTTTTGAGTGATACACCTTCGTTTAACTGGCCGAATGGGTCATAATGTTTTAAAGTCAAAAAAAAAGATTTATTAGAAATAACATTCAATGATCCCAAAAGAATAAATGTTGATTTTGAAGTTGGAGAAATCAGAATGATTCAACCAACTCAGATGACATTTACAAGTGTCGCAGCTTTAGAATTATATTTAAAACAGTGTAATTTATTTGAAGATTTTAGAAATATTTTTATAGCTGATGATGGGTTACGCCCCTTTAGAGTAAGAGTTTTCGGAGTTGTTTACTTCGATATTGATGGAGAAAAGCCGAAAAAGTGTTATGATAGTTCAATTAATGCAATAGACAAAAAAAGTTTACATTCAGGGAAATTTTTTATAGAAGTAGATTCAAAAACTGTTCTAAAGCGAAAATTTGTTTCAAACGAACTCAAACACAAAAGTGTTGTTCATGAATATCGTATGTCACAATAATTATTAAAAAAAAACCATTTGGATTTCTGTTTGGTTTAAATGTATTAGTTTTAGGCTTAAGTGTGATTACCTCTTTTTCTTAAGGACTTAAGAAAAAATTAAAGTCAACCTTATGAAAAAAAAAATAATTAGATACTTAACGCATATTTTCACTACACTCCTCATTGGAGGTCCCATTTTTGTTGCCATTTATTTTTTATCTGGAAATGCATTTACGTATAGTAGAAATGATTTGGTTGACAATTGGAATGACGAAGGGCCCTATGTTTTTTTTGAAAATGACAGCTTGTTACATGTTAATTATATCAAGGGAAGCAGGAAAAATGGTTTTGATTCTGAAACTATTGTGTCAACACTGGATTCATTAATTGAGGTTCCATGTTATTACCCTATCGACTCAACTCGCTTTTCTTTTACGCTAAATTCTAACTTTGAAATACCCAAATCAACATATTCTGATGATCATAAAATTCTTGCCATTTCTGACCTTGAAAGTAATTATAAAACATTCCGTGATTTTCTAATCAATAATAAGGTCATTGACAAAGAACTCAATTGGACTTTTGGAGTAAATCATTTGGTGTTGGTAGGAGATTTTATAGACAGAAGCTATTTCACCACTCAACTTTTGTGGTTCATCTACAAATTAGAACAAGATGCTAAAAGTAAGGGGGGAAATGTTCATTATATTTTAGGCAATCACGAAATAATGAATATGCAAGGTGACCACAGGTATGCCAAAACAAAATACCGTTATGTGGCTTCCATTTTAGGAAAAAAGCAATTTGAATTATATGGTAAACAATCTTTTTTAGGACGTTGGTTGAATTCCAAAAACACGCTAGAACTAATAAATGGAAATTTGTTTGTTCACGCAGGAATAAGTCCTGAATTAGAAAAAGTGGGCTCGGACATTGATCAACTTAATCGATTGATCAGAGAAAACTATTACAATCCATACTACCCGAAAAAAAATGGAGATAAAACTATCGAATTACTTACTTCTTCTAGAACTTCACCTTATTGGTATAGGGGATATTTTAGAGATCAATTATCCCAAAATGAAGTAGAAAGAGGAATTGAAAAATTTAACGCAAAAGCAGTGATTGTCGGACATACTCTCCAATCAAAAGTCAATAGAATATACAACGGAAAAGTCATTGCCATTGATGTTAAACATCCACAGGATTATTATGAGTATTTTCCTAAAAGAAAATCGGAAGGACTTTTAATCGAAAACGAGAAGTATTATCGAGTACTTAACAATGGTAAAAAAATTGAACTAAAATAAACTCCATTAAAGAATAATTATACTCTAGCCATTGTGACTCATTTACAATAGAGGTTGCAACAATAAAAATAAACGTATTGAAAGGTTTTTTTAGCGCTGTTTTTTTTAAAAAAAGGAAATATTTTTTTGACGTAAACAATCCAATGAATTATTGTATTTTTACCCCTTTAGGGTCATTAACTCAGTTGGTTCAGAGTGTCGCCTTGACAGGGCGGAAGTCATTGGTTCGAATCCAATATGACCCACCAAAAACGTAAGGTTTAACAACAATAAATTTAAAACAACTAAAAATATACTATTTCAAAGCGTAAGCCCTTTCGACAGGCCATTGATCTTCATACCCTTCTTTCCATTTCTGGTCGGATATTTCCTCGTCGGTAGATAAACATTTTTCAAGTTCCTTTTTAATTAAATCCTCCTGCATTTCCTTTCCAATAAATACAATCTCGTTCTTACGGTCGCCGAAAGTTTTATCCCAAGCAGATTCAATAAGCGCCTGATTTTCTATAAATGATAGATGTTCTATACGCTTGTTAAAAGGCATACTACTCCACCAAACTCCTGCATTGTCTGCTTTTAATGATCCTCCTGCTTGACTCCAAACCAAAGCTTGATCACTTCGAGAAGCTATCCAAAATAAACCTTTGCTCCTAATAACGGTACTCGGAAATTTATTTTGTACATAATCCCAAAATCGTTTCGGGTCAAAGGGTTTTTTACTTCGATATACAAATGAGCTTATTCCATACTCCTCTGTTTCAGGAGTGTGTTTATCTTTATTAAGTTCTTCAATTCAACCTGCACTTTGTTCCGCTTCTTCAAAATCAAACCCCTGTGTTCAGAATTTCTTTAGGATCAATTTTACTAAAGCTTGATTCAATAATTTTTGCAGTTGGATTCAATTTTTGGATAAAAGCTTTCAGAATACCAAGATGTTTTTTTTGCACCAAGTCTGTTTTATTCAGAATAATCACATTAGCAAACTCGATTTGGTCTGTCAATAGATTGACTATTGTTCTAAAATCTCTTTCTATATCGGAGAGTTCTCGGTCCATCAAAGTTTCTGGGCTACCAAAATCTGTAAAAAAACTGAACGAATCCACCACCGTTACCATGGTATCAATATAACTAAATCTTGAAAGGTCGATTCCGTTTTCTTCATCTAAAAAAGAAAAAGTTTGTGCCACTGGAACAGGTTCACTGATCCCTGTACTTTCTAAAAGCAAGTAATCAAATCGATTTTCCTTTGCCAAACGCTCGACTTCAACCATTAAATCCTCTCTTAAGGTGCAACAGATACATCCATTGCTCATTTCAACTAATTTTTCCTCTGTTCTAGAAAGTGTATTTTCACTTTTTACAAGTGCAGCATCTACATTAACCTCACTCATGTCATTTACAATCACAGCCACCTTTAGTCCTTGTTTATTATGTAAAATGTGATTGAGCAATGTCGTTTTACCTGCACCTAAAAACCACTTAATACAGTAACTGGAAGTTTTTTATCCATTATCATTGATTTTAAATTTACTCATAAAATAAATTAGCATATTTATTACACATAAGCAAAATAAATGACATTAAAAGATACACCTGAAAATTATTCAGGGAGGGTCAAATCCAATGAAGCCCCCAAATTATTTTGACCTTTATACATCAGTATAAATTATAAAAAAACAGATTGAAACCCTCTTAAGGATCAAAAAAAAATCAGTTTATTGATAATATTTATTTCCTAAAAAAATAAAAAAATAAACTTAAAACAATACTTATTAGTATGGATGTGCCCAGAGGAAAATAAAAACTGAAATTTTCTTTTTTTACACTAAAATCCAATGGGTTTTTGTAGGATATAGGTCCAATAAAGTACCCTATCACCCCAATAAAAATTAAGATTACCCCTAATGTGATTAACCCTTTAGCCATTATAATATTTTTTCGATCTCTTCTAGTTTATTGTTTCGAGAGCCTTTAATTAACAAATGATCAATGTTGTGCAATAAATTTTCTTTAAAATAATGCACAGCCTCGTCTGTAGAATTAAAATAATTGATTTTAGTACTAGTAACTATTTTTTTATAAGACTCGCCAATCAAAAATACCTTTTGAATTCTCATTTCTTCGATATAATTTATTAAACTTTGGTGTTCATGTTTTTCGAAGGCTCCTAATTCGCGCATTTCTCCAAGGATGAGGGCTTTGTTTTTACTTTTGATTTGATCAAAATGATCAAGAGCAACGCGCATACTACTGGGGTTAGCATTATAGGCATCCATGAAAATAGTAAGATTTCCTTTTTTAATGTGTTGAGAGCGATTATTATTGGGTTTGTATTTTTCGATAGCTCGAATACTATTTTTTTTGGAAATACCAAAAAACTGCCCAACTGCTATAGCTGCTTTGATATTATTAAGATTATACCCTCCTATCAGTTGGGTGGAAATGATATGGCTCTCCCAGTTTAATGTGATGAACGGGTTGTTGGAATTAATTTGAATACTAAGCTCTGAAGTACCATAGCCAACAAAAGAAGAGGGTTTTGCTAGGGATACCAATAAGGTATCATCCGTATTTAAAAATATTTTTTTGTTATTCTTTTTAAGATAAGTATATAATTCGCTTTTGGCTTTAACAATACCTTCAAAACTTCCGAACCCTTCTAAATGTGCCTTGCCAATATTGGTAATGAGTCCAAAATCGGGTTTTGCAAGTTGGCATAAAAAAGCAATTTCTCCAATATGATTAGCTCCCATTTCGATGATACCAACTTGAGTGTTTTTTTTTAAACGAAGTAAAGTAAGAGGAACTCCAATATGATTATTAAAGTTTTTTTCGGTCGCAATCACGCTTAAAGAAGAGCACAAAACTTCCCGAATAAGTTCTTTGGTGGTAGTTTTACCATTGCTTCCTGTTAGAGCGATAATTGGAGTTTGGAGTTGTTCTCTGTGGTGAGCAGCCAAATCTTGAAGGGCCTGTAATACATTTTTAACATAAAAACACTTAGGACGATTATTGAGTTTAATATCATCTACCACAGCCAATAAAGCTCCTTCAGAAATTGCTTTATCAACATATTGATTGCCATCAAAATGCTCCCCTTTAAGGGCAAAAAATAAATTGTTGTTTGAAATTGTCCTTGTATCTGTAGAAACTCCCGTTGAAGCCAAAAAATAGTGATACAATTCATCTACCATAGGCTTGTATTTAGCCACGCGGTTTTTTCCTCGTCTTTGACGAACCTAAATAAGACATCGCACAACGGAAGCCAACATAATCAGCAGCCATATATTCAGGCATATAACGGCGCTGAGCAGGATCCATCCAATAAGCTCTATCCTTCCATGATCCTCCTTTAATGACTCGTGTTTGATCAGAGATCAAAGTACTTTTAGTTCTACTAAAATCTCGACGTTGGTCTACTGGGTTTTTGTACATTAAAGTATCAGTCTCTGAACGAGCAGATGATGCATCACCATCCAAATAATTGCGATTATCAGATCTGTTAAAATTTGAGCGAAGCACATAATCATTTTCAGTCAATGTATCACGAATAATTTCGCCAGGAAGTTGAGAGAAAAAGAGTTTGTTGTTTGGCGACAACTGAACGTTAGTTAAATCATCAATAACTACAGCTTTACCATCCTCACCAATGGCAGGTTTTGTGTAAAAGTTTCCTCTGTAGTAATTGAAGTCATTATGATTGGTGTAGGTGATCGGTCGATACACATCAGCTACCCATTCAGCCACATTTCCAGCCATGCCATAAAGACCAAAATCATTTGGTGGATATTCACGAACAGGTGCTGTGATAATAGCATTATCATCAGACCAGCCTGAAATACCACTATAATCTCCTTTTCCTTGTTTAAAGTTTGCTAATTGATCCCCTTCATTTTTTCGGTTTTGAGAACGAGTTGAGTCACCACTCCAAGGAAATTTTTTCTTCCCACGATAGCTGTTATATTCCCGAATTCCAGCAAGTCCTAATGCGGCATATTCCCATTCAATTTCGGTAGGTAGGCGATATTCTGGTAACAAAACTCCGTCTTTTAATCGAGCATATTTAATGGAGGATGAATCAGTCTCCCTAGAACGGACAATGGCATTTCTCCCAATGTACTTTGGTTCCTCTGGACTGTCTTGGCTAAGTGCTCCACCATAAACTTTTTCGGGAGCCCTGAGATAGGTTTCCGTATTAAAATTTACTTTTGGGGATATAGTATCACTTACCTTTAAATCTCTTGATAACCAACCTTCCCTCTCCAAAATAGATTCGTTTACACGATTGGTACGCCATTTAGCAAAATTGATCGCTTGCTGCCAACTCACTCCAACTACGGGGTGGTTTCTGAAAGCAGGGTGACGTAAGTAATTGTTTACCATATCTTCGTTAAACCCCAATTGATTTCGCCATACTAATGTATCGGGGATAGCCGCAGTGTAAATTTCATCATAGCCTTCACCAGAATTTTTGAATACTTTTTCAAGCCAATCTAAATACTCTAAATACATTAAATTAGTGACTTCGTGTTCGTCCATATAAAACGAGCTAATTTGAACACGAGCAGGGGCATTGTTCCATTCACGCATCACATCGTCTTGAACACGACCTTTAATAAAAGTTGAACCCTGAATAAAAATAGTACCTGGTGCAGTTTCTTGACCTTTATAATTTGTTTTATATTCAAAACCACCCCGAGAAGAGTTAATAGCCCATCCAGTGGCTTGGGATACATTTGAATTCTGACCTTTTGGGGCGCAGCCTACAATAATTAGTGCTGCAAGTCCGATTATTAGTGATGAAATTTCGATGCTTTTAAACATACTGAAAATAATGTTAAATTTATGGGATGCAAGATAATAAATAACATCCATTTTGAACGTTGACTGTGTACTATTATTACGCTAACGTCCAAAACTTAGGTAATATTGCACGAAATTATAGCATTGACATACGATTACTGGCATTGATACGTTTTTTTAATAATGAAAATACTTTATTTTTTAGTGGTATTAATATCTCTATTTGCTTCAAGTCAATCTAATAATGACGTTTACAGCGATTTGTCAGTAGGAGAATGGTACCGATTTAAAATTAATTCCTCAGGTGTTTATAAAATTGATGCTACATTTTTGAGTAGATTGGGAATAACATTAAGTGACGTTCAGCCCACCACAATACAAATTTTTGGTAGTGGAGGGCAAATGAACTCCATTATAAACACAGACAAGATTGTTCAAGGGGCACATGAAAATAGCATTGTTGTCGTAGGGGAAGAAGATGGTGTTTTTGATCCCCAGGATTATATTTTATTTTATGGAATTGGACATGATCAATGGAACGAAGAAAATCAAACCCATCTTAACCTATACTCTGATGAAACAGAATATTTCATCACATTTAATAGGGCCCAAGGTAAACGTGTTCGAAATATTTCCTCTACCCACGAAGTTCCTGAGCAATATACCGACCAAGCAACTTCTACTATTTTTTATGAGGAAGATAATTATAACATCGGCGAAATGGGAAGGCGTTGGTTTGGACAACGTTTTATTCCTAGTCAAGAGGAGACAATTGAGCTGGGCCCACTTACAGATTTGGTAACAGATCAACCTGTTCTGATCTCTGCATCAGGTGCTGCGACTTCAAAAGTTCCTTCGCAACTTAATTTTTTACTCAATGATAAAGATTTTTCAATTTCATTTTCAAGTATTTCGGCAAACTCCAAAAACGTAGCTGTTTTAGGTCATACGTCATCTACTACCCATTTAACCCCTCTTTCAAACGCTTTAAATTTAAACTTGTCCTATACTGCAGAGGGCGATAGTGGAGCTCTGGCTTTTCTTGATTATGTCAAAATATCCTACGAACGTTTTTTATATGGCAATAAAGGTCAATTTATATTTAGTGGTGCTCAAGAAAACTACAAAATTAATTCCGCTCAAGATGTCTATGGAATTTGGGACATTACAGAGTCCAATGATATTTCAGTGTATCTAAATGACAAGGCTTCACCAGATTTTTATGTTAGAACGGACGCTTCTCAACGAACTTTTTTGTTGGTTGACAATAATGACTTTTTTACTCCATCAAGAAGCAGAAAGGCGAGTAAAGTATCCAACCAAAACCTTCTCGAAAAACTCAATAGTGTAGAATATATCATTATTACCAATGATGAATTGTTAGAGGATGCTGAGCGTTTGGCAAATTATCACCAAAATAATTACAAGAAAATTAATACTGTAGCTATCTCTCTTGACCAAATTTACACTCAATTTAATGCTGGAAATCCAGATATTGTTTCCATTAGAGATGCCATAAGATATGCTTACCATGGATCGAATACACTGAAATACGTATGTTTATTTGGAGACACTACTTATGATTATAAAAACAGGATTCCAAATAATAATATGATGGTTCCAACCTACCATGCTTTATCGAGTTTTAGTGTGACCAACAGTTATATGTCAGACGATTTTTATGCTGTTATGGAAACTGGAGAGGGCGATTTAGGTGCGTCCGATGATATGGAAATAGCTGTGGGTCGTATGTTGGTTGATGATAAGGTTTCGGCCAATACCTCCATCAATAAGGTAATAGAATTTACCAGTAAAGAAAATACAGGTTCATGGAGAAATAGTGTGACACTCCTTTCTGATGATGTTGATGATAGTTGGGAAACCATTATTCAAGAACAACTTGACCAGCTTGGAGATGAACTTGTTGAAAACAATCCTTTTATTAATCTAACAAAGTTTCACTCTGATGCTTTTGTTCAAGAAGTAACTGCTGCCGGCAATCGTTATCCTAGTGTTTCTCAAGCACTCAAAAATAGAATTGGACAAGGTACATTAGTGTTAAATTATTTTGGACATGGAAATGAGGATGGGCTAGCAAGTGAGTTTATTTTTGACAAATTATTTGCACAGTCTTTATTTCACCCTGGTCGTTATCCATTATTTATTACTTCCACATGCGAATTTAGTCGCTTTGATAACCCCAACAGAATCACAGGAGGAGAGCTCACATACTTAAACCCAGCAGGGGGTGCGATTAGTTTGATTTCAACCACACGTCAGATTTTTGTTACTAATGGCATTAATTACAACAAAATATTATCAAAACATTTGTTCGGGTATGATTCAGAGGATCAAATTTCAATGGCTGAAGCCTTGAGAAGAAGTAAAAACGAATTTTGGGATTATCGCCAAAAAAGAATAGTTTTTTATATAGGTGATCCAGCATTGGATTTACCCATTGCAAAACCCGAAATAAAAATAACGCATCTCAACGGATTTGCGCTTGAGGAATTGACAGAAGACCAAAAACTTATCAGAGCACTCGATAAAGTAAGAGTAAGCGGAATAGTGATCCATCAAAATAGCGCAACTCTGGATGACTTTAATGGCGAAGTTACGGTCACATTATTTGACAAAAGCACCATGAAATCAACCCTAGGAAATGATGGTCATCAAACCATGGATTTTCAGATTCTCGGTCCTGTTGTATTTAATGGTAATGCCCCCGTTTTAAATGGTGTTTTTGATATTGAGTTCGTGATTCCAAAAGACATTTCTCTCAATGAGGGCGTTGCAAGAGTAAGTATGTATGCTTACGACGAGTCTTCGGGAACAGAACTATCAGGTTTTTCAAGTGACCTATTTATCGGCAATATCAATACTTCAGCCATGGCGGACAATACTCCCCCTACGATAGAGTTGTTTTTGGATAATGAAGAATTTAAAAATGGGGATGCTGTATTTGATTCTCCTCTTTTGATTGCTAAACTATATGATGAAAGCGGAATTAATACCTCAGGAGGGCTGGGTCATGATTTATTGGCTATTATCGACAATGACACCCAAAACCCTATCTTGCTCAACCAGTATTACAGTACCCACAGCGCAGGGTATCAACAAGGATCACTTTTTTATAACTTAAGCCATCTGACCCTAGGTAAACATACCCTTTTGCTTCGAGCTTGGGATACCCATAATAACCCTGCGACAAAAGAAATAGAATTTCTAGTGCTGGACAACAAGCAAGTAGAAATTATTAAAATCTTTAATAGTCCAAATCCAATGTCAAATCAAACCACGTTTAATATCATACATAATAAACCTCGAGAGTTAATGGAAGTTAAATTGGTAATTCATGATGTGACAGGAAAAATATTATGGCAACAACATCAAAATATACTTTCCACTAACAATGTGAGTCGCGAAATCCAATGGAACGGAACAAGCTCTAGTGGGGAAACTTTACGTAAAGGAATGTATTTGTATACTATTGAATTAATTTCTGCGTTATCCAATTCAACAACAACAAAATCAGGAAAAATTATTATTAATTAATCATATATATGAAAAAAAACATTCTACTAACAATCGCTATCATTTCGACTTTTGTGATATATGCTCAACAAGAAAATCGGGTGATTACTACTGGAGTACCTTTTTTAATGATTGCTTCAGACGCTCGCGCAGCTGGAATGGGGGAGATGGGAGTAGCTACTCCATCTGATGTTTACTCACAACATTGGAATCCAGCTAAATATCCTTTCTCTAAACGGGAATCTGGCTTAGGGGTAAGTTATACGCCCTATTTAAGTAACTTAGTGAATGATATTTTTTTAGGAAATCTTACATATTACAAGACGCTTTCTGATCGCGGTGCTTGGTCTGCAAGTATTCGATATTTTAGTTTAGGTGAAATCGAATTTGGACAAACAATATATGATTTTATTAACCCAATTATCAAACGTCCAAATGAATTTGTTTTGGATGCGGCTTATTCACTCAAACTCAGTGATTATTTTTCGATGGCCGTTTCGGGTGCTTTTGTTACTTCCGATCTAAAGTTAGATGACGATGTTGATGATGCTTCTTCTGCAAGTACAGTGGCTGTTGGCGTTTCTGGATATTATCAATCAGATGAAATTCCTTACAACGCATACAGCGGTATTTGGAGGGCTGGATTTAACATTTCGAATATGGGCCCAAAATTAAGCTATGATGAAGATTCAACGTCAGATTATTTACCTACAAATTTGCGCCTGGGAGGAGGATTTGATTTTATTTTTGACTCTTACAACAAACTTTCTGTTTCATTAGAGGTAAATAAGCTACTCGTTCCTTCTCCTAGCGAAGAAGTATTAAATGCTAATGGAGAGCTTGTTGGATACCGACAACCTGATGTTAGCTTTATTTCAGGTATGTTTAAATCATTCAATGATGCCCCTGATGGTTTCAGTGAAGAGCTAAAAGAATTTACCTGGGCAATTGGAGCTGAATTTAATTATGATGACTCTTTTTCTCTTCGTGCAGGATATTTTAATGAAAGTGAATCCAAAGGGGCTCGTAAGTTCTTAACACTTGGAGCGGGTTTCCGCTATAACGTTATTGATATTGACTTGTCCTACCTAATTTCAGCAACAAAAGTGGTTAACCCACTTGAAAATACCTTGAGATTTTCATTGACCTTTAATTTTGGTGACGAAAGGTATTATTAATTCTTTGTTCATGCTAAAATTATTCTTTTACAAAAAAAGGGAATAGCTTACCTTTGCATTGAAAATGAGAGCGATTTCGCACTAAAATTTTATGCGTACATGAAAGAAGTTAATCAAGAAACATATTTAGCATGGTATAAAGACATGCTTTTTTGGAGAAAGTTTGAAGACAAATTAGCTTCGGTATATATTCAACAAAAAGTAAGAGGATTTTTACACCTTTATAATGGTCAAGAAGCTGTTCTAGCCGGATCATTACATGCTATGGATCTTGATAAAGACCGAATGATTACCGCCTATCGAAACCACGTTCAGCCTATTGGAATGGGTGTGGACCCAAAAAGAGTGATGGCTGAATTGTATGGAAAATCCACTGGAACATCACAAGGACTGGGAGGATCAATGCATATTTTTTCTAAAGAACATCGTTTTCACGGAGGTCACGGTATCGTTGGAGGTCAAATACCACTAGGTGCTGGAATGGCTTTTGGGGACAAATATCATGGAAGAGACAATGTTACCCTTTGTTATATGGGTGATGGAGCTGTGCGTCAAGGATCACTGCACGAAACCTTAAACTTGGCTATGTTATGGAAGTTACCCGTCGTATTTATTGTTGAAAACAATGGGTATGCCATGGGAACTTCAGTCGAACGAACTTCTAATCATACAGATATTTGGAAATTAGGACTAGGATACGAAATGCCTTGTGGCCCTATTGATGGAATGGACCCAGTGAAAGTTGCCGAAGGTATTTCGGAAGCGATTGCACGTGCAAGAAAAGGGGACGGCCCTACCTTTTTGGAGGCTAAGACATATCGGTACAGAGGGCACTCCATGTCTGATGCACAACACTACCGTACCAAAGATGAAGTGGAAGAATACCGTAAAATTGACCCTATTACTCAGGTAAAAGAAATTATTTTAGAGCACAATTATGCTTCCCAAGAAGATTTAGACGAAATAGCTAAAGATGTGAAAGTGCGTGTAAAAGAATGCGAAACTTTTGCTGAAGAATCCCCTTTTCCTGAAAAACAACTTATGTATGACGCTGTATATGAACAAGAAGATTATCCATTTTTAGCACACAAATTATAATATGGCCACAGTAATCAATATGCCTCGATTGAGCGATACCATGGAAGAAGGTACCGTAGCTTCATGGTTAAAAAAAGTAGGTGAAACAATCTCAGAAGGTGACATTTTAGCCGAAATTGAAACAGACAAAGCCACTATGGAATTTGAATCCTTTCATGACGGTGTTTTGCTTCACATTGGTATTCAAGAAGGTGAAACTGCTGCTGTAGACAGTCTTTTGGCCATCATTGGAAATGAAGGGGAAGATATTTCTGTGCTGTTAAACCCTGATCAAAATAGGCAAGATAAAGAGACTGATCATACCAAAAATGATGATACACCAAACAATACACCATCTGAAATACCAGATGGAGTCGAGGTGATTAAAATGCCACGACTAAGCGATACTATGGAAGAAGGTACTGTTGCGTCATGGCTAAAACAAGTGGGGGATTCAGTTGAAGAAGGGGATATCCTCGCCGAAATTGAAACCGATAAAGCCACCATGGAGTTTGAATCTTTTTTTAGTGGTGAACTTTTATATGTTGGATTACAAGAGGGTGAAACAGCGGCTGTAGATAGCTTGTTAGCCATTATTGGCCCTGCTGGTACCGATGTTGATGCTGTTTTAAGTGCTGATATGCACTCGGATAATACTCAAGAAAAAGAAGTTTCAATAAAAGAAACACCTGCTACTACAATAGTTGAAAAAAAATCTTTACCCACTCCCAATCCTGAACCTGTAGTTCCTCAAGCAAATGGTGGACGAATTATGGCTTCTCCTTTAGCCAAAAAAATAGCGAAAGAAAAAGGCATTGATTTAGGTCTAGTAAAAGGAACAGGTGATCAAGGGCGAATAATCAAGAGAGATGTCGAAAATTTTGTTCCCTCTGTTGTGCCAAGTTCTGTTGCTCAACCTTTTGTTGCTAAAGGCCAAGAAAGAACAGAGGAGATTCCTAATTCACAAATGCGGAAAGCAATTGCTAAAAACTTGGCAGCTTCCAAATTTACGGCACCCCATTATTATCTTTCAGTCGAGTTTGATATGGATAATGCTATTGCCTTTCGCAAGCAATACAATCAAATTCCAGCTACCAAAATATCATTTAACGATATCATTGTTAAAGCTACTGCATTGGCCTTAAAGCACCACCCTCAAGTTAACTCCCAATGGCTTGAAGACAACATGCAACTCAATCATCACGTACATGTTGGGGTAGCGGTGGCTGTTCCTGATGGGTTAGTTGTTCCTGTTTTGAGGTTTACCGATGAAATGAATCTTCCTCAAATTGGAACTCTGGTAAAGGATTATGCAAAACGTGCTCAAATCAAAAAATTAACCCCCACTGAAATGTCAGGCAGTACGTTTACTGTTTCTAATTTAGGAATGTTTGGAATTCAAGAATTCACTTCAATCATCAATCAACCTAATTCGGCTATTTTGTCGGTGGGTGCTATCATACAAAAACCAGTAGTGAAAGAGGGTAATATTGTTATTGGAAATACGATTAAACTGACGTTAGCTTGTGATCATCGAACAGTGGATGGAGCCACTGGAGCACAATTCCTTCAGACACTTCGTGAGTATATTGAAAACCCTCTCCGATTAGTGGTTTGAGATGGGTAACCAAAAGCATATTGTTATCACAGGAGCAAGTCGAGGTATAGGTCTTGCGCTGGCCAAACAGTTTGCTCTCTCAGGTCATAAAGTATGGGCCATATCCCGAAATATTCAATCTATAGCGGCCCTTGAGCACCCCTCTATTGTTCCAATTGCCTTAGATATAACAGATGAAAAAAAAATTTTAGCATGGGCCTCTAATTTTGAAACCCATTGGGACATCCTAATTAACAATGCTGGAATGCTCATTAACAAACCTTTCATTCAGACGACTAAAGCGGACTTTGAGTCTGTTTACCAAGTAAATGTTTTTGGTGTAGCTAGTATTATTAGAGCATTATTTTCCTTCCGAGCTTCATCGTCACATATTGTTAACATCAGTAGTATGGGAGGTCTTACAGGGACATCTAAATTTCCAGGATTAGCAGCGTACAGCAGTAGTAAAGGGGCATTGTCTATTCTCACAGAACTTCTTGCTGAAGAATTTAAAGAAGAGCGTGTTTCAGTCAACGGTTTAGCTTTAGGAGCTGTCCAAACTGAAATGCTTTCAGCCGCTTTTCCAGATTTTAAGGCTCCTGTATCAGCTGATGATATGGCCTCATATATTATGAATTTTTCACTTCATGGATGGCAGTTTTATAACGGAAAAGTGCTGGCTGTTTCGAGTACTACACCATGAATGACTACACTGACTTTTTACCACCGCCTGCTGTTGGTTTATGTCGTGATTTGATCCATTCTAATCTGTTAGAAATTAAGGTGGTTCGTCCAAGAAAAACACGACATGGAGACTTTAGACGAATTTCACCAAACCGATATTTAATTACGATCAATCAAATGGATAATCCATATCTATTTTTGACTACTTTAGTGCATGAAATTGCACATTTTAATGTGACCACGTCTAGGTCGTTTCGCGTAAAACCACATGGTCAAGAATGGAAACAGATGTTCAAATCTTTGATGTTACCTTTCTTAACTCCGCAAATATTTCCAGAACATTTATTAGGGTTATTAGCCAAACACCTTAAAAATCCAAAAGCTACAACAGAATCAGATCTAAACTTGACCTTGGCTTTTAAGAAATATGACCTCCCTTCAGAGAAGATATATATTTTTGAACTTGATTTAGGAGATTGTTTTACAGTTGATAACGGAACTTTATTTGTACGTGGCGAAAAACGCAGAAAAAGATATTTGTGTACCTCATCTCTTAATCGAAAAAAGTATTTATTTTCTCCCCAAACTCAGGTGATTAAAGTGGAATGTAATGACATTTTAACAAAATGATTATATTGTAGACGTCATGGAAAATAAATTTAGTTTTAACGAAAACCAAGATTCTGGAACTGCTGCTAAGCAAGATGCACGCTCTTTTTTTAAAAATTTATTTCAGTTTTTACAACAGTTATTAAGTTTTCGAAAAGACACCGATCATCAGGCTACTTTAGACGGAATTCGTGCGGATATTCCTTTTCGAGGTGCTACAGCATGGGTGCTAATTTGTTCCATTTTTTTGGCTTCAATAGGATTGAATGCAAATGCACCCGCAGTAGTTATTGGTGCGATGCTTATAGCACCACTAATGGGACCAGTATTGGGAATTGGTGTTTCTTTAGCCATTCATGATGTAGATACACTTAGAAGATCTTTACTAAATTTTACTGTGATGGTCTTACTTAGTGTAATAACAGCAACTCTTTTCTTTGCGATATTCCCTTTGAGAGAAGACTCTTCAGAACTATTGGCCCGAACCCAGCCTGATATACGTGATGTGCTCATTGCGTTTTTTGGTGGGTTAGCCTTGATTATTGCACGTACCAAAAAAGGGACTATTGCCTCTGTAATTTTTGGGGTGGCAATTGCTACGGCTTTGATGCCCCCTTTGTGTACGGTTGGATACGGATTTGCTCAAGGGAATATAGGGTATGCTTTACGTGCTTTGTATTTATTTTTTATCAATACTACCTTTATTGCTTTAGCTTCTTTTTTGGTAGTACGAATTTTGAGATTTCCCATGATTCGTTATGCAAACTCAAGAAAACGAAAAAGAATTTCCAACCTAGCTTCGCTGCTCGCTTTGCTGGTGATGATTCCTGCTGGATATACCTTTGTAGGGGTGCTCAAAAAAAGTCGATTTACAACCGCAGCAAACACTTTTTTGACAACAGAGCTAAATGGCTTACAATACGCTGATTACTTAAAACAAACTGCTCGTATTGATTTTTCTGAAGGGGAAGATCCCAAAATAATCATCAATACTTTTGGCCTAAATCCTCTTGAAGAAAGTGTTGTGCAATTGCTTAAAACCCGATTGCTTTCCTATCCTGCTTTGACCGAAACCAAGCTTGTTATCAATCAACAAGAACGTTTGTCTAATATTGTTAACGAACAAAGATATTTAAAAGAGCTACGAATAAGAGACTCCCTTGACTTGTTAAGTAAATCCCAGCAAATTGAAATTTTAAAAAATGAATTAGAAAAGGTTTCAAGTCAAATTCAAACAACCATTCCTTTTGAAGAAATTTCTCGTGAAATATTATTTGTAAATTCTAACATAAAATCATTACGCTATGCCAACACCTTGGTATCAAACTTTAATAAAATAGATACTATTTTATTAAAGTT
Source organism: Flavobacteriaceae bacterium (assembly GCA_965659665.1). Classification (GTDB taxonomy): domain Bacteria; phylum Bacteroidota; class Bacteroidia; order Flavobacteriales; family Flavobacteriaceae; genus CBFHWU01. The sequence goes on from CBFHWU010000015.1 coordinate 83,880, forward strand.
TGAAGTGATATGGAAAGAATCTATAGAGGATGGAAAGCGCATGCAAGATGAAACTGAACTCCGCAACTGGTTAGCATTAAAAATACCTGAAATAAGTTTCGAACTGAAAAGTATGCTAGTTGATGTAGAGTGAACGTACTTTTTTAAATAGCTCCGAAGAATAAACAAAATCGGTAACGGCTTCATTATCTGTTTTAAAAATATCTTTATTTGATCCACGCCATGCTTTCAGTCCGTCTTTTAGAAATAATATGGTATCTCCAATTTCCATTACAGAGTTCATATCGTGTGAATTAATGACAGTAGTAATGTTGTATTCTTTTGTAATCTCATGAATAAGATTATCGATCAAAATAGCCGTTTTAGGATCCAACCCAGAATTTGGTTCATCACAAAATAAATACTTTGGTCGCATTACAACTGCACGAGCAATAGCAACACGTTTTTGCATTCCTCCTGAAATTTCTGAGGGTAGTTTTTCATTTGCATTAATTAAATTTACTCGATGTATCACTTCTTTAGCTTGATTTCTCATTTCACGTTCACTCATTTTGGTCAGCATCCGCATTGGAAACATCACGTTTTCAAGAACACTAAGGGAGTCAAATAACGCACTCCCTTGAAAAACCATCCCCGTTTCGGTTCGTAATTTTCTTCTTTCAGTAAAATTCATAGACTTTAATTTTTGATTATCAAAAATCATTTTTCCAGAATCTGGCTCAAAAAGACCTAAAAGACATTTGAGTAATACGGTTTTTCCTGAACCGCTTTGTCCAATAATAAGGTTCGTCTTTCCGCGCTCAAAAAAGGTACTGATATCTTTCAGAACAGTTTGCCCGTTAAAGCTTTTGTGGATGTTTTGAATTTCAATCATATTTAAGCCAGTAATAATTGTGTTACAAAATAGTTTACAACGATAATTACTATTGAAGTCCAAACAAAAGCAACTGTACTTGCCTTTCCTACTTCTAAAGCTCCTCCCTTCATATAATAACCATGGTAAGATGGAATGGTAGCTAAAATCATCGCAAAAATAAAAGTTTTTATCAATGCATAGGTGACATGAAAGGGCTTAAAGTCGATCTGAATCCCCTCAACAAAATCAGCACTACTTGAAAAACCTCCATAAATGGTGGCTGCCCAACCTCCAAAAATCCCTAAAAACATTGAAATATTTATTACAAATGGAAGTAATGTCATTGCGACTACCTTCGGAAAAACCAAATAATTAATAGAATTTATCCCCATTACTTCCAAGGCATCTATTTGCTCTGTTACCCTCATTGTCCCAATACTCGAAGTAATGTAAGACCCTACTTTCCCTGCCAAAATTATACACATAAAAGTTGGAGCAAATTCCAATATAACGGATTGTCTTGTTGCGAATCCGACTAAATTTTTAGGAATTAAAGGATTTTCAATATTTAATGCTGTTTGTATCGAAACAACTCCACCAACAAAAAAAGATAAGAAACCAACAATTCCTATTGAACCAATAATTAAATCCTGTATTTCTTTGAAAATGAGTCTTCGCATGACTTTTCCTTTTGTGGGCTTTAAAAAAATCATCTTTAGCATTATAAAATATGCTCCAATGTGAGTCAGTATTTTCATATGAACGAAATTAAAGAATAATGTTTGTTTAACATCATGTCATGATAAAAAAAATATATTTGGAAAAATTTATGGTTTGAAAAAAATTATACTATCTGCTGTATTACCACTAATTTGGATTTCTGTTGGACTTTCTCAGTCTGATGAATCTCCCAAGCTTGTTGTAGGAATTATCGTCGACCAAATGCGCCATGATTATATCACTCGTTTTTGGAATCATTTTGGGGATGACGGGTTTAAACGTTTTTTTAATGAAGGTTTTGTGGCCAAAAACCACCACTTCAATTACTTTCAAACGAAAACGGGCCCAGGTCATGCGTCTATTGCAACAGGAACAGCACCCTCAACTCATGGGATTATTGCCAATGACTGGTATCATAAAACATTAAAGAAAGAGGTATATTGTGTTGGAGATACTAGTGTATTTTCTGTAGGGACCAAATCTGATGCTGGGGAGAAATCACCACACCGAATGCATACCACCACTTTTTCGGATCAATTACGTCTTCATTACCAGTTTAACAATAAAAGTATTGGAATTTCGATCAAAGACCGATCTGCAATATTATCCGCCGGACATTCAGCAACTGCAGCCTATTGGTTTTATGGCAAAGATGAAGGGGTTTTTGTTAGTAGCTCCTTTTATATGAAACAATTACCAAAATGGGTTAAAGAGTTCAATTCGAAACAATATCCAATACAATTATTAAAATCATGGAATCCCATAAAGCCTATTGAAACTTTTGTAGAAAGTAGCTCAAAGCATAATGATTTTGAAAAATTATTTGAGGGAATTTCAGTAGCAGAATTTCCCTATGATCTCGAAAAATTAGCGCCTCTAAATGATAATTTTGATTTGTTAAAGGACACCCCTTTCGGAAATACCATTGTTACAGAATTTTCACTCGAAGCGTTCAAACATGAGGAGCTAGGCCTTGGATCATCGCCCGATTTTTTAGCTATAGCTTATTCATCTACAGATTATGTTGGCCATCACTTTGGAATTAATTCCAATGAAATTCAGGACACCTATATTCGTTTAGATTTGGAGATCGCACAACTTTTTAAGGCTTTCGATCATCAATTAGGTAAAGGGAATTATGTGGTATTCTTGACTTCCGATCACGGAGCAACACAAGTTCCAAATTACCTGAAAGCAAATAAAATTCCTGCAGGATATTATCAAACGAAAAATCTCAAATCTAAGCTTTCCAAGACATTGTATGATAAGTTTGGTGTAGATCATCTAATAGAAAATATCTCTAATAATGATGTGTTTTTCAACAGACAATTAATCCATCAACATTCGCTTGATTTTGACCTGGTTTTAGATGTTGCTAAAGAATATTTTTTGACTCTCGATTTTGTTGATAAGGTGTTTAAGTCAACCGAACTTTTACAACTCTCGGAAGTAGAACTTTTACACCATTTATTGATTCAGAGTCATCATCAAAAATATTCTGGAGATCTTATTTTTGTTCAAAGACCTTCCTTTATAAATTATAACCAAAAAGGAACGACTCACGGTAGTGGATTTAATTATGACACACACGTACCTCTTATGTTTTTCGGAAAAGGAATCCAAAAAGGTCACACCTTTCGCCGCACAGAGATTACAGACATAGCTCCTACCTTATCAGCATTACTATCGATAGGATACCCCAATGGTAGCACAGGAAATCCAATACATGAAGTATTAAATTAAACTTGGTAAGCAATAGCATTGATATTCATACCTGCACCAACGCTTCCAAAAAGAATCACATCCCCTTTGCTAAGATGATGACCTTCTAGTTCATTCTTAGAAACCAAATCCAATAAGGTGGGTATTGTTGCTACTGAACTGTTCCCAAGTTTAGAAATGCTCATAGGTAAAGCATCCTTTGGCATTGGGTGTTTATGCAATCTATAGAAACGTTTGATAATAGCTTCATCCATTTTTTCATTAGCTTGATGTAAAAACACCTTTTTGACTTCTTCTATTGTTTTACCACTTTTTTCTAAACATGTTTTTAACGCTTGAGGAACATGAGAAAGTGCAAATTCATATACTTTTCTCCCGTACATTTTGATGTATCGTTTTCGTTGGTCAACTTGTGGATTAAAAGATTTTCCATAATAAAGGTAAAAAGCCTCTTCGTTGGTGAAGGTTGCTGTTTTGTGTGCCAAAATACCTCCTTTTTCATTGGTAAGTTCAATTACAGCTGCTCCTGCACCGTCAGCATATATCATCGAATCTCTATCGTTTTCATCGATCACGCGTGATAAAGTTTCTGCTCCTATAACTAGACACTTTCTGGCCATTCCTGCTTTAATATATGCTTGAGCTTGAATAACACCTTCAACCCATCCTGGGCAGCCAAATATAAGATCGTAACAAACACAGTCAGCGCTTTTAATACCTAAATGGTGTTTTACACGAGTGGCTAAAGTTGGAAGCGCGTCTGTTTGATGGGTTTCTGGTTTTACATCTCCAAAATTATGAGCAATAATAATATAATCTAGTGTTTCAGGGTCAATTCCCGAAGAATCAATGGCTTTTTCAGCAGCAAAAAACGCCAAATCTGACGCGGTATGATGGGGCTTGGCATATCTGCGTTCTTCAATTCCTGTGATGTTTTTGAATTTCTGAATAATAACATCGTTATCTACTTCAAACGGAGTACCGTTTTCTTGTAGAAAAATATGCTTAGAAAAATCAGTATTGGTTTCGATATGATCAGGTACATATCTGCCAGTACCTGTAATTTTGATTTGCATAGGGATTGTTGTTTGATACAAATTTATTGAACTGATCAGTGAAGTTTTATTTTAGCACAAAATCATTACGATGCCCAAAATAGTTATTAAAAATAATTTAGAGGATAACATAGGTTAAAAACTAGATATATTAAGAAGAAGATTTCTTTTTTTACTCATTAATATAACTTGATATGGGCTCACAAGTACACATAAAATTACGATCTCCAAAGGCCTCGTCTACTCTTCTTACACTTGGCCAAAATTTATTTTCACTAATAAAATGAAGAGGATAGGCAGCTTCAGAACGTGAATAAGGAAACCTCCAATCATTTGCAGTTACCATTTCCAAAGTATGTGGAGCGTTTCTTAAAATGTTATTCTTTTGATCTGATGCGGAAGATGTAATTTCAGTTCGTATGGTTATCATTGCTTCACAAAAGCGGTTCAATTCGGCTAAGTTTTCACTTTCTGTAGGTTCAATCATCATGGTTCCTGGAACAGGAAAGGACATGGTTGGAGCATGGAATCCATAATCCATAAGTCGTTTTGCAATATCAACGATTTCAATTCCTTTTTCTTTAAATGGTCGACAATCAATTATAAATTCATGAGCAGCCCGACCTTTTTCCCCTTTAAAAAGTATTTGATAATGTTTTTTAAGCCGGAATTGAATATAATTAGCATTCAAGATGGCCATTTCAGTTGATTGGGTAAGACCCTTTGCTCCTAACATACGAATATAGGCGTATGAAATTAAACAAGCCAAAGCAGATCCCCATGGAGCTGCAGAAATTGAGGTGGTACTTAATTTGCCACCAGTGTGAACAAGGGGATGATTCGGCAAAAAAGGGGATAAATGTTGAGCAACACAAATCGGCCCAACTCCTGGGCCCCCTCCACCATGTGGAATGGCAAAAGTTTTGTGTAGATTTAGGTGACATACATCAGCTCCTATACGAGCAGGACTTGTTAGTCCAACTTGTGCGTTCATATTTGCGCCATCCATATAAACCTGACCTCCGCAATGATGTACATGTGAAGTAATGTCAATAATTGAAGACTCAAACACCCCGTGCGTAGAGGGATAAGTAATCATTAAGGCAGCAAGCGAATCTTTGTATTTGGTTGCTTTATCACAAAGTTCTTCAAAATTAATATTACCATGTTTATCGGTCCCTACGACCACCACTTTCATCCCTGCCATCACAGCTGACGCTGGATTTGTGCCATGAGCAGAAGAGGGAATTAAACAAATATTTCGACCTGCTTCTCCGCGTGATCTATGATAGTCACGAATCATCATCAGGCCAGCATATTCGCCTTGAGCGCCAGAATTAGGTTGGAGTGATGTAGCATAAAAACCAGTGATTGAATTGAGATATGATTCTAAACGATCCAATACATATCGGTATCCTTGCGCTTGTTCAAGAGGAGCAAAAGGATGTATATTGTTCCATTGAGCAGTGCTTAAGGAAAGCATTTCGGCAGCGGCATTCAATTTCATGGTACATGACCCCAAGGCTATCATAGAGTGATTTAAGGAAAGGTCTTTTCTTTCCAAGTTTTTGATATAGCGCATCAGTGCCGTTTCGGAATGATATTCATTGAAAACAGTTTGGTTCATAAATGCTGTTTGACGAATCAACCTTATTGGCAGCTGGCATTGAGCCTTAATGGGCGCTAAATTTATCGAATGCGGCTGAGATAGCGCGTCAGCAAATAAATTGATAATGTTTTCTAAGTCAGTTTCAGAAGTAACCTCATTCAATGAAATACTGAGTTGATGATCGGAAATATAATTAAAATTAATGGCACGTTTAAGGGCGAGGTGCTCTATTAATTTTCGATCAAAATCAATATGCAAAGTATCAAAAAAAAAGGAATTATGTATTTTGATTCCTAATGCTTTGAGTGCTTTGTTAAGTCGAGTTGTTTTATGGTGTATTTGTTGGGCAATATATTGAAGCCCTTTAGGTCCGTGATATGCCGCATACATCCCAGCCATAACTGCCAAAAGCACTTGAGCGGTACATATATTGGAAGTGGCTCGATCTCTTTTAATATGTTGTTCTCTTGTTTGCAGAGCCATTCGCAGGGCTCTGTTTGCCGATGCGTCTTGTGTTACACCAATTATACGACCTGGAATATTGCGTTTGTATTCTTCACGAGTCGCAAAATAGGCGGCGTGAGGCCCTCCATAACCAAGAGGAATTCCAAAGCGTTGGGTACTACCAACCACCACGTCGGCACCATAATATCCAGGGGATTCGAGTACTGCTAAACTCATAAGATCGGCAGCAACGATGGTTTTGATTGCATTTTTTTTGGCATTATTTAAAACTTGGTCTAAAGGACACAAATTTCCAAACTTGCCAGGGTATTGAATAAAAATCCCAAAGAAAGTATCCTCATACTCAAACTCGGATAAATCACCTACTACCAATTCGATTTGCTGAGGATTGGCCCTCGTTTGAAGAAGCGCTAAGGTTTGTGGAAGCACGTTTTGGTCCACAAATAAATGCCGTATTGATGCTTTTTTTTGGTTTCGAGTACGGGTAGCAAATAATAAGTTCATTGCTTCTGCCGCTGCGGTGCTTTCGTCAAGTAGGGAGGCATTAGCTACCTCCATCCCTGTGAGTTCACAAACCATGGTTTGAAAGTTGAGTAAGGCTTCTAAACGACCTTGAGCGATTTCAGCTTGATAAGGGGTGTAGGAGGTATACCATCCAGGATTTTCAAAAATATTACGCTGAATAACAGCAGGAACAGCGGATTCGTGATATCCCATCCCAATATAACTCTTGAAAACCTGATTTTTCTGTCCAAGATTGTGAAGATGCTTGAGTAGGTCAGGTTCACTCATGGCTTGGGGTAAATCCAAAGGTTTTTTTAATCGAATATTTTCAGGAATCGCCTCTTGAATTAAATGATCTAAAGAACTTAATCCAAGAGTTTTGAGCATAAACTCTTTTTCTGATTCGCGTGGCCCTATATGGCGTTGAGAAAATTGTTCTGTGTCCAAAAGTTTAATTTTAGTTGCTAAAATAATACTTAAATAATGTTATATTTTTAATATTTTATGAAGTATTTAACAAAGTTTTTAACTTATATAGCGCATATCTTCTACTTTAATTATTTTTGAAAGTGTCTTTTTTATCACTAGTGTTTACTTATTATCTTAAAGCCAGCATTCATGTAGGATTGGCTATAGTTGGTTTGTTGGGAGTTTGGGTATTAAAACTAGAAATTTCTATATCCTATTCTTTGTTTTTATTTGTTTTTTCAGCAACAATCTTCTCTTATAATTTGATCAAACATTCAAGAGCAATATTGCGATCTGACAAGGTAATTATGGGCGTAAATTTGTGTTGTATGGTCGGATTAATTGCTAGTTTTCATTCGCTTGATATTAAAACACAAGTGGTTTCAGTTTGCACGGGAGCAATTACGTTATTTTATTCTTATCCTTTTGGAAGTCAAGTGTTAAGTTTTAGAGATCGATCAGGGATAAAAATATTTATTGTATCGTTATGTTGGTCCTTAGTCGCTTTCGTTTTACCTATTCTTGAATCTGATCGAGAATGGAATTTGATTTACCTTTTTTTATTTATTCAATGTTTCCTATGGGTGTTGGTTACTACCCTTCCTTTTGAAATTCGTGACCTTTCAATCGACGCTAATACGATTCAAACCGTTCCCCAAAAATGGGGAATTTCAAAGACTAAAAAAATTGGATTTTTTTTAATGGTTATTTTTACAGCTTTAGGGAAATTTTTATTTGTGGATATTGTAATAGCTGTTGGTGTGGTTTTTTTCGTTTGGAAAAGTCAAGAACATCAATCGAAATATTATGCAAGCTTTTGGGTAGAGTCACTTCCTATACTTTGGTTGGGACTAACGCTTATGGATGTAAAGCTTTAGAGGATTCTAATACCTTAATTTTCAATTGTTCTTTATAGGCAATAATTTTCTGTTGTATATCCCGATTTTGAACTGCCAAAATTTGAGCAGCTAGGATTCCTGCATTTTCGGCTCCGTTGAGGGCAACTGTTGCTACAGGTACTCCTGCGGGCATTTGTAAAATAGAAAGTACCGAATCCCAACCATCTATTGAATTTTGTGATTTGATTGGCACACCAATTACGGGTAATGGACTTAAGGAAGCAATCATTCCGGGTAAGTGAGCAGCACCTCCAGCACCAGCAATAATAACGGCGATATCTCGCTGATGTGCTTTTTGACCGTATTCCATCATTTTTAAGGGGGTACGATGAGCTGAAACAATATCTACTTCGGTTGTTACTTCCAAAGAGTGTAATAAATCGATTGCCTTTTGCATGGTGGGTAAGTCTGATTTACTCCCCATAATGATTCCTACTTTCATATTATTGCGCTATTACGTGAATATTTTTCTTTAATTGTTTTGCTTGTTTTTTGATCGATTCAAGTGAGTCTCCAACAAGTGTAATATGTCCCATTTTCCGCATAGGTCGAGTTTGTTTTTTGCCATAAATATGAATTTGAGCATTGGAAGTATTTAATGCTTGTTCTATATTTTGATATTTTACATTTCCCTGATGATCTAAGCCTCCTACCAAATTTAGCATGATAGTGGCACTTTTAAATGTAGGGTCACTTAAAGGCATGTTTAAAATAGAACGGAGGTGTTGTTCAAATTGAGATACGTTTGCCCCTTCCATACTTAGGTGTCCGCTATTATGAGGTCTTGGAGCGACTTCATTTACCAACAGCTTGTTGTTATGATCTAAAAAAAGCTCAACTGCTAAGAGTCCCACATGATCGAATGCTTTTGCAACCTCATGAGCTAATGAAATCGCTTGTAGTTCCAAATCTTTGGACAGAGAGGAGGGATAAAAAACAAACTCCACTTGATTGGCCACTGAATGAAACTCCATTTCAACAGCCGGATAACATGCCGATTCCCCCTCTGGGGTACGAGCTACAACCACTGAAATTTCTTTTTGAATAGGAACTAAATGTTCAATAAGGCAGGGAGCATCCGGAAGAAAAGCAATATCATCAATATTGTTTAGTTTTTTTACCCCAAAACCGTCATATCCAAACTTTGCAATCTTCCATATACACGGAAAAGACAAACGAGCATTTGACAGTTCTTTTTTATTGGGAAAAGACTGGAAACTGGCAGTCGGTATACGGTTTTTTTGGTACGCTTTTTTTTGTTCTATTTTATCTTGAATAGTGGATAACGTGTGAGGTTTGGGATATACTTTAACTCCTTGTGATTGTAAGGTTATCAGAGCATCAATATTTACGTGTTCAATTTCTATGGTGAGTAGGTCGACGTGTTGACCAAACTTCAAAACCGTTTGATAGTCCATCAAATCACCTTGAACAAAACGATCACATGCTAATCGAGCAGGTGCTTGATTAGAGGGATCTAGCACATGGGTACGAATATCCCATTGTTGAGTTTTGGTCAGTAACATTTTGCCTAACTGCCCTCCTCCAAGTATCCCAAGGGTAAAATTTGTTGAGAATGGGTTTGTCATCTTCATTATACAAAAATACATATAATTGAATGATCCACTTGAAAAAGAATATCTTTGCAAATAAAATACTGTTCAGATGAAAAATATTATTCTCTTTGGCAAGCCAGGAGCAGGGAAAGGTACTCAGGCTACTTTTTTAAAAGACACTTTCCAGTTTGCTCATATTTCAACTGGAGATGTATTTAGAAGTAATATCAAAAACAACACTTCATTGGGAATTTTAGCAAAGTCATTTATGGATAAAGGGGATTTGGTTCCGGATTCGGTAACCATCGACATGTTAAAGGCAGAAGTCGACGCTTCTCCCGATGTAAAGGGTTTTATTTTTGATGGATTTCCACGAACCAAGGCACAAGCTAAAGCATTGGATCAATTTTTAACCACCAAAAACATGAGTATTTCAGCTACTATTGCTCTTGATGCTGATGATGATGTGTTGGTTGAGCGATTATTAAACCGAGGTAAAGATAGTGGTCGAATTGACGATCAAGACGAAATTAAAATTAGAAATCGTTTTCAAGAATACAACGAAAAAACAGCCCCACTTATTTCATTCTATGAAAACCAAAACAAACTGCATCGACTCGATGGGGTCGGCACAGTTGAGGATATTACCCATAGACTTGTTGCGATAATCGAAAAATTATAGTCAATGACGGAAGGTAATTTTGTCGATTTTGTGAAGATTCATGTCCATTCTGGAAAAGGGGGTAGAGGATCATCACACCTACATCGTGAAAAATACGTTCCAAAAGGAGGACCTGATGGAGGAGACGGTGGCAGAGGAGGACATATTATCCTACAAGGCGATAAAAACTTATGGACACTCCTTAACTTCAAATTCAAACGTCATTTTAAAGCTGGACATGGAGGAGATGGGAGTAAAAACCGTAGTTCGGGTGCTGATGGTGAAGATATGATCATAAAGGTACCCATCGGAACCGAGGTGTTAAATTCCGATACTGGTGAACGAATCATTGAAATTATTGACGAAAAAAAAATATTGATTGTCTCCGGAGGTAGGGGAGGAAGAGGAAACTGGCATTTTAAAAGCCCAACAAATCAAACTCCAAGATATGCTCAACCTGGAGTTGAAGGAATTGAAAAAAATCTTACCTTGGAACTCAAACTTTTGGCGGATGTAGGTTTAGTTGGATTTCCTAATGTTGGAAAATCTACTCTCCTTGCGGCATTAAGTGCGGCAAAACCTAAAATTGCAGATTATGAGTTTACCACCCTGAAGCCCAATTTAGGAATGGTAAAATACCGTGATTTTCGCTCCTTTGTAATGGCTGATATTCCTGGAATTATCGAAGGAGCTGCAGAAGGAAAAGGGTTAGGACATTATTTTTTAAGACATATCGAACGCAATTCAGTTTTATTGTATTTGATTCCTGCTGATGCCAAAGATATTTTCCATCAATTTAATATTCTTAAAGACGAATTAAGAAGATTTAATCCGCAAATGCTCGATAAACGTTTTGTGGTTGCAATTTCAAAATCTGACCTTTTAGATGATGAGTTACAAGATGCTATTAGTACAGAAATCCATCCCCATTTTGTGGATGTTAACATTGTTTTTATTTCTTCGGTAGCGCAAAAAGGGTTAGATTTATTAAAAGACTTATTGTGGGATCAGCTCCAAGCACAATAACGACTTGCTTCCCTTTAGATATCTATTTTAGATTTGTAAATTCCCAAAAACTGAAAGAGGTTATCAGCCAATCGATTTGCTGTTATAACGCCTAAATTGTTGTCCAAACTTCAAAAACCTTGACTTAAAAGTGAGATCGTTTTGTTATATTACCACACATTAAAAGTTATCCTAAATGAAGTATCATTTTATAGCAATTGGAGGAAGTGCCATGCACAATTTAGCTTTGGAATTACACCGCCATGGACATATTGTTTCAGGATCTGATGATGTCATTTATGAGCCCTCTAAATCCAGATTGAAAGAGGCTGGTATCTTACCATTTGAAATGGGGTGGTTTACAAATAGAATTACAAAAGATATAGATGCCGTGATTCTTGGCATGCATGCTAAAGCTGATAATCCTGAACTATTGATAGCCCAAGAATTACAGATACAAATATTTTCATACCCTGAATTTTTGTTTGAGTCCGCTAAAGATAAAACACGTGTAGTGATTGGTGGTAGTCATGGAAAAACCACAATTACAGCCATGGTACTACATGTTTTAAACGCAATGAATATTGACACCGATTTTATGGTTGGAGCTCAATTAGAAGGATTTGATAATATGGTTTCTTTATCCAAAAATAATGAGTTTATTCTTTTAGAAGGCGATGAATATCTTACCTCTCCTTTGGATTTGACCCCCAAGTTTCATTGGTACCAACCAAATATTGCACTTCTTACGGGTTTAGCATGGGATCACATAAATGTTTTTCCAACCTTTGAGCAGTACATTGCACAATTTAAAATTTTTATAAAAACCATTTCACTTGGCGGTGTATTAATTTATAATGAAGATGACCCCTTGTTGAATGATTTAGTAGCTAGTATTGAACATCCGATACGAAAGATTCCTTACCGTTTACCTGATTACACCCTACATGATGGGGTGTGTATGATTGAAACAGATGAAGGAAAAATACCACTTCAAATTTTTGGTCAACACAACTTGAGTAATGTAGCTGGAGCCAAGTGGATTTGTCAGCAAATGAGGATTGATGAACCTGATTTTTATGAATCCATCACCAGTTTTAAAGGAGCATCAAAACGTTTAGAATTACTTTGGAAAAATTCACAATCAGTGGCTTACAAAGACTTTGCACATGCTCCTAGTAAAGTGGTAGCTAGTACGTTAGCTGTCAGAGAACAATACCCAAGTTACCAATTAGTAGCTTGTCTTGAATTACATACCTTTAGTAGTTTAAATCCCAAGTTTATTAAAGAATACAAAAATAGTCTGATTAATGCTGATATTGCGGTAGTTTTTTATGATCATGAAGCTTTACAGTTAAAGGAGATGTCCACCATATCCGCCGATGAAATCAAAGAAGCTTTTGATGCCCCAAATTTATTTGTATTTACGAGGACTATTTCCCTTCAAGAATGGTTGTTTCATTTATCATTACCCTCTTTGGCTTTATTACTGATGAGTTCTGGAAATTATGGAGGCCTAAATTTTCATCAACTTCAGCGTCATTTTAACAACTTATGATACTCATTTACACCCATCAACCCACTTCCAGGGTACGCTATATATTTCAACATTTTTTTAAGAGTTACACCTATCATTCAGTATCATTTACGGATACTTTAGACACCTTTATTGCTCATTCCGGACCTAAGATGTCCTATACGTTTCAGCCCTTAGGAAATGAGTTTTTTATCCAAGCACATCCTTTTTTATTTCAACAAGGATTAGAACAAATAGAAATTGAAATAGAATATTGGGAGGATTGTCCTGCTTTTTTTAAGTGTACAGAACCCAGTCATTTACCTTTTGATATTTTTGCTGCTAGTTTTTATATGTTGAGCCGATATGAAGAATATTTACCTCATATAAAAGATAAATGGGGGAGATTTGTGGGAAAACAAAGTTTAGCTGGAAAAAACAATTTTCTGGAAATTCCTGTGGTTGATATATGGATGGAACGTTTTTTTAGTTCTTTTAATTCTTTTTTTAAGGAAATAGAATTAAAAAAATCTAATTTTCAATTTCAAACAGTTATGGAAGTTCCCGAGGCCTATGCTTATTTATGCAAAAGCATACTCCGTTCTGCTGTTGAGCTTTTTCTTGATTTTTTTAGGTTTCGATTTTCATCAATCTTTGATCGGTTTTCGGTATTATTTGGATTCCAAAAAGATCCTTTTGAAGTTTTTGATGAATGGATATTTTTACATCGTAAACTCCAACTTTCAACCACCCTGTTATTTTTGATGTCAAATCCAAGTGAAATGGATCGAAACATCAGTATTTTTAATACGAGATTCAAACAAAAAATAAAATCTATTTCTGATTATGTTCGCGTATCGTTATTAGCCTCTTTTCAATCAAACAAAAATCACGCAGAAATCTTTATTGAACAACAACGATTACAACAATTAACGCACAAGCCTACCAGCGATATTCGACAACATTTTGGTGTTATTCAATTTCCTGACTCATTTAGAGAATTTGCTGCAAAGGGTTTCCAACGAGACTTTTCTCTTCATTTTTATGACTGCATTGGATTTCGAGCAGGAACGATTACACCTTTTTACTTTTACGATATAGGTCAAGAACAAAAAACACCACTTGAATTGACCCCGATCGGGATTTATCACAAAGTACTTTCAGCTCAATTTTCTATCCGTAAAGCGCGAAGATGTTTAGAAGCTAATATTGCTCTTCACAAGCGATTAGGTATCCCTTTTACCTTACTTGTTTCTAACTCTTTTATGGATAATCGTAAACCTTGGAACGCTATGATAACTAAATGTATAAAATCACATGCTCAATAAAGACACTATTTCTGATATTTTTTTTGATTTAGACCATACTCTATGGGATTTCGAACGTAATTCAGCGCTTACTTTCAATCAACTTTTGACAAAATATGAGATTAAGATTCCTATAGAAGTATTTTTAAATAGTTATGTTCCTGTTAATTTAACTTATTGGAAACTTTACCGAGAGGAACGTATTAATAAAATGGAATTACGTTACCAACGACTTAAACAAGTTTTTGATATTCTTGATTATCCCGTTTCTGATAATTTTATTCACACGCTTTCTGATGATTATATTAATACTTTACCTGAAAATAATTTTTTATTTGAGGGAACTTTTGAAGTTTTAGACGCCTTGAAACCTAAATATACGTTACATATTATTACCAATGGTTTTCGTGATGTACAACGTTTTAAAATAATTAATGCTGGATTAAATGAATATTTTGTACACATTATTGATTCAGAATCAACAGGAGTTAAAAAACCTAATCCCATAATTTTTAAATACGCTCTTGCCTGTGCTAACATTAATCCAGAGCAGGGAGTGATGATAGGAGATAGTCATGAGGCTGATATATTAGGAGCTCAGGCTGTTGGGATGCAAGCTATACATTTTGCTGCTGCCAATGAACCACACCACAACGACTGTATCATGATTAATCGTCTTAAAGATTTGCTCAAACTACTCTAAAAATGGTATTTATTTTTCCAACGTTGTTGTAAAAATTCTTTTGTGGTTTGTTCTCGTATATTCTTCCCAGGTTTGTACAGTGAGGCCCCTGAAATTTCTTCAGGTAAGAATTCTTGATCCACAAAACTCATCGTATGATCATGGGCATATTCATAGTTTTTACCATAATTTAAATCTTTCATTAGTTGAGTAGGAGCATTGCGTAAAGACAGCGGCACTGAAAGATTTCCTTTGTCAATTACTAATTGTTGAGCTTTCTTTATGGCGGTATAACTGCTATTGCTTTTGGGAGAGGAAGCCAAGTAAATGGTACACTGACTTAAAGGAATACGTGCTTCAGGTAATCCTACATTATTTACAACCTGAAAACAACTATTTGCCAGCACTAAAGCTGTTGGATTGGCATTGCCTATATCCTCACTGGCAAGAATAACTAATCGTCGGGCAATGAACTTGATGTCCTCTCCTCCTTCGAGCATACGGGCTAACCAGTACACGGCAGCATTGGGATCACTACCTCTCACTGATTTTATAAAGGCTGAAATTATATCGTAATGTTGTTCCCCGTTTTTGTCATAGGAGGCTATTTGTTTTTGTGCTACCTGTTGTATTCGTGAATCATCAATATATTTTTGTTCTTCTTGTTGGCTATTGACACAGAGTTCCAATAAGTTAAGAACACGTCGTGCATCTCCATCGGCTAACCGGAACAAGGCTTCTGTTTCTTTGATCTTTATCGATTTATTTTTTAATTGCTTATCTTGATCCAAAGCGCGTTGAATCATTTTCGTTAGATCTTTTTTACTTAATGATTCGAGGGTATATAGTTGACAACGAGATCGTAGAGCAGGGATTACTTCAAAGCTAGGGTTTTCGGTAGTAGCCCCTATAAGGGTAATCCATCCTTTTTCTACTGCGCCAAGCAGGGAATCTTGTTGTGATTTGCTAAATCGATGTATCTCATCGATAAATAAAATAGGTGTTTTATTTTCAAAAAGTTGTTGTGATTGCTTTGCCCTATTGAGTACCTCTCTAACTTCTTTCACTCCAGCATGAACGGCACTTAATTCGTGAAAGGGGCGCCCTTGTGCTAACAATCTTGCCAAGGTGGTTTTACCTACCCCTGGTGGCCCCCAAAACAATAGAGAAGGCATTACACCCTGATTGAGAAAAGGACGTAAAATACCCTCAGGTCCTATTAGTTGGTTTTGACCTATAAAATCGTCCAATGTATGTGGTCGCATTCGCTCTGCTAGCGGTGTAAGCATGCTATAAAGATAGGAAATATACTTCTAAATAATTTTGACCCATAAAAACGTGTAATGTATGTGGTAACATTCGTTTTGTTAGGGTGAAAACTAACTTTAAAAGTAGGGATTATCCTTGGACACGTTGACGCATGATTTCATACAGAAACATCCCAGCTGCCACCGCTACGTTGTAAGAATCCATGTCGCCCAACATGGGCAATTTGGCAGTTTTGTCACAGAGCTTTCGAACCCCTGAGGATACACCTTTATCTTCAGCCCCCATCACGATTGCTGTGGGTTTTTTGAGGTCTAACGAAAAAATATGATTGTCTGTTTTCTCGTCAGCCACAACACATTGAATTTCGTAGGACTGAAGCAAATACAGGGCATCTTTTAAGTGATTGACCCGACAGATAGGTACTAGAAAGACGCCACCCGAAGAAGTTTTGATTGTCTCACCGGTGATTTGGGCTGAACCCGTGGTGGGTATGATAACAGCTGTAGCCTTGGCAGCTGCTGCTGATCGAATGATGGCACCTAGATTTCGGGTGTCTGTGATGCCATCCAAAAGTAAAAAAAGACCTGATGTGGGGGTTTCTTCCAAAATCTGCTCCAAGTTACCGTAAGAAATGTTGTCTAATTGTGCCAGTACCCCTTGGTGGTTGTGTGGTGTAAGCTTGTTCAGTTTTTGCACAGGTACGATGGAGTAGGGGACTTCGTTTTTTTTTAGTAAATACATCAACTCCTTGAGTTTTGGGCTGCTGATTGTATTCTGGATGAATACCTTACTAAGGTTTTTGTTAGCTTTCACTGCTTCGTTCACAGCATGAAGCCCGAATATATGCTCTTTTTGCATGTTTCAAAGGTAATTAAACCTTATTGAACAATGATTCTTTTCACTAGAATATTGAAATCTCTTTCCATTTTGACAAAATATATACCAGCATTGTATTGGGATATATCAATAGTGTTCTGAATAGTACCTTCCCAAATTGATTTGCCCATGATATCATAAATGCTTACTTTTTCATTTCCAAGTTGCCCGAAAAACATAATTTTTCCTTCATTTACAGGATTTGGATATATGTTGATCCCTAGATCTGCATATGATGTGTTGGTTAAAGTACTTGAGTCAAAACCAGAAGCAAAAAGAGAGAACTCTTGATTGTTATTGGTTAGGTTTCCTTTGTGATTTATCGTCAGGGTGTAGGTACCAGGTTGAGCATTTAAGATTTCAATTTTTTCAACATTATCAACATCATTAATTCCTGTGGTAAGACTCCATAATTTATCTTCTGCGTTGTAATTTAACTTGTAGGGATAATAATTGTTTCCGTTATCGTTTAAAGTGATATCTAAATCATTAACCAACACAGGGGTTAGTGAGTTTAACGTTTGTGATGTCCCCGGGGGGTCTGTCCAGCACATAGTAATTTTGATATCTCGAGTTTGGTTGAGTTCAAAGTTGTATTGTAAGCTTTGATTTTCAGCCAACTTTCTTACAAGTACTCTAGCGTTTGTTTGGTGGTCAATCAAAAGTTCAGCTGATGCCTTGGTGTTAAGAAGCCCCCACCCCCATATGGAGTCTGGCCCTCTTTCTGTTCCTAAAGGTTTCATAGCAGTATGACACACCAAGCCCTTTAGGGTAGATGATTTCATATACGATCCTGTAAGCTCATTGTGCAATTGTTGTAGCAGCAATAGAGAGCCTGCAACATTGGGTGCGGACATTGATGTTCCTGAATATGATGCATAACCGTTTAAAATCGAGGGGTCACTTTCATTTGAAATTGAGGAATAAACATTTGTACCATTTCCCGCTATATCTGGTTTAATACGGCCATCGTCTGCCGGTCCTTTGCTGCTCGATTGGTTAATGATGGCATAAAGAGTACCATTTTCATAGATATTGGCATCAACAGCATTTGCAATAACTAAGTTGTTTTTTGCCACTTTTTCTCCCGTCAATTGGTCACGGCCAACCTGTGTTGGGTCTGCGTTATTTTCTTCTCCATCATTCCCTGCAGAGACGACTTGAAGATAAAAGGGATAGGTGTAATGTCTACTGTCCCAATTTCTAGCTTCATTTCCATAAGTCCCGATTTGACCGGTTTGTACATTTGTTTGGCCATTATAAAAAAGTGGGGCACCATAAGAGTGGTTAGAAATGAGTAAAGCATTGTTGGCAATCTCTAAATCTACTTCTATAAGATCATCATTCCAGTCATAACTAACTGCAGTAGCTTTGGGTGCCATTCCTTTGGCACTTGGGCTTTGACCTTTGGCAATGATCGTTCCGGTCACATGGGTTGCATGGCTGCTGTTCGCGTTTTGTGAAGAACTTTCTGTTGTGACGCGTGATCCTGTACGTTCATCAAATTCTTGATGTTCTGCAAGAGCTACTTGTTGGTCCCATACACCAACTCTCATATTTTGGCCCTCGATGTTTAACCCTAATCCGCCATCACTGTGTAGTGTATTTGTTTGTGTGCTGTAAGCGGCACTTGTGTTGTTGTTGCTGAAATAAATCGGATTTCCATCAGGCCCAACCCGCATAAGCTCGTAAATTTCTCCGTTTTTACCTATAATTTTACGCGGTGTTCCTTTTGTGACCAAGCTATCAATTTTTCGCTTTTGTTTGCTAAGGTATTGCAGGGTATTTTCTTTTGATTTGACAACTTTGTCCATGTCGTAGGACGCGATAATTTGTTCTCTTTCAATAGCGTTTTGGGCTTTCAATTGAGAAGTAAAAATAAGAATGGATAAAAGTAATATATAATTTTTCAAAGCAATAATTTTAAACTAAAACAGCCCATATGCGCATATGGGCTGTTTTTATGATACTTTAAGAATTTAATCTGAATAATAATTCAAAAAATCTTCACCATCTGTACGCGTCATCGTCGTAGTTGCTTTTTCACCCCAGGTGTTTTCCCAGGTGTATGTTAGTGAACTACCACTGACAGAAACATCATACATTTCCCATGTGTCGCCCCATTGGTCTGAACCACTCATGATAAGTTTTTCGCAGATATCTTGTATCATGATGGATCCGCCCAATCCAGTACCTTGTCCACAGCCTGTTGGGTCACCATATAAAACAGAATAGTAACCAAAATCAAAACATCCTGACTCGAAAGTATAAGTGGTGTCGTCAATGGCAGTAAAAACATCAGATCCAGTTGCGTCTGGTGCACCTAAGGCCGAATAGTCTGTACCCTTATAGAACCAATTGGTGGTTACCCAGTCAAATGCAACACCATCAAGGCTTGAGACACATTTTTTAATGATATCAATGGTACAACTTTTTCCTGCTCCTAGTAATGATCCTTCGGGTGCTACTAGATTAAAAATAGCCTCTTTTCCAGCTACAGATGCAGTGTAATAATCTGCATCTATGGTAACAGACCCTGAAAATGATCCTGCCGAAATTACTAAAGCACTTTCGGAAAGTGTAAAATCAGTATTTAGTACAGCGGTGGAGCTTTCATCGATGGCGATCTCAAAAGCCATATCTGTTTCGGCAATTTGTGAAATTGCTACGCTTAGCGTGTATGTATTGGGACCAGAAGCAGAAGCTAATATGTTAGCTGAAGTGGTTGTAAAACCAGCAATCACCGCTCTATTGTCCATAAATGATTCATCACCTGTGTCAGTTTCACAGCCAATAAAAACAATTGCTATTAAAGCAAATAAATATTTAAAATTTTTCATCGTTACAATTATTTAGTCTGAGTAATAGTTAGGGAAGTTTTCACCATCCGTACGCGTCATTGTCGTAGTTGCTTTTTCACCCCAGGTGTTTTCCCAAGTGTATGTTAGTGAACTTCCACTGACAGAAACATCATACATTTGCCATGTGTCGCCCCATTGATCTGAACCACTCATAATAAGTTTTTCGCAGAAATCTTGTATCATGATGGTTCCGCCCAATCCAGTACCTTGTCCACAGTCTGTTGGGTCACCATATAAAACCGAGTAGTAACCAAAATCAAAACATCCTGACTCGAAAGTGTAAGAGGTGTCGTCAATGGCCACAAAAACGTCAGATCCAGTTGCGTCTGGAGCACCTAATGCTGAGTAGTCTGTACCCTTATAAAACCAATTGGTGGTTTCCCAGTTAAATGCAACCCCATCAAGTATAGATTCACATTTTTTATAAATCGTTATGGTGTGGGTAGTGTTTGATCCTAATTGTTGATCCAAAGATATTTCTAATACCAGGTCACTTCCTGCTTCAGTTGCATCTTTAAAAACCCCTTGAACTACAAACTCCGCAGAGTAAGTACCCGCCGCTATGGTTATAGAGCTAGTGGGTAGTGTGAACCCACCAATTGCCATTGAACTTTCAGCTATGGCGATATCTATTGTTAGATCCGTAGCAGGCGCTTCTGTGGTAACTAATTTTATAGTGTGCTCAGGGTTGGTATTGTCAACAAAAAACACGGATGTTTCTGTTTCAAAATATGTTACGTTAGGACCCGTAAAGGCATCCCTGTAAGTGCCGTCTTCTTCACAACCGATAAAAATACTAGCAGTGAATAGGAGTGCTATTAAATAATTTAATTTTTTCATTGTTTTTTTTTTTAATAATCAGGATTTTGCTGAAGATCAGTGTATATATTGATTTCACTCTGTGGTATAGGGAATACCATTCGATAATCACCTGCTGACAAAGACCTGGCTTGTGTAATTGCTGGTGTTCCTGTTCCATCATAAAATTCTCCTTCAGAATCAGATCGATTGATACCAAGCCCCCAACGACGTAAGTCAAAGAGTCGATGACCTTCAGCAGCTAATTCAATACGTCGTTCTTTTTGGATAGCAGCTATCAAATCACTACCTGTTTCTCCGCCAGAAACAAATCCAGCATAACGTTCTGCACGTACTACATCAAGTGCTGTCAATGCTCCAGCAGGGTCGTTATTAAAGTACATGGCCTCTGCTTTGTTCAGGTATACTTCAGCAGCTCGTAGTATTTTGGCGTCTACAGATCCATTTTGCTGACCAGCTTCCCCGTACATCTTGATGATTGCATTATACAAGTTACCATTAGCATCAGGTATCACTCCGTTATAAGCAGTTAATCTGATGTCTGTTGCATCAATACTCGTTGCAAATTCATAGGACCAAACATACTCAGGAATGATGCCAGACGCTGAAGACTGACTCCATTCGATACCCACACCAATATCATCAATAGAAGCATTTTGATCTAACTTAAGTATAATACCGTCATTTGATGAGTCGGTCCAAATTTGCGCAAAATTATTACGCATCGCTACTGAGGTAGTCACTTCGTTGGCAGCATCAATAGAAGCTTGATAATTACCAGCATACAAATGGACACGCGAAAGCAACGCATTTACTCCATTTTTAGTAAATCTTGACTTA
Source organism: Flavobacteriaceae bacterium (assembly GCA_965659665.1). GTDB lineage: Bacteria > Bacteroidota > Bacteroidia > Flavobacteriales > Flavobacteriaceae > CBFHWU01. The sequence continues at coordinate 105,570 of CBFHWU010000015.1, forward strand.
ACATCTGAGTTTCCTATCAAAGCTTTGGCAGCTTCTAGGTCAGCGGCAATGTTTGCCAAGGTTTCACTTACTAGAGGTCGTGGTGCTTCGTAGTTAGGATCGGTAGATGTTACATAAGGCATGCCCAATGAGCTAGCCTCAGAAACTCTTGAATAAACCCTTAACAAATCGAAATGTGCCAAAGCACGAACTGCTAGGGCTTCGCCTAAGAAGTTATCTTTAGCTGCACCATCTGTGAGGTTGTTTATCTTGTCTATGATCTGATTGGCTCTACCAATGACTATATAGGCAGATCCCATCATGTTCCAACCAGAGTTGGCTTTGTAGCGCCACTCATAAAAACTGAGATTGGATTTACGACCTGCTTGAGCAACGATTACGTTGTCTGATGTAATATCAGGTCGGCTTAAAAATGATCCTCCATAATAGGATCCTGCAAACAATCCTGAATAAAGCGCACGAGTAGCAAACTCAAAGTCTTGCGAATTCTGGTAAAAACTTTCTGGCGCAAAGGCATTGTTTGGTAGTTGCTCTAATTCCTCCTCACAACTTTGAAAAGTAAAGGCAACTAATAAAACGGTAATTGTATATAAAAACTTTTTCATTGTTATTAGATTAAAATTTAACATCTATACCAAATTGTAAACTCTTCAAAATTGGAATACCAAAAATTGAGAAGGTTCCAAATTCTCCATCTGAAGATTCGCCTACACCAACACCTACTTCTGGATCAAGTCCTACGTAGTCAGGTGCATAAGTCCAAAGATTTTGGCCAGTCACATAGAGTCGCATAGACTCTATACCTGCTTGCTTAATAAGAGATTGCGGAACATTATATCCAAAATTCAGGTTTCTTAAACGCAAATAATCCGTTTTGTATAAGAATCTTGTAGAAGTATTATCAGCATCTGGGTAGAGAGGGCTTGGTAGTACATCAGTATCACCTGGTTGTTTCCAGTAATTGAATGCCTCAACGGCCATATTTTGGTCGACGTTTGATGGATTATAGAGGTCTCTCATGTTGTATGAGATGCTATACCCCCCCGTTTTGAAATAAAGGTCAATGCCTAAGTCAAACTGTTTGTAACGAGCAAATAGGTTTAAACCACCGTCCATATCAGCTAATGGTGATTTTCCTGAAAGGTACACCTCATCATCTGCAGAATATGTAGTAGTTATATTGTCATCTTTATCTAACCAAAGAGGCTGACCATTGGCAGGATTTACACCAGCCCAACGCACCAATTTAAAGGTAGCATACTCTTCACCAGGTTTGATGTATACACCACTACCCCAGTCGATTTCAGCTCCTTCAGGATAGGAACTAGAAGGTACTAATTTTGTTACTTTGTTGTCAACAGTACCTAAATTGGCAGAGATGTTTACATAAAGATCTTCCGTACGAATCAAATCATAATCTAGTTCGATTTCAACTCCTTTATTTTCCATTTCACCAACGTTACTGAGGATACTTCCATCTGGCTCACCCCCTAAAGAAAGTAGGGGTTTGTTTAGTAATAGATCAGAAGTTACTTTTTTGTAGTAGTCAATCGACCCCCGAAGTCTATCGTCAAACATGGTGAATTCTACACCAATGTCGTAGGTGTAGTTTTCTTCAAATTTCAATTCAGGATTACCGTTATCTGTAGGCGATGCGGTCGTTTGTGAGTTGAAGCTTCCAAAACCAATTACGGCAAGTGATTCATAAGAACCAATTCCGTCTTGGTTACCACTTACACCCGCAGAGGCTCTTAATTTCAATACATCGAAAACAGAGTCAGCCATGAAGTCTTCTCTAGCAAGGTTCCATGCTATACTTGATGACCAGAAAACACCAGTTCTGTTGTCACGTCCAAAAACTGATGATTGGTCACGACGAAGAGAACCAGTAAACAAATATTTACCGTCATAATTGTAATCCACAAATGCACCGTATGACAATAATGCTCTTTCAAACAAGTCGGTATCAGCAGCTATAGCTTCAGCTGCAACGCTTTGTACAGATAAATCTCCAGATGCGAAACCAATACTTTCTAAGGAGTAGTTTCTTGTTGAAATCTTGTTAAATTCGAATAAACCAGATAAAGAAATATTGTGTTCGTCAAAGCTATTGGCGTAATTAATAACGTTACTTACATTATAATTTGTGTAATAAGAACCGCTATCTGTCTTTCCACCAGGGGCATTTGCATCACCTACAAACGAATCTAGCCTTGAACCAGGCTTGTAGTAGTATTCTCCTCTAGTTTTTTGGTTCTGAATACCTAAGTTGATAGTGTTTGTTACCTTATCTGACAGATCAACTACTAAATTTACATTAGAAAGTAGGGTAGTAGTTCCATCAAACTCTGGATTGTTATCCAAAGCTTCAGTGATACTCCATCCGAAATCTACAAAATTGTATTGTTTTTCCCCATTTTCATCTAATTCAAAATTCCCTTCGTCGTCTCTAATATATTCTGTTTCATAGGGATTGGTAGTGTAAACAGCATATATGGGACTTTGAAGATTGTATCGGTCACGAGGTTCATCAGAGCGTGTGTCTGATACAGAAACATTCACCCCAACTTTTAGCCATTCTTTAGCTTGGTAGTCAACATTTAGACGTGCAGACTGGCGTTGGAACCCAGATACTTGATCGATAATACCTTCGTTTTTTTCTTCACTCGCACTAAGGTAGTATTGGAAATTTTCATCTCCGCCGCTGATAGAAATAGCATTTGTAACAACTTCTCCGTCACGTAGTAGAGCGTCATTCCAATCAAAATCGATAGCGGCTAGGCGTTCATACTCTGCAATTGAGGAGGTAAATCCAGGCAATGATTGGGCAGGCCCATATCCTAATAGACCTAGCTCTCTTTCGTATTGTAACTTTTCAGCCGAGTTCATTACTCTGAACCCAAGTTCATCCGTTTGCGAGGTGAATCCATAACGCGATGTAAATTCGATGGTGGCTTGTTTGTTCTTTTTACCTCTTTTGGTGGTGATAACGATTACACCGTTCGCTGCTCTTGAACCATAAATGGCCGATGAAGCAGCATCTTTAAGCACAGTCACACTTTCAATATCAAATGGGTTGATGTTAGCCGTGTTAGGCGCTTGCACTCCATCAATAATAAATAAAGGAGCACTACCAGCGGTGATCGAACCAATACCTCGTATGCGTACATAAGCGCCAGAACCGGGTTTACCATTAGTGGCAACAACTTGAACACCTGCAGCCTTACCTTGAAGCATATTACTGATGGATGTAGAAGTGTTCAGGCTGGTAAGTTCTTCACTATTGATAGTGGATACCGCAGCGGTAATTTCAGATCTTTTCTTTGATTGGTATCCCATAACAACTACTTCGTCAAGTCCTGTGCTGGATTCCAATTGAATGTTGATAACAAAATTACTTCGAACACGTAATTCTTGTGATTCGTATCCTACATAGCTGAAGATCAAAACATCGCCTTCAGCAGCAGAAATTTCGTAATTGCCATCAAAATCTGTTGTTGTGGCTGTGAATGGCCCGTTTTGCACCGTAGCACCAGGAATCGGAATTCCATCGGTAGAAGTTACAGTTCCTGTAACATTCTGTTGTGCAAACAAAAACGGAAGTGGTAATAAAAATAACACTAACGTTAAAATTTGAATAATTTTAGTTTTCATACGTTAAAATTTAAATAATTTTAGTTTTCATAATATTTATTAGTTATCCAAACAAATATGTTGATTAATTGTTAATAATACAAGCAGTGATTTAACAAAAATTCATATTTATTGAATTTTTGTTAAAAAAATAGTTTTTTATAAAGATTTGCAGAACAATAAAAAATAAACTTTATTTTTTTAAGATTTATTTAAATAAAGGCTAAAAATAACTAGTAATTGCCTATTATTCGTAAGTTCTATTGAAGATATTCAGCGAATTGAGCAAATACACGAATAAGGCCAGCATCTAATTTCGGTGAAAGTTTTTGACTGCTAAAAAATTTTTTTACTTCATTCGATTTTTTCCCAAAAAGCTTACTTACTCCCTTTTTTGTCCTAGTAAAAACTATTTTTTGATTGTTAGTCACCAGAAAAGTAGATTTTTTGATTTTAATAAGATCATTCTTTTTACTCTCATATCCGATAACATGGCTTTGTTCTTGAATCTCTATCTTGAACTCTTCGACAACTTGTGTTGTATCGTTGGAAAAAATGACTTTATAAAAAACACCACTGTTATCGGGAATAAAAGACATTCCGTCTATAACTACCTCACGTAAATCTTTGGCCGAGAAGCTAAATGTTTTGTCATTGACCTCACAGTCAAAAGTATTTTTTTGAATATTTATATTTACAAAGGCTGTAGCATTTCTGGCTTTTTCATTCCAAAAATACAACTCAGCTTCTTTGGGTTCTTTAAATAGATATACAGAGCCGTCATAATATTTGCTTAGATCTGCACTGTTTACATTAATATCGGATAAAAAACTTTGTAAATCCACATCCCCCATTAATGACAAGTTGTAGCTCGTATTTTGGCCTAAAAGTAGATAAGGTGTTGTGATTGCTGTCGATAGAAGGAGGAGTTTTAAAAGGCGATTTTTCATTTTTTTTTTCAAAATTATCTTTTTTTTTTCGAAACCACAAAAAAACCCACCAATTAAAGGTGGGTTTTTTTATGAATTAAATCAACAATATTTAGTCAACATCCCAAAAAATGGCACTTGTGGTTGAATCGCTACCCATATTGGAAGCAGCGGTGTTGTAATTCGTTGTATTTACTAATGGTTCATCAATAGGATAAATCATACGTTTTGGATTAGCTACTCCATTGGAAGCTGCAACAGCTAAAGTAGGTATTCCTAAACGACGAGCTTCTGTCCAAGCTTCGTGAGCTGAATGAAAAGATGCAATATATTTTTGAATTCCTATGGATTGATCCCAACGAGCACTATCATATGCATTATCGACCAAGTAAGCATCAGCATCGGCAGCCGATAACCCTAAAGAAGCAAAGGAAGCTTTTACCCCTTCATTATAATACATTTCAGCATCTCCAGCTATAAATCCACGCTCAACGGCTTCAGCTAAATCAAATAGAGCTAATGTATAATCCATGATCACTGTTGGTGCTACAGCATCGTCTGTGTAAGATGGATTTAGATGAGTAAGCTCTGAATAGGCATTACCTTCAGCCCCATACGTTCCACCAATCATTCCACCTGGTACATTATCATCGTAAAATGCATTTACACGTGGATCATTTAAGCTTTCTAAAAGCGCTAAAAATGAAGACGTAGCAACAAAGTCAGTGTTCCTTGCATCAATTACAAAATAATCATACACAGGATTAACATAAGGCGAAGTACCGGTGTAATTAAATACTGCATTATCACTAGCCGAATCAAAAACTCCTCCGTTAAATGCGGTGTTAATAACTTGGCTTGCTAATGTTGGGTGAGATTTAGAAATACGAGTTCCTAACTTTAGGTGAAGGGTTAACGCAAACTTCACCCAACTGCTAACATCTCCCCCATAAATTAAGTCATTTGATGCAAACGAACCTGCACCAGCACTAGGGGTGAGCATACCAACAGCAGCTTCCAACATAGAAATGATAGAAGTGTAAACAAATTCATCATCATCATAAGCTGGCGTTACGTTGTTGATATCCAATGCTTCCGTAAATGGAACATCTCCGAAGTTATCCACCAAATATTGGTAACAATAAACTTCCATCACCTGAATCATGGCCAATTTATTATTTTTGACGGCTAGCTCGGCAGCTCCAACTTCTTGAGCTTCAATGATTTCTTTAGCTGTTTTTAGTTCAAATAAAGTTTCTGTATAGATGTTATCAAATATATTTCCACCTATATCACGATCAGCAGCGTTGTAGCTTGCTTCTTGGATGTATGTTGTTTGTGTGGCATAATTTGCCCAAAAACGACTCACGTTGTGATTGTAATCAGCGTTGCCTAATTGTCTAGCTAGGTTAAACTGAGCGTATGAAAATAAGTGTGCAGGATCAGCACTTTCTGGCTGCTTTGGATCAACATTGATGCTTTCAAGGTTTCCTTCACAAGAAGCAAACAAAGCTACAATTAAGCCTGTTAAAAATATTTTTTTCATGATTTTTATTAAAATTTAAGAGTGACGTTTAAACTGATATCTTTTGTTGCAGGTAACGCACCAATCTGTATAGCGTTTGCGTAGTTACCAGCACTTTGACTCGCTTCAGGATCAGAATATGGAAGATTTTTATCAATAATCCATAAGTTACGTCCAACTAGACCAACACTTAAGTCTTGTAATGAAAGTTTTTCAGCAATTTCTGAAGGAAATTTATAGCTCAATGAAAGTTCACGTAACTTAACGTAAGAAGCATCATACAAGAACTGTGCAATGTTTCGACTTCCGTAGTAACCAATAGGAGTTGTGTAAGAACCTGCAGAAGCGTAAGTGGTGTTTGGTGTACCATCTGCATAAACAGTATCAGGTAATAAAATTCCACCACCAGCTGATACTGGATCACGTTTTGGATTTCCTTTGTCATTTAGCCCAGCAGTTTCTGCATAAATACCAGTTGCTAACCCGAATGCATTATCCCAACTTATAACGTCTCCTCCTTTTTGTATATCGATTAAGAAACCTAAATTGAAGTTTTTGTAAGTAATATTGTTGAAAATACCAGCTTTCCAATCAGGTTGAATATTTCCTAATATTTCAGTCGTAGAAGATGTAACTAAATATTTACCGTTTGATCCTACTACTTTTTTTCCTGAAGCTTCGTCATAAACAAAATCAGTACCTGTAATTGTTCCAAATGGTTGTCCGACTCTTGCATTAACAGCAGATGACCATTGAGAGTTTAATAAGATATTTTCACCGTCTTCAAACAATGAAAGTACCATATTTTTATTTTTTGCCCAGTTGGCATTTATATTCCAAGTAAAGTCCCCTACGTTTACAGGAGTTGCATAAGCTGTGATTTCAACCCCTTTGTTTTCCATTTCTCCAGCATTAACAAACTTGGTATTAAACCCAGTAGCTGTTGAAACTTGAACAGGAATAATTTGATCGATAGTATTTTTCTTATATATCGATACATCAAGGCCTAATTTATTATTGAAAAACTTAGTTTCAATACCAAATTCAGTCTCGGTTGTAGACTCTGGACGTAAGCTAGGATTCTTTGACGTATCTGAAATATAATACATAGGAGTTGAACCATAAGGATCACCAGCACTAGCCGTGTTCATAATTTGGTATGTTCCAGCATCATTAGCAACTTCAGCATACCCCACTCTAATTTTACCAAAACTTAACCAAGGAGCATCAATAAGGTTTCCAAATAAGAAACTTGACGATAAAGAAGGGTAGTTATAGGTGTTATTGTCTGTAGGTAGTGTTGAAGACTTGTCCACACGGAATGTACCATCTATGTATAAGATGTCTTTGTAGTCTACTGTAGCTTGAGCAAAATACCCAACCTTACGAGTTTCAGCATCATATTCTGATGGTGGGCTTAAGGCACTTGAAGAGTTGCTCAATGACCATACTCCAGGGACAACTAATCCTCCATTTGTAATGGCATAAGTGGAGTTTACTTTTGTTGTCTTAACGTTACCTCCCAAAACAGCTGATACGCTAATGTCTTCGTTAATATCTTGATTCATGCTTAAGAAGAAGGAGTAATCAAATTGCTCAAATCCTCTTACATATTTAGAATACTTAGATAAATCAACAGCACCTTTATTGATACGTTCCTCTTGTAGATCACTTGTAGTATCGGCTCCAAAACGAGCAGTAGCCACCAACCAATCATTAAGATCATAAGTTAGCGTAGCTGCAGCAAAGGTGCGCGATCGTTGATCAGAAGAGTAATTTTCGTAAAAACGGAAATAAAAGTTATCAAAATAGTGAGGTGTAGTATCCGTTTCTGAATTTGGATTCCAAGTGATGTTTTGTCTTGTTTGGAAATAAGCATCTTCTTGTTCCTTTAAATCAACGTTTACCTGAAACCACTGACGTAAAGCTTGCATTGAATTTCCTGCGTCATAACCTGTTCCATAACGCCCTTTACCAGAAACACGTGTAAAAGTTAATTTTGCGTCTGCTTTGAATCGGTCAGTCAACTGATAGGTTGCAGTTAAGTCGATAAGGTCTTTACGTATTTTACTGTTAGGAAGAATACCTTCACGATCTTCGTTGGTGTATCCTAATCTAAAAGTACCTTCATCATTTCCACCTTCTAAATTAACCGATGTAGTGTTGGATACTGCATCTTGGAAAATATATTCTGGTCCATTTTCCGCAGGAAGATAAGGACGCGGCTGAAGGTAGGTGTCAAGTGATGGGAAAAGAGAAGTCCAGTCGTATATCATTGTCCCGTCTAAAGCACCACCAAAACTCGCGTCTTCTCCAACAGGGATAAGATAATCTAATGTTCCATCTCCATTGATGTCGCGATCATAGAAATAGCCTGTACTTCCGTAATAGGCGCCGTATCCAGCACCATACTCAGATTGGTATTCTGGGAATGTATCTTTATCGAACGAACTTAAGGTAGTGGTGTTAGATACTGTAACCCCTAACCCTTTTCTTTTAGAACCTTTTTTGGTGGTAATTAAGATAACACCATTAGCAGCACTTGATCCGTATAGTGCAGAAGCAGATGCGCCTTTCAAAACAGATACTGATTCGATATCATTTGGGTTAATGTCTGATGCGGCATTTCCATAATCATATCCACCGCGTCCGTTAATTGCATTGCTTGAATTTAAATTGCTATTGCTTATCGGAATACCATCGACAACAAACAATGCTTGGTTGTTACCAGTAAAAGAGTTGTTACCACGGATGACAGCATTTACAGAACCACCAAGGCTATTACTCTTACGGATATCAAGACCAGAAACTCGTCCAGAAAGCGCACTGATAAAACTTGATTCTTTTGATTGATCAACAGCATCACCAGATACCTCTTGAACAGAATATCCTAAAGATTTTTTCTCTCTGCTGATACCAAGTGCAGTTACCACAACTTCGTCAAGTTCGTTGTCAGAAGTTAGCACTACGCTTAAATCGCTTGAACTTTCCACAGAAATTTCTTGAGTTTGATACCCTACATAGCTGATGGATAATACCTGACCCATTTCAACTACGATTGAAAATTTGCCATCAAAGTCGGTTGTTGTTGCGGAACTTGTTCCCTTTACAACAACTGTTGCACCAGGTAGTGGCACTCCATCACCATCAGTAACCAAACCGGCTACTTGGTTTTGTGCTATTACCCATTGAAACATTACCAAAAATGATAACGTTAAAATTTGAATAAATTTAGTTTTCATATATAATATTTACATAATTAGTTAAGATGCAAATATGTTAATTATATGTTATATAAACAATATATTTAAATAATAGATGTAAAAAATTAATATCTATCCTTATTAATGTTTAATTTTTTTATTTTAATAAATTTGGAAGTTCATAATTAAGAAAAACACCATTTTTGACAAAGCGGGGTTAATCAAAAAGGGTTTATTTATTGGCAAATAAAAAAAAACTTCCCCAATTACAGCTGAAAAACCTTTTGGTGCAGCTTCGTTACCACAAGGATTAATAATCGTGAACAGACTTCATTGTCATACTCTCAATCAAAAAAACGTTTATTTTATTGACCCCATTAATAAGGAAACAAAACCTTAATTTTCGCCTAACGCTTAAACGACACTAAAGGATTTGAAATGTTTTTTTTGGACAAACAAAAAACCCCGCCTTGAAAGCGAGGTTTATGGTTTTCATTAAAACTAAAACTAATCTACATCCCACCAAACTTTGGAAGTCAAATCATTCACAACTATTGCATTTGAGTTGTGGAGTCTTTCAGTTGATGCAGTTGGAAATCTTAGGGGTATAGAAGTTAGATTGTTAGAGGCATTTGGATTTGGTATTAGTGAAGGATAGCCAGTTCTTCTAAAATCGTTGTACGGTTCCAAAGATGAAAACAATGACACATATTTATGCTTCATTATATTTTCTAAGGTCATGTCTGCTATTTGAGCTGACACAAAAGTATTAATTTGAAGTTCCGTAATTTCAGAAATATTAGCATCATCGTCTTCAAAATAGGTTACTAGCGAAGATGTTTTTTTCAAAGAGGCTTCTAAAGCTAATTTAAAAGCAGATTCTGCTTCGAGGTTCATACCTTTTCTTATGTAAATCTCAGCTTCCATAAATTTAGCCTCAACATATGTTACAAGCCCAATAGGAACTCTATTACTTGCAATAGCTGGTCCAACCTTTGAAGTGCTAGTGTTGGTAATATCACCGAGAATGTTGCCAGAATAATCGCCTGCGGAATCCTTAGAAGCAAAATAAGGTAGTCGAGGGTCACCTATGCTTTTCATGACATCAATAAGGTATCCCCCCATTTTTATATAATTCGCTCTGTTGTCTTCAAAATCTTTCCATTGATTTTTTGAATTTCCTCCAGAGTTTGGAAATACAGCGTTCATGTCATTTTCATTTCCAGTAAGATTGGCTAGAGTTAAATAATCCAAAGCTTTATCAAAACCTTCATTATCTCTATCTGAAACTCGAACTGAATATCTTGCTTTCAGTACATAAGCAATCGAAATCCATTTATTCAAGTCTCCATTGAATATTAGATCGTCTTCAGAGGGAGTCAATTTATTAGTTGGGTTAGTTTTTTCAAGTAATGCTATTCCCTCATCTAACAAATTTTGAATGCCTGAAAGCACATTTTCTTGACTTTCATAAACAGGGTTTAGGTTTCCTTCTCTCGCTTTTCCCGCTTCAGCAAAAGGAACATCTCCCCATAAATCTGTAGCCACACCAAAATTGAATGCTAAAAGTATTTTTGTTATTCCATTATGATAATCATACCCTTCAGAGAAGTCATCAATCAAAACAGTACCTGTTCCAATAGCATTTTCAAAAGATGTTCCCCACTCATTTTCAATGTTTTGCTCTGAAACATCATAATTGGTATAAGCACCAAATTGCCCTTCGTTTGTTCCTGCTATTTGCTGAATCCAAAGTGCTGGAATTCTAACATGATTTCCTGAGTAAACAGAAAATGTTGCTACCTGCATCGATGTTAAAAGTAAATCTGGGGATGTTTCAGACGGATTGTTAGGGTTTTTTGAATACTCGTCTAAGTCACTTTGGCAAGACAAAAAAGAAACAATAACAAAGAGCACTCCAGTAAATTTATTTAATATATTCTTCATTTTATTATTTTTAAAAAGTTAAATTCAAAGAGAAACGATATGATTTTGATCCTGGATTATTAAAGTAATCCAAACCTCCTATGTTAGATCCTGCTCCCGTCAAACTCGTCTCAGGGTCTACCCCTTTGTAGTCTGTTGATAACCACAAATTTCTAGCACTTGCACTAAGTTGCAAGCTAGTTAAACCTAATTTTTCAGTTATATCTTTACCAAATTTGTAACTAAAAGATATATCCCTGAGCCTAACCCAATCAACCGTTTCTACAAACTGTTCTGCAGCACCCCCACCGTCACCAACGTATTTGGAAAAATAATCATTTGGAGATATTTGAATGTCGTTCTGAGTGCCATCTGCTTTTACACCTGGAATAATATATGTTCCTTCTCTATTTTCGGCTGATTCTGCAGTCATTCCGAACCTGTTTAGTCTAGCATAAGTTCCGTTGTATACATCACCGCCATTTCGGATATCAAGAAACGCCGAAAAACTCAAGTTTTTAAATGTGAAAGTATTTCTTATTCCACCTGTCCAATCTGGATTTGGATTTCCTACGTTTCCTTGTTCTTTTTCTTTAACAGGAATTCCATTAGCATCAATAATTAATTCACCATTTGAGTTTCTTTTCCATTTTGTACCAAAGAATACACCAACTGGCTCACCAACAATAGCATAACTTCCAATTGAAGTGAAAGCGGGTTCAATGCTTACTTGATCTACTCCATCTGCCAATTCTAATGTTTTATTTTTGTAGGCGGATTGATTAAGAGTTAAATTCCACACAAAATTATCTGTTTTAATCAAGTCCCCTGAAATATAAATTTCATGCCCTTTGTTTTCTAAAACACCAGAATTTTCATAAGAAAATGCGAATCCAGACGTCTTAGCAATAGGTCGAGCAATTAGAATTCCCTGAGTTTCCTCATCAAAATAGGTAAAGTCAATATTTATTCTTTTAAATAAATTAACGGCAAGTCCAAATTCATATCCAATTTTCCTTTCAGGTTCTAGATTTAAATTACCCAATGTTCTTTCATATGAGAAACCATTTACATCACCATAAGGAAATGAGAGCCCGTTTGTGAATCCATCCGTAAAAAAGGGACTTCTAAAAAAGTTTTGATTATTGTAAGGTTCAGGAGTAATTCCAACCTCAGCGTAAGAGGCTCTAATTTTACCAAAATTAAACCATGAGTTTTCTAAATTAAGTGATTTTGAAAATAACCAAGAACTTGAAAATGAGGGGTAAAAAAAGGTTCTATTGCTCTCTCCAAATGTAGAACTACTTTCACTCCTTCCTGTAAGAGTCAGATATAGCTGATCGTCATAGTTGTATTCAATTTGATAGAAAAAAGCTGTGCTGAAGGTATCTTCATCATAATTTGAAGCATACCGACTAGACGCATTATCTAGGTTATAGAAATTTTGCTTGATTGAAAACCCTTCTCCTCTTGTGTAAAGATCAGCAAATTCTTTGTAGAAAATATTATGACCTAAAGTGTAATTAATTTCATGAATTTCATCAATTTCAAACAGCCCATAAATGGTAGCGTCCGCATAAAAGTTTTTACTTATTAAGTCATTAAAACTGACTTGACCACTTCCATCAGATGAGTTGTTTTGATAACTTGATACAGCATAAATTTGTCTCCTCTCATCTGAATAAGAATCAATACCTGCCTTGTATGAAAAATTTAGATGTTTATTAAAATTCAAATTAACCTTAACATTCCCCAAAATTCTATTTACTTCGGAATCAAAGGGGTTATTATGGACCGTAAATAAAGGATTGTCATAAAACCCATTGTATGATCTGTTTGACCCATCTTCATTTTCATAAACAGAGTTATCAAAATTTGGAGAGGTTCTCAAAAGACCGAGCATAACTCCCGCAAGATTACTTCCATTTTGAGCAGATCTATTGGTTGAGTTTATGTAAGCCACTGTACCTGAATAACTAAACAAGTCATTTACCTTATTTGAAGCGGACAGTCTAACAGATGTTCTTTTAAACATCGTATTTGGTATCATACCTTCTTGATCAGTATTTTCAAATGACAGTCTAAAGGTTGTATTTTCCTTTCCCCCTACTATAGACCCTGCTATTGAGTTTGTGACGCCTGTTTCAAAAAAATTATCCACGTTATCATAAGAATTAAGACTGTTTCCATCACCAATTTTTGGCCCCCATGATTGTGACCCTGACCCTAACACTCCATTTGAGCCCTGAGCGTAAGTACTTTGAAGTTCAGGTAGCTGACTTACAGTGTTAAGTTCAATTGAACTTGATAAACTCACCCCAATTCCTTTTTTACTTTTGGATCCTTTTTTGGTGGTATAAAGAATAACACCATTTCCTGCTCTTGATCCATATAGTGCTGCTGCTGCTGCACCTTTTAGTACCGTTACAGATGCCACATCGTCAGGATTTATATCGATAGCTCTATTTGAATTATTTACCCCTTGAAGATTTTCGTTAAAGGGATAGTCACGTCCAGCCGATTGAGTAGTCTCGTTATCAATAGGGATTCCATCAATGACAATCAGAGGCTGTGTTTCTCCGCTAAAAGTGGATGCTCCTCTAATGAGGATTTTACTTGAAGCTCCTGGAGTACCTGCTGAGGAGACTACGGAAAGACCTGCTACTTTACCTGCAAGTGCTTGCACTGGATTTACTTCAGGAATTTTTTCAAATTCTTCTTGCCCAATTTGTTGTACTGAGTATCCTAGAGCTTTTTTCTCTTTGGACAACCCTAACGCTGTCACCACCACCTCATCTAACAGATTATCCAATTGAAGTTGAACGTCAATAGAAGATGAATTTCCTATGGTGATATTTTGGGAGGTATAGCCGACAAAGCTAAAAATAAGGGTTTCGCCTTGAATGGCTCGAATTTGATAGTTGCCATCAAAATCGGAGGTAACTCCTCTGGAAGTGTTTTGAACGATGATGTTGGCACCGGGCAGCGGTTGCCCGTTTTCGTCGGAAATGGTTCCTGAAATGACTTGTTGGCCAAGTCCAATAAAAGGAAACGCTAAAACGCTAAAGAGTGCGAAGGCGCGAAGGCGCGAACTCATAAGTAAATGTTTCATAGATTTAGTTTTTTGGGATTTGACGCTGAATTTAGTGTGGATTTTTGTCAAAAACCTAATAAAAAAACCATAAAATATTAACAATTTGAAAAAAAAGACAAAAAAAGCATGTTTATTATTGACTATAATTAATAGGCACAAATTGTGTTAACCAATCTACAAAATTTAACATGATTTTGAATTGTTGATAGCGATTTTATGAGTTTGGACAATGCGGTCAAAAACGTAAAGCATAAAGCATGAATCCCAAAGAAAAAAAAAGGTTCGTTAACGTCCTTTTAATACGGCATACATAAAAAAAAACGGACTCAGTATTTGATTATGCTAAAAAAGTTTTTACATTTGCAGCCCTTAAAATATGGGAAGAAACGAAAAACGAATATATGCCAACAATATCGCAACTAGTTCGAAAGGGTAGAACCGACATCGTAAAGAAAAGCAAGTCGGCCGCTTTGGATTCGTGTCCTCAGCGTCGCGGGGTGTGTACCCGAGTGTATACCACCACCCCAAAGAAACCAAATTCCGCTATGCGAAAAGTAGCCCGTGTTCGTTTAACTAATGGAAATGAAGTAAACGCTTATATTCCTGGAGAAGGACACAACTTACAAGAGCACTCCATCGTGTTGGTTCGAGGGGGTCGTGTAAAAGATTTACCTGGGGTACGTTATCATATTGTACGTGGTGCATTAGATACCGCAGGAGTTGAAGGACGTTTACAACGGCGATCAAAATACGGCGCAAAGCGACCAAAAAAATAAAGTATTGATTACAAACTGACGTTCAAGTGAACTTGAACCACTCAAAACACATATCATGAGAAAAAGAAAGGCTAAAAAAAGACCCTTACTTCCAGATCCAAGATTTAATGACCAACTGGTCACCCGCTTCGTTAATAATTTAATGTGGAGCGGAAAAAAAACTAAAGCGTTTCAAATCTTTTATGACGCCATAGATATTGTGGATCAAAAAAATCAAGACGAAGAAAAAGAAGCTCTACAAATTTGGAAAGATGCTCTTTCGAATGTCATGCCCCACGTTGAAGTTCGTAGCCGCCGTATAGGTGGAGCTACTTTTCAAATCCCTATGCAAATACGCCCTGATCGAAAAATCTCCATGGCCATGAAATGGATGATCAGTTACGCTCGTAAGCGTAATGAAAAATCTATGGCCCAAAAATTAGCTTCCGAAATTATCGCAGCCGAAAAGGAAGAAGGAGCCGCATACAAAAAAAGAGTTGATACTCACAAAATGGCAGAAGCCAATAAAGCATTTTCACATTTCAAATTTTAATTAGGGATATTTTTTTATCAAACAATGGGAAGAAATTTAAAATATACGCGAAATATTGGTATTGCTGCTCACATTGATGCTGGCAAAACCACTACAACTGAACGTATTTTGTATTACACGGGGGTAAGTCACAAAATCGGAGAGGTGCATGATGGAGCTGCTACAATGGATTGGATGGAGCAGGAGCAAGAAAGAGGAATTACCATTACTTCTGCTGCAACAACCTGTGAATGGACTTTTCCAACCAACCAAGGGAAAGCTGTTGAAGGTGCAAAACCGTATCACTTTAATATAATCGACACTCCTGGTCACGTTGATTTTACCGTTGAGGTAAATCGCTCATTACGTGTTTTGGACGGCTTAGTTTTTTTATTTTCCGCCGTCGACGGTGTTGAACCTCAGTCTGAAACCAACTGGCGTTTGGCAGACAATTATAAAGTACCACGTATGGGCTTTGTCAATAAAATGGACCGTCAAGGTTCTAACTTCCTCAACGTGTGTACTCAAGTACGTGAAATGTTAAAATCAAACGCTGTACCCATTGTTTTGCCCATTGGAGATGAGGAAGATTTTAGAGGATGTGTTGATTTAGTAAAAAACCGCGCCATCATCTGGCATGAAGAAAACATGGGTGCCACCTTTGATGTGGTGGATATCCCTGAGGACATGAAAGAAGATGTTGAAAAATATCGTGCCGAACTTATTGAAGCTGTTGCTGAATATGATGAAGAATTACTAGAAAAGTTTTTTGAAGATTCTGATAGCATTACTGAAGACGAAGTACATGAAGCCCTTCGTGCTGCAACCCAAGACATGAGTATCATTCCAATGATTTGCGGATCAGCGTTCAAAAATAAAGGTGTTCAATTTCTTTTAGATGCTGTTTGTCGTTATTTGCCTTCTCCTGAAGATAAAGACGCTATTGAGGGAACTGATCCTGATTCAAATGAAACCATTGTTCGTAAACCCTCTCCTTCAGAACCGTTTTCAGCTTTAGCCTTCAAAATTGCTACTGATCCTTATGTTGGTCGTTTGGCGTTTTTTCGTGCTTATTCTGGACGTTTAGAAGCAGGCTCTTATGTATTGAATAACCGTTCAGGAAATAAAGAAAGAATTTCTCGTATCTATCAAATGCATGCCAACAAACAAAATGCTATTGACTTTATCGAAGCTGGTGATATTGGTGCGGCCGTTGGATTTAAAGATATCAAAACAGGAGATACCCTCTCTGCCGAAAAACATCCTATTGTTCTTGAAAGCATGGTGTTCCCCGATCCTGTAATCGGTATCGCTGTAGAGCCAAAAACCAAGGCAGATGTGGACAAACTAGGGATGTCTTTAGCTAAGTTAGCCGAAGAAGATCCTACTTTTCAAGTAAAAACTGATGAAGCTTCGGGTCAAACCATCATTTCGGGAATGGGTGAACTTCACTTAGATATTATTGTTGATCGTTTACGTCGTGAATTTAAAGTCGATGTCAATCAGGGACAACCTCAAGTAGAATACAAAGAAGCCATTACGACTTCAATCAATCACCGAGAAGTGTATAAAAAACAATCGGGTGGACGTGGTAAATTTGCTGATATTGTCTTTACGCTTGAGCCTGCTGAGGAAGGCAAAGTAGGGCTCGAATTTGTCAACCTAATCAAAGGAGGTAATGTACCAAAAGAATATGTCCCCTCGGTTGAAAAAGGGTTTAAAGAAGCCATGCGAAATGGACCCTTAGCCGGATTCGAAATTGACGCAATTAAAGTAACGCTCAAAGACGGATCCTTTCACCCAGTAGATTCAGATTCTTTATCTTTTGAATTGGCTGCCAAAATAGGCTACAAATCTGCCGCCAAAGGGGCAGGCGCAGTGATTTTGGAACCATTGATGAAATTAGAAGTGCTGACCCCCGAAGAAAATATGGGAGATATTGTAGGAGATTTAAACCGTCGACGTGGTCAAGTTAATAGTATGGATGATCGTGCAGGATCTAAAGTGGTGAAAGCCATAGTCCCGCTCTCAGAAATGTTTGGTTATGTAACCTCATTACGTACACTGTCCTCGGGTCGAGCTACCTCAACGATGGAATTTTCTCATTATGCAGAAACGCCTTCCAATATTTCATCAGAAGTAATTGCAGCAACGGTAGGTCAGAAATAAATTATACACCATGAGTCAAAAAATTAGAATTAAATTAAAATCTTACGATCACAACTTGGTGGATAAATCTGCTGATAAGATTGTTAAGACGGTAAAGTCCACAGGAGCTGTTGTAACAGGCCCTATTCCTTTACCTACTCACAAAAAATTATTTACCGTGTTGCGTTCGCCCCACGTAAATAAAAAATCAAGAGAGCAATTTCAGTTGAGCTCGTACAAGCGTTTGCTCGATATTTACAGCTCATCATCCAAAACAATTGATGCCTTGATGAAGCTCGAATTACCAAGTGGAGTAGAAGTAGAAATAAAAGTATAATTAGGTTTAGACCTTTAAATAATAAAATATGTCTGGGTTAATTGGAAAGAAAATCGGCATGACAAGCATCTTTGACGAAAACGGAAAAAATCTTCCGTGTACCGTTATTGAGGCGGGACCTTGTGTTGTTACCCAAGTCAGAACTGAGAACGTAGATGGCTATAATGCCCTGCAATTAGGTTTCGATGACAGACCAGCGAAACATGTAACCAAAGCAGCGCAGGGTCATTTTTCAAAAGCTGGTACCATTGCCAAGCGAAAAGTTGTCGAATTTCAAGGTTTTGAGGAGGAGTATAAATTAGGCGATACTATCACCGTCAATCATTTCTCAGAGGGGGAGTTTGTAGATATTACAGGCACCTCTAAAGGAAAAGGGTTTCAAGGGGTTGTAAAACGCCATGGATTTGCTGGTGTGGGCCAAGCTACACATGGGCAGCATAACCGTTTGCGTGCACCTGGTTCTATCGGAGCTGCCTCTTATCCTGCGCGTGTATTTAAAGGAATGCGTATGGCTGGTCAAACAGGTAATAAAAATATAACCGTTCAAAATCTTCGTATTTTGAAAGTGGTTCCTGAAAAAAATATAATCGTGGTCAAAGGATGTGTTCCAGGCCATAAGAACGCTTACATTCTAATTCAGAAATAATGAAAGTAGCCGTATTAGATGTACATGGAAAAGATACTGGACGTCAGGTTGAACTGTCGGATTCTGTATTTGCTGTAAACCCAAACGAACATGCTGTTTATTTGGATGTAAAGCAATACTTGGCGCATCAACGTCAAGGAACGCACAAAGCAAAAGAACGTGCCGAAATTAAGGGAAGTACACGTAAGATCAAAAAACAAAAAGGTACAGGAACAGCTCGTGCTGGAAGTATCAAAAATCCTCTCTTTAGAGGAGGAGGTCGTATTTTTGGACCTCGTGTTCGCAAGTATACACAAAAAGTAAATAAAAACGTTAAACGCTTGGCGCGTAAGTCGGCATTAACGTCTAAGCTCAGTGCAAATGCTATAACTATTGTTGAAGATTTCACCTTTGAAACCCCAAAGACAAAGTCTTTTCAGACGGTGATGAAATCTTTAGGATTAGACGATAAAAAATCACTTTTGGTTTTAGGTAAAGATGACAAAAATGTTTTTTTATCTGCCCGAAACCTTACACGAACAGAAGTATTAAATAACACTGAATTAAATACTTATAGTATAATTAACGCACATCATTTAGTGTTGGCAGAGAGTGCTGTAAGTGAAATAGAAACTAACTTGAGTAAATAGAACAACATGAGTATTTTGTTAAAACCTGTGATTACCGAAAAAGCCACAAGCGAAAGTGAATTACGCAATCGCTACACTTTTTTGGTTAATACTAAAGCAAACAAAGTAGAGATCAAAAAAGCTGTAGAAGCTACTTATGGTGTCTCTGTGGAAAAAGTACGTACACTTAATTATGGTCCGGAACGACGTGTACGTTATACAAAAACCGGATTACAACGTAGTAAAACCAATGCTACCAAACGCGCTATAGTTCAAATAGCCGAAGGGGAAAGTATTGATTTATACAGTAATTTATAATATAATAGGATGTCTGTTAGAAAACTAAAGCCTATCACACCTGGACAGCGCGGTAGAGTAGTCAATGGGTTCGACGCCATTACTACTGACAAGCCGGAGAAAAGCTTGCTTACTCCGAATAAACGTTCAGGAGGTCGTAACAACAGTGGTCGTATGACGACACGCTATGTGGGAGGAGGACACAAAAAACGCTACCGTATTATTGATTTTAAACGTAACCGTTTTGATCATGCTGAAGTAAAATCTATTGAATATGATCCAAATCGATCCGCTTTTATTGCCTTGACGCAATTTAAAGACGGTGAGAAAAGATATATCATTGCTCAAAATGGTTTGAAAGTTGGTCAAAAGGTGAGTGCAGGGGAGCATGCCTCTCCAGAAATTGGAAATGCACTCCCAATCGCACACATTCCGTTAGGTACTATTATTTCGTGTATAGAGTTGCACCCTGGACAGGGGGCTACAATTGCACGAAGTGCAGGATCATTTGCTCAGCTTATGGCACGTGACGGAAAATATGCGACCATAAAACTCCCTTCAGGAGAAACTCGGATGATTCTGGTTGCTTCAATGGCTACCATTGGTGCAGTATCAAACTCAGATCATCAATTGGTTGTTTCTGGCAAAGCAGGTCGTTCTCGCTGGTTAGGTCGTCGTCCTCGAACACGTCCTGTAGTGATGAATCCTGTGGACCACCCTATGGGTGGAGGTGAAGGTCGTGCTTCTGGAGGTCACCCTCGTTCACGTAATGGAATTCCTGCAAAAGGTTTCCGTACAAGAAGTAAGACAAAGTCAAGTAGTAGACACATAATTGAACGCAGAAAAAAATAAGATATGGCTCGTTCGTTGAAAAAAGGACCTTATGTACACCATAGTTTGGTAAAAAAGGTAATGAAAAATGTAGCATCAGGAAAAAAGTCAGTGATCAAAACTTGGTCCCGTGCTTCTATGATTATTCCTGATTTTGTTGGTCAAACCATCGCGGTACATAACGGAAGACAATTCGTCCCCGTGTATATCACCGAAAATATGGTAGGCCATAAATTAGGAGAATTTTCACCCACACGTTCTTTCCGAGGACATGCAGGGGCTAAAAATAAAGGCAGAAAATAATGGGAGTTCGAAAACGAGAATCAGCAACATCACTTAAAGAAGCACGCCAGCATTTGGCTTTTGCTAAACTTAATAATTGCCCTACATCTCCAAGAAAAATGCGTCTCATGGCGGATCTTGTTCGAGGCAAACATGTAGAACAAGCACTATCTTTATTGCGTTTTAGTGCCAAAGAATCTTCGCGTCGTTTAGAAAAACTTGTGCTCTCGGCTGTAGCCAATTGGCAAGCTAAAAATGAAGACGCTGACGTTGAAAAAGCAGGACTTTATATCAAAGAAATACGTGTTGACAGTGGAAGTATGTTAAAACGTTTACGTCCGGCTCCTCAAGGTCGTGCACACCGAATTAGAAAACGCTCTAATCACGTTACCCTCGTGTTAGGAGCTCAAGATAACTCAGAAAGTTAATCACCAATATGGGACAAAAAACAAATCCAATAGGAAATCGCTTAGGCATCATTAGAGGTTGGGAATCCAACTGGTTTGGTGGTAATGACTACGGAGATAAAATCGCCGAAGACGATAAAATCCGTCGTTACATTCACGCTCGTTTAAATAAAGCTAGCGTCTCTCGTGTGATTATTGAACGTACACTCAAACTTGTAACCATTACCATTACCACTGCTCGACCAGGTATCATTATAGGAAAAGGTGGTCAAGAGGTTGATAAGCTGAAAGAAGAACTAAAAAAAATAACCGCTAAAGAAGTTCAATTAAACATTCATGAAATTAAGCGTCCTGAATTGGAAGCGCAATTGGTTGGAGCTAGTATTGCTCGTCAAATTGAAGGTAGAATTTCTTATCGTCGTGCCATAAAAATGGCGATTGCTTCTACCATGCGTATGAACGCTGAGGGAATCAAAATACAAATTTCAGGACGACTAAATGGAGCTGAAATGGCTCGTTCAGAATCCTATAAAGACGGTCGTATTCCGCTTTCAACATTTCGTGCTGATATTGATTATGCGCTAGTTGAAGCCCACACCACTTATGGTCGATTAGGAATTAAAGTATGGATCATGAAGGGAGAGGTCTATGGCAAACGCGAACTTTCCCCTCTTGTAGGATTAAACTTGGGTAATAGTAAAGGAAAAAACGACAAACGCGGCGGGCGTCGTAGAAAATAAATAAAGGAAGAGTATCATGTTACAACCTAAAAGAACTAAATTCCGTAAAATGCAAAAAGGCCGTATGAAAGGCCTTTCGCAACGTGGTCACACACTGTCTAACGGAATGTTTGGAATAAAAGCCTTGGATGCTGTATTTATTACCTCACGTCAGATTGAAGCAGCTCGTATTGCAGCGACTCGATACATGAAACGTGAAGGACAGTTATGGATAAAAATTTTTCCAGATAAACCCATCACAAAAAAACCTCTTGAGGTTCGTATGGGTAAAGGAAAAGGTGCCCTTGATCATTATGTTGCCGTGGTAAAACCTGGTCGTATGTTGTTCGAACTTTCTGGTGTGCCTATCGATGTCGCCAAAGAAGCTCTCCGGTTGGCTGCACAAAAGCTTCCAGTAAAAACTAAATTTATAGTCGCTCGTGATTACGACGCATAAAAAAAATTATCATGAAACAGACTGAAGTTAAAGAATTATCGATTGAAGAGCTAGAAGGTAAATTAGCCGAATTTGTAAAAAGCTACGCCTCCCTACGATCTTCCCATGCGTTAACTCCATTGGAAAACCCGTTAGAGTTACGTAAACAACGTCGCATCATTGCGCGGATTAAAACCGAATTGTCTAAAAGAGTATTGCAAGAAGCATGAGTACACGAAATATCAGAAAAGAACGAATAGGTGTCGTAACCAGTAACAAAATGCAGAAATCCATCGTGGTTTCAGAAGTTAAACGTGTGAAACACCCCATGTACGGAAAGTTCGTTTTAAAAACAAAAAAATATGTTGCACATGACGAAACTAATGACTGCAACATAGGAGATACCGTAAAAATCATGGAAACGCGTCCCATGAGTGCATCGAAATGTTGGAGATTGGTTGAAATAATTGAAAGAGCTAAGTAATGTTACAACAAGAATCAAGATTAAAAGTAGCTGATAATACTGGAGCAAAAGAAGTATTAACTATCCGTGTGCTTGGAGGTACAAAACGTCGATATGCTTCTATTGGTGACAAAATTGTTGTTACGGTCAAAGAAGCTACCCCTAATGGAAGTATAAAAAAAGGACAGGTTTCTACTGCTGTAGTAGTACGTACTAAAAAAGAAATTCGTCGTCCAGACGGATCTTATATTCGTTTCGATGAAAATGCCTGCGTGCTGCTTAATCCCACCGGAGAAATGCGCGGAACACGTGTTTTTGGTCCTGTTGCTCGAGAATTACGCGACAAACAATTTATGAAAATTATTTCATTAGCCCCTGAAGTATTATAAAATAAAAGCAATGACAAAATTAAAATTAAAAACTGGAGATACTGTCCGCGTCATTGCGGGTGATCATAAAGGATCTGAAGGGAAAATCGTTAAACTTTTGAACGACAAAAATAAAGCGATTGTTGAAGGCGTTAATCTAGTAAAACGACATACAAAGCCCAACGCGCAAAATCCTCAAGGAGGAATTGTTGATAAAGAGGCTGCCCTTCATGTTTCTAATCTCTCATTGATTACTAAGGATGGTGCTACCACACGTATTGGATATACCATACAAGACGGATCAAAACAACGAATTGCACGTAAAACCAACGAAATTATTTAACATGACACCAAGATTAAAGCAAGAATATAAAGATCGTGTGGTGAAAGCTCTCTCCGAGGAGTTTAACTATTCCAATATTATGCAAGTGCCTAAATTGGAAAAAATAGTACTCAGTAGAGGAGTAGGTGGAGCCGTTGCGGACAAGAAATTGGTTGATCATGCTGTTGATGAGCTTACTCAAATAACAGGGCAGAAAGCCATTGCCACTATCTCGAAAAAAGATGTGGCTGCGTTTAAGTTAAGACGGGGTGTACCGATTGGGGCTAAAGTAACGCTTAGAGGCGATAAAATGTATGAGTTTTTGGACCGCTTGGTTACTGCAGCGCTTCCACGAGTACGTGACTTTCAAGGGGTGAAAGCAAATGGTTTTGATGGACGTGGAAATTATAATTTAGGAATTACCGAACAAATTATATTTCCTGAAATAGATATCGACAAAGTAGCACGAATAGCCGGAATGGATATTACTTTTGTTACTTCAGCCGAAACAGACAAAGAAGCAAAATCATTATTACACGAGTTAGGACTACCATTTAAAAAAAATTAAGATGGCAAAAGAATCGATGAAGGCCCGAGAGGTCAAACGAGCAAAATTAGCTGCACGATATGCCGAAAAACGCAAGGCATTAAAAGAAGCAGGCGATTATGAAGCTTTACAAAAATTACCTAAAAATGCATCACCAGTTCGTGGACACAATCGTTGTAAGCTCACAGGTCGTCCAAAAGGATATATGCGTCAGTTTGGAATATCTCGTGTGATGTTCCGTGAAATGGCTAACAAAGGTTTAATCCCAGGTGTTCGAAAGGCAAGCTGGTAAAAAAATAATAGCATGAATACAGATCCAATAGCAGATTATTTAACACGACTCCGAAATGCCAATAGTGCAGGTCATCGTGTCGTTGAAATCCCAGCATCAAAGCTAAAGCTAGAAATTACCAAAATCCTTTTTGAACAGGGATATATTTTAAGCTACAAAAAAGAAAGTTTAAACGCTCAAGGAACAATCAAAATTGCACTCAAGTACGATCGATTGACCAAAGAACCCGTTATCAAATTATTACAACGTATTAGCACCCCGGGTTTACGTAAATATGCCGCTTCTAGTGAATTACCCCGTGTGCTAAATGGACTAGGGACGGCCATTGTTTCTACCTCTCATGGAGTAATGACAGCAAAACAAGCTAAACGCGATAATGTCGGAGGTGAAATCCTCTGCTATGTTCATTAAAATATAATTATGTCTAGAATAGGTAAAAATCCAATCCATATCCCTGCTGATGTCACCATAGATATTCAACAAGATAGGATTGTTGTCAAGGGAAAATTAGGCGAATTAAACCAAAATTACGACAGTGTTAGTTTTCAATTAGAAGGAAATAAATTAGTAGTAAATCGTTCTTCTGACTCCAAAGTTGATAGAGCCAAGCATGGATTATATCGTGCCTTGGTCAATAATATGATCATTGGAGTATCAAAAGGTTTTACCAAAGATCTTGAATTGGTAGGTGTCGGATATCGTGCATCAAACCAAGGTCAAAAATTAGATTTAGCTCTTGGTTTTTCGCACAATATTGTGTTTCAAATCCCACAAGAAGTAAAAATCGAAACCATCTCTGAAAAAGGAAAAAATCCATTGATAAAACTATCCTCCCACGACAAACAACTTGTAGGCTCGATCGCTGCCAAAATAAGATCGTTTCGTAAGCCAGAGCCCTACAAAGGAAAAGGGGTTAAATTTGTAGGAGAACAAATTAGAAGAAAAGCAGGTAAATCAGCATAACGCATAGCAACTATGGGACAAACAAAAACGGAAAGAAGATTTAAAATTCAGCGTCGTTATCGCGATCGTATTGAAGGTACAGTGGATCAACCACGGATGTCTGTGTTTAGAAGTAATAAAGAAATTTACGCCCAAATCGTAAACGATACTTCTGGAATAACCATAGTTTCTGCTTCATCACGTGACAAAGATTTTGAATCTCACAAAGGAAGTAAAATTGAATTGGCTTCTCTTGTAGGTAAAACTATCGCTGAAAAAGCAATTAAAGCAGGAATTTCAACTATTCGCTTTGATCGAGGAGGATATTTATACCACGGAAGAGTTAAATCATTAGCAGAAGGCGCACGCGAAGGCGGGTTAAAATTTTAAAATATGTATCAAAATTATAAAAATGTTGAATTCGTAAAGCCAGGTGGACTAGAGCTTATTGACCGGTTGGTGGGTGTTCAGCGAGTAACTAAAGTAACTAAAGGAGGACGAGCATTTGGATTTTCTGCAATAGTAGTCGTCGGAAATGAAAATGGAATTGTAGGACATGGTTTGGGAAAATCTAAAGAAGTTTCTGAAGCAATTTCGAAAGCTGTCGAAGACGCAAAGAAAAATTTGGTCCGTATCCCTATCCATAAAGGTACACTTCCCCACGAACAAAAAGGAAAATTTGGAGGAGCCCGTATATTTATCAAACCTGCGTCCGAGGGTACTGGAGTAATTGCTGGTGGTGCTGTTCGACTGGTATTGGAAGCAGTTGGCGTTCAAAACGTACTCTCTAAATCACAAGGTTCCTCGAACCCCCACAACGCTGTAAAAGCAACATTTGATGCTTTACTTCAGTTACGAGATGCTCATATGATTGCTAAACAACGCGGTGTCTCACTAGATAAAGTCTATAACGGATAAATGATTATGGCAAAGATTAAAGTTACACAAACTAAAAGTTATATAAAACGACCCGATAATCAAAAGCGTACACTTGCGGCATTAGGTCTTCGAAAAATAGGACAGGTTGTTGAACATGAAGCTACTCCAGCTGTTTTAGGTATGGTAAATACCGTAAAACATCTCGTAAGCGTTGAAGAAATTTAAGCAAATGGAATTAGGTAAATTAAAACCCGCCAAAGGGTCAGTAAAGACAAGCAACAAGCGTTTAGGACGTGGCGAAGGTTCGGGAACTGGAGGAACGGCCTCTCGTGGCCATAAAGGAGCAAAATCCCGATCTGGTTATTCTAGAAAAATCGGATTTGAAGGAGGGCAAATGCCTCTTCAACGTCGTGTTCCTAAATTCGGATTCAAAAATATAAATCGTAAAGAATATACGGGGATCAATTTAGACAAACTCCAAGAGCTAGTTGACCAAAATCGAATCAAAGACGAGGTAACACTTGAAGTACTAATAGCTCATCGACTAGCAGGAAAAAACGATTTAGTTAAGATTTTGGGAAGAGGAAATTTATCAGCTCCATTAAAAATTTCAGTACATAAATTTACCGCCTCTGCTCAATCTGCTATTGAAGCAGCAGGAGGAGAAGCAATTACGATTTGATATAATATATGAAACGGATAATTGAAGTCATAAAAAATATTTGGAACATTAATGAGCTCAAAACTCGTATTGGTTTCACTTTGCTATTATTAGTAGTATACCGATTGGGAGCTCAAGTAGTACTCCCAGGGATTGATTCCGTTCAACTTTCAGAACTGACCTCTAGAACAGATGGTGGAGGTCTGTTAGGAATATTGAATGCTTTTACCGGAGGCGCATTTGCAAATGCTTCCATATTTGCGCTAGGAATTATGCCCTATATATCCGCTTCCATCGTGGTACAATTAATGGGTATTGCGATACCCTATTTACAAAAACTTCAAAAAGAAGGGGAAAGTGGTCGACGTACCATTAATCAAATTACTCGTTGGCTTACCATTGGTATCTGTATTGTTCAAGCACCTGCTTATCTTTATGGATTAGGTGCGTTGGGCGTTCCTGAATCAGCATTTTTACTTGGTAAAGGACCGGTATTTATTGCTACCTCTGTACTAATTTTGGTGACAGGAACTATTTTTGCCATGTGGCTTGGGGAAAAAATAACAGATAAAGGAATAGGAAATGGAATTTCTTTATTAATCACGGTCGGAATTGTAGCTACATTACCACTTTCATTTGCCCAAGAATTTGTTTCTCGTGTTACTGAAAACAACGGGGGCCTAATGATGATTATTTTTGAAATTCTTATTTGGGTAGTTGTTAATGCATTGTGTATTCTTTTGGTAATGGCAGTTCGTCAAATTCCGGTACAATATGCCCGTCGAACCGCTTCAGGAGGATATGATAAAAATCAGCCAGGTAGTCGTCAATATATTCCATTGAAATTAAATGCATCAGGAGTTATGCCGATAATCTTTGCCCAGGCTATTATGTTTGCACCAGCTTATTTAGGTCGTATGATTGGGGAGAACAACGTAGGCCAATGGATGCAAACTGCTTTTTCAGATATCTTTGGATTATGGTACAATTTATTATTTGCATTGCTTATTGTAATATTTACTTACTTTTATACCGCTATCACGGTACCAACTAATAAAATGGCAGACGATTTAAAACGAAGTGGCGGTTTTGTTCCCGGGATTAGACCTGGTGGAGAAACAGCTGATTTTTTGGATAGAGTAATGTCGCATATAACTTTTCCAGGGTCTCTATTTTTGGCTGCAATAGCGGTTTTACCCGCAGTTGTTTACCAATTGATGGGACTTCAACAGGGATGGGCATTATTTTTTGGTGGGACATCCTTACTGATTATGGTGGGAGTAGCTATTGATACAATTCAACAAGTCAATGCCTACTTATTGAATCGTCACTATGATGGTTTAATGAAAACGGGAAAAAACAGAAAAGCGTAATGGCAAAACAAGCAGCAATAGAACAAGATGGTCAGATTATTGAAGCATTATCCAATGCAATGTTTCGAGTGGAACTCGAAAACGGTCACGTTGTAACCGCTCATATTTCTGGAAAAATGCGTATGCACTACATCAAATTATTGCCAGGAGATAAAGTAAAACTAGAAATGAGTCCGTACGATTTAACTAAAGCCCGGATTACATATCGATACTAATAATTATGAAAGTAAGAGCATCATTAAAAAAAAGAAGCGCAGATTGTAAGATTGTACGTCGAAAAGGACGCTTATATGTTATTAACAAAAAGAATCCTCGATTCAAACAAAGACAAGGATAAATTATGGCAAGAATTTCAGGAGTAGACATTCCAAAACAAAAGCGTGGTTTAATTTCTTTAACCTATATCTTCGGAATAGGGGCGAGCCGTGCCAAAGAAATATTAGTAACTGCGGGTGTTGATGAAAACAAAAAAGTGTCCGAATGGAACGATGACGAAATTGGTCGTATTCGTGATGCAGTTGGATCGTATACAATAGAAGGAGAACTTCGTTCAGAAACCCAACTCAACATTAAACGTCTAATGGATATTGGTTCCTACCGAGGCATTCGTCATCGTATAGGCCTTCCATTACGTGGTCAGAGAACCAAAAACAATTCACGTACTCGTAAAGGAAAACGTAAGACTGTAGCAAATAAGAAAAAAGTAACGAAATAAACGCTAACGGATGGCAAAATCTAGTTCAAAAAAACGCAAAGTAATTGTGGAATCATTTGGAGAAGCCCACATAACAGCTTCTTTCAATAATATCATCGTTTCATTGACCAATAACAAGGGAGAAGTCATTTCATGGTCATCGGCCGGAAAAATGGGTTTTAGAGGATCAAAGAAAAACACCCCCTACGCTGCTCAATTAGCCGCTGAAGATGCTGCAGGAGTAGCTACAGAAGCAGGCTTACGCAAAGTAAAAGTATTTGTAAAAGGACCAGGAAATGGTCGTGAATCGGCTATTCGCACCATTCACAATAGCGGAATTGAAGTAACAGAAATTGTTGATGTTACTCCGATGCCTCACAACGGCTGTAGACCACCAAAACGAAGAAGAGTTTAATTAAATCAAAAGGGTTTGACGAAGGATAGGCCTTAATTCACAACCCAATAAAAATAACTATTATGGCAAGATATACAGGTCCTAAAACCAAAATCGCTCGTAAATTTGGCGAGGCTATCTTCGGGGAAGATAAGTCATTTGATAAAAGGAACTATCCACCAGGACAACACGGTAACAACCGACGCCGTCCAAAAAAATCAGAATACGCTGTTCAATTAATGGAAAAGCAAAAAGCAAAGTTTACTTATGGTATCCTAGAAAAGCAATTCCGTAATTTATTTGATAAAGCGAGTAGCAGTAAAGGGGTTACTGGTGAAGTACTGTTGCAACTCTGTGAAACTCGAATCGATAACTTGGTATACCGTTTGGGAATTGCTCCTACTCGAAGTGCAGCCCGTCAGTTGGTGGGACATCGCCACATTACCCTCAATGGTGAAGTGATGAATATCCCTTCATGTCATGTTAAAGTTGGTGATGTAATTGGAGTACGAGAAAAATCAAAATCTTTGGAGGTTATCGAAAGATCCCTTTCTGTTGCAACACAAAGCTCGGAATGGACTTCTTGGAATGACGCCTCGCTAGAGGGAACCCTAGTGTCGGTACCTACACGTGATCAAATTCCTGAAAACATAAAGGAACAACTTATTGTTGAATTATATTCTAAATAAATTTTTATGGCATTATTTAATTTTCAAAAACCCGATAAAGTTATCATGATTGATTCCACGGATTTCGAGGGTAAATTCGAATTCCGTCCTCTTGAACCGGGGTATGGTTTAACTATTGGAAATGCCTTGCGTCGTGTGATGTTAGCGTCTCTTGAGGGTTTTGCTATTACTTCAGTTCGAATTGATAAAGTAGATCATGAGTTTTCCACCCTTCCGGGTATTGTTGAAGATGTGACTGAAATGATTCTCAATTTTAAGCAAGTACGCTTTAAACAACAAATTGAGAGTATTGATAACGAAACTGTGGGTGTCGCTATTTCTGGTCAAACACAACTTACCGCTGGGGATTTACAAAAGTTTATCTCAGGTTTTCAAATTTTGAATCCTGATCTAGTGATATGTAATCTTGATAAATCTGTTAATCTGAATTTTGAATTTACTATCGAAAAAGGTCGCGGATATGTACCTGCTGAAGAAAATAGACGTTCGAATGCACCGCTGGGAACTATTGCAATTGACTCTGTTTATACTCCTATAAAAAATGTAAAATACAGTATTGAAAACTTTAGAGTTGAACAAAAAACCGATTACGAAAAATTAATATTTGAAATTATCACCGACGGCTCTATTCATCCAAAAGATGCACTGACCGAAGCAGCCAAAACACTCATTCACCATTTTATGTTGTTTTCTGATGAGCGCATCACCCTTGAGGCGGATGAAATTTCTCAGACAGAAACTTATGATGAAGAGTCCTTGCATATGCGCCAATTGCTAAAAACTAAACTTATTGATATGGATCTTTCCGTTCGTGCCTTAAATTGTTTAAAAGCGGCAGAAGTAGATACCTTGGGTGATTTAGTGTCTTTTAACAAAACCGATTTAATGAAATTCAGAAATTTTGGTAAAAAATCACTGACCGAATTAGAAGAACTCGTCATTACCAAAGGGTTGAGCTTTGGTATGGATTTATCCAAATATAAACTAGATAAAGACTAATCAATGAGACACGGAAAAAAAATAGCACACTTAGGTCGTTCTGCCACCCACCGAAAAGCAATGCTTAGTAATATGGCCTGTTCATTAATTGAGCATAAACGCATCCATACTACTGTGGCACGAGCTAAAGCATTAAAACAATTTGTAGAACCTTTAATCACTAAGTCAAAAGCTGATTCTACTCACAATAGACGTATTGTTTTTCGTGCGCTAAAAAATAAATATGCTGTAACTACTCTTTTTCGTGATGTAGTTGAAAAAGTAGCTGATCGTCCAGGAGGATATACACGAATAATTAAACTTGGAAACAGATTGGGAGATAATGCTGATATGGCCTTGATCGAATTAGTAGATTTTAATGAGGTTTATGAAACAAATAAACCCAAGAAAAAATCACGTCGTCGTGGAGCTAAGAAATCTAATACCGCACAAAATCAGGGCTCCGAAAATGCAGCTCTTGTCGAAGAAACTCAAGAGAATGTAGATTCAACTCAAACACCAGATACTGACACATCTGAAGCGTCGGACAA
The DNA here is from genome assembly GCA_965659665.1 of Flavobacteriaceae bacterium. Classification (GTDB taxonomy): domain Bacteria; phylum Bacteroidota; class Bacteroidia; order Flavobacteriales; family Flavobacteriaceae; genus CBFHWU01. The sequence goes on from CBFHWU010000015.1 coordinate 137,031, forward strand.
AGATTGATCAAAAGATTGATCGCGTGAATTTTAATGATTCAAAAAAGGATAAACAATTGTGTTTATCCTTTTTTTTAGGTAATTTCGCAAAAAGTTAATGATATATGACCCCCTATAGTACCCGAAAAAAAGCACTTATTTTGCTCGAAGACGGAACTATTTTTTTTGGTAAATCTATTGGGATTCAAGGTACTTCGTTTGGTGAGGTGTGTTTCAATACTGGAATGACTGGATATCAAGAAATTTTTACAGACCCATCTTATTACGGTCAACTCATGGTTTCTACCAACGCTCACATAGGAAATTATGGTGTGAGGGCTGAGGAATCAGAGTCTAATCGGATACAAATAGCAGGTCTCATTTGTAAAAATTTTAACTTCGACTACTCCCGTGACAAAGCAGAAGATTCATTATTTTCTTTTTTTAAAAAACAAAAGCTTATTGCAATTTCTGATGTTGACACTCGAGCTCTCGTAGGGTATATTAGAGATCATGGAGCGATGAACGCTCTAATCACTACAGAAACCGATGATCTTGACTCCTTAAAAAAACAATTATCCAAAATACCTTCCATGAAAGGGTTAGAACTTTCCTCTGTAGTTTCTACCAAAGCACCCTATTTTGTTGGCGATCCAAAAGCACCTACCAAAATAGCAGCATTAGATCTTGGAATAAAAAAAAACATACTCCAAAACTTTACCTCTAGAAATGCTTACGTTAAAGTTTTTCCTCACGACAGCTCTTTTGAGGAGATGAAAGCATGGAACCCTGATGGATACTTTTTATCTAATGGTCCCGGAGATCCCGAGCCTTTGCATGTTGCTCAACAAACGGCAAAACAAATCATAGACCACAATTATCCATTGTTCGGAATTTGTTTGGGCCATCAAGTGATCGCATTGTCTCAAGGCATTTCTACTTTTAAAATGCTCAATGGACATCGAGGGATTAACCACCCAGTGATAAATTTAGAAACAGGTAAAGGAGAAATCACCTCTCAAAATCATGGTTTTGCAATTAGTAGAGAGGATACAGAGTTAAATGATAAAGTAGTCATTACCCACCATCACCTCAATGACCATACGATCGCTGGAATACGAATAAAAGATAAAAACTGTTTTTCTGTACAATATCACCCTGAAGCTAGCCCAGGACCCCATGATTCTTCCTATTTATTTGATCAATTTTTTTCATTAATAAAACAAACTAAAAACTAAAAATAATGAGCTTAATCTTAAGTGTACACGCCCGTCAAATTTTTGACTCTCGAGGAAACCCTACTGTTGAAGTTGATGTAGTTACAAAAAGTGGCATTTTAGGACGTGCAGCTGTTCCGTCTGGAGCTTCAACTGGTGAACATGAAGCCGTTGAGCTTCGTGATGGAGGTTCTCAATATATGGGCAAAGGGGTTGTGGCCGCTGTTAAAAACGTAAATGAGATTATTGCTCCCGAAATTATTGGTCATTCTGTACTTGAACAAGAAGATTTAGATCAACGCATGATTGAATTAGATGGTACTCCGAACAAATCTAAACTTGGGGCCAATGCTATTTTAGGGGTTTCTTTAGCTATTGCTAAAGCTGCTGCCAATGAATTGGGATTACCTTTATATCGATATGTAGGAGGAACAAGTGCTATTACTTTGCCTGTTCCAATGATGAATATTATTAATGGAGGTTCTCATTCTGATGCTCCTATTGCTTTTCAAGAATTTATGGTGATGCCTGTTAAGGCAACTTCATTTACACATGCGATGCAAATGGGAACCGAAATTTTTCATCACCTCAAAAAAGTACTTCATAGTCGAAACTTAAGTACTGCAGTAGGAGATGAAGGAGGTTTTGCTCCCACACTAGAAGGAACAGAAGATGCTTTAGATACCATACTACTAGCCATTAAAAAGGCAGGTTATCGTCCTGCAGATGAAGTAATGATTGCTCTTGATTGTGCAGCTGCAGAGTTTTATGTAGACGGAAAATACGATTATACCAAATTTGAAGGGGAAAAAGGAAAAATACGAACTAGTGAAGAACAAGCTGATTATCTTGCTTCATTAGCTGAAAAATATCCCATTATCTCCATTGAAGATGGAATGGACGAAAATGATTGGGACGGATGGAAATATTTAACAGAAAAAATAGGACATAAAATTCAGTTGGTGGGGGATGATTTATTTGTAACCAATGTAGATCGACTATCCACTGGAATTAAACAAAATATAGCCAATTCTATTCTCATAAAAGTAAATCAAATAGGCACTTTATCTGAAACTATTGCTGCTGTAAATATGGCACACAATGCAGGATATACCTCTGTAATGTCACACCGGTCAGGGGAGACGGAAGACAATACCATAGCAGACCTTGCTGTAGCTCTTAATACAGGGCAGATTAAAACAGGCTCTGCATCCCGAAGTGACCGTATGGCTAAATACAACCAATTACTTCGAATTGAAGAAGAATTGAAAAACATTGCTTATTTCCCTCAAGAAAAAGCATTTAAAATTTCTCTTTAGTAAATTTTATATTTTAAATAAAAAAAAACGGATTGTTAAATCACTCCAAATCGTAAATTAAATACTATAATAGTTATGGCAAACAAAGCTACCCTTCATATTGATAGTGTATCAATAGACCTCCCCTTAGTTGAAGGCAAAGAAAATGAAATCGCTATAAATATTAAAGAGTTGCGATCAAGTTCAGGGATTATTACACTTGATAGCGGATTTAAAAACACAGGATCCTGTCAAAGTGCTATAACCTTTTTAGATGGCGAAAAAGGAATCCTTCGTTATAGAGGGTACAGCATTGAGGATTTGGCTTCAAAAGCTAATTTTTTAGAAGTCGCTTATTTACTCATTTTTGGTGAATTACCTACCAAAGAACAACATGAAAGATTTTTGTCCGATATCAAAGAAGAGTCATTTGTAGATGAAGACTTGAAAAAGATTTTAGAAAGTTTTCCAAAATCTGCACATCCTATGGGTGTTTTATCTTCACTGACCAGTGCGCTGACTTCATTTAACCCGTCTTCCGTTAATGTGGATTCAGAGGAAGATATGTACAAAGCTATTGTCAAAATTATGGCAAAACTTCCTGTACTTGTTGCTTGGGTATATCGAAAACGAGTGGGTTTACCACTAGAATATGGCGATTTTTCATTAGGATATGTAGAGAATATTGCTCGAATGATGTTTAAAAAACCCATTAATGACTATTCAGCCAACCCTATCATTGACGCTGCTTTAAATAAGCTTCTTATTTTACATGCCGATCACGAACAAAATTGTTCGACATCTACTGTTCGAATTGTAGGCTCATCGCACGCGGGCTTGTTTGCTTCAATTTCGGCAGGGATATCAGCATTGTGGGGCCCTCTGCACGGCGGTGCTAATCAAGCTGTAGTTGAAATGCTCGAAAAAATTAAACACGATGATGGAGATACCAACAAATACATGGCCAAAGCTAAAGACAAGCAAGATCCTTTTCGACTCATGGGGTTTGGGCATAGGGTTTATAAGAACTTTGATCCACGCGCTAAAATTATTAAAATCACTGCAGATCAAGTATTAGATGATATGGGAATTATTGACCCTGTTTTAGATATTGCAAAAGGATTAGAAAAGGTAGCATTGTCAGATGCTTACTTTGTGGATCGTAAACTTTATCCCAATGTTGATTTTTATTCAGGTGTGATCTATCGAGCTATGGGAATTCCTACGGAAATGTTTACTGTTATGTTTGCCCTTGGAAGGCTACCAGGATGGATTGCTCAATGGCGTGAAATGCGTTTAAATAAAGAACCTATCGGACGGCCTCGTCAAGTGTACGTAGGGCGTAATCACCGCGATTTTGTTGGTGTCGATGATCGATAATATACCGTAGCTATGCTTAAACTTAACGTGCCAAACGAAACAGCGGATTTAGATACTGTTTTACTGGGTATAGCGCTGCAGTCGGGTCCTGTTCCTTTATTACATAACTCTTACGATCCAAAATCATATTTTCATATTTTGTCGGGAACTTACCCCCTAGAAAAAAATATGATTAATGAATTACATGAGTTCAGATCTGTTTTAGAAAAATATGGAGTGACAGTTCTTCGCCCAAAAAACGTTCCTCAATGTAATCAAATTTTTGCCAGAGATATTGGATTTGTGGTCGACTCATTTTTTTTTAAATCAAATATTTTACCCCAACGTGAAAAAGAATTTGATGCAATAGATTTTTTATTAGCTCAGATTGATCCTAAAGATATTATTGAGTTTCCAGAACATATTCATGTTGAAGGAGGGGATGTAATTGTCTTTAACGATTATATTTTTGTAGGCTATTACAATCAAGAGGATTACCCCCAAATGATTACTGCACGAACCAATCGAGCAGCAGTTGATGCGTTGCAAAATTTTTTTCCAAACAAAAAAGTGAAAGCATTTGAGCTGCGTAAATCAAACAAGGATGCTTTCAAAAATGCCCTTCATTTAGATTGTTGTTTTCAGCCTGTGGGGTATGACAAATTAGTCTTTCATCCTGAAGGTTTTCTGAATCCTTCAGATATAGATTGGATTAAAGATTTTTTTGGTCAAAAAAACTGCTTTATCGCCACTTCTCAACAAATGTATGATATGAACTGTAACGTGTTTTCAATGAAGCCCAATGTAGTGGTTTCAGATCCTTCATTTACTGCACTTAATCAGTGGTTTAAGGCCCAAGGAATTAGAGTAGAATCCGTTTCTTTGGCAGAAGTGAGTAAACAAGGGGGGATGTTTCGTTGTTCAACGTTACCTTTAATCCGAAAATAATGAATGCTCAAGTCACACAACATGTTCTGATGATTCGCCCCTCAAATTTTAGATCAAATGAGCAGACTTCCATAAATAATTTTTACCAAAAAAAAGAAATGCATCCCAATGCAACGTTATCCGCTCAATTAGAATTTGACCGAGTTGTTAACAAACTTAGAGCGATTGGGGTTAGGGTTCATGTATGGCAGGATGATTCTCTTTATGACACTCCAGATGCTCTTTTTCCAAATAATTGGATTTCTTTTCACCATCCTCATCGAATCGCTATCTATCCTATGTATGCTCCCAATCGACGAAATGAGCGCAGAGAAGATCCATTAAAATTGTTAGAGAAAGAAGGGTTTTATTTTAAGGAAATCATGGATTATTCTGAAGCTGAAAATGAAAATTTATATTTAGAAGGTACCGGAGTGTTAATTCTTGATCGTGTTCACAAAAAAGCCTACTGCTCATTATCTGAAAGAGCCGATCCGAGTTTGTTAGAAGAATTTTGTGAGGAATTTGATTATATGCCGATCACATTTATGGCACTGCAAACACACCAACACACCCGAAAACCTATTTATCACACCAATGTCATGATGTGTATTGGAATAAGTTTTGCCGTTATTTGTTTGGATTGTATTGATAACGACTCAGAACGAAAAAAAATGATGGAATCTTTATCTAATGATGGAAAGGAAATTATTACAATTAGCGAAGATCAAGTACAACAATTTGCGGGAAATATGCTCCAACTCATGGGACATCAACAAACCCCATTTTTGGTTATGAGTGAATCAGCTTACTTGAGTTTAACAAAACAGCAAATTAAACGATTAAAAAATCATACCGAAATTGTTTCAATCCCCATTCCTACAATTGAGTTATTAGGAGGAGGAAGTGTACGCTGTATGATTGCAGAAATTTTCAATACAATTCCGAGCTAGCTTCAGCCTTTAAACGGTTAATTTTGCTAAAAAAAGAATGAATTTGGTCGCTATTTGCAGCAAGACGAATTTTGTGACTTCCACAAAAAATGGTGTACGAATTAGACTCTCCTTTAAAAATATTAAGTTTATAATAAGGAATAACTAAGGCGTAAGTTTCGAGAAGTGATCTAAAACGAACAATAATTCCTTTTGTCCTTAATTCGATACTGCATGTGTTCAGGTTTTGATCAAGCGAAAAAAGACTGTTTATGGAAGGACTTGATTCTTTTACCAGAAGCTTTCCTGAGCCTATCCCTTTAAGAATGAATCTTTTTTTTAAGTTAAAAGGTACACCAACGGAAGCATCTATTTCTTTTTTTAATTTACTGTCGTTATACGATACATTCACAAGCATGCATCAAAAATAATTCATTTCAATTGAAAACAACCTATCTTTGTAAAAAGCTTTTTTTATGCGATTACATCATATCCTAAAATCTGCGGTCCAACAATTTGGTTCAGCACACTATCAAGTAGATTTACCAGCTGTTGAATTACAAGAAACAAAAAAAAACTTTCAAGGAGATATTACTATTGTAGTTTTTGCTTTAGTTCGCTATATAAAAAAAAAACCAGCTGATTTAGCTGAAGAATTGGGACATTTTTTGTCCAGTAGATGTGATGAAGTAGTTTCGTATAATGTCGTTCAAGGGTTTCTGAATTTAGTTATTTCGGATAGGTATTACATAAAATCATTTACAGATATTGTTTCTAATTCTTCGTTTGCAGTTCAAGAGGTAGACGCATCAAGCCCATTAATTTTGGTAGAATACTCTTCCCCCAATACCAACAAACCTCTGCATTTAGGTCATGTCCGAAATAATTTGCTAGGAGCTTCCGTTTCAAAAATTTTAAAAGCGGCAGGTTACAGGGTTCACAGGACTCAGATCATTAATGATAAAGGAATACATATTTGCAAATCCATGTTGGCATGGAAACAATTTGGCAATGGAGAAACTCCTGAATCGTCAGGCTTAAAAGGAGATGCCTTTGTTGGAAAGTATTATGTTGCCTTTGACAAAGCCTATAAAGCTGAAATTGCAGAACTTGTACAAAATGGAATGACAGAGAAGGAAGCAAAAAAACAAGCTCCTCTTTTGCTCAAGGCACAAGAAATGTTGCGTGCTTGGGAAAATAATGATAGCGAAGTTCGAGAGTTATGGCTGACCATGAACCAATGGGTTTATGACGGATTTGCTACCACATATAATAATTTGGGAGTGAGTTTTGATTCCTATTATTATGAAAGTGAAACCTATATTTTGGGAAAAGAAGTAGTGCAGAGAGGTATTCAAAATAAGGTGTTTTATACAAAAGAAGATGGTTCTGTATGGATCGATCTCACCGATGAAGGACTTGACGAAAAAATAGTCCTTCGCTCTGACGGAACATCAGTGTATATCACCCAAGACCTAGGAACAGCTTTATCGCGATTAGCACATCATTCGGATGTATCAGGAATGGTTTACACTGTTGGAAATGAGCAAGATTACCATTTTAAAGTATTGTTTCTAATTCTAAAAAAGCTAGGGTACCAATGGGCCAATAATCTCTATCACCTTAGCTACGGGATGGTAGATTTGCCCTCAGGTAAAATGAAAAGCCGTGAAGGAACTGTTGTAGATGCTGATGCTTTAATGCAAGAAATGCGCATTACAGCTAAACAAATATCAGATGAGTTAGGTAAACTTGAGGGTTTTTCAGACGCCGAAAAAGATAAATTATATCATCAAGTAGGTTTAGCTGCTCTAAAATATTATATACTGAAAGTTGATCCTAAAAAAAGAATTTTATTTGACCCTAAAGAATCAGTAGACTTTAATGGTAATACTGGCCCTTTTCTTCAGTATGCTTTTGTACGTATTCAATCTATATTAAGAAAAGCTTTACCTGAGGATTTTATTGCTGTAATGAGCGTTTCAAAAATTAATGAAAAAGAAAAAGATTTGATTAAAGCCATTGAACATTTTCCTGTAACGATTCAATTAGCGGCGCAACAATATAGCCCTGCTTTAATTGCTAATTACTTGTATGATCTTGTAAAGATGTTTAACTCTTTTTATCAACAACACATTATTCTTAACGAAAGTGATCGTCATGTAAGAAGTTTTCGTGTTCAATTATGCCAGAGGGTTGGAGAAACGATACGACTAAGTTTAGATTTACTAGGCATTGATGCTCCTAAGCGCATGTAAAAAAACCACCTCAAAAAGAGGTGGTTTTTTAATTAGTCAGATAAGGTTGGTTATCTTACTTTGTGGATTTAACAGCTGCAGCATATACTACAAGACCAAACCCAATTTTGTTGATCGCATCACCAATGTTGTATACAACATCCATATCGATGCCTAAACCGTCAAACAAAAAGTCATACCATCCATCTGTACCGATCATGTATCCGATAGGATAAATAGACCATCCTACAAATACGAACCAGAAAAGGGTATTATGGGCTTTTTCAACTGCTCCACCAGCAGTCTTTGCAAGTTTTGCCGCTGAACCAAATTTGATAATGTAAAGAATAGCGAAGTAAGCTAAACCAGAGAATAACCCCCATAATGCAGCGTCACCTAATCCAGCTTCGCCAATGTAACCTGTAATCAACATGATTAAAGATAGTATAATCAAATCTCTAAGTAATTTTGTAGTTGCACCAGCTACTCGAAGTAAAAGGTAAAACTCAACACACATCAACGGAACTGTTAATATCCAGTCCACATAACGGAAAAAAGTAGTTCCTTCACCTGCAACATTGGCATCACGCATGTAATAATAGTGTACCGCAGCGATAAATGTGATTAGACCAGAAACAAGAATAGATGTTCTCCACTTATTGTCAAATTGGTTTAATGATAAGAAAAAGAAAGCTGAAGCAGCCATCATTGCCATTGTGCCAATGAAAAAAGTAAAACTAACCAAATCGCCCGATGTAGGTGCAATTGAAGCTAATGAAATTAAATTTGTCATAATGTTTTTATTAATTTTGTTGATACAAATGTAAAAAAAATTAAACAAGAATTATAAATTTAAATAATTTTTTTTATTTGATAAATTAACACATATGAAAATTAATATAAAAAATATTGTGAATTATCAATTATTAGGATTGTTATTTTGCACTGTTGCGGGATTTTTTGCTCCAGATATCATTTTAAGACTCTTTTCTATCATAGGGGTACTGAGTGTTGGAATACTCCATGGAGCAAATGATTTACTGTTAATAAAAAAAAGTTTTTATGGATCAAAAATTAATACTTACTTTAAAAGATTAGGGGTGTATTTATTCTTAGTAGCCGTTGTAACACTGTCTCTTTTTTGGATCCCACTAACTGCACTTATTGTTTTTGTTTTGGTAAGTGCATTCCATTTTGGGGAACAACAATGGCACCAAAACCAGAAAGAAAATTTCAAAAAACAATTTTTTTATTTTTCGTTTGGGCTTTTTCTTTTTTCGACCCTCTTTTTTTTTAACTCCATTGAAACACAACTTATTCTCGAACAGTTAACATCATGGTATCCCTCTAAAAATGAATTATTTTTTTTTTTAGTGATTAGTTTTATCCTGTTTGTTGCTTTGGCAATTTGGAATTATAATTCCATTCGAAATCAGTTGGAGCATCAATTTATGATTTTAATTTTATTGTTCACACTATTTGCGTATTCAAATTTGCTATGGAGCTTTTCCGTTTATTTTGTTCTTTTACACAGCATTCCATCCATGAAAGAACAAATGTTATTTTTGTATAAGACAGAATATAAACTCAAAAATTATATCATGGACGCTATACCATATTGGTCAATTTCGATTTTAGGCTTAGGTATTTTAGTGCTTTATTCGTCCTCTTTTTCTCTAGAATTTAGTTCACTCTTTTTCGCTTTTTTGGCAGCGATTACAATTCCACATGTTTTTGTAGTTTTTAAAATGCATCAAGTAGAGGACAACTAAATGGAATTGTGTAATTTTGATTTTCCTAAAAAATAGCATTTATGTTTGACCAATTCAGTCAAAAACTAGATAAAGCACTCCATGTACTTAAAGGACATGGACGAATTACGGAAATTAATGTAGCTGAAACGATGAAAGAAATTCGTCGCGCGTTATTAGATGCAGATGTTAATTTCAAAATAGCAAAGCAGTTTACCAATAGCGTTAAAGAAAAAGCATTAGGGCAAAAAGTACTTACTACACTCAACCCAGGTCAGCTACTAGTTAAAATAGTCAAAGACGAGCTCACTGAGTTGATGGGTGGCTCAGCGCAAGGGATTAATTTAAATGGAAAACCCTCGGCGATCTTAATGGCAGGCTTACAAGGGTCTGGAAAAACTACTTTCTCTGGAAAACTCGCTCAACACCTCCAAAATACACAGTCCAAAAAAATTTTATTGGTAGCCTGTGATATTTATCGACCAGCAGCTATAGATCAACTACATGTGCTAGGAAATCAAATAGGTGCAGAAGTATTTAGTCAACCTGAGCAAAAAGACCCTGTAGTTATTGCAAGAGCAGCAATGAAACATGCTCATCAACACCACCACCATGTGGTGATTATTGATACTGCTGGACGATTGGCTGTTGATGAAACATTGATGAATGAAATTGCCTCGATACATAAAGCGGTAAAACCCCATGAAACACTCTTTGTAGTAGATGCAATGACAGGTCAAGATGCAGTAAATACAGCTCAGACATTTAATGATCGATTAAACTTTGATGGGGTTGTACTCACCAAATTGGACGGTGATACCCGTGGAGGTGCTGCACTTTCCATCAAGTCGGTTGTTAATAAACCTATAAAATTTATCGGTACGGGTGAAAAGTTAGATGCCCTTGATATGTTTTACCCCAATCGGATGGCCGAACGCATTTTGGGAATGGGTGATGTGGTAAGTTTGGTAGAACGAGCTCAACAAGCATTTGACAAAGAAGAAGCTCTCAAAATCCAACGTAAAGTCGCTAATAAACAATTTGGTTTTGACGATTTTTTATCCCAAATAAATCAAGTAAAAAAAATGGGAGATATGAAAGACTTAGTTGGAATGATTCCTGGGGCATCAAAAGCAATAAAAAATTCTGAGATAGATGACAAGGTCTTTGATGGAGTTGAAGCACTAATCCAATCGATGACTCCAAAAGAACGCGCTCAACCTACGATTATTAATTTTAGTCGAAAAAAACGAATCGCAAAAGGAGCCGGAAAACAAGTGAATGATGTCAATAAACTCATTAAGCAATTTGAACAAATGAGTAAAATGATGAAGATGATGCAAGGAGGTGGCGCAGGTAAATTAATGCAAATGATGAAAGGGTTATGATACCATTAGACGGAAAATTAATCTCCAACCAAATTAAAGAAGAAATTACAACTCAAGTACAACAGCTAAAAGAGGAAGGCAAACGAGTACCTCATCTGGCAGCGGTATTGGTAGGTAATGATGGTGCTAGTTTAACCTATGTTGGGAGTAAAGTCCGTTCTTGTGAACGTATTGGTTTTGATTCAACACTTATTAAACTTGAAGAAACAATATCAGAAAATCATTTGTTAGCACAAATTGATACCTTGAATCTTGATAAATCTATTGATGGTTTTATTATACAATTACCTCTTCCAAAGCATATTAATGAAGAAAATGTATTGATGGCTATTCATTCCGAAAAAGACGTTGATGGTTTTCATCCAACTAACTTTGGTAAAATGGCTTTAGATATGGAAACTTTTATTCCAGCTACCCCTTTTGGTATTGTGGAACTTCTTCGTCGATACGAAATAGATCTTTCAGGCAAACATGTTGTGGTGATAGGTAGAAGCCATATAGTTGGTCGTCCGATAAGTATCTTATTAAGTCGAAAAGGAAACCCTGGAAACGCTACCGTAACCCTCACCCATAGCCGCACTCAAAACTTGAGTAGTTTTACTAAAGATGCTGATGTGGTGATTTCTGCTCTCGGAGTTCCTCAATTTTTAACGGCAGAGATGATCAAAGAAGGAGCCATTATTATTGATGTTGGAATCACCCGTGTTCCCGATAAATCTCACCCTAAAGGGTATGTGATAAAAGGAGATGTGGATTTTGAAGCCGTAAAAGAAAAAGCGAGTCACATCACTCCTGTTCCTGGAGGTGTGGGTCCTATGACTATCGCTATGCTGCTTCAAAATACTCTCTTGGCATACGAACGCAATACCAAAAATTAATATGGATGTCATGCCTTTGGTTGAGAAAGGGGAAGCTTTACCTCTAATGGAAGCGTTTTACACAATTCAAGGTGAGGGGTACCACAAGGGTACTGCTTCCTATTTTGTTCGTATTGGGGGCTGTGATGTGGGTTGTCATTGGTGTGATGTTAAAGAAAGTTGGGAGTCCTCAAAACATCCTCCGACTCTTGTAGATCAAATTGTAAAAGAAGCAAAAAAATACTCCGAAATTGTTGTGGTAACTGGGGGGGAGCCGCTCATGTGGAATATGAAGCCTTTAACAGATTCCTTGAAAAAAAAAGGAATAACAACCCATATCGAAACTTCAGGAGCATATCCGCTTTCAGGCAATTGGGATTGGATTTGTTTATCTCCTAAAAAACGAATGTTACCGATAAATGGAATATATAAAAAGGCTCACGAACTAAAAGTTATTATTTATAATGAACACGATTTTGTTTTTGCCCAACAACAAGCCGAACAAGTAAACCAAAGCTGTAAGCTATTTTTACAACCCGAATGGAGTCGTCGAAATAAAGTTATGCCCATCATTGTCGATTTTGTACTTAAAAACCCCAAATGGAAAGCCTCCTTACAAACGCATAAATATCTCAATATTCCGTGATGAATCATTACGATATTCATACCCTGAGGCAACGCGCAGATGAAGCCAAACAGGAGACGTCCAAATTTTTAAAAAAACTAAAACAAAGACCTCCCAAAAACTTGGACCAGCAAATGGCAAAGCTTCACAAAGAAGTGTTTGACAAAACCGACTGTTTACAATGTGCTAATTGTTGTACCACTACTGGACCTTTGTTTACTCGACAAGATATCAAACGAATTAGTAAAGCTTTTAAAATGAAAGAATCCAACTTTGAGGCGACATACCTTAAAGTCGATGAAGACCACGACTTGGTTTTACAATCAGTCCCTTGTACTTTTTTAGGCTATGACAACAGATGCTCTATTTACGATATACGCCCTAAGGCTTGTCGAGAATTTCCTCATACCAATAGAAAGAAAATTTATCAAATTAATGCTCTTACTGAAAAAAATGTGGCCATTTGTCCTGCTGCTTTTCAAATTGTTGTTAAAATGAAAAGTCAACTTAAAGTATGAACAGTCAAAATCCAAAGTTGGTGTGAACGAATATGCTATATTTACCTCAATGCAAATAGTAATAGATTATTTCGAAAACATTCCCTCACTTCATCGAGCAATGCTTATTATCAGTGGTATTTCACTGCTGTGGATCATTGAAGGGATTATTCCTCTAAAATTAAAGACTTATCATAAATGGAAACATGCTTTTCCCAACTTCTTTTTTATTCTCACTACTGTAGCTGTTAACGTTTCTCTTGCTTTTTTATTATTATTAAGTTCAGACTGGACTCAACGTACGGGATTTGGAATTATTTCTATGTTGAATGATTTCCCATTATGGCTACATATACTAGTAGGAGTGATGTTTCTTGATTTAATAGGGGCTTATTTAGCCCATTGGGTTGAACACAAAATAAAACCATTATGGATGATTCATGTAGTGCATCACAGTGATCATTTTGTAGATGCTACTACGGCTAATCGTCATCATCCACTTGAAAGTATTGTGCGCTTTGTTTTCACTTTATTAGGGGTTTTGGTAGTAGGTGCACCAATAGGAATTGTTATGCTTTATCAGAGTTTATCTGTCATTTTTTCACAATTTAATCACGCCAATATTCGTTTGCCCAAAAAAGTTGATCAGCTTTTAAGTTGGGTAATTGTTTCTCCCAATATGCACAAAGTACACCATCATTATTTGTTGCCTTTTACTGATACAAATTATGGTAATATTTTTGCTATTTGGGATCGAATCTTTACAACTTATGCTTATTTGGCTCCCGAAAAAATAATTTATGGGCTAGATACCTTCCCCGACGTACAAGAAAATCATAGCATTACAGGCATGCTCAAACAACCTTTTCAGCGATACCGCAAACCTACTACGGATAAAGTAGGTAATTCTTCCTAATCTGTTTAAAGGTTATCAGATCAGCTTTCCAACTATTTTTTATTTCTTTTTCGTTTAATCCGAGCTCAATTTGTTGTTGTAGTTTTTTTGTTCCTGAGTGGAGGGTGAAGGAGTGGTCTTTAAAGAATAGTGATTTGTTTTTTGTATTAGAATAAGCCTCTAATATCCATTTAATTTTGACTTCGTTTAATTTGGGGTAATGTTGTAATTGTACGCCGAAACAACGTTTATTTTTTTCTTTTGGATTTGAAGCTCCCAATTGAGGAATTGGGACATAGCGATAGGGATAGGCTAAGGAATCTAAAAATGAAGCACCGTATTGTTGAAATTGTAGATCTGTACCTCTTCCAGCATTCACATTTGTTCCTTCAAAAAGTCCTAAACTAGGATACAAATTCACTGCTTTAGTATTTGGTAAATTTGGAGAAGGTCGAATAGCTAAATCCACAGGAGTATTATGGGTATAGTTTTTTAATGGAATGACGGTTAAGTCCACTTGAATTCCCTTGTCTAACCATCCTTCACCATTAACCATTAGGGCATATTCCCCAATCGTCATACCATACACTAAAGGGATCGGATTCATGCCTAAAAAACTTTTATGTTCAAGCTCCAAAACAGGTCCGTCAACATAATGCCCATTAGGATTTGGTCGATCTAATACAATTAAAGGAATTTTATTTTCTGCACAGGCCTCCATCACCAATTGGAGTGTTGAAATATAGGTGTAAAAACGAACTCCAACGTCCTGAATATCATACACCATCACTTCTATTCCTTTAAGTTGCTGTGCAGAAGGTTTTCGATTCTTGTGGTACAATGATATAATAGGAATATTTGTTTTGGCATCAACATCATCTGATATTTTTTGTCCAGCATCTGCTTTACCTCTAAACCCATGTTCGGGCGAAAAAACCTTTTTTATTTCAATGTCGTTGATCAGAGAGTCCACGATATGGGTATAAGTATTTTTGGTTTTAAATATTACGGAGGTATGGTTGGCAACAAGCCCCACTTTTTTTCCTTGAAGAAGAGATAAATAGAGTTCGGGTCTGTTTGCTCCTACAATGATGGTGCTTTGTCCTGAATTTTGTTTTTGAGCATTACAACTCAAGGTAAGGAACAAAAAGAAAAAAAAAAGGGTATTTTTGACCATATCTTTTATTACGTTGAAAACATCAATCTTTATTGCCCGACGCATCATTGCCGAAAAGTCCTATAAAAATAGTGTTTCGTCCCCAATAATTAAAATAGGAATAGCTGCCATTACGATAGGCATCACGTCAATGCTTATAGCTATTGGTACTGGTAGAGGATTACAAGAAGAAATTAAAGCAAAAATATCATCATTCAACGGACATATTTCTATAGCAAACTTTGACAATAACAACTCTTCGGACTCTGTACAACCAATCTCTATCACTGATATAAATTTAGAACAGTTTGGTGGAATTGAATATGTAAATAATGTAGCTTATCTAACTGGGGTAATCAAAACAAAAACCTCTTTTCAGGGTGTGGTATTAAAAGGAATTCAAAAAAATTATCAATGGGGAAATTTTCCCGAATATATTACTAAAGGAGAGCTTCCTGAGTTTGATGACAAAACAAGTCGAGAAGTTCTAATGTCTGAGCAAATTGCTCAAAAATTTAATCTTCAAGTTGGAGACCGATTTCAACTGTATTTTTTAAGTACTGGGCCTATTCCTACACGTCGTGTGTTAAAAATTGCTGGTTTGTATAGTACAGGTTTTCCTGATTTTGATGAAACTTATGTCATTGGTGATTTGCGTCACATACAAAAACTTAATAAATGGCAGCCTGATGAGATTGGAAATGTTGAAATTGTACTTCAAAATTTTGATGAAATTGACTCTAAGACTGAAGAACTCTATCAAAATACTTCTGCTACCTTAGATGTGGTAAATATTAAAGAACAATTTGGAGATATTTTCAGCTGGATTTCTTTATTCGATCTTAATATTGCCATTATTATCATCATTATGATTATTGTAGGAGGGATTAATATGATTACTGCATTATTAGTACTTATCTTAGAGCGAACGCATATGATTGGAGTACTCAGAGTGTTGGGTTCCTCTAAAAAAAGTATTCAATCTATTTTTATAATTCAAGCCTCATATCTTATTGGCATGGGACTTTTTTGGGGAAATTTCATCGGGTTAGGATTACTTTTTTTTCAACAAAAAACAAACATAATAACTCTTGATCCAGCCACTTACTATGTTACTGCAGTCCCTGTAAACATCAGTTTTTTTCATATTATAGGACTAAACGGAGGCACATTGATAGCTTGTTTATTAATGCTCATCATTCCTTCTTTTATTATATCAAAAATACCACCTGTTCAAGTCCTTCGATTGGATTAACATGACAAATATTTTTAAAACATTTGTTTAAATAACTAATGATAAATGTACATTTGTACATATGAAATATGTAGATAATATTCTCCAGACCGTTGGAAATACTCCTCTGATAAAGCTCAATCGAATCACACAAGAAACGAAGGCTTTAGTTCTTGCAAAAGTTGAATATTTTAATCCAGGTAGTTCAGTTAAAGATCGCATGGCGATCAAAATGGTGGAAGATGCAGAGGCAGATGGGAGATTAAAACCAGGAGGAACTATAGTGGAGGGAACTTCCGGAAATACAGGGATGGGACTTGCCTTGGCTGCCATAGTGAAGGGCTATTCATTAATTTGTGTTTCTACAGATAAACAGTCGAGAGAAAAATTTGATATTTTAAGAGCAGTAGGGGCAGAGGTCATAGTTTGTCCCACAGATGTTGCCCCTGAGGACCCAAGATCCTATTATTCAACGTCAAAACGTATCGCTGAGGAAATGCCAAATGCTTGGTATGTTAATCAATATGATAACCCTTCTAACGCTATTGCTCATTATGAACAAACTGGCCCAGAAATATGGGATCAAACGGATGGTAAAATTTCACATTTTGTGGTAGGTGTAGGAACTGGAGGAACTATTTCAGGAGTAGCAAAATTTTTAAAAGAGAAAAATCCAGATATCAAAATATGGGGAATCGATACTTATGGCTCTGTTTTTAAAAAATATCACGAAACAGGAATTTTTGATGAAAAAGAAATTTATCCTTATATCACGGAGGGAATAGGAGAGGATATACTTCCAAAGAATGTAGATTTTGAATTGATTGATGCGTTCGAAAAAGTTACGGATAAAGATGCCGCAATTTATACTCGAAAATTAGCCAGAGAAGAAGGTATTTTTGCAGGAAATTCGTGTGGAGCAGCTGTATGTGGTTTACTTCAATTAAAACATCATTTCTCAGCCGATGATGTTGTTGTTGTTTTGCTTCATGATTCGGGAAGTCGTTATGTAGGAAAAATGTATAATGATGATTGGATGCGTGAAAAAGGATTTTTGTAAAAATATCATTTAATTAAACACTCCTTCAGGAAAAACTACAATACTTTCGTGCCCCTCTGCTCCTACTGAAGCTACTCCAAAAAAGAAGTTGTCAATCACTATTCCATCAAGCACAAACTCATTGATATCTCCTACATATCTAAAATGATCCCAAGTCGGAGAGGTGGTGTCTCTCCAATAAATTTTATATCCTACAGCTCCTTCAACTTTCTCCCATTTAAGTTTTGCTGAAGGTTCAACAATCCCACCAATTAACACGTTTTTTGGGGCAGGAGGAGCAATAGCCAATTGAGCTAAAGAAATAGCGTTTACTGCAATCAGTTTTTTTGTGTATTCAAAATTAACCCCCTCTAAAACATCCCCGTAGTTAATTCCATTTTCTAAGCGTAAATCTTGATGTTGTCGGTGGTAGTTTTCGTGTGCTTCCATTATCCGTATCCCTGCATAGCCAACATCATTAAAGGGGATATGATGTCCACCACGACCAAAACGGTCTAATCGATAAATTAGTTTTGGATTCATTTCGGGCATATAGCGAAGTGTTTGTTTGTGTATGTATCTTGCTAACTGTCGAGAAATACCATCTACTTCCCCTCCATAATAACGACGTCGAAATCGTTGTTCATCGGTTTCTGTTGGAGGGGTTGGTTCCGAAAAAATACGGAAGGTGCGATTATCAATAACGCCATCAACTCCCTCAATATTTCCAATCATATCGTTGTTGAGAACTCCAATCACTTCCCAACCATTTTCTTGAGCATATTGAGCGAATCCTTTTCCACCTTGAAGGCCTTGTTCTTCACCAGATAATCCTAGATATACAATACTACTCTCAAAAGAGTATGCACTTAGTACCCGAGCAGCTTCAAGCGCTCCTGCCATTCCAGTCGCATTGTCATTGGCTCCTGGCGAGTCGAAGGTATAATTGTTGACATCACTTACTCTACTATCAATATCACCACTCATGATGATGTATCGATTTGGATATCGGGTCCCTCTTTGAATAGCGACTACATTGTTTACCCAAACATCACGAATGATGCGACGCTGATCAGCCTTGAAATAATTTTTTTGTACAAAAACCTCCAGACAGTTGTTACAATTTGTACTTATGCGTTTAAATTCTTTCTCAATCCAACGTCTAGCAGCTCCAATTCCACGTGTGTTTGAGAGCGTATCACTAAATGTATGTCGTGTACCAAAATTTGCTAAGATTTCAACATCTTTAGCTACTCTCTCGGAATTTATATTTTCAATAATATCGTACATACGCGTGTCTATTTGCGCATAAATCATAAGCTGAAATAGAAAAAATAGGGGAATTAATTTTTTGTTCATGATAAATAATTTGAATATAAAATTAAAAAAAAATCCCACTTGTTGAAATCAGCAAGTGGGATAATGATTAATGATTAATTTTTTGCTAAAAGCAATACGTATTATTGTTTGCAATTTTATCTGCAACTACATTACGTAGAGCAACGACATTTGGAAAATTTGTGTATTTGGTAAAACGCTTAAGTCCCATAAGTAACATTTTTTGTTCGTCACCATTTGAAGAGGATACGATAGCTTCTTTCCCTTTTGAGATGATATTTTCAACAGCATTAAAAATGAATAATTGAGTCATTGCAATTTGTCCTTCCTGAGAAGATTCTCCAAAACGATCGATATTTTTTAGTGTTCTTAATAAAGCTGACTCAGCTAAATAAATGTCGATTAATATATCAGCAACAGCCAATAATAACTGTTGATGTTGTTCTAATTCAGCACCATATTTTTTTACTCCAGCACCAGCAATCATTAAAAAAACTTTTTTTAGATTTTTAACAATCTCTTTTTCTTGACTTAAAGTTTTGGAATAATCAGGGATATCAAATGAGGGAATACCCATAAGCTCATCAGCCACACTAGTGGCAGGTCCAATGAGGTCGAGTTGACCTTTCATCGCTTTTTTTATGAGCATACCCACTGATAACATTCGATTGATTTCATTAGTTCCTTCATAAATACGGCTGATACGTGCATCACGCCAAGCGGCTTCCATTGGGGTTTCGGCTGAAAAGCCCATCCCCCCTAAAATTTGAATTCCTTCATCGGAACAATCTTGTATATGTTCGGATACTGCTACTTTTAGGATGGAACATTCGATTACATACTCTTCAACCCCTTTTAATTTGGCTTCTTGATGCCCATTTCCAGAAGCACTGCGAATAGCTATTCGATCTTCGATATCTTTTGAAGCGCGATAACAAGCTGATTCTCCTGCATAAAGGTTAGTGGCCATTTCAGCTATTTTTTGTTTAATAGCACCAAATCTAATTATAGGGGTTTTGAATTGAATTCGCTCATTTGCAAATTTAACAGCTTCATTGATAACTCTACGTTGGGCATCTAAGCATGCGGCCGCTAGTTTTATACGTCCTATATTGAGTGCATTCATGGCTATTTTAAAGCCATTTTGTCGTTCAGAAAGCATATACTCAACAGGGACAACAGTTTCATTAAAAAACACTTGGCGGGTTGATGAGGCATGAATTCCTAATTTATGTTCTTCTTCACCCATACTGATACCATTGTTTGGATCGTTTGGAACAATAAATCCAGTAATGTTCTTATCCTCCTCTATTCGAGCAAAAACTATTAATAAGTCCGCATAGCCTGCGTTGGAGATCCACATTTTTTGACCAGTAATTTTATAATGAGTTTGGTCTTCGGACAGTACGGCTTTGGTCTTCCCACTATTAGCATCTGAACCTGCACTAGGTTCGGTCAAACAATAGCTTCCAATCCATTCTCCACTCGCTAGTTTTGGAACGAATTTTTTCTTTTGTTCCTCATTTCCGTACAATACGATAGGCATCGTTCCTATTCCGGTATGAGCGCCGAAAGCTGTTGATAGTGATCCTGAAGCACCTGAAACATATTCGCAGACTAGCATACTCGAGACAAAAGGCATTCCCATCCCCCCATATTCCTCTGGGACACTAGCCCCTAAAAAGCCGAGTTCACCTGCTTTTTTCATGATCTCTAAAGTGAAATCATAGTCTTTTTTTTCGAATCTCATTTTTTGAGGCCAAACCTCACGCTCAATGAATTCGTGAATGGCTTCTTTCATCATAATTTGTTCTTCTGAGAAGTCTTCAGGTGTAAATACAGAGTGAGCAGGTGTTTCTTCCAAAATAAATGCTCCACCTCGTGTTAATTTTTTTTTTAATGTTTCCATAAGTTTTTGGTTTAAATAATTTCGTAGATGCCTGCAGCTCCTTGACCTGTCCCCACACACATAGTGACCATGCCATATTTCAGTTTTCTTTTTTTCATTTCATCAAACAGTTGCACTGAAAGCTTTGCTCCTGTACAGCCTAAGGGGTGTCCCAAAGCAATGGCTCCTCCATTTACATTAACGATTTTGGGATTAATATCTAGCTCCCTCAATACTGCTAATGATTGGGATGCAAAAGCTTCGTTGAGTTCTATCATATCCATCTGATTCAGAGACATTCCCGCTTGTTTGAGTGCCTTTGGAATGGCTTTAATTGGGCCAATCCCCATAATTCGTGGTGGTACCCCAGCAGTTGCATAATTCACAAGACGGGCTATTGGAGATAACTTATGTTCTTTAATCATATCCTCACTCATGATTAAAGCCACAGCAGCTCCGTCGCTCATTTGTGAAGAATTACCAGCGGTAACACTACCTCCCATCGCAAAGACAGGATTAAGCTTTTTTAAAGCGTTTATACTTGTTGATGCTCGAGGGCCTTCATCTGTAGTTACGGTATAGTATTTGGTTTCTCTTTTGTCAGAGCCGTTTAAAAAGACTTCTTCAACACGAATAGGAACAATTTGATCTTTAAAAGAGTGATCAGCTTGTGCTTTCAATGCTTTTTGGTGAGATTGGTAGGCAAATGCATCTTGATCTTCTCTGGAGATTTTATATTGATGAGCAACTGCTTCAGCTGTGAGCCCCATATTCCAATAATAATCCTCTTTTCCTTCTTTGGCCAATTGATAGTCGGGTACAGGTTTGTAACCTCCCATTGGAATATAGCTCATGCTTTCTACTCCACCAGCAATGATGCAATCGGACATTCCGGCTTGTATTTTGGCGGTAGCCATGGCTATGGTTTCTAAGCCAGAGGCACAATATCGATTTACAGTTACTCCAGGAACTTCTTCCGTATTCAATCCCATCAGCGAAATCAAACGAGCCATGTTCAGTCCCTGTTCGGCTTCTGGCATGGCATTTCCAATAATGACATCATCTATGCGTGTTTTGTCAAATTCTGGTAAACTATCCATCATAAAGGAGATAGTTTCGGCGGCTAGCTCGTCAGGTCTTTTAAAACGAAATAAACCTCGCGGTGCTTTTCCTACTGCTGTTCGGTATGCTTTTACAATGTATGCCGTTTTCATAATTAGTTACGTAAGGGTTTTCCAGTTTTTAACATATGTTGAATACGTTCTAAAGTTTTTCGTTCGGTACACAAGGACAAGAAGGCTTCACGTTCCATATCGAGTAAATACTGTTCACTAACCCGTGTAGGTTGCGATAAATCTCCACCTGCCATTACATAGGCAAGCTTATTGGCAATTTTTTTGTCATGATCAGAAATATAGTTTCCTGCTTGCATAGAATCTGTTCCAACCAAAAACATGCCTAAAGCTTGTTTGCCCAATACTTTAATATCTTTCCTTTGTATGGGAGATGTGTATCCGGCTTCAGCCATAAGAATGGCGTGTTTTTTGGCTTCGGCTAGTTGTCGTTGAGTTTGAACGACAACAATATCTTTCTCTTTTTGAAGAAAACCAAAATCATAAGCTTCGTATACAGACTTGGATACTTTAGCCATTCCGATGGTCAAAAAAGCATCTTGTAAAACATTTACTTCCACATCATTTTTGCGAAACGAATCAGAAGCACGAAGAGTTAGTTCTTTTGATCCTCCTCCTCCAGGAATTACTCCAACTCCGAATTCGACTAATCCCATGTAGGTTTCGGCAGCTGCAATCACTTTGTCAGCATGCATTGAAAGTTCACAGCCTCCTCCTAAGGTCATCCCGTGAGGAGCAGCAATAGTTGGAATGGCAGAATAGCGCATTCTCATCATGGTGTCTTGAAACAATTTAATAGCCATGTTAAGTTCATCATACTCTTGTTCAACAGCCATCATAAAGATCATACCAATATTCGCTCCCGCCGAAAAGTGTGCCCCTTGATTTCCAACGATAAGCCCTCTGAACGATTGCTCTGCGAGGTCAATTCCTTTATTTATCGCTTGGAGAACCCCTCCACCAATAGAATTCATTTTAGAATGGAATTCAATATTTAGAATTCCGTCACCGATATCAATTAAAGAACATTCTGTATTTCCCCAAACTTTTTTATCGTTTCTCAAATGGTCTAAAATAATAAAAGCATCTTGACCTGGAACTTCAATAATTTTATCTTTTTGAGGTTGGTAACTCCATTTTTTTCCTTTATTTATATGATAAAATGAAGCCTCTTCTTTTTGTGTTAATGTTTTGATCCAAGGGGCTACCGAATAGCCTTCAGATGTCATTAATTCAATTCCCTTTTGAACTCCTATAGCATCCCATATTTCAAATGGTCCGTGTTCCCAACCAAAGCCTGCTTTCATGGCTTCGTCAATATGAAAAATATCATCCGATATTTCAGGAATACGGTACTGAACATAAGCAAACATATCAGCGAAGTTTTTTCTATAAAATGTAGAAGCTTTATCTTTTCCTGATATTAAAACAGAAAAGCGATCGATCACCTGATCAATACCTTTTGTTTTTTCCAACGTATCAAATTTTGCTTTTACTTTTGATCGATATTCCATCTTGTCCAAATCCAATACTAGGATATCAGATATACCCTTTTTGTCTTTGATTTTTTTATAAAAACCCTGGCCTGATTTGCTGCCTAACCATTGATTTTTCATCATTGACTGAATAAACGAAGGAAGTTGAAAAACCTCCCTACGTTCATCTTCTGTACAATTTTCATACAAACCATTAGCCACATGAACTAAGGTATCAAGACCAACCACGTCAACCGTTCTAAAAGTAGCGGACTTTGGACGTCCTATAACGGGTCCAGTAAGCTTATCGACTTCTTCAATAGTCATTCCCAACTGATGGACTTGATGAAATAAACTTTGAATACAAAAAATTCCAATCCGATTTCCAATAAATGCAGGAGTATCTTTGGCGGGCACAGAGGTTTTTCCCAAAAATCGGCTACCATAATCCGTTAAAAAATCAATTACCTCCGTTTTGCAATCGGGACCTGGAATAATTTCGAAAAGTTTTAAATATCGTGGTGGATTAAAAAAATGTGTGACCGCAAAATGTTTTTGAAAATCTTGAGATCTCCCTTTATTCATATACTTAATGGGGATTCCAGACGTATTTGAAGTAATTAAAGTACCAGGGGTTCTATACGGTTCTATTTTTTCAAAAATTTGTTGTTTTATATCTAATCGTTCGACAACAACTTCAATAATCCAATCGGCTTTTGATAACTGATTTAGATCCTCTTCCAGGTTAAAGGTACTTATTCGTTCGGCAAAAGAGGGGTGATAAAGTGGAGCGGGATTAGAATTAATGGCTCGTTTTAAATTGGCATTTACTATTCGATTCCTCACTTTGGGGTGGTTGAGGTGTAAACTTAATTTTTCTTCCTCTTCAATTAAATTTTTTGGAGCGATATCAAAGAGTGAAACACTAACTCCAATATTTGCAAAATGACAGGCGATACCAGACCCCATAATTCCTGATCCAATGACGGCTACTTGTTTAATATTTCTTTTCATTTTATGAATCAACTCGTTCAGAATAAATTAATTTAGATTGTATGAGTTCCAATATTTTTTCAGAAACTTCATTAAAAACTTTGATTTTATCATCACTGATTACCTCATTGACTTTATCGTTAAAACGCAATACATAATCTTTAGAAACATTTCTTTTTTTTAGTCCGTTAGGAGTCAATTTAATGATCACGCTTCGTCCATCATCAGGGTGAGGTACTCTAAAAACGAGTCCTTTTTGTTCCATTACTTTTAATGTTCTTGAAAGACTAGTAGATTCCATTCCCATTTTTGGTCCCAGGGCTGTAGAGGGTGTCCCTTTTATTGGGTCTATGCTAAGTAGCGTAAAACCTGTAGCCATAGTGGTTCCGTATTTTGAAGCTTCCTCATTGTACATTTTAGCAATAGCTTGCCAAGTTGCTCGGAGAACGTAATCGATAGTTTTATTATGCATACATAACAAATATACAAAAAAACATTATGCATGCATAACAAAACAATTAAAAGTTTATGTAGAAGGATACATGGAAAGGTATTCCTTTTGGTATTTATCCATTAAAACACGACGTCTTAATTTCATGGTTGGCGTGAGATGTCCAGAGTCAACTGTCCAGGTATCGGCAGTAAGAGAGAATTTTTTCAGTTTTTCCCAACTCCCAAAATTTTTATTGAAGAAATTGAGTTCTTGTTGAATTTTTTCAATAACTAAATCATGAGCAATTATATTTTTTGGATCGGAATCAATATTAAGGTTTTCACTTACTGACCATTTTAAAATACTTTCAAAATTGGGCTGAATAAATGCAGATGGATGTTTTTCACCTTCGCCAACAACCATGATGTGATCAATAAAGATGGACTGTTTCATTACGTTTTCGATCACTTGAGGGGCGATATATTTCCCTCCAGAAGTTTTGAATATTTCTTTTTTTCTATCTGTTATTTTCAAAAAACCATCTTGGTCGATATATCCAATATCTCCCGTATGAAAATAGTTATCTTTAAGTATTTTATTGGTTAACTTTTCGTCTTTATAATACCCCATCATCACATTAGGACCTTTACAAAGTATTTCGCCATCTTCAGCAATTTTAACTTCGACCTTTTCAATAATTTTCCCAACGGTTCCTATTCGAAAACCTTTATTTCGCATATCATTTACTGAGATTACAGGAGAAGTTTCACTTAATCCGTATCCTTCGCATATGGTAATTCCAGCAGCAGTAAATATTCTTGCAAGTCGAGGTTGAAGAGCTGCACTTCCAGAGGCAATTATTTCTAATTTTCCGCCTAATGCTGCTTTCCATTTATTAAAGATTAACAAACGTGCAACCGAAAGCTTGAGGCTAAACCACCATCCATTTTGTCGATAAGGTTCATATTGCAATCCGAGTTGTACTGCCCAGTTAAAAAGTTTTTTCTTTATTCCAGATAAACTCTGTCCTTTCGCATATATTTTATCATATAATTTTTCTAACAATCTGGGTACTGCAGTCATGATATTGGGGTGTACTTCATTTAAGTTTTCAGAAATGGTATCTAGCCCTTCAGCAAAATATACATTAACTCTTTTGTGTAAATATAAATAACTTAACATCCGTTCGTAAATATGACAGATAGGTAAAAAACTCAACGCGACTTCACCTCCAAAACCAAGTGGAAGTCTTTTTTCGCTTGCAATAACATTACTGACAATATTTTGATGACTTAACATTACCCCTTTGGGCTTTCCAGTGGTTCCTGAAGTGTAGATGATAGTTGCCAAATCATGAGGTTGAATTCCCTCCATCATTAACTCTAGATGAGTTTGGGCTGCAATATCTTTTCCTAGTTTGAGGGCATCGTTCCAGTTTTCAGAACCTTCGACTTGGTCAAAAGTGTAAATATTTTTTAAACTAGGACACTTTTCCTTAACACTTACCAATTTAGACAAGACTTCTTTATCCGAAACAAAGCAATAAATGGATTCTGAATGATTTATGATATAGGCATAATCTTGCCCTGAAATAGTGGGATATATAGGAACATTAACAGCACCAATTTGAGAAAGTCCCATGTCAACAATACACCATTCGGTTCTATTATTTGTGGAGATTAAGGCAATTTTGTCACCAGATTTCACCCCCAAATTAAGGAAAGCTCGACTCATTTGATCGGCTTTTTCTTTATATTCCTTGGTTGAAATTCCCTTCCATACCCCTTCGTACTTAGTATTTAATACGTTGCTCTCTGGATAGTGTTTAGCCTGTATAGCTAAAATGTCGAATAGTCGTTTTGGAACTGTCATAATCTAGGCAATTTAAAAAAAAACTTTTAAATAAGGGATTTTAGCTATTAAATATGTAGCCAATTGTGTGCATTAACAAAAGCTTGAATCCATGGAGTTACTTCATCATTACGGTCTGGATACATAGCCCAATTCCACGGAAAGTTAGCACGTTCTAGGTGAGGCATCATTACCAGATGTCTACCGTTATCACTATTTAGCATAGCCGTGTTATATGCGGATCCATTTGGGTTTGATGGATAAGATTTGTGGGTATATTTGGCTGTAATATGATATCTTTCTTCATGGAGGGGAAGATGGAATTTCCCTTCAGCATGAGCTGACCAAATACCCAAAACACTTCCTTCCATATTGTTGAGCATCACAGAATTATTTTGTTGTATGCTTACACTTGTAAATACACATTCAAATTTGCCAGAATCGTTGTGGAGCATTTTGGGTTTTTCTTCATGATCGGGATGCAACAAGCCCAGCTCAATAAAAAGTTGACACCCATTACATACCCCTAACGATAGCGTGTCATCACGTTCAAAAAAATTGGTTAGAGCAATTTGGGCATTTTCATTGTATCTAAAAGATCCAGCCCAGCCTTTTGCAGAACCCAAAACATCAGAATTTGAAAACCCTCCAACAGCAACAATAAATTGAACATCCTCAAGATTTTCACGTCCCGACATTAGATCGGTCATATGAATATCTTTGACATCAAAGCCAGCCAAATCCATAACGTAAGCCATTTCGCGTTCAGAATTACTCCCTTTTTCTCGAATTATTGCTGCTTTAATTCGTTGACCTGGAGTGGGTTTTTTTCCTGTAAAATGTTTAGGAAACTTAAATTTAAGAGGTGTTTGATCAAATGATTTAAATCGCTCTTGAGCTTTTGCTTCTCCGCTTTGTATTCGATCTAATAAGTAAGATGTTCTAAACCAATGCTTACGATAATCAAAAATATCAAAATGAAAAGATTTTTCATGAAAACGAATACGAACAGCATTATCTGAAGTAACATGGCCAATTTTGATAAGCTCTACTCCTTTTTGTTTGATTGTTTGAGCAGTTTTTTTAGTTAATTGAATTATCAGGGAGGGATTTTCGGCAAAAAGTAATTCGACAATATTCACGTTTTTATATTCCGAAAAATCTAAATTTAATCCTGTATTGATTTCAGGAAAACACATTTCGAGTAAGCTCGTGATGAGCCCTCCAGAGCCAATGTCATGCCCCGAAACAACTCCACCGCTTTTTATGGCATCTTGAACGACGGTAAAGGTTTTTTTAAAGTATTGACTATCAATAATATCAGGCGATTTTTTTCCTATAACCCCTTGTAATTGGGCAAAAGAAGACCCTCCAAGCAAATGGGTGCTACTGCTCATGTTTATGTAATAGAGTGCATCGTCTGTTTGCCTGGCAACAGGTTTAATTACACGAAGAACATTGGAGCAGTGAGCTGTCGCAGATATAATTACAGTGCCAGGAGCTATTACATTTTTATCGGGATATTTTTGCTTCATTGATAATGAATCTTTTCCTGTTGGGATATTCACCCCGAGCTCAATAGCAAATTTTGAACAAGCTTGTACAGCTTTGTATAATCGAGCATCTTCCCCCAAATTATTACAAGGCCACATCCAGTTAGCAGATAAGCTAATGGAGCTAATGCCTTTTTCGATAGGGGTCCAAATGATATTGGTAAGTGCTTCAGCGATTGCCAATCGACTTCCAGCCTCGGGGTCGATCAGAGCGCTAAGAGGTGCATGTCCAATAGAAGTAGCAATTCCATTTTGTCCTGTATAATCTAAAGCCATAACTCCACAATTGGCCAATGGTAATTGAAGGCTTCCAACCGTTTGTTGTTGTGCAACTTTTCCACCTACGCATCGATCAACTTTGTTGGTAAGCCAATCTTTACAAGCAACAGCCTCTAATTGAAGCAAATGCTCAACGTATTCATAGATAAGAGTAGGATCGTAATCAACATCTTTATATTCCTTCTTAATTGTTTGATCCCTCATTATTGTTTGAGGTGTTTTACCAAAAAAGTCGGCAAGTGAAAGATCAATGGGTTTTTGATTGGTTTTTTCAGAAGTGATCTCAAAGCGATAATCTCCTGATATAGTTCCAACTACAAATAATGGAGCACGTTCGCGTTTTGCGATTTTTTGAAGATGTTTTAATGATTTGGCAGCAATAACAAGTCCCATTCGTTCTTGAGATTCGTTTCCAATGATTTCTTTTGCAGATAATGTTGTATCTCCCACAGGAAGTTTATCCATATTAATGTGTCCTCCTGTTTCCTCAACCAGTTCAGAAAGACAGTTTAGATGTCCTCCAGCTCCATGGTCATGAATTGAAACGATGGTATTTTTATCAGATTCGACAAATGCACGAATGGTATTGGCCACTCTTTTTTGCATTTCTGGGTTCGAACGCTGTACTGCATTCAGTTCTATCCCAGAGTCGAAAGCACCTGTATCAGCCGATGAAACTGCAGCACCTCCCATTCCGATGCGATAGTTATCGCCACCCATCACAACAATAACATCCCCTTTTTTTGGTTTGTCTTTTTGGCTCTGAGTTAGATTGGTATATCCAATACCACCAGCGAGCATGATCACTTTATCGAATCCAAAAAAGGCATTATTTTCTTGGTGTTCAAATGTGAGGAGTGAACCTGAAATAAGGGGTTGTCCAAATTTATTTCCAAAATCAGAAGCACCATTTGAAGCTTTTATCAGAATATCTTCAGGAGCTTGATAAAGCCATTTTCTTTCTTCAGCTTGTATCCAGCGTCGGTGGTTATCTAGTCGTGGATAGGCTGTCATATACACAGCTGTACCAGCGAGTGGAAGTGAACCTTTTCCACCAGCCAAACGATCTCGAATTTCTCCCCCTGAGCCAGTAGCAGCCCCATTAAAGGGCTCGACTGTAGTTGGGAAATTATGTGTTTCAGCTTTGAGAGATATGGCAGAGGGGATTATTTTTTTGGTATAAAAACTTGCTTCTTCTCCTTTTTTTGGAGCGAATTGTTCGATAGAGGGACCTTTGATAAAAGCTACATTGTCTTTATACGCCGAAATTAGATTCTCCCCATGATTCTGGGATGTTTTTTTTATTAATTCAAAGAGTGACGCATCCATCGGCTTCTCATCTATAATGAATTGACCATTGAATATCTTATGACGACAGTGTTCTGAGTTAACTTGAGAAAATCCAAAGACTTCTGAGTCTGTAAGTTTTCGTTTTAAATTTATCGAGAGCTGCTCTAAGTATTCAACTTCGGCCGCGTTTAATGAAAGACCTTGTTCGAGGTTGTAAACATTTATATCCTCAATTTCGTGAACGGGGTCAGGTTGTATATCGATAGTGAAGAGTTGTTGTCCAATTTCATGAAATTTTTGAAACAACATAGGATCAAAATCGACATTTGAAGGGATGAATTTTTCGATACGAATAATTCCTTTGATGCCCATGTTTTGGGTAATTTCAACGGCATTGGTACTCCATGGTGTAACCATAGAGACACGCGGACCGACAAAATCGCCTTCTAAATAGGATTTTGAGATATAAGGTTGTCCATCAAAAAGCCAGCTTATCTTTTCTTGATCCAGTTCTGATAAGGGGATTTGAGTTTGAACAGCGTAAACAACACTATTTTTGTTTCCAAAAAAACAAATCATAAAATGATCTTGAGATAGACAAAAATAAGAATTTATCTTGCTACAATCTTGTTATTTATTGGATTAAAGGTCGATTTTATTAACAGTTTATTTACGAACTAAACGAGCCATATAGAAGCCATCAAATCCTGATATTTCTGGGCTTAATTGAATTTGTTTTTCAAGATCAAAAGATTTTCCAAAGTCGCTAGTTAAAAATTTTTGTACCTGTTGTTCATTTTCTTGAGGTAGAATAGAACAGGTAGCATAAATGACTTTTCCTCCTATTTTCGCCATTTTTGAATAGTTGTTTAAGATTTCAGTTTGTTTTTGAATAACTTGTTTTAAAAAAAAATCATCAAGTTTCCATTTAGCGTCAGGATTTCTGCGTAATACACCGAGTCCCGTGCAAGGGGCATCAATCAATACACGATCCGCTTTTTCGCTGAGTTTTTTAATGGTTTTTGAATTTTCGATTAACTTAGTTTCGATGTTGTGGGCACCGGCTCTGCGGGCTCTGCGTTTTAGTTCGTGGAGTTTATTTTGATAAATATCCATAGCAATAAGCTGACCCTTATTTTTCATAAGAGCAGCTAAATGTAAAGATTTACCACCTGCCCCTGCACAAGCGTCAACGACACGCATTCCTTTTTCAGCTTCAACAAAAGGAGCGACAAGTTGTGAATTAGCATCTTGAACTTCAAAATGTCCCTTTTGAAACAGGTCAAGTGAAAATACGTTTGTACGTTCATGGAGTATTAAAGCATCATTATAATTATGATTTTGTTGACTTGATATGTCTAAATCTAACAATTGTCTTTTTAATAAATCAGGCAATGTTTTGAGCCGATTTACACGAATTATTAATGGAGCTTGAGTGTTAAGGGCAGTTAATTCTTTTTCCCATTTTTTTTGACCAAAGGTATTTAAGCCAAGATGATCAAGCCAATCGGGGATTGATTCTCGAATAGCTCTTTCTTTGATTAATACATCAAACTTTCCTTTAATTCTTCGAGTTGGGGTTCCTTCTAATTGCTTCCAATCTGGAAGGGGGATGCCTCTCAATGTGGCCCAAACACCAAATACACGCCACAAATCTTTGTGATTAAAAGGTTCATTTACTTCAGCTATGGTGGAATAAAGGCGTTTCCACCTTACAATTTCATAAAGTGTTTCAGCCAAAAACCCACGATCGCGACTTCCCCAGCGTTTATCACTTTTAAGTAGTTGAGAAACAACTTTATCGGCGTATTGTCCTTCATTAAAGATAAGTTGTAATCCGTTAATGATTGGAAACACTAAATTTCGGTGTAATCGCATGAATAAAAATAAGTTTGTAAAAGTACGTTTTCTTAGCTTACCTTTAGAAAAACATAAGGGTCAACTTATTGAAAAGATTGTAATTCGATTAGTTTTTTATAAACTCCGTTTGCCTGTGTAAGTTCTTGGTGTTTTCCTTGTTCGGCGATTCTACCTTTTTGCATTACTACAATTAAATCAGCATTTTGTATGGTAGATAGTCGGTGTGCAATAACTAAAGAAGTTCGGTTTTTCATCATATTAGTCAAGGCATTTTGGACCATTCGTTCAGACTCAGTGTCAAGAGCAGATGTTGCTTCATCAAGAATCATTATGGGAGGATTTTTAAGTACTGCTCTAGCGATTGATAAGCGTTGTTTTTGACCTCCAGAAAGTTTATTTCCCCCATCTCCAATAATCGTATCATATCCTTGGGGAAGTTCACTTATAAAATCATGAGCGTTAGCAATAGCTGCGGCATCGTATATTTCTTTATCTGAGGCATTTGGTTTAGCAAGCAATAAATTATTTTTTACTGAATCATGAAATAAGATAGATTCTTGCGTAACAATACCCATCAGAGAGCGAAGATCAGATTTACGAATCATTCTGATATCATTCCCATCAATTTTAATGGATCCTTTTTGAATATCATAAAATCGAGGGATAAGATTAGCGAGAGTAGTTTTTCCACTTCCAGATTGTCCAACTAGCGCAACAGTCTTTCCTTTTGGAATTTCCAAACTTATGTTGTCAATTACGCTGACCTCTTCATAGGCAAATGATATGTTTTGGAGAGATATGCGGTCATGAAAATATTTGACATTAAAGGCATTTTCTTTGTCTTGAATGGGGTTATTGGTTTCCAATATTTCAATGATTCTTTCTGCCGCAGCATTTCCTTTTTTAACACTGTAGGCGGCTTTGCTTATTCCTTTTGCTGGAGTCAATACTCCATAAGCCAATCCCATATAGGCTATAAATGAAGAAGGAGTCATTGTTTTTTCGACAAGCACCAAAGAGCCTCCATACCATAAAATAAATCCAATTACTCCCACACCCAAAAATTCACTTAATGGACTTGCTAGGTTTTGACGGTTCATCAAGCTATTAGAAAACCTGAAAAAGCGTTGAGTAATTTTTTGAAACCGTTTATGAAATATTTCTTCGGCTACAAAAGCCTTTATAATTCGTAATCCACCCATAGTTTCCTCTACGTTTGCCAAAAGTTCACCGAGTTCACGCTGTACTTTATCGGATTTCGGTTTTAAGGATTTTCCAACTCTGGAAATTAAAAAACCAGCGATGGGAATAAAAACAAGTACAATTAAGGTGAGTTTAGGGCTAATAGCAAACATCATAAACAATGCAAAAATGATGGTCAAGGGTTCACGAAATATTAACTCTAGCATGGATAAAAAAGACTGTTGAACTTCTTGAACATCAGCTGTAATTCGAGAAATAATATCCCCTTTTTTGGTTTCTGAGTAGTGTGACAAAGGAAGATTAATAACTTTAGATTGCAAAGCATTACGTAAATCTTTTAAGACGCCATTACGCAAAAATGTGATAAAGAACAATGCTGCATAATTGAAAATATTTTTCAAAAAAAAAGTAACTAGAACAGCACTAATTACCAATAAGAGTGCACGTTGAGGGTCTTCGCCTGCAAACAAAGTCACTTCGTAATTCATACGTTCTGAAAAATATGTTTTAAGCTCAGTTATTCCTTTATATTGAGGTTTGACGTACAAAGATTTATTTTCGCCAAATAAAACTTCAAGCATTGGCATAAGTGCTAAAAAAGAAAGCGCATTAAAAAAAGCGTAAAGCATGTTAAAAAATACATTTCCGACAATGTATTTCCTGTAAGGAGTTGTGAAGTGAAGTATTTTAAAAAAATAGGTCATAATTAAATGCCTAAATCACCAGCAATACGTTTTATTTTTGCTTCAAGTGATGGGCGTATTTCATGATATTCATCAGGGTTTTTTATTGTAGACTGAACACTAATATAAAACTTTATTTTTGGTTCTGTTCCACTGGGACGAATTGCCACACGTATACCGTGTTCTGTTTGAAAGATCAAAACATTTGCTTTAGGAAGATCAATAGGGTTTTTGATACCAGAAACCATATTTTTTGTTATCCCTGACTTATAGTCTTCAATTTTGGTAATGGTTTCCCCGTCAAGAGTTTGAGGAGGGTTTGATCTGAATTGAGCCATGATTTCTTGAATCTCTTCAGCTCCTTTTTTTCCTTTTTTAACAAATGAGGTTAATTGTTCAAGAAATAAACCATGAGCTATGTAGGCCTTCATCAATTGATCAAAAAATGAACTTCCGTTACTTTTAGCTTCTGATGCAATTTCGCAAGCTAAAAGGGAAGAGGTAACAGCATCTTTATCTCTCACAAAATTACCTACCATGAATCCAAAGCTTTCCTCTCCGCCACCAAGACAAATTTGGTTAGGAAAATCTTCAATCATTTTCGCAATCCACTTAAAGCCAGTCAGACCAAGTTTACATTCAACCCCATAATCTTGAGCAATATTTTGAATCATTGGGGTAGAAACAATGGTTGAACCTACAAAATAAGATTGATTTGGGTTTCGTTTGGTTTTTTCTAAAATAAATCTTGTCATTACTGCCATTGTTTGATTGCCATTGAGTAAGATCAATTTACCTTTGTGGTTTCTCACTGCAATTCCCAAACGATCGGCATCGGGATCAGTGCCAATTACAATATCAGCGTTGATCTTTTCAGCAAGATCGAGTGCCATTTTTAAGGCTTCTGGTTCCTCGGGGTTGGGAGAGTTTACGGTTGGAAAATCCCCGTTTGGTTTGGCCTGTTCTTTAACGATATGTACATTCGTATATCCAGCTTGTTCTAAAACTTGTGGGATAGCTGTGATAGAGGTACCATGGAGTGAAGTAAAAACGATAGTTAAATCCTCTCTTTTTCCATTTCCAATTTTACCATATTTTACAGATTCTTTTTGAAAGGCGAGATCAATTTCAGCGTCAATAGGATGAATTAAATCTTTATTTGGGGTAAATAAGATATCTTCGAATTGGAGGCGATTTATAATTTCTACGATTTGATTGTCAATTGGGGGAACAATTTGTCCACCATCTTTCCAATATACTTTGTACCCATTATATTCTGGAGGATTATGGGAAGCAGTCAATACGATGCCACAATGACAACCTAATTCACGAACAGCAAAAGAAACTTCAGGGGTGGCACGTAAAGAAGAAAACAAAAACACTTGGATTCCATTAGCTGAAAAAACTTCAGAAACAAGCTGAGCTAATGAGTCACTTTGATGGCGACAGTCATAGCCAATAACAACTTTTATTTTTTCTTCTGCAAAGGATTTTTTCAAAAACTCACAAATACCTTGGGTGTTTTTACCAAAGGTATATTTGTTGACACGATTTGTTCCTACACCCATTATACCACGCATACCACCTGTACCAAATTCTAAATCTCTGTAAAAAGCATCTTCTAATTCTTCAGGGTTTTTAAATAATTCTAAGACTTGCTGCTGTGTATTTTGATCAAAAGGGTGTTGTGTCCAAAGTTTGGCGCGGTTTGAGCTGTTCATTTATTTCAAATTAACTGAGCACAAAACTACTAAATAATTTCAGCTTTTCAACTTTACTAAATTGTTTGATCGATGCGGTATCTAACTTTTGTTTTTCGGTTCCGAAGAATGATTTCTCCAAGAAATCCAGCTAAAAAAAATTGAGTTCCAATAATCATGGTAGTAAGTGAAATATAAAACTCGGGGCGTTGTGTAATTAATCGACCTGAGTTGTCAAGATACAATTTGTCTATGCCCAGATAAACAGAAAAACAAAAACCAATTAAGAGCATAATAGTCCCTATCAATCCGAAAAAATACATAGGTCTTCTCCCGAATTTATGAATAAACCAAAGGGTGATAAGATCAAGAAAGCCCTTAATGAACCTTTCGGGACCAAATTTCGAGTAGCCATATTTTCGGGCTTGGTGCTTGACAATTTTTTCACCAATTAATTTGTACCCACTTTGTTTGGCCAAAACAGGGATGTACCTATGCATTTCACCATAAACTTCAATAGTTTTGATGACATTACGCCGATAGGCTTTTAACCCACAGTTGAAATCGTGTAGTGGAATTCCATAAATGGTACGTGCAGCTAAATTAAATATTTTAGAAGGGATATTTTTAAATAGCACAGAATCATAACGTTTCTTTTTCCATCCTGAAACTAAATCAAACCCTTCATATTTAATTTTATTGTACAAGCCAGGAATTTCTTCAGGGTTATCTTGTAAGTCAGCATCCATGGTAATAACAATCTCACCCAAACTACGTTTAAATCCAGCATGGAGCGCTTGAGATTTTCCGTAGTTTCGGTGAAATCGTATTCCATGTACATTAGTATCTTTTAATGCAATTTTTTTAATTACTTCCCATGAGTTATCACGACTCCCATCATCAATAAAGATAATTTCATAACTCAAATCTTGACCTTCCAATGTTTTAATGTTCCAATTATAGAGCTCTTCTAGTGAGTCAACTTCATCTAAAAAAGGAATAATTATAGAAAGGTCAATAAGATGTTTCAAGGGTTATTTTTTCTTGGTGAACAAGCCAGTAATCAATCCAAATAAGAATCCAAAAAATATGGAAAATATAAGAATGAATGGATAGGTTACCCAGAAAAAAGTACTTTGCATTTCTATTTGTTGACTAATTTGCTCTTCAGTAAATGTACCTGATTCTCGAAGTTTATTTTCAGCTACTTCACCAATTTTTTGAACAAAATCAGGTTCAATGATGTTGGCGAACAATGCGATGTAAAGGACAGAAATAATTCCCGTGATTAAGCCAATTGCGGCTCCAAGTTTATTAGATTCCCCAAGGCTTAAAAGTCCATCATTATTTTTTTTGAAATTCAGTATTGCCAAAACAATACAAACAAGCATAACAGCCATTCCAAAGTAGTCTTTGACTATCGATTCTGAGTAAGTCATGTCCATAGCCCAAATCATTAAGCTAAAAGCTGCGCTGATGAGTCCAGCAATGGCTCCGTATTTGTAGGCGATCGATTTAATTGTTACTGGTTTATTTTCCATAATTTTGTTATTTATTAATATGTTGTTGTAAATATATAGAAAAACGCCTAAATTTGCATTCATTTTAAGTGATAATTATTATTATGAAACAAGGAATTCATCCTGAAAACTATAGGCCAGTAGTGTTTAAAGATATGTCGAATGACGATGTATTTGTTACTAAATCCACTGCTAATTCAAAAGAGACAATTGAGCTAGAAGGTGTTGAATATCCTTTAATTAAATTAGAGATTTCACGCACATCCCATCCATTCTACACAGGTAAATCAAAACTTGTAGATACAGCAGGGCGCATAGATAAATTCAAAAACAAATACGCGAAATTCAAAAAATAAATTTCGTTCATCAAATTTGCAACAACCTCCTAGTTTGGAGGTTTTTTTATTTTTGTACTTTCTTTAACAAACCAAGAACATGATTGTAAGACTATTTGATGGCCCCAATAGAAACGATCTACTACCATTTGCTTATACACGTTGTGTAGCAGATATATTTATGGGTACTATGACTTTTCGTGATCGATGGAAAAAACAGTTAAACTTACCTTGTAGCGTTGAAACAGAAGCATATTTAGCAGAAAGTGAAGTTGAAAAACCAGAACGCTGTATTTTAGCTTCTTGTTTGCCCTCATCATCTCTAATAAAAGCTATTCACCATTTGAAACCCCATCAAAAACTAATAAGTAACAATTTACTTCTTGCTTATCATGGTCATGTTCTTTCCTCGAGCAAGGAGCTTGATACTTACCAAAGTATAGAGTTTGAAGAAGCGTTTATTCATATTAGATATCCATGGGACATTTTTTCTCACAACGCCCGTCAAATCACCATAGATATTGAAACAAAGACTGAACCATTATCCTTTTTATCATCAACCAACACCACCATTGGAGATTATGAAGTGTCAATAGCTCAGGGTGCCAACGTTGAGTATGTTCACTTAAATACTACTCAAGGACCCATTTATGTTGACAAAGAGGCCGAAGTGATGGAAGGCTCCTATTTACGAGGCCCCTTGTATATAGGTCCAGGAGTTGTCATAAAAATGGGAACTAAAGTTTATGGTGGCTGTTCGTTTGGTGCAAATGTAAAAGTTGGTGGGGAACTTAATAACGTTGTTTTTTTTGAAAATAGTAATAAAGGACATGAAGGATTTTTAGGTAATGCGGTAGTTGGATCATGGTGCAATATAGGCGCTGGAACTGATGCATCTAATCTCAAAAATGATTACGGATTGACCAAAGCTTGGAATTATCCACAACAAAAATTCATACAAACAGGGCTTCAGTTTTGTGGTCTTTTAATGGGAGATCATTCCAAGTGTGCAATTCACACATCTTTTAATACCGCTACTATGGTAGGAGTAGGGGCCAATATTTTTGGATCTGGTTTTCCAAGAACATTTATTCCCAGTTTTTCTCGTGGGGGGTCACAAGGTTATGCCGAAAATCGTTTGGATAAGGTTATTCTTACTGCAAAAAAAGTCATGGCTCGAAGAGCAGTAGAGTTCACTATTCGCGATGAAGAAATTTTAAAAAATGTATTTCATTTGTCAGCGGAATTTCGAAAGTTTTAGCGAGTGGATTTATATACTTTTTTTAAATTTAGCATATTCACTGGATTCATTGTCATATTTTTCACGTTGGGTTGTGTAAATCGTATCGCTTGATCGTAATACATCGGAATAATGGGTGCTTCATCAATGATGATTTGATCTAGTTTCTGAAATAATGTATTTCTTTTTAACTCATTTTTTTCCTTTACCACTTCAAGATAAAGCGAATCAAACTCTTTGCTAGAAAAATGCATATAGTTTGGCCCAAAAGGAGTAAAATTTTTTGAATAAAATGGTAACATATAGTTTTCAGCATCGGGATAATCAGCTACCCAACTTGCTCTAAATAATTCTAACTTTCCTGAAGATTTTGCTTGCCGTAGTGCTGGTGGAGGAAGTACTTCAATACTAATACTAATTCCAATTTCATAAAATGATTTTTGTAAAAATTCACAGATATCTACATAATTTGCATCTGTTGAAAGTCTAATGGTTGGTTTTAAATTTCCGCTAATTTGTTTGTATTCCTCCACCAATGCCTTTGCTTTTTGTGGGTGATAGGAGTATCCAACCGAACCAATATGTTTATTTAAACCATTAGGAATAAATCCGGAGTTTGCCGCATATCCCACATTATTTTTTATATAACGTATCATGGCTTCACGATCAAAGCCATAATTAAGTGCTTGTC
Source organism: Flavobacteriaceae bacterium (assembly GCA_965659665.1). Classification (GTDB taxonomy): domain Bacteria; phylum Bacteroidota; class Bacteroidia; order Flavobacteriales; family Flavobacteriaceae; genus CBFHWU01. The sequence continues at coordinate 175,887 of CBFHWU010000015.1, forward strand.
GAATATTTTTAGACTGTATTTCACTTGATTGCCCTCCCATATAAATTCCAATATATTCTGTATTTAGATAAGGACTTTTTGAGAGACGAATACTGTTGTGATATTTTTTTCTTAGCTCACCAGTTGTGGTTAATAATTCATCTTTATAGGATAGATCCAATGAGTTAAGGAGGTCTAACTTTCCTTGTAAAAACAATAAAAATTCACTTTGTTTATCAGGCACAAATGTTATTGCAACAGATTCTAAGTAGGGGAGGCTATTACCTTGTTGATCTTGTTCGAAATAGTTTTTGTTTTTTCGGAGAACCAATTTTAAATTTTTTTCCCACCTTTTCATATAAAAGGGTCCCGTTCCAATGGGTTTTGAGCCAAATGAATTTGAGGGTTGATTGAAAGCCTCATGGGGGACTACACTTAAATATTTCATGGACAAAATTCCTAAAAATGGGGAAAATGACTTTTTGAGATTAATAATCAATACACTATCATTTTTAGCATAATAATCCTTTACTTGATCGAGTGTCCATCTTCCTGGTGAAGCTATTTGAGGGTTTTTAAGCCGATCAAAACTATACACAAAGTCTTGCGCTGTAACCCGACGTGTTTTTGTATCTCCAAAAATAGAGGACTCGTGAAAATAGACATCGTCTCTCATATAAAAAGTATAACGACTGCCATTTTTTGATTGCTCCCACCGATAAGCCAGATCAGGTTGAATTTGGAGAGAATCATCAAGACTAACCAAGCCATTAAATAGTTGATTCATGACCCAAATTCCTCTTAAATTTCGACCAAAGGCAGGATCAAGTGTTTCTATATTTTCATGACAGTTATAGCGAAATATTTGATCGTTATTAACTTCACTAACGGAATGACAAGATGATAGAAAAATCCCCAAAAAAATCGTTGAAATTAATACCGTTAGGTTCTGTAACATGGTTTGTATATTTGCAAAGCAAAAATATCATTTATTTACCACTCATGCAGGTAGCATTTTATACATTGGGTTGTAAACTCAATTACGCAGAGACATCAACGATAGCTAGAAAATTTTTAGATGAAGGTTTTCAACGAGTCTGTTTTGAAGATAAAGCGGATATTTATGTGATTAACACCTGTTCTGTTACTGAAAATGCAGATAATAAATTCAAATCGGTTGTTCGTCAAGCTTTAAAAAAAAATAATCAAGCTTTTGTTATTGCAATAGGATGTTATGCTCAGCTTCAACCTGAATCCTTGGCAGACGTAGATGGAGTTGATTTAGTATTAGGAGCAACTGAAAAATTTAACGTTACAGCATATATCAACGACTTGAGCAAAGCTGTTCCTACCCAAATTCACACTTGTTCGATTAAAGATGCTGATAATTATATCGGAAGTTATGCTATCGGCGAGCGAACAAGAGCTTTTCTAAAAGTTCAAGACGGTTGTGATTATAAATGCAGCTATTGTACCATTCCGATGGCGAGAGGAATTTCAAGAAGTGATAGTGTCGCCAATGTGATTAAAAATACCAATGAAATTGCTGCTAAGGGAGTTCGTGAGATTGTACTCACAGGCGTTAATATTGGGGATTATGGCAAGGGGGAATTTGGGAATAAAAAACACCAACACACTTTTTTGGATTTAATTCAACACTTAGATCAATTGAGTGGCATTGACCGTTTTCGAATATCCTCTATAGAGCCTAATTTATTGACTGAAAAAATAATTAAATTTGTATCAAACTCAAGAGCTTTTGTACCTCACTTTCATATTCCTTTGCAAAGCGGAAGTAATGTAATTTTGAAAAAAATGAAGCGACGCTATCAAAAAGAATTATATGTCGAGCGGGTAAATAAAATTAAAAATTATATGCCTGATGCTTGTATTGGAGTTGATGTTATCGTTGGATTCCCAGGAGAAACGGAAGACCATTTTTTAGAGACTTATCATTTTATTAACGAACTAGATGTTGCTTACCTGCATGTTTTTACATATTCTGAACGCCCGAATACTTTAGCTGCCGAAATAGATCAAGTAATTCCAAATACGGTACGAAATAAACGAAGTAAATTATTGAGGGGTCTCTCTGTGAAAAAAAGACGAAATTTTTACGAAAGTCAGCTAGGTAAAATAAAAAAGGTATTATTCGAATCTGAAAACAAAAAAGGATATCTTTATGGCTTTACCGAAAATTATGTACGCGTAAGGATCCCATGGAATCCAGCGTTGGTAAACAATGTATACGAAGTTGAACTCACTGAAATTGATACTTCTGGATCAGTTCGATTTAACTTTTCGTTAGAAGGACAAACGGCTTCTTAAATCCGAACACCAATGGGGAGCATACTGCGATATATTTTGTTTTTTCGAACAAAACGAACAATTTCAGGACTAGTTGGCATCATTTGAATATTTCTATCCTGTATGATGGCTAGGACTTCTTTAATAAAATCGTCCGAAAAGTTATCATTAGAGACACGCTCTGGAACTACCATTTTGGTCAAAAAAATTTTACGTTCCTGCTGAGCGTACTCTATTTTTGCCAAACCTTCTTTAGTTTCGGTTTCAAACTGACGTAAGAATGAGTTGTCGATAACCTCGATTTTGTTCATATTGTTTTATATAATAATTTAACAAAGTTATAAAAATTCTATTTATTAAATTTGTTATTGTCATGAATAATAACATTTCTACTGTAATCTATTGTTTGCCTGGATTGGCAGCCAATCCCCAAATATTTAAGTTTTTAAGGTTACCAAGTTCATTTTCTCTAAAATTTATATCCTGGATTGATCCCCAAGAAAATGAAACTATTGAAGAATATTCCAAACGTTTATGTCTTTTAGTTAAAGATAAGCATCCCGTGTTGATGGGTGTTTCTTTTGGTGGAATAATGGTTCAAGAAATGGCTAAACATATTTCCTGTAGAAAAGTGATTATTGTATCAAGTGTTAAATCCAAAAAAGAATTCCCACTTCATATGCGTTTTGGAAATAAAACAAAGGCCTACAAGCTATTGCCGACTTCAATGATAAACAATGTTGAAAACTTTATTAGCTTTGTATTTGGACCTTCAGCGCGAAAACGAATGGAGTATCACAGGCACTATTTATCTGTTCGTAATCCATCTTATTTAAAATGGGCCATAAAAGAACTTTACGAATGGAAACAGTCAAAACCTGATGAAAATGTGATCCATATTCATGGTGCTTACGACCTTGTTTTTCCAATTATTTACATCAAAAAATGTATAAAAGTTCCAAAGGGAACTCATGTTATGATTCTCACCCATTCAAGATGGTTTAACGAAAACCTTCCTAAATTAATTACAGATTACTAGATTAGCACTTATTTAAAATAATTAAAATTTTTATGCGACCTATTGTTTATTATTACTTTGTTTTGTTTGTGTTGGGGCTCACATCTGTTTCTTTTATAAAAAATGAAGGGAACAACTCAAATTTTTTCTCCCCTGCTATTCCTCAAGAGTTAGATTTTGCAGGCGAAAAAGTTCCTTTACATATACCAGATGTGTACGAGCGCATGGATCGTGAATTACTTGTCAATACCTACTGGCATTCAAATAGTTTTTTGTTGTTAAAAAGAGCTGAAAAGTTTTTTCCCATTATTGAACCCATTTTAGAAGAATACAAAATACCAAACGATTTTAAGTATTTAGCGGTCATTGAAAGTGGATTAATTAACGCAACTTCACCTGCTGGTGCAAAAGGTTTTTGGCAAATTATGCGCAACACGGCACGAGAATACGGACTAGAGGTTAATACAAATGTTGATGAACGATTGCATTTAGAATTATCAACAAAAGTAGCTTGTAGATATTTATTGAAAGCACAGGAAAAGTTTGGCAGTTGGACATTAGCAGCAGCAGCTTATAATGCTGGCCGTTCAAGAATCATCCGTTATTTGGATTATCAACAAGCAAATAACTATTACGATTTATTGTTTGGAGAAGAGACTGGGCGTTATGTTTTTCGAATTTTGGCGGCTAAGGTATTGTTTGAAAATGCTGAAAAATTAGGGTTTCAAATTCAAAAAAATCAAAAATATAAGCCAATAAAAGTAAAAAAAATATTCGTGGATTCTGCGATACATTCCCTTCCAGATTTTGCGAAAAAACAAGGAATCAACTATAAAGAACTAAAGATTCACAATCCATGGTTATTGGAGCCTCATCTAAATAATCGATCGCGAAAGCCTTATCATATTGATATCCCTCTCCCTTAGATTTTTTTCATCTGTTGTTGCATCATTTTGATTTGTTCTGTCATCATCCCTTGGGTATCAAGTTTTTTTGCCTCATTGATCAAGCTTGTTGCCTCTCGCTTTCGTCTTTTTTGCATGACAATACCAGCCAAACTCAATTTGGCCATGGCCCTGTCATGTTTCATACTTAGTCCTAAACTAAGGGCTTTTCTAAAATATTTTTCGGCCTGAGTCAAATTGGTTTGAGAGGTAATAATACCTTTTAAATAATTGTAGTAGCCCACTTGTTTTTTTGTGAGTGCAGATTCAGGATTTTTAATGCGATCAAGCCATTTATTTGTGCCTTTGAAATCTTGTTTTCGCAAACGTAAAAAAGAAAGTAAAATAATTTCATTTTTAAAGTAAAGAAACACAAAAATTCCAGCAAGAAAAACTAATGCAATCCCATTGCCAATGGACTCCTCAATAAATTGATACACAGCATATGCAATTGTTAAAAAAGCTAAAATGAGTTTGATGAATTTTGGATACATACCATAACGATTAAGTTCACAAAGTTAGTGAATTATCCTAAAATCAGGTTTGGGAAAGAAAAAACTTATTGTATATTTGCGCCCACACAAAATCAAGTGTTTAACTATAGTTTTATTTTAAAACTAATATTAATAAAACCTATGAAAAGAACTTTTCAACCCTCAAATAGAAAACGACGAAACAAGCACGGTTTTATGGATCGCATGTCCAGTGCTAATGGTCGCAAGGTTTTAGCATCACGACGGGCTAAAGGTAGAAAAAAGCTGTCAGTATCCTCTGAAATAAGACATAAAAAATAAGTGAATAAATCGTTGAAAACATTAGGTGTTGCTGGATTAAGCAACACCTTTTTTTATATATTTTAGTTGAAATTTTACTATTTCATTTTCGCTTATGCCAAAACGTTCAGATTTAAATACAGTTTTAATAATCGGCTCAGGACCAATCATTATTGGTCAAGCTTGTGAATTTGATTATTCTGGAACGCAAGCTCTCCGTTCATTACGAGAAGATCATATTGAAACCATTTTGATCAATTCAAATCCCGCCACGATCATGACTGACCCGACGATGGCCGATCATGTATATCTCAAACCTTTAACCACAAAATCTATTCGTCAAATTTTATCCAAACACAAAGTGGATGCGGTTTTGCCTACAATGGGAGGTCAAACAGCCCTAAACTTGTGTATAGAAGCTGACGAAAAAGGAGTTTGGGATGAATTTGGTGTAGAAATCATTGGAGTTGATATTGATGCGATTCATATTACCGAGGACAGAGACAAATTTAAAAAACTTCTCAAAACGATTGACATTCCTGTAGCTCCTGCTGAAACAGCAACGTCGTTCCTCAAAGGCAAAGAAATTGCCCAAAAATTTGGCTTTCCCTTAGTAATTCGACCTTCTTTTACTCTGGGAGGCACAGGAGCTTCTTTTGTTCACAAGGAAGAAGATTTTGAAACATGTCTTACAAGAGGACTTGAAGCATCTCCTATACACGAAGTCTTAATCGATAAAGCTTTGTTAGGGTGGAAAGAATTTGAATTGGAATTGTTGCGTGACAAAAATGATAACGTTGTTATTATTTGTACGATCGAAAATATGGATCCTATGGGAATTCATACAGGAGACTCCATTACGGTTGCTCCTGCTATGACCCTTTCAGATACATGTTATCAGCGCATGAGAGACATGGCCATTAAGATGATGCGAAGCATTGGTGATTTTGCTGGTGGATGTAATGTTCAGTTTGCTGTAAGTCCCGATGAAAATGAACAAATTATTGCAATTGAAATAAATCCACGAGTATCACGTTCTTCAGCGTTGGCTTCCAAAGCTTCGGGCTATCCTATCGCCAAAATAGCCGCAAAACTAGCCATTGGATACAGCTTAGATGAGTTAGATAACCAAATCACAAAATCTACCTCCGCATTATTTGAGCCAACTCTGGATTATGTTATAGTTAAAATTCCGCGTTGGAATTTTGATAAGTTTGAAGGATCTGATCGGGTACTTGGACTACAAATGAAATCCGTTGGTGAAGTAATGGGTATAGGGAGGTCGTTCCAAGAAGCATTGCACAAGGCAACTCAATCTTTAGAGATCAAACGAAATGGTTTGGGTGCCGATGGTAAAGGGTACACCGATTATGACACCGTTATTCGAAAACTCACTTATGCAAGCTGGGATCGTGTATTTGTGCTTTACGATGCTATTCAAATGGGAATTTCATTGGAGCGTATTCATGAGATCACAAAAATTGATATGTGGTTTTTACGACAATACGAACAACTTTATGCACTGGAAAAAGAAATTTCTAATTACAATATCGCCACTATTGACAAACCTTTGCTCTTGGAAGCGAAACAAAAAGGTTTTGCAGATCGACAAATTGCTCATATGTTAAACTGCTTGGAAAGTGAAGTACATCAAAAGCGAGCGGAATTAGGAATCAATCGTGTATATAAATTAGTAGATACTTGTGCGGCTGAATTTAAGGCACTCACTCCTTATTATTATTCGACTTTCGAAGAAGGGATGGTTACTTCAGAGGGACAATTTACTACTTCGAATGAAAGTATTGTCACAGAAAAAAAGAAAATAGTAGTTTTAGGTTCAGGTCCAAATCGAATTGGTCAAGGAATCGAATTTGATTACTGTTGTGTTCACGGGGTATTAGCTGCTGCTGAAGTTGGGTATGAAACCATTATGATTAATTGTAACCCTGAAACCGTTTCAACTGATTTTGATGTGGCCGATAAACTTTATTTTGAACCTGTTTTTTGGGAACATATCTATGATATTATACGCCACGAAAATCCGGAAGGTGTTATTGTTCAACTTGGAGGTCAAACAGCTCTTAAACTGGCCGAAAAATTAAATCGATATGGAGTCAAAATTATAGGTACATCTTTTGAATCTTTAGATTTAGCAGAAGATCGAGGTAGTTTTTCTTCTTTGTTAAAAGAAAACAATATTCCATATCCTGATTTTGGAGTCGCCCAAACCGCAGATCAGGCATTGAAACTTGCTGACGAACTTGATTTTCCAATATTAGTACGACCTTCATATGTTTTGGGTGGACAGGGAATGAAAATTGTAATTAATAAAGAAGAATTAGAAGCTCATGTCGTAGATTTACTTCAAGAAATTCCAAATAATAAACTTTTATTAGATCATTACTTGGATGGTGCTATTGAAGCAGAAGCAGATGCTATTTGCGATGGCGATAAAGTACGCATCATCGGAATTATGGAGCATATTGAACCTTGTGGAATTCACTCAGGAGATTCAAATGCAACATTACCCCCTTTTAACTTGGGTAAATTTGTGATGCAACAAATAAAGGATCACACAAAAAAAATTGCTAGAGCTTTAAAGACACAAGGACTGATTAATATTCAATTTGCCATTAAAGACGATGTCGTATACATTATAGAAGCCAACCCTAGAGCTTCTCGAACAGTTCCTTTTATTGCAAAAGCTTATCAACAACCTTATGTGAATTACGCAACGAAAGTAATGTTAGGCGCAAACAAAGTAAAAGATTTTGAATATAACCCTCAACTTGAAGGATTTGCCATTAAACAACCTGTTTTTTCTTTTAATAAATTCCCCAATGTCAACAAAGCTCTGGGTCCTGAAATGAAAAGTACCGGAGAGAGTGTTTTGTTTATCGATAACTTGAAGGATGATGAATTTTACGAATTGTATTCGCGACGTAAAATGTATTTAACTAAATAGATCGAGTTGACTGCGTCTGTAAAATGATGTAATTTTATCAAAAGTTTGTTTTTGTTATGGATACACTACTCTTAGTCCTCATTATATTATTTATGATTTTCTCTTTTTTTCAAGCGAAAAAGAGAAACTCACGTACCGATGAAATAAGCTTACATGAAGAAATTACACGTTTAAAAGTCACACTTAGTGCTAAGGAACAGGAGTTGATTCATCTCCAAAAAAAAATAGTTGAGATTCAAAAATCTAAAGAAGAACAAGAACAAAGACTCACAAAAGAGTTTGAAAACTTGGCCCACAAGATTTTAGAAAAAAATTCCCAAAAGTTTAAAGAACAAAATAAAGAACAAATAGGAACGTTGCTTCACCCTTTGGGACAAGAAATTCAACAATTTAAGAAAAAAGTTGAAGAAACAAACAAAGATTACATCGACCGTAATTCGGCTTTAACGCAGCGTCTTAAAAGCTTAGAACAACTCAACTTAAAGCTGAGTCAAGACGCCATTAATCTGACGAATGCTCTTAAAGGAGATTCAAAAGTTCAAGGGGATTGGGGAGAGATTCAATTAGAAGTTTTATTAGAAAAATCAGGATTGATGAACGAAGTTCATTACAGTACACAAGGAGGATACCGAGACGAGGAAGGAAAATTAAAAAAACCTGATTTTATTATCAACCTTCCTGATAATAAACATCTTATAATTGATGCTAAGGTTTCTTTAACAGCCTATGAAAGCTATTTTAATGCCCCTGACGAATTCAATCAAAATATAGCGCTAAAAAAACACCTTGAAAGCATAAAAAAACACTTTCAAGAATTGAGTAATAAGGATTATCCTTCGCTGTACGGAATTAATTCGCCTGATCATGTCTTAATGTTTGTCCCAATAGAGCCAGCTTTGATGTTGGCTTTACAAAAAGATCAGCGTATTTATTTAGACGCTTTAGATAAAAATATTGTTCTTCTTTCGACCTCTACATTGTTAGCCACCCTGAGTACTATTGCGTCTATTTGGAAACAAGAAGATCAAAAACGAAATGTTTTAGAAATCGCCAAAGAAGGCGGACTCTTATATGATAAATTTGAAAGTTTTGTCCATGACCTCATCAAAATTGGCAGAAACCTCCAGAGTTCGCAGGAGAGTTACCAAGATGCTATGAATAAACTCGTTGAGGGAAGAGGAAACATCATTAAAAAAGTGGAAAATTTAAAATCATTGGGCGCTAAAACAAAGAAAAGCCTTCCCCAAAATATTTTGGATAGATCCAATAATAGTTCAATTAATTAAGCAAGGTTCCATTTTTTTTCGAGGGCTTTAAATCCAAAGTATAGCAACGCACTATAGCCAAAATCACCTATTAAAGAATTGATAAAGAACGGAATGGCTAATGTAAAGCAAGTAAGAAGCCCCTCGATGGTAAGAGGATAGGAGAGAAGCCAAACCCCTAAATTACTGATTATAAAAAACAGTGTGCTTCCCATTAGTATTGTTCCTGGTTTAATATTTTTACGATAAACACCAATAAAGCTAATCCCTATAAAACTCAGATATACAAATGGGGTGATACTGTAAAACCCTAAAAAAATATCTGAGATGAACATCGCCATCAAAGGGATTAAAAAAGCTAAATTCTGTTTATGAAATGTTGCACCAGCGAATAACGCCATGGCCGTGATTGGTGCAACATTTGGGGGGTGTGGAACTAAGCGTGTGAGGGCAGCAATCAATATAAAACTTAATAACACATTATTCCTCAGAGTAAAAAATTTCATAAGTAACTTATTCTTACTCAAACTTAATACTTTTTTTAAAACTACATACCAAATTACTAAATAATGCTATATATTTGATTATTGATTGGGTTTTGCTGTAGTGGCGAATGAAAAGGGAAGCTAGTGAGAAGCTAGCGCTGTACCCGCAACTGTAAGTATTTCATGTCATTTCTTCACACCACTGGCCAAAAGCTGGGAAGGTAAAATGATAAGGTATAAGTCAGGAGACCTGCCCAATCTAATATATGCTTTGAGACTTCGGGATAAAGTTTTATTGCTCATTTTAAATCTTTTTCTATTATGTACACTTATTTTAAGTATGCACTCGCCCTCACATGTCTTTTCACGACCGGTATTTATGCTCAAAGCGAACAACAACTCGATGAAGTTGTAATCACTGACACACGATTTTCTATTCCTCGAATCAATTCAGGAAAAACGGTAATTAAACTGACTAAAAAAGACATCGAACCTTTTTTAGGACAATCCCTAGGTATTTTACTCAATGCACAAAGTGGAATTCATATCAGTGGTTCTACCAACCATGGAGGCCAAGTTCTAAGTTCTTTTATACGGGGAGGAAATAATCGTCAAGTATTGGTTATCATCGATGGAGTTCCCGTTAATGATCCCGCTCAAATCGAATCTAACTTTGATTTAAGACTTATCAGTTTGTCCGATATTGAATCCATTGAAATTCTTAAAGGGGCTTCCAGTAGCCTGTATGGAAGCACTGCTGCAACAGCTGTGATCAACATCAAAACCTCTAAAGCTTATGATAATACTATGCATTTTGATTTTGAAACTCATGTAGGAACCAATAACGCTTATGGAGATTCTTCACTCAAACTGAACGACGTTCATCATTATATAAGATGGGCAGGAGGGCTAGAATCGGTTCAATACAGTATTGCACTTTCCAAACAAACTCTTGAAGGAATGTCGGCAGTTAAAGGAGAAGAAGATGACCCTGTAGAGCGATTAAATTACAATATACAATTATCAAGCAATCTTACTAAAAAACTAAAACTGAATGCGTCTATTCAAAAAGATAATTTTGAAACGTCATATGACGATTCGTTTGGATTTCAGGATGCTGATAATATTTTTATTGGATCTCAGCAACGGATTAGTTTACGCCCCAGATATGCTTTGGAAAAAGGAGAGCTGAGCGGCTATGTTTCGTGGTCTGAAACCCAACGAGAATTTATTTCTTCTTATCCGAGCGAAAGTGATGCCAAAAGTGTACACGCTGAATTTTTAACGAAGCATCAGCTTTTTAATAATGTGCAAGGATTATTAGGAGTTCAGTACCAAAAACAAAAGGCAGTATTTGCTGAAATAGAAATTGTTGACCCCTTTTTCAACGTGGTTTATATTTCTGAATTTGGTTTACAAACCCAAATAGGAGCTCGTCTGAATACCCACAATCAATACGATTCTCAATGGACATTTCATATTAATCCCTCTTACATTGAAAGATTTAAAGGAGGTTATTTAAAACTGTTGACCAATTATAGTACTTCCTATATTTCGCCATCTCTTTACAAATTATATAGTTCCTCTTATGGAAACTTAAATTTGGTCCCTGAAGAAAATAGAACCTTTGAAGTAGGTATTGAATTAGGATTGTCTGATCAATTTCGTTTAGGCGCATTATTTTTTGATAGAAAAGAAGAGAATTTTGTCGATTTTGTGGCATTTAATTTTGACCCATATATGGCACAATATCGCAATACTCCGCAAGATTTTAAAATACGTGGAGTTGAAATTGATATAGATTTTAGCTTCAGTAAAGAATTAAGTATCAAAACCAATTATACCTTTACTGAAAAAGTAGATCAAGAACCATTACGCTTACCAAAACACATGACAAATGCTTCTTTGTCGTATCGTTTAGGGAAGAAAACGAATCTCACTTTTAATTATCAATTTAAAGACAGCAGGTATGATAATAACGCAAGTTTTACCAGAACAGAATTATCCTCCTATTCCTTATTTGATTTTTATTTAAATCATCAACTCCCAATTGATGGGCTAAAAGTATCTGTTGCTATGACAAATATTTTTGATAAAGAATTTACTGAACTTTATGGATTTAATACCAGAGGACGAAATTTTCGATTGGGGGTATTATATAATCTTTAAGTTAGTTTCTAAAATTATTTAGGTAACGGCAATATAGAACGGCTTGGCTTCAAGTCAAGCTGTTCGTTAATAAAAAAGGGAATATTATCTGTTGGAGGTTGTATAGCTTTAATTGGTAAAAGATTCATATGTTGTAGGGCTCGTTCCAATAAAGGTTCTGTGACCTCCCCTAAAATTCCTAAATTAGATAAATCTTCCAATAATTCAATATCTGGATTAAGACCATTTTCAAAATCAGAAAATCCTACACTGTTTTCAATTTTGGATGTTATGGGCTGCATAGCGTAAGTATGATTGGGATTAATCTCGTCAAAATCATCATCAATCCAATCTTTAACCATGAAAGAACCCACATTTTTTCCATATGTTGTATCTCCAATTTGGATGATGTCTATAAAGGGATTGAGCCCATTAATGATCAACTCACTAGCAGATGCTGTACTTGATGTTGTTAATATGTATAGTTTGGGTAATCTAAGCCCTACAGACAGGTTATCAAAAGGATAATCTCGATCAAGGGCGGATTTAATTTTGTTGTTGTGTTCAGATCGAGCAAAAATTTCACCACTAAACTGCCCTGTAATGAGAGAGGCTAACTTAATAGCGGTATCAACTCGCCCTCCTAGGTTATATCTTAAATCCAATACCAAATTATCTATTCCAGTGTTAGAAAAATCCCGAAAAACTTGTTCAAGTTCATTTTCAAAATCCGAGTTAAATCCATTGTACATCAAGTAACCCACCTTATTTTGTTGAAGTTCAATAACTTTACTAATAAAAATCGGGTTTTCTTGGATTACAGCGGTTACTAAAGTTATTTCTTTTCCATTAAGAAATAACTCATTTCCAACCAAATCACCCATGCTTAGGGAATATGTATTTTTTGATGAGCTAAGTAAGTCCCTATAATTATTAATTGTTAAGGGAGTGTCATCTACTTCTAAAAAAATATCGCCTCTTTTTATTCCTTTGGCCTCCGCATCTGAATCAGCTAAGACATAACGAACATAACCGAACAAACTATTACGATCAGATAAAAGTACAAGTCCATATTCAACTCCACTGGTTTTGCTGATACCGACCAGTGAATTTTCGTTTTCATTTACATCATCAATCAGGTAGCTAAATCGATCATTAGTATACAACAAGGATTGAAATAAATCTTCAGGACTTTCAGCGGCAGCTAAAAAATCAATGTATTTTTTGTTATTGTTAAATCGATCGTCTGCTAAGTTATTGACGTCTTCTTGCCAGTAATAGTAAAGGTTGAGGCCTCTCCATATAAAATCTTCGATTTCAAGTCCACGTTCATCAATATCTAAATTATCGTCATCGTCTTTTCCACAACCAATTAAAATAAACAGAAAAATAAATAAACATATATTTTTGAGGGTCATAATTTTTTTTATAAAAATAGTAAATTGATATTTAATGTAACAAAAACAATGTCTAGTCGTTTAAAAGATAAGCATGCTATCTAATTTTATCCCAATGACCGATGATAAGTTTATAAATCTCATTACTCCTTTACAGGACAAGATTTTTAGATTAGCAAAGCGGTTTTTGATTTCGTCAGATGAATCTAAAGATGCTGTACAAGAGGTGGTGATGAAGATGTGGAATTTGGTTTCAAAAAGAGGAGAGTTGGAAAATTTTGAGGGATATACCATGAGAATGGCTAAAAACTATTGTTTGGATCGACTTAAATCAAAGCAGGCTACACATTTGCGTTTGGTGCATAGTCAGTTTGTTGAACATTCAACCCAACTTCAACATCAGTTGGAGGTGGAAGATAGTTTGGAATGGATAATAAAACTTACCAAAAACTTACCAGAACAACAACAAGTCATTTTACAGTTACGGGATATTGAACAATATGATTTTGATGAAATAGCTGAAATACTAGAAATGAAACCAGGAGCAGTTCGAGTAGCTTTGTCTCGGGCACGAAAAACAATACGACAACAACTCATAAACATACATCAATATGGAATCAAGGAAGGTTCAACAACTGCTAGATAAATATCTTGAATCTCAGACTTCTCTTGAGGAGGAAGAAACTCTTAGATCTTATTTTAATTCAAAATCAGTAGATGAAAAATGGGAAGCCTTTGCCCCGTATTTCATTCATACTCATCAGTTGAAAACGATAAATTCCGAGGGGGATATTGTTTTGAAAAAAAAGCGTTTTTACTCAAAAAAAATAATAAGTGTTGCTTCTGTTGCGGCAGTATTTATCATAGGTTTTCTAACGTTACAGAAACAATTTTTTCCTTCTAAAACCCTTAGCCCAAAAGAACAAGTTTATCTCGAATTTAAAGAGAACATTCTTTTTGTTTCTGACCAACTAAATCGAAGTCAACAAGGAATATCATATATGAAAGTGATGAACGAATCACCAAAACTTATTTTTAAAACCAAATAAAATGAAAAAGAATATTTTAATGTTAATGCTTTTGACCACTCCGGTACTGTTGGGTCAATCAATTTTTGACAAATATGAAGTCAATAATGAGGTGTCTTTTTTTTCTATAAGCCCGCGAATGTTTCAGATGCTAGCCAGTATGGAAATAGAAACATCAGATCCAGAAGCCGATCAATTTTTGAAACTTGTTGCTAATATTGAGAGTTTTAAAGTGCTTAGGACAGATGATGATAATATTTCAAAAGATTTCATCAATTGGGTCGACTCGCATAGTAAAAAAGAACGCTTGGAAGAACTTATGCGTGTTCGTGATCAAGGCAATACCGTAAAGTTTTTTGTTAAAGAAGGAGAACAAAAAAACTATGTTAAAGAATTATTGATGTGTGTTTCTGGTGCTAAGATGGAGGGATTACCAATAGGCTCTGAAAAGCCCCAAACAGTATTGCTCATGATTCGTGGTAATATTGCCCTTGATCAAATTTCTCAATTAACAAAGAAAATGGATTTACCTGGGTCAAAAGAGCTAGAAGAACTTAATAAAAGTAAAAACCAATGAAATATCTACAGATATTGTGTTTAATAATTCTGACCAGCGCATGTAATTCGAATCTGAGTTTACAGCAGTATTTTGTTGAAAAGTCTGAAGATTCAGATTTTCTAATCGTGGATTTACCAGCAAGTGTTTTAGGACTCTCAGACAATGGTGAACTCAGTGAAGAAGACAAAGAGGCCTTAGCTTCATTTAAAAAATTAAATATACTTGCGTTTCGAAATTACGAATCCAATACAGAGCAATTAAATGAAGAGTTGAAAACAATTCGAGCTATTTTAACATCTTACGATGAGTTGATAACTTTTAGAGACCCTCAATTTTCAGGAACGATTTTGGTTCGAGGTCAAGACAATAATTTAGATGAAGTTGTGGTACATGGGATGATGTCCGAAAAAGGATTTGTAATCGCTCGAATTCTGGGTGATAACATGCGAGTAGATCGTGTAGCATCTTTAGCTCGTGTTTTGCAAAACGCTGATTTAAATACGAATGCATTAAATTCACTTCAAGAGTTGTTTTAAATTCCGGTATAGTTAGAGGGAGTAATTTGGTGTAATTCTTTTTTGATGGCTTCACTCACCTTAAGTGATTCTATAAAATCATGAATAGCATTGGCATCAATTTTTTGATGAGTTCGAGTGAGTGCTTTTAGCGCTTCGTATGGGTGGGGATAGGCTTCTCTTCGGAGTATTGTTTGGATTGCCTCGGCTACAACCGCCCAATTATTATCTAAATCACGTGCAATACACTCTTCGTTGAGGAGCAGTTTTTCAAAACCCTTGCGTGTCGATTCAAAACCGATAACACTATGTCCGAAAGGAACCCCTATATTACGTAACACTGTGCTGTCTGTGAGATCGCGTTGAAGCCGAGATATCGGCAATTTTGAGGCCAGATGTGTAAAGATTGCATTGGCTATCCCTAAGTTACCTTCTGAGTTTTCAAAGTCGATGGGGTTGACTTTATGAGGCATTGCCGATGAACCTATTTCTCCTTCTTTAATTCGTTGTTTAAAATAATCCATCGAAATATAAGTCCATAGGTCTCGATTGAGATCAATAAGAATGGTATTAATTCGTTTTTGTGTGTCAAACAAGGCAGCTAAATGGTCGTAGTGTTCTATTTGAGTGGTAGGAAATGAATATTTGAGTCCTAATATTTTTTCTACAAAATTAGATCCGAATGCTTTCCAATCATAGTTCGGATAGGCAACATGATGAGCATTAAAATTTCCTGTAGCTCCTCCAAATTTGGCAGCAATAGGTATTTGTTTTAATAATTTGAGCTGTTCTTGGAGTCTTACCACAAATACATTTAACTCTTTACCTAAGCGAGTAGGAGAAGCTGGCTGACCATGGGTGCGTGCTAACATAGGAATATGTTTACAGTCATAGGCAAACGCTTCTATTTTTTCGATAAGGTAATCTAGTTTGGGTAGATAAACGTTATTCAAAGCATCTTTAATAGACAATGGGATAGCTGTGTTATTAATGTCTTGCGAAGTAAGACCAAAATGAATAAACTCTTTGGCTTTACTAATTCCTATCCGATCAAATTCTTTTTTTAAAAAATACTCAACCGCTTTGACATCATGATTGGTTGTTTTTTCAATTTCTTTGATTTCGTTAGCGTCGTCGAGTGAAAAATGTTCGTAAAGACTTCTTAATTCTTCAAAATAGCTACGTTGAAAATTTTGAAGTTGTGGAATGGGGCGTTCACATAGGGCAATAAAATATTCCACTTCAACCAAAACACGGTAACGAATTAATCCATATTCTGAAAAATAAGTACTCAATTCTTTTGTCTTCGAACGATAGCGTCCATCAATTGGAGTGATGGCATTTAGCCGATTAAGCAACATGAGAGGATGTTTTAAAACGCAAATGTACGTCTTTGTCTTGTTTCTTTAAACACTGTTTAAAAAAACAATAGTCTTTATATTTCGATATAATTTTAGTAATTTTTGTGAATCCAAATTTTTCTTTCTATCATGACTCGCACACCAAGCTTATTTCAACAAAATCGATTTCTGATGTTAGGGGTTATTTGGGACATTAAGACACTTTTGAGTCCATGTCATGTGTTGTTGAACTGTTGGAGGTATACCCCTATTTTTTGTACAATCAAGGAAAAATATAGAGATTATAAAGTCGAATCATTTCCATCATAAACTAAAATTTGACGAGTATTTGCACCCAAGTATTTACATCTTGTGTACGTTGAAATACATTTAATTCTCCTTTTTTTATAATCGATATTAATTCTAGATCATTAGTCGACAAAAACAACAGGACCAACATCACCTGGAAATAGATTATTATACCCGTGAAGGTATTCGAATTGACTTTTCCAATCAATGTCTAAGATTTATTGAGCCATTAAAGTGTAGGAAAAAAAAGATTAACAAAAAAGGTAAAGCGTTATCGAAGGTTAAGATTCTCCTATTTAGGGTTTACTCATATATGTAAAGTTGGGCTTCATAAAACCGACTTAACATAAATTAAATCAAATAAAAAAAATAGTTAGTAACAAAAAAACCGCAACAACACATTGGAGTTTTAGAGAATACTTCAGCTATCTGCGATTTAGAACCTTAAATTCTTCATAACAACCACTGATCGCTTCAAGAATTTGTAAATCATTGGCTGACTGAATAAAACCGTCGGAAAAGTTACAATTTCTTAAAATTTCATCTAAGTCAACTTTATCTAATTGCAGGAGTTCTTGCAAAGTTTCCCGGTCGTACTTAACAGATAGTAAATCTCTAATTTCTGAATTTTCACGCATTTGTTTGAGCTTGCGCAATTGATTAGGTTTTTTTCCAAAGAGATTATGTAAAAAATCAAAGGGATTAAAAATTGCACCAACAACATTAGAAATTGCTCTTGGGCTTCGATTTCCTGCTTCATAGCCTCTTGAGGGTAAGCCAGGAATATTGTAGCGCTGATTGCGGTTAATCGGAACATTCTTAGCATCGATATCTAAATATCCAGTGAGTTGGTAGGGGCGTACAATCACTTCTTCTAAAGCTAAAGCAAGCTCAGTAAGTTGAAAGGTCGAGTTGGGATATTTAATCAAATCGTTAGTCACTCTAACTTTAATTGATTTGTATCCTAAATATGAAAAAAATAAAGTGTCGTTTACTTCTGCAGGGATTATAAAAACTCCTTTTTCGTTGGTAATTGACATACTCACCTTATTGAGATTAATGACATGAACAGCTGATATAGGTTTTTGATCAGAGGCATTTTCAACAACACCCACGACCTCTTGAGCCGACATATAAGAACAGGTGAAAAAGGTAAAACCTAATAAAAATTTAAAATTTACGTGTTTCATTTATATTGACCAAAGGTACAAACTAAACTATATTCAACGGGAAACAATTAATTTTTATAAGAATTTTAACAAATTAATGTACTGAGTTCAAAAAACGAATCATTTTTGTTACCGCTAAACCCCGATGACTTATCTTGTTTTTTAAGGAGGAAGGAAGTTCAGCAAAAGTGTTATGATATCCTTCAGGAACAAATAGGGGATCATACCCAAACCCTCCTTTACCTTTCTTGGTAAATACAATTGATCCACGAACAATTCCCTCAAAATGAGTTAATTTATTATCCCATATTAACGATATAACTGTTCTGAATTGTGCTTTTCTATTCTCATAAGCTTTTAATTGATCCAAAAGTTTTTGAATATTTTGTTCATTATTTTTAGCTTCACCTGCATATCGAGCTGAATGCACCCCCGGAGCTCCATTTAACGCATCTACTTCCAAACCAGAATCATCTGCGAAAACAGAAGTTTTATACATATTATAAATGTGATTAGCTTTGATATCGGCATTACCTTCTAAGCTTTTAGCAGTTTCCTCAATATCTTTGTCAAATCCGATATCCTTCAGACTTCGAAGGGCTATTTTAGAGGAAAGCATAGTACGAATTTCATCAATCTTGTTCTTGTTGTGGGAAGCAATAATAAGTTCTTTCATGCGTGATGGTAAGGTTCGTTTTTAAGAATCGTCATGGCCCGATATAATTGTTCAATTGCAAAAATCCGAACCATTTGATGTGAAAATGTCATAGGAGATAGTGATATTTTTTGCTGTGCACGTTCGTATACAGCTGGTGAAAATCCATAGGCTCCACCAATGACATACACGATTGTTTTGGTTCCTGACAACATTTTTTTTTGGATATCTTTTGAAAATGAAACCGAATCAACTTTTTTTCCTTTTTCATCCATCAGAATAAGGACTTCTTCCTTTTTGATGTGGGTTAACAATCGCTCTCCTTCTAATTTTTTTTGCGTCTCTAATCGCATCCCTTTTGTATTTTTTAGATCAGGAACTACAACAAATTCAAAAGGTAGATAATGATTCAATCGTTGAAGGTATTCATTGATCCAAAGTTGTAACTCTTTGCGATTGGTTTTTCCAATAACAATTAATTTTATTTTCACTTTACAAAGGTAAGACGCATAATTTATTATTTTCGTGTAATGATAAAGCCTTTTATAAAAAAATCAATTTCATCCCTTTACTTTCTTCAGTTCCTTAAACGCATCCGATTGGGGAAACATACAAGGTTTTCTTTGTATGAATTATTAGAATTATATGTAGTTGGGATTCTTAAAGGAGCGTTAACCACTCGAGCAGGAAGCATTTCATTTAGTTTTTTTATGGCATTATTTCCTTTTTTACTATTTATCCTTAATTTGATTCCTTTTGTTCCTATCGCTAATTTTGATTCTAGTTTTTATCATTTTTTAGACACCCTATTACCCCCTGGTTCTCATGAATTTTTTCATACTATTTATGAAGATATCAAATCTAATCGAAGAGGAGGACTTTTGTCTTCATCTTTTTTGTTGTCTATAATTTTGATGGGTAATGGTGTAAATTCTATTTTCGGTGGTTTTGAAGACTCTTATCATGTTGAGCTTTCCCGTAATTTTTTAAAACAATATTTGTATTCTCTTGCCGTGGGATTACTTCTTGCGTTCCTTTTGATGATTGCTGCAGCGGGCTTTGTGTTTTTTCAATTTTATATTATCAATCCTATTTCTGATATGGGGACTTTTACTGATTCTGACGTGTTAACTTCGGTGATGAAATTTGCTTTTATTATCACCATTTCTTTTGTTTCAAGCTCATCACTGTATTACTTTGGAACAGCCGAAGTGAATAAAATTCGATTTTTTTCCCCAGGTGCTTTTATGACGAGTTTATTATTTGCTTTAACAACAGTTTTATTTGGATTTTATATCGAAAATTTTTCAACATATAATCAGTTGTACGGTTCTATAGCTGCATTGCTGATTCTGATGCTCTACATTTGGTTAAATTCTAATATTTTATTGTTAGGATTTGAACTCAACGCGGTCATTAATCGGCTTAAAAAACGTCAGTAATGTCTCATTACGTAGATCTTATTTTGCCGCTGCCTTTACGTCAGCTTTACACTTACGAAGTAACTTTTGCTGAGTACCAATGTATTGAGTCAGGAATGCGCATCATAGTATCTTTTGGAAAGAAAAAAAAGTACACAGGTATTGTTTTTTGTATTCATGATCAACCTCCTACAAGTTATACCCCAAAACCCATTGATTATATTATTGATCATCAGCCGATTATTCAACCCACTCAAATGAAGTATTTTGAGTGGTTATCTCAATATTATATGTGTCCACTAGGATTAGTTGTCAAAGCTGCTTTGCCAAGTGCCATGCTTCTAGAAAGCGAAACGGAGGTGGTATTTCAACCTAAAGAAATAGACATAAATCAATTATCTGAATCGGCATCTATTTTATTTCAATTTGTTCAAGAATACCAAAGAATTGGATTTGATCAAATTCAAAAATTGTTCGATCGTAAAAATCCCTACCCCATTATTCAAGAGCTAATGGACTTGGGTGTGGTGATTCTTCAAGAGGAAGTATATCAACGATATCAACCCAAAAAAATAAAAACTTTATCTCTGAACGATAAATATCAAACAGAAGAAGGTCTAGATAAATTACTAACAGAACTATCAAAAAAAACCAAACAGCGTGAAGTTTTAATGCGATTTATCAATGTTCAAAAAGACGGTCAAATTCCTTTATCAGCACTGAAAAAAATAAAAGGGGTTAGTGTTTCGTCTGTTCAAACCTTAATTAAAAACAAAGTTTTTATCATATCAGAAATTGAAGTTGGGCGTCTCCCATCCAAAACCATAAAAGAATTACCTCTCCCTGTGCTTTCTGATCCGCAACAGCAGGCTCACAACTCCATTAAAGCTCAATTTGAAAAAAAAGATATTGTATTACTTCACGGAGTTACTTCTTCTGGAAAGACAACAATTTATGCGCATATGATTAAAAATATGTTGTCACAAGGCAAATCCGTGTTGTATCTCATTCCAGAAATTGCTATCACTACCCAATTAATTCAACGGCTTTATGCTTATTTTGGCCAACAACTTGCGGTTTATCACTCTCGATATACCCAAAATGAACGAGTGGAAGTATGGCAATATGTTTTGACCAATAATAAAAAAGCGCGATTGGTGATCGGCGTTCGATCATCTATCTTTTTACCCTTTTCAAATTTAGGGTTGATTGTGGTAGATGAAGCTCACGAAACAGCATTTAAGCAGTACGAATCATCCCCCCGCTACCATGCCAGAGATGCCGCTATTGTGTTGGCCAAACATCACTGCGCAAAGGTACTTTTGGGAACTGCTACTCCTTCTCTTGAATCATACTATAATGCAAAATCTTCTAAATATGGATTAGTTACTTTAACTGAAAGATATTCGGGGGTAGTTATGCCGCATATTGATATTGTAGATGTTAAAGAAGCTTATAGAAAAAAGAAAATTAAAGGGCATATTTCAAATCAATTACATCAAGCCATTAAAGAAACCTTAGCCGAAGGTCAACAAGTAATCTTGTTTCAAAACAGGAGGGGATACGCTTCTTTTATGGAGTGTAACACTTGCGCTTATGTTCCTCAATGTCATCAATGCGATGTCAGTTTAACTCAACATCGGCATCAACCTGGCTTGCGTTGCCATTATTGTGGATATGAGGAACCTATTCCATCACATTGTAAAGCTTGTGGAAGCCCCACCATTGACCATAAAGGACTGGGGACACAACAAATTGAGGAAGAAATTCAAGTATTGTTTCCCAATGCTTCTATTGGCCGTATGGATTTGGATACTACTCGTAAAAAAAATAGTCACGCAACTCTGATCAATGATTTTGAACGTCGTAAAATTGATATTTTGATTGGAACTCAAATGATAGCTAAGGGACTTGATTTTGAACATGTTTCTTTGGTAGGGGTTTACAATGCTGATGGTCTTTTGTATTTTCCAGATTTTAGGGCATATGAACGTGCCTTTCAATTGTTAGTTCAGGTTGCAGGTCGCCCAGGACGTTCTCGTCAGCAAGGACGAGTGATCATACAAACCTTTTCGCCTGATCATCCTATACTTTACTATGTGCATAAACATGATTATGTAGCAATGTACGATTATGAATTAAAGCAACGAAATGAATTTTTTTATCCTCCTTATGTTCGTTTGATTCGCATTGAATTAAGATTCAAAAATTACAGCACCCTATTTGAGGCCTCTCAATGGTTTGCAAAAGCTTTGAGAGCAAATTTTAATCAAGTTTTAGGCCCTCAACCTCCACACGTAAGCAGAATAAGAAATCAATATATTCAACATATTCAGCTTAAGCTTCCTGCATCACAATCCACAGTTCAGTCAAAAGAAAAACTTTTACGTATCCAACAAAGTTTTGAGCATATTGGTGCTTTCAGAGCGGTGAGCGTACAATTTGATGTTGATCCTATTTAAAAAGTTTCAAAAATAGCATCTAATGTTGCTTTCCTTTTACGGCTTATGGGAAGTTTTTTCCCTGCGATATCAACCTCCCTGCTATTGTAATTATTGATTTCACAAAAGTTGACAATGTATGACTTATGAATTCGAAGAAAGCTTTCCGAGGGTAATTGTTGTTCTAAAGATTTCATATTTGACTTAATAACAATTTTATTTTTTCGTGTGTAAATGCGCTTATAATCTCCTAGTGCTTCGATCCAGATGATGTCTAAAATTTTAATTCTGTGATGAACACTCGATTTGGGAAGGGTTAAATATTTTGCATTTTGGTCCTTTTGTTCACGAACTGTCTCAATGATTTGTGTCGCTTTATCTACAGATTGTTTAAAAAGCTTGGCCTTGATGGGATAGAGGATAAAATCTATTGGGTTAAATTGCAATGCATCAAAAGCTTTTTTTTTGTCTCTCGAAATGAAAATAACATGAGGTTTTCTGGATAAAGATTTGTAAAAATCAAAACCCGATATATTTGGCATTTCAAGATCTACAAACAAGACTTCACAAGAACACTGATTAATTTTTTTTTTGGCTGCTATAGCACGGTCAAATACAGACACAAGTTGTAGGTTGTTTTTATTATTTATTAAGTCACATATTTGTGCTCTTACATCATCATTATAACTAACTACACTACAGTGAAGAGGCATGCCAGACTTGGTTTAAGTTTGCAAGATTACTAAAAAATACCTTATGATTAAATGTTTTTAGAAATATTTAAGTTTTTATTCAAAATATAAGATTTGATTTTATAGATTATTATCTTATTTTCGCATCCCATTAAAATTAATTATATGAATCATTATGAAACTGTTTTCATTTTAAATCCCGTTTTATCTGACGATCAGGTAAAGGAAGCAGTAAAGAAGTATGAAGATTTCATCACCTCCCACGGAGGCGAAATTATTGATCGAGAAGATTGGGGGCTGAAAAAGTTTGCCTATCCTATTCAAAACAAAAAAAGTGGATTTTATCACCTTTTTGATTTTAAAATAGACGGCAAAGCAGTTGATGCTTTTGAACTTGAATTTCGAAGAGACGAACGGATTATGCGTTATCTCACTGTGAAACTAGACAAGCATGCCGAAATTTGGGCTGAAAAAAGAAGAGACCGTTTAACCGCTAAATCGTAAAAAATGTCAACAATTGAACAAGCAAGTAAAGGAGGAAAACAGGGTGAAATACGCTACTTAACTCCTCTAAACATTGACACCACCCAAGCAAAAAAGTACTGTCGATTTAAAAAATCAGGAATAAAATATATAGATTATAAAGACCCTGATTTTTTATTAAAATTTGTCAATGAGCAGGGCAAAATTTTACCTCGTCGATTGACAGGAACTTCATTAAAGTATCAACGTAAATTATCGGTTTCTATTAAGCGCGCTCGTCATTTAGCCCTTATGCCATACGTAGCCGACCTTTTAAAATAAAATCACATGGAGCTTATATTAAAACAAGATGTCGAAAACTTAGGCTTTAAGGATGATGTCGTTGAGGTTAAAAATGGATATGGAAGAAACTTTTTGATTCCAAAAGGCATTGCAATACTAGCAACTTCATCTGCCAAGAAAGTGTTGGCTGAAAATCTTAAACAAAGAGCATATAAAGAAGATAAAATTATTTCAGATGCTAACGCTCTCGCCAAGCAACTCACTAATTTGGAAATCAAAATTCCTGCTAAAGTAGGTAGCGGCGATAAGTTGTTTGGTTCTGTTAATTCTGCTGAAATCTCTAGGGCTTTCCAAGCTGCTGGCCATGATATTGACCGTAAGTTTATTAAACTTTCAGGAGGTACGGTTAAACGTTTAGGCAAATACATAGCGGCTGTAAGACTTCATCGCGAAGTAACTGCTAATGTATCGTTTGAAGTTATAAAGCAAGCGAAAGCGTAAAAATATTTTTTTAAACTAAAACCGCTTTTGAGCGGTTTTTTTTTGCACCAATTTTAACACAAAAAAACAGATATTTGCATTCATACATTCATTATGGCTCATAAACCTTCTATTCCAAAAGGAACTCGTGATTTTTTACCTCAAGATGTTATGCGTCGAAATTTTGTTATCCATCGAATTCGTACCGAGTTTGAACGATTTGGTTTTTTACCTATTCAAACGCCTGCAATGGAAAAAACAGAGGTCCTGTTAGGTAAATATGGAGATGAAGGAGACCGGCTAATATTTAAAATTTTAAACTCTGGAGAAAAAATTCGCAAAGCCAACTCCGATGCTTTATCAGAGGGTGACTTGTCCTCCTTTTCAAATTCGATTTCCGAAAAAGCATTAAGATATGACTTAACAGTTCCATTTGCTCGTTTTGTGGTGCAAAACCAAAATGAACTGCTCTTCCCCTTTAAGCGTTATCAAATTCAATCTGTTTGGCGTGCAGATCGTCCACAGTTTGGACGTTTTCAAGAATTTACCCAATGTGATGCCGACGTAGTAGGGTCAATCAGTATCATTCAAGAAATAGAGTTTGTTCATTTGTTCGATGCCGCTTTTGATCAACTTCAAATTAAAGGCGCCACAATTCGAATAAATCACAGAGGAATTTTAAGTGGCATAGCCAATCTCATTGGAGCATCTGATAAGCTTATTCCTTTTACAGTTGCTCTTGACAAGTTGGATAAAATTGGTATCAAAGGGGTTAAGCAAGAAATGTCTACTAAAGGTATCGCTGATAAAGCCATTAACCTTCTTTTACCAATCATGGAGATGAAGGGAGATTTTATTCAAAAATTAGATCAGCTTGAACAAGTTTTAGTTCAACAGGAATCATCCAGAAAAGCGCTTGCAGATTTACGACAAATTGTTTCAAATTGTCAAGCTCTAAAATCTCTTTCACTCGAATTTGACGTTACCTTAGCAAGAGGTCTTGATTATTATACCGGTGCTATTTTTGAAGTTGCAGCCCCAAAAGAGGTCGCGATCGGATCGGTGGGTGCCGGTGGACGTTACGATAATTTAACCGCTTCGTTTGGCATGAAAGATATGAGTGGCATTGGTATATCATTTGGATTAGATCGTATATGTTTACTTATGGAGAAGTTAAAACTTTTCCCCTCTTCTTTGGATGCTTCTTTGGATATATTAGTGTTGAATTTTGGAAATGATATCGTGCTGGATCTCTTACCTTATATTGACCAGCTACGTGCAAGCAATTTGAGGGTCATGATTTATCCAGATCATGTTAAATTAAAAAAACAGTTAACTTATGCTGATCAATTAGGAGTTCCAAATGTTCTTATTTATGGAACAGAAGAAAAAGAGCTAAATAGTATTATTGTTAAAAATATGGACACGCACACACAAAAAAAAATATTTTTAACTCAATTAATTACATTTTTCGAAATATAAGGTTAACAAATTTATTTGTCTATGATGTCTTTCCACTTTCTTAGAAGCTCAAAAAATTCATTGAGAAACTGTTTTTTTTGTTGATCCATACTTACAATATTTTTTTTAAAAAACCACTCAACCCCATAATGAGGGAAGGTTGAAATTATTTTCTCGATGACTTCGTGAGAGATGTCAGAATTTAAACGTAATGAGGAAGATATTGAATTTCTACCTACATCAATTTTACGTTCAAAGGAGGCAATTGAACAATCTTCAAGCTCAATTATTTTTCTAATTCTTTCGTGAATTAATCCCATGGCAATTGTTTGTTAGCATTTTTTAATGTAATAAATAAATTTCGGAAAAAAAACAAAAAAAACCGACAAATATATTTGTCGGTTTTTTTTAATACTACTATTTAAAATTAGAACTCCGCACCCTACTTACAAACTATTTTGATGGGGATGGGTGTATAATTATTCGACAAGTTGTGTAATTTTTGTGTACTTTTTTTAATTCTTTAAGAAAATAATTCATGTTTAACCATTTATTTAATTGGTAATTAATGAGATGAATTGTAGCGAGGGGGGGACTTGAACCCCCGACCTCCGGGTTATGAACCTGATAATTGATGGTTTGATATGGTTCCATATAATCACATCTATTAGCTTATCAAATACTTAGAAAACACATAGGTTTGCATGTAACCGTTACTCTGTATTAGCCTCGGAGGCTATAGTACTTATGCTCAGCTTAAAGAAGGGCAATCTATGATTAACCTTGGACTTGGTCTTAATTTCTATTACATTTCAGCATCAGGATTTTCTACCACTTTGCCACCCTTAGAGGGAAGCTATGAAGTAATGATTTCTGATGACTTTTCCGTTGGTGGATTTATTGGTGTCTACGGTGCAAAATACAAATTGAGTGGAATTGTCTCAGGAATTTCATATTAAGTCGAGACCAAGTATACCCATACAAATATTGGTGCACTTACTAACTATCATTTCATTAATTCTGATACATTTAATATGTATGGAGGTGCAAAATTAGGCTATGTATCAGCGAAAACAAAAATAACCTAGGATGTTAATGAAATATTTGAAGAAGACGAAATTCTTGCCACAGCCGGAGCTACAGCAAGTGGAGTTCTCTTTAGTGCACATATTGGTGCTCGATACCACCTTTCAGATGGTATTGCACTCAACGCTGAGCTTGTTTATGGTATTGCATTATTGATAGTCGGTGTAACCTTTAAGTTGTAGGGATATGCGAAGTATAATATATAGCTCCTGTATTCTTTTATTAGTGCTTACAGTATTAAGCGCATGCTCTAAAGATAATGACTCAGCAGTAGAACTTTCAGGCACCCATTGGAAAAAGACCACGGATAATTCTCGATATTTTACAATTTCTAACAAAACTAAGTACGTTTATGTAGAAGGTAATGACTCAGCAAGTGGCACATACACTTTTGATGGAACAAACGGTGTATTCCAAACAAAAGATGAAGGGAGTATAGATTTCAAAGTCAATGGAAATATTCTTTCTGTAAATCAGAATGACGATAGCCCTGATTTTGAGTCCATCTATGAAAAACAATAAAACATAAACAAGATGAAAAAAAACACTTATCCTATCACTCATTTTTATATTTAGTTCAGCTACATTGTTTGGACAGAAATGCAAACCCCACAAAAAAATTGTAGATAAAATAAACGATTAAACCACTCATTTATGGAGAAATCGAATAGACTCTAAATCTGCATCATTAAATCTTGATGGTAGAGGGCATCATGTATATTTATTTGTAGCAAAAGACACAAAAAGTAATCAAGCAAACGTAAAACTTCAAGTAGAAAACGTAGCGTCCAAGGAAGACTCAGATATTTATGACGTAAACTTTGAAAAAGAGAGTGAATACGTTATTAAAACAGATAAAGGAGCTGTAAAATTCTTTTTTGCTCGGGTCAACAAGAATAAAAGAAATTTTTCAAAGAGCCTCTATATCACCAACCAACTTATTGCTTTTCCAAGTCAAGAAGATTTGGAAATATTAGCAAGTAGGAATTTTGAATACTTCCGTGTGACAAATGCTGATGGTGTTTCTGTAGAAGGAGAGGTAAATAAAAAGCTTTCCAAAAAGGTAAAAGCGCAATTGAATTGTTTTCTTAATCAATAATTCTTTCAGTTATGAATGCTAATAAAATAATGTGCTTAGTTTTTGTTATCGCTTTGATGTCCTCATGTAGCAATGCACAATTAACAAGGCAAAACGCAAAGAAACAAATTATTAAAAATCTGGACTACCCCCAAAATGAATTACATGAATTAGTGGTGCAAGACCAATCCATTTACAGGTATATGTTTGTTAAGCGATGGAAAAAATATGCTGATTTAGGATTACTAACCATTAATCAATACAATGGAGGTGTAAGTACTTTTCTTACTCGTACAGGAGAAAAATATCGTTCTCAGGGGAAAACTCGATTTGGAGGATCAATTCTGGTAAAAGAAGCAGAATTACATTTTTTAGAAATTACAGGAATAAAAAATGAAGATTACAGAGAACTCGGAGGTGGGCTTACAACCTATGTTGAGTACACGATTGAGCGTAGAAATATAACATCATTTGGTAAGGCAAATAATCGTAAGCTAACTATTATTGAAAAACACGCAACATTTGTTAAATATGATGGTGGTTGGAGACTACAGAAAAAGTGAAACTAATTGGTAAACTTTTAATCATGAAGTTCGTTAATCCCTGATAAGAATTTCTCTTATTGGGGATTTTTGTATATTTGAAGTAGGAGTGTTACCAACATCGTAATTGATGTGTCTAAAATACTAGCCCAGTTATTTTAGTTTAAGTTGATATTTCCCCAAATCTTAATCTACTATGTTTAGAAAAATTTCACTTCTTTGTTTTTTCTATTTTTGTTTTTTGAAAGCTACGGCTTTGCCGCTAACAAAGGATGTGGGTACATCAGAAAAAGAGCGTTCCTTTGAAGTCATAAAATCGACTCCATTAGAAAAGTTTGATAAAGGAATCAAAAAAAAGACCTACCCAACTTTATCAAACTTAAAGTATAGCAATGAACTTTCTTGGGAGAATATTGAAAAATACTACATAGTCTCAGATTCCATTGCTTCTGCAAGAGGCTTAGCAGAAAGTTCATTTGTCGCTATTGAGGGCAGTGGTTCTTGGGTTGATAATTTCACCAACGAAGACATACAGGAACTTCCAGTTGGCGTAAAACATACAAGAGAAAATATTGAATACGCCATCGGTATTACCGAGGCTACCTTTACAAAAGATTACACAGAACTTACTGTGTTTGCTCGAGTTCGTTTGCCACAAACAAATAGTAACGAATATCCAATAGAACTTTTTTTTGGAGCTAATAATGTAAAATTATCACATCAAGGTGGTATTATTGGAGATGCCAACTTAGTGTTGTTCGGAGATTTACATATTCCATTCAATGCAGGAAAGTGGATGCTTACCCTAAAAGGGGGTTTTGATTACAGATCAGGAAACGTAGAAAATAAAACGTTTGTAACTATTGACTGTAGTGGAGTTAAAGAATTAGGGATTCAGGGAGAGGTTGAATTCTCAAGAGAGCTTATTCTACCTGTAGAGCCTAATGGAAAGGTTGATGAAACCAAAACCATGACCAATACTGTTATTGAAACAGAAAAGGGGTCACAAACCATTCAAGTTCCCTATAGAGTAAAAGGGGTATTTAAAGTTATTGCTTCAGACTGGAACGATTTATTGGTAGGGATAGATTTACAACCTTTTGTACTAACAAAAAAGCGTAATAATATAGATTACAATGGGAATTTTCAATTTGCAGTTAATCAGGCTGTATTAGATTTTAGTGATTTAAGAAATGACCCAGCCATTTCATTTCCAGCTTACTACCATGAAAATGGTTTGTTATTTCCCAACGAACGATCTTGGCGAGGTGTTTATATTAATACGGTAGAAGTCAAACTACCAAAAGAATTTAAAACTTCAGAAACTATAAGCCAAGGAGATGGACGTATTGCTTTTGGGGCACACCATCTTATTGTAGACAATTATGGGGTTTCAGGGACTTTCTATGCAGATAATGTCTTTTCGTTGGATGAAGGAAGAACGAACGAAAGTAAGGCTTGGGCATATTCTTTAGATCATATAGAAGTGTCATTAGCGGCAAATAACTTCGTTGGAGCTGGGTTTGAAGGACGCATTTTGTTACCTGTGTCAAAAAACAAGAATACAACTAATAGTAGTGCAGATAAAATGGGTTTGCATTATGTGGGATTAATTTCACCTGAAGAGTACTTACTAAACGTAAGCACTGATTCCACTATTGATTTTAATCTTTGGAAAGCCAAAGGGCAGTTGGAACCTAACAGCTCTATTGAGTTAGCTGTTCGTGAAGGGGAATTTAGGCCAAAAGCTACACTGCATGGTAGGTTGGCTATACGTGCTAACCAAGTCAACAGTTTAGAAAATGAGGGTAGTCAAGTTGAAACAAAAACAACTGATGAAGACGAAAATGCAAAAAAGCTGGTAGAATTTGATGGAATCGTATTTCAAAACCTAGTACTACAAACAGAATCTCCAGTATTCTCGGTTGATTATATGGGCTACCGAGATGAAGTGTCTCTTGCAGGGTTTCCAGTATCTATTTCTGATATAGGTATTACTTCCAATGACTATGAAGCTAATTTATATTTTGATTTAGCCATTAATTTAATGGGTGAAAACAACGGTTTTGCAGCCCAGACAAGCTTAGCCATATTAGGAACATTTGAAGAGGAAGACTACAAACAGAAATGGGAATTTGAAGGCATAGATTTAGATGCGATTTTATTAGATGCTGATTTAGGAGGATTTTCTATGGAAGGAAGTCTAGCACTTATGAGCAATGACCCTGAATACGGAGATGGATTCGCAGCTAGTCTACAAGCAGAGTTCAAATCAGGAAAGGGAATAAAAGTCGCAGCTAAGGGTCTCTTTGGAAAAACAACATTTAGATATTGGCAATTTGATGCCATGGTAGATAATCTGCCACCTGGAACAGGCACGGGAATCGTTAATTTAGAGGGTTTTGCAGGTGGTGCTTCTTATCGAATGAAGCGTGCAGATTTCGGTTCTTCATTCTCTCCTACCGGAATCGGCTATATTCCTAATAGTAATTCGGGGTTAGGGGTAAAAGCCATGGTTATGTTTAATGCTGTTAAAAGGGAAGTCTTAAAAGGGGGAGCAGGTTTTGAAATCGCTTTTAATAAAAATGGCGGTGTGGATTTTTTAGGATTTTATGGACAAGCTACTTTTATGAATGTAGATATCCCAGGATTAGACAATGTTAGTGGTTTAATGGACAAGTTACAGGAAAACA
This sequence comes from Flavobacteriaceae bacterium, assembly GCA_965659665.1. Taxonomy (GTDB): domain Bacteria; phylum Bacteroidota; class Bacteroidia; order Flavobacteriales; family Flavobacteriaceae; genus CBFHWU01. The sequence goes on from CBFHWU010000015.1 coordinate 207,402, forward strand.
CTACTGCGAAAACAAAATTTCTTGGGGTTAGTAATGATAACGTAGGGGATTCTTGGGCAGGAAGAAATTTATTGGATAAAGCCGAAGGAGACTTCCCTCAAACACCAGATGAACAAATGTCTATAAGTGCCAAGGTTGGCATTACGTATGATTTTCAGAATAATGTACTCCATGGCGAATTGGACACTTACATTAATGTTGCTGGAGGATTTGTACAAGGAAGAGGCTCAAGGGGACGTGCAGGATGGGCAGTTCTTCATTTTGCTCCAGAGGATTGGTATATTTATGTTGGAACTCCAGAAGATCGTTTGGGTTTACGTATGGGTGTAGGTCCTGTAAGTATTGAGTCTGGAGGTTACTTTATGGTAGGCTCTGTGCTGCCAGGCTCGCCTCCACCGCCACCTCTTGTTGCTCAAATATTAGGAGTTGAAGCTGATGAGCTTAATTATATGCGGGATGAAAATGCATTAAAAAGCGGAGGTGGATTTGCTTTTGGGTCAGACATCGCCATAGATACAGGAGATTTACGGTTCTTAATACTCTATGCACGCTTTCAAGCAGGTGCTGGCTTTGACATCATGCTTCGGGATTATGGCGAAGCGCAATGCTCCAACACAGGAGATCAAGTAGGAATTAATGGGTGGTATGCTAATGGACAGGCTTATGCCTATTTGCAAGGCGAATTAGGAATACGAATCAAGTTGTTTTTTGTCAATAAAAAAATCCCCATCATACAAGGAGGTGCGGCAGTTTTGTTACAAGCCAAAGCACCAAATCCTATTTGGATGCGAGGCTACGTTGGGGGTAATTTTAATGTATTAGGCGGATTAGTTAAGGGAAAGTTCAGATTTAAATTAACTATAGGAAAAGAATGTGTTTTTGAAGATGCATCCCCTTTAGGCGGTATAAAAATTATTACAGATGTTGTTCCTGATGATGGTATTGATGACATAGATGTATTTGCAATACCGCAAGCTACTTTTAGCATGAAAGTTGGGGAGCCTCTAATTATTCCTGAAGATGATGGTGATAAAACGTATAAAGTAATTTTAGAGAAATTTAGCATTTTACATGACGGACAAGAAATCCCAGGGGCATTAGAATGGTCTGCCTATAAGGATCGTGCCAATTTCGTTTCTACAGACATTTTGCCTCCTAATACACCATTAACGGTTCAAGTTGAAGTCAGTTTTAAAGAAAAAGTAAATGGAATTTTCCAAACCATTATGGTAGACGGGCAACCTGCTAAAGAATTTAAAGAACATACATTTACTACAGGAGGCGCACCAGATTTTATACCATTGCATAACATCACTTATGCATATCCAGTAATTGATCAAAAATATTTCTTTGAAGATGAACACGAACAAGGCTATATTCAATTAAAACGAGGGCAAGACTATCTATTTGATGACGATGCATGGGAAAGCTTTATTGCGTTTACAAAAGAGAATGAAGCCTCGTCTACTGATGTTACCTTTAATTACAATACGGCAGAAAATATACTTAACTATGATTTACCTAATGTGTTGCAATCTTCACAATATCATATTGCAATTGCAAGTAGATTAAAAGGAAGTAATACGTCATCAAATGAAAATAAAACTACTAGTGAAAACGCAAACATTGGCGATACTACGGCAGGAGATAACACGGCAACCATTAAAACCAATCAGGCAGAAAGCGTATCAAAAGACGGAGAGATAGAACGACTAGCATACGATTTTGGAACTTCTGAATACAAGACGTTTAAAAGGAAGGTCAATTCGTTAAAGACCGAGGATTACAATTGGGGAGCTATTTATTCGGATGTTATTTATTTAACCAATAGGATAAATAGTCATGAACCTTTTGATATTCCAGAACTTATAGGCTCTGATTATACAAATAATATCCCCTTAGTAAGTGTTGAAGCAACTTTAGATGACGACTATTTCGTTGCTGATATAAACCCGCCACTGTATGCTAAGTACCCCTTAGGCGGACAATACAACTTTCAACATCGAGACGGTGCAATTTTAGGAACACCACCTAAATTCGCCTTGCCGATTTTATCAAGCTATATAAACAACTTAGCTTATGAGGTAAATGAGAATATGTTACGCACCACCTTTCCTTTCCGCTACAATTTAGGTCTGGCTTACAAAGAAGATTGGGTGGCTATGCAATCACATATAGTAAATGATTATGTAGATGGGTTGATATCAGATGCGAGTCCAGTGCTTAATTTTTTAGATTCAAGCTATTTATTTATGCGTTATGGATTTTATAAAACAACATTACGGTATAAGCTTCCTGGTGGAATTAACGGCACAAGTGCTACATATAGATTTAAAAACCCGAACGATTTTAGAAATTAAAAAAAAACTTAAAAGTAAACGTGAGAGCTTTTAAGCTTTTAAATCAAATCTCACAATAATAAGTAAAATCTAAATATACATAACATGAACAGATTAAGTAAAATGAAAACAACAATTTTTTTGTTAACAGTAACCTTATCCGCAGCATTATTTACATCTTGTAAAGATGATGATGGAGGAAACGAATCATCAATCGTTGGGACATGGAAAGAAGTTTCCTTCTCTGATGAAGAATTTAAAAATGGTGTATCTCAGGGTATCATTGATTCTGGAACGATAAGTGATCAAGATGCAATAACTTTTACCTTTAAGTCTGATGGTAAATTTGTTGAATCTTATATTGAATTATCCAAAACTGTAACGGATTCAGGAACGTATACAATTAAAGACAATGTTCTTTCCATTACCTATGATGGTAGTTCTGATATAGAAGAAGTCGCTTTTACTGTAGCAGGAAATGTGCTAACTCTAGTGGTTACAGAAGAGTATACTGACAGTAATAATGATGTAATAAAATATGTTTCAACAATAATTTGTAACAGACAATAAATAATTAAAAACTAGAGTGGTTTTTAACCGCTCTAGTTTTTAAATTTTAAACCCCAAAATGTTGAATATTAATTATTTATATATTCCCATAGTCTGTTTGCTTTTCTTTCAAACAGGCTGGTCACAAGGTATAGTGCAAGACAGTTTACCAACTGTTAAGCTATTGTCTCGCGTTCAAGAAAATCAAATTTTATTGCGCTGGGCCGTTGATGCTCCTGTGGCTTGGAAACAGACAAACAGAAGTGGGTTTATTTTAGAAAAATATGTGTTTTCAAAAGACGGCCAACGTTTAGCAGAGCCACAAAAGCTATGGACGAAATCTATCACAGCAGATCCTTTGGAAACTTGGCAAGACATTGTTGCTGAAAATGATTATGCTGCTATTATTGCCCAAGCTATTTATGGGGAGAGCTTTCAGGTTGATGGTAGCCAAGGAGCGTTGGCAGACATCGTTAATCTATCAAAAGAGGTGGAACAACGTTTTTCTTTTGCATTATTAGCTGCCGATATGAATTTTGAGGCAGCAACAAAGGCAGGTTGGGGTTTTGTAGATACAGATGTAAAACAAAACGAGCGTTATGTTTATAAGGTTAAATCGGCACTACCACAAGAAAAACTGGCAATCAAAAGCACTTCGGTCTTAGCAGGGTTAGATGATCATGAGCCTTTACCAGCCCCTATAGATTTGCAAGGCATTTTTGGCGATAAGAATGCAATCATTACTTGGGAGTATCAATTATTTAAAAGCATTTATACGTCTTATAATTTGGAACGTTCCAAAGACGGAAAAACATTTACGCCTTTAAGTAAAGAACCTTTGGTTAATCTTAATGACAAACCCGATGCCCCTGCCAAACGTATGTACTATATCGATTCATTAGCTCATAATGATAAAACGTATTATTATAGAGTTAACGGCATATCGCCTTTTGGAGAAAAAGGAAGGTACTCGGATACGATTTCTGGGCAAGGGAAACCCATCTTACCATATACGCCACGAATTAGAGATTTTAGATTCACTAAAAACCAAAACGAAGCGGTTATCATATGGGAGTTTCCTAAAGAAGGGGAAGCCATCACCGAAAAATTTCAATTAAACCAAGCAGAAAAAGATTCAGGGCCTTATGAGGTAGTAGTTGATAATATCCCCGTTACCCAAAGAGAAATTACCTATTCCGATTTAGAACCTTCTAATTACGTTACCATTACGGCAGTAGGAAAAACACCCAAACAACAAAAAACATCGTTTAGCACGTTAATTCAACCCATAGACTCCATCCCTCCGGCAATTCCTGTTGAATTGGAAGGGAAAATAGACAGCTTAGGTATTGCTAGATTCAATTGGAAAGCCAATTCCGAAAAAGACATACTAGGCTATCGTGTTTTTAGAGGATTTACAGAAAAAGAAGAACCTTCTCAATTAACGGTTTCTCCATTAGAAGCAAGTAAATTTATAGATACTGTAGAAGTTAAAAACTTAAACGCTAAGGTGTATTATCAAGTAGTTGCTGTAGACAAACGTTTTAATCATTCCAATAAATCGAAAGTATTGGTATTAGAAAAACCCGATGTCATTCCGCCCACAGCGCCCGTATTTTCAAATTATAAAGTAGAGAATGGCGAAGTAAAACTTACTTGGATAAATTCTTCGGAAGAAAATGCAACACATATACTTACCAGAAAAAATCTGACCAATGAAGCGGAATGGGAAGTCATTTACAAAGCTACCGATACGGTTCAAACCTTTACAGATAAAGAGGTAGCCGTTGACAAGAAATACCGTTACGCCATAAAAGCCATAGACAAAAGTGGCTTGGAATCCGTGCTTTCAACTCCATTAACCATTGAGGTGATTGATTTAAAGCCCAAAGACTTGATTAAAGAAATCAATTTTAATGTGTATCGAGAGGACAATTATATAGAACTGTTCTGGCGTGCAGAGGATAGTACAATTGCAGAATACACCATTTATAAACAAGAAAATGACAAAGACCCAACCACTTGGCGTATTGTTCCTGTACGTGTAAAAAGGATAACTGATGAAGCGGTTAATCCAAATGGAGTTTATACCTATCATATTAGAGGAACACTTACTAGTGGAAAATTTACTCAAGTGAAAACAGTGGAAATAAAATTTTAGGTTATGAGAAGAGTTTTGTTATTACTAGTTATTTTGATTGTTTCTTCATATTGTGTTTATGGGCAAATACAGAGTTATGAAATTAAATTAGATTTTTGGTTTAAAGTTGATAGAAATGTAAATAATAGAACAAGCTCAAATATGAGAATTATCTTATACTACTCTGATAACTCTACCGAGCAAATTTATCATAAGGATATTAGAGATAATACACATCAGCCATCAACAAATCTAATTTTAGTAAGAACTAAACGACCTATAAGATTCCACATAACTGGGTTTGTAAACTTTAGAAGTACTGGAGATGCTAGATGGGATAATAATATATACTTGAACAACGGTTGCTTAGATGAAAGTCGTTTCACTTATAACCATAGTGGGTTTCAAAATGACAGAATAGATTTTGATTATTCGTCAAGACCTATTTTGAATATCTCACAGCCAAACAATACATTAATCGGATTTGATGATAATTTTACTCTTTCTGTAGAAAATAACTCTTTGGGGTTTCCTACTACATTTTACAATTGGCAATATCAAACAGTAGCTACAGGAACTCCCTCATCTTCAGGATGGTCAAATATGTCTTCCACCACAAATGGACAATCATCTTTTTCAATAAAACCGTCAACTTTTTTAAACACTAGCCAAATTGGTAAACGAGTTTACTTTAGAATAAAAACATGTAATGATTTAGTTTCTGATAATGTTATTTTTTATGATTTAAGGCCTTCTTCCCCACATATTTCTTTAGTGAGCCCCACTCCTGTACAATGTTTTGAAGAAGAAAACGGAAGCATAAAAATCAACTTCGACAGGGCATTAACTACTGGAGAGTTACTTAGTATTTCAATGACCAATACCACTACAAGTGTTGACTATTCAGAAGAAAATATTACAGCATTGTCTACCGATAATTCATATACTATAAATAATTTACCTCCAGGAGATTACACCTTACGATTATTAGGTTCAGCACCAGGTTATAATGGTCAAATGTTTAATACTTATACAGATGGTCCCGACCATAATACGACTTTTACCATCAACGAACCCACACCTTTGGAGTTCTCTTTTACAAAAACAGATGTTTGGTGTAACGGAGGTAGTGACGGAGAGATAGCAATAACGGCGCACGGAGGTCAAAACTTTCAAACGTATGAATATATGCTCCGAGAAGTAGGAGATACTTCAGAAAACTGGACAACTTTTTCAACTACAGCTTCATATCCAAATATAGAAATAACAGAAAACGTTACTGGATTACTTCCTAAAACTTATGAGCTACAAGTAAGAGATTCCAATGGCTGTGTTGCAGGAGTCATCCAAAGAGATAGCGGTGGACAAATAGTCGGTTTGGGTGCAGAAATCACAGAGACTATAGAAATCACAGAACCCGATAATCCAGTGGCAGTTGATTTTGTTTATCATGAAGAACCCACAGCATTTGGCTTTTCAGACGGACGTATTCGAGCACAAATTACAGGAGGAACTCCATTGGCAAACGGTACGTATAACTACACCTGGATACATGAAAATGGAACGGCTTGGACAACCTTTACAAACGTTGTTGACACTACAGATGGATGGTTTTTAACCTTAGAGAGTGCTATAACAGGCAAATATACATTAACCGTAACCGATGCAAACCATACCAGTGCTACAGATAAGGATGGGTGTACAATTGCAGCCGCTGAGTTTACATTAAACGAACCTCCTTTGTTAAAACTATCACTTACTGAAACCAATCCTATTTCGTGCAATAACACCAATACTTTTAGCGACCCTTTTAGCGATGGGGAGTTAACAGCAACCGCCTTAGGAGGCGTGCCTCTAGATCCTTCAGACAATAATGGGCTAGATTATTATTATACTTGGAAAAAAGAAACAAGTCCTGACGTTTGGACAGTATTAGCATCACAAACTACCGAAGTAGCTTCAGGTTTAGATGTTGGGAATTATGCAGTGAATATAGTTGATGCCAATGGTATTACTGTAGGCACAGCATCAGGAAACATCATTACCCCTGTTGACGTTACTAAAGAGATTAGACAACCTGAATTATTAAAAATAGAGTTAAGCAAAATAGATGTGTTTTGTAACCAAGGAAATGATGGGAGTATAGATGCAACAATTACAGGAGGTACTGGGAGCTATACAATTGAGTGGAGTACAGGAGCAACTACCGAAGATATAGACACATTAGTTGCAGGAACATACACGATTGATGTTGTAGATGAAAAAGGTTGTCAGGCACAAGCAACCATTACCATTGATGAGCCAACAAATCCATTAGAGATTAACTACACTTTCTTTGCGCCAACTTTTACAGGAGCAACAAATGGATGGATAGAGGCAACTGTCAAAGGGGGTACTCCATTAGATTCAGGAGCTTACACCTACATTTGGGAAGATAGTAGAGGAATAAACTTAAATGCACAAGTCACTGAAATTATAAATCCTACTAGTTATGTCATCAAGCTTAATGACCTTGGAGCAGGAATCTATAACCTGACCATTGAGGATAAAAACCACCCTTTGGCAATTAATGCAACAAATTGTACGATAATAAAAAGTCCTTATGAGCTTTTTGAGCCGGAACCGTTACAATCAACACTACAATTACACACCCCCATTTCGTGTAATAGTGCCAATACTTATGGCGACCCGTATAGTGATGGTGCCTTAGAAGTTATTGCTGAAGGAGGCGTCCAGTTAGCCCCAACAGATAACAATGGTTTGCCCTATTATTTTACTTGGAAAAAAGAGACAAGTCCTGGGGTTTGGACGATATTGACCACACAGACAACAAACATAGCTACTAATTTAGATGCAGGTAATTACGCCGTAAATATCAAAGATGCCAATGGCATTGTTATTGGTGTTTATGTAAACAATCTATTGGCAAATGCTACAGATGTAACCTATCTGTTTGAAGAACCACCATTATTGGAATTAAGCATTGAAAAACAAGATGTGTATTGCTTTAGTGGAAGTGATAGTTGGGCAAAAGCCATCATTACAGGAGGCACACCACCTTATGATGTTCTATGGAGCAATGGTGATACTACTGAACAAACATCAGGTCTTTCCCAAGGAAGGTATAACATTTCCATTACAGACAGTCGTGGTTGTCAAGTAGATGGAAGTATAGAAATCAATCAGCCTAACACACCTTTAGCTATTGCATATACTGCTTTTGCAACACCATCAACAGGCGGTGTGTCCGATGGTTGGATAGACGCACAAATTACAGGGGGTACTGATTTTGATGATGGGAGTTACACCTATTATTGGCAAGATGAAGCAGGCATAATTTTAAATACTCAAACAACTACAAGTGTTGTAGGCGGTGTGTTTCAAATTCGATTAAATAATATTCCAAAAGGAAGTTATTATCTTACGATTGAAGACACTAATTTCCCATTGGCGACCACAGGAGATGGCTGCACTATTATCGATGATGAATTTGTTTTATACGATCCCATAGAAGCTGTTATAAGTGTGCATACCCCCATATCTTGTAATCAAGACAATACGTTTAACAACCCTTATTCGGATGGTGCCTTACAGGTGGCGGTAACAGGTGGCTTGCCTTTTGATACAGGGCAGCCCTACATTTACTATTGGAAAAAAGAAAATTCAAACGGAGGTTTCGATGATTTAAACCAAAATGCAAACATTGCAACAGGATTGTCTAATGGTAATTATGCATTGAATGTAGCCGATAGTCGAGGTATAGTTATCGGTGTCTATGAAAGTCTAAACTTAATCAATCCAACCGATATTGTTTTTGACTTTATAGAACCAGAGTTGTTGCAAGTTAGTCTTACAGCCACAGAAATTTCTTGTGGTGCAGGAAATGACGGAACAGCTACGGTTTCTATTACTGGAGGCATAGCACCTTATGATGTACAGTGGTCTAACGGACAAAGTACCGCTACTGCTACAGGGTTGATAGCAAATAGTTATGTAGTATATGTTACCGATGCGCGTAGTTGCCAAGCTACAGGGAATATTACTATCGAACAACCAGGTGGATTAAACATTGAAGTAGTCGAACGGACAAACCCAACTTGTTTTCAAGGCAATGATGGAGCTATAGCTTTAAATATTACTGGAGGTATAACGCCATATACGTATTCTTGGAATACAGGCGAAACTACTACAAGCATAAGCAACTTATCAAAAGGCACGTATATTTTTGAATTAACAGATGCGAATGGGTGTACCACTTTCACAGAAGTAATTTTAGAACACCCTGACGAAATCACCATTGACTTAGGAGAAGACAAAACCCTCTGTGCAGCACAAACACTTGTTTTGGATGGGAGTATTTCAGATGCAAATGCAAGCTATGTTTGGACATCCGATAATGGGTTTACTGCAAACACAGCACAAGTTACTGTATCAGAAGCAGGAACCTATCAAGTAACGGCCACATCCACTTTGGGTTGTACGGCAACCAATACCATTAGTGTAGTCACATCTGATACCGACATAGATGCTGAATTTTTAATATCCTCACAAGTATATGTTGATCAAGATGTTATAGTAATAAACGTTAGCGACCCATTAGGAGAAACTTCTCAATGGGTTATACCTACAGCAATAACTGTTGTTAATGAAACCCCAACAACCATTACATTGCGTTTTTCAGAAACTGGGAATTATAAGGTAGGACTTATTTCTACACAGGGGGCTTGCGCTCAGGAAATATTTAAAAATATTGTTGTGGAACAAAGCAGTGGATTGCCCAGTTCAGGAGATACAGAAAATCCTTTTATAGAAACGTTTACCTTAACACCTAATCCGAACGCTGGAGTATTTGAATTGTATATAGACCTAGCGGAACCCAGTCCTATAGCTGTGAGGGTTTTTGATATTCAGGGAGTTTTTATTTTTTCTCAACCAACGCTTCCAACAGCAGAAGAATATACCATTCCTATGAATTTGAATCTATCCGTAGGAACGTATTTTGTGATACTTGAAACCGCTAAGGAAACTCAATTAAAAAGAATTATTGTAAACAAATGAAATCATTTTTTATAAAAATCAATACCAGGTTTGCCTTAATTGCTTTAATGGCTACAGTGCTATTTGGATGCTTTGAAGAAACCGCTACTCCCGTAAAAGCTAGTTTTAGCACATCTTTTGTCGGCGGAGACAAGTCCGTTCCCGTACAATTAGAAATTACCAATCAAAGTACTGGTGCAGATACTTTTGATTGGACATTTACTGGTGCAGAACTCGCCAGTTCCACTGATGAAAACCCAGGAACTATTGTATATGATACAGCAGGGACGTACACAATAAGTTTAACTGCGTCTAACGTAGATGGAAGCACTGATACCTTTCAAAAAACGATTACTGTGTTGGATGGCATAGCCATTGGGTTTTCTACAAAAATTATAGATAGTAATTACCCACCTGTTGAAATCGAGCTGACCAATACTTCCGACGGCGTAGGTCTGACCTATAAGTGGACTTTTGAAAACGGAATTCCAGCAACTTCTACAAAGCAACATCCAGCGGATGTAGTTTTTGAAACACCCGGAGACCATCTAATTACGTTGGAGGTTTCTAATGGTTTTGAAACAATTTCAGAAAGCACGACAATCAACGTTGCTCCTAATATAGAAGCTGTTTTCGATTGGGACGTGGATTTTTTTGATGATGATTATCAGGTTCCTGTAACCATTACTCTGACCAACAGCTCTATAAGTGCGACTTCTTATAATTGGACTTTTCCAAATGAAACTCCAACAACATCAACAGAAGAAACGCCAACGGTTACCTTTAACACACCAGGCACATATACCATTACGCTTGAAGCCAATAATGGTAAACGAACACATGCGGTTACAAACGATATTACGGTGCTTCCTGACACAAATATTAGGGCTTTTACAGATATAGAATTGGGTATCAATACAGCACATAATAACAATGTAAAAGGTGCTTTTTTTTCATCAACATTACGAGAAGTATTTATCGCAAATGAAGTGACCTCAGAGATTGGAGCCGAAATTGACATTGCATTTTTTGGACTCAATAGTAGTTTTAGTTTTAACAAATTTGTGTCCCCAGATAAAGTTGATGCCAATGGGTTTATAGCCATTCCAAACGCAACACAAACCAAATTTATCAATTCGCAAGAAATATGTGGCTGTTCGGCAAGTTTAACAGTAGCTGAATTTGACGCTATGGAAGATGATACGCTTTTGGAAACCCTTACTATTACAGAAACTCCAAATGGATTATTGAATTTTAATAACAGTCTGTTGCCAAGAGTGGTTTTATTAGAAACAGCCGATGGTCGTAAAGGAGCTATTAAAATTAAAGGTTATGTAAATGACGGACTCAACTCCTATGTTATATGTGATATTAAAGTACAGAAGCAGTAGGCAGTTGGCAGTGGGCTGTTGGCAGTGGGTCAGTGGGCAGTAAGGCAGTGGGTCAGTAGGCAGTGGGCATTTGGCAGTGGGCTGTGGGTCAGTGAGCAGTAAGGCAGTAGAGCAGAAGTAAAAAAATATAGATGTATAAAAAGTTAAAGGTATACCAGAAAGCATTTGAGTTAGCAATGCAAGTTTTTGAGGTAACAAAGACTTTTCCAAAGGAAGAGCGTTATGCATTAACAGATCAAATACGTCGTAGTTCACGTTCTGTTTGCTCCAATATTGGTGAAGGTTATAGAAAACGCTTATACCCGAAACATTTTATTGCAAAATTATCAGACGCAGATATGGAAAATAGTGAAACACAAGTTTGGCTAGATTTTGCTTTAGCTTGTAAATACATTACCGAAGAAGTGAAGAATGAATTACATAAAAAATCCGAAGACGTTGGAAAACTAATAGGATATATGATTCAAAACCCCGAAAAATTTAGAAAATGAAAAGGATTTTACAGTGGGCAGTTAGCAGTGGGTCAGTGAGTCAGTTGGCAGTGGGCAGTGGATCAGTGAAACCCCGTCTACGAAACACTGCCTACTGCGTACTGAAAAACAGCCTCCTGAAAACTCCTCTCCTAAACACTGCCTACTGCGTACTGAAAAACAGCCTCCTGAAACCCCGTCTGCGAAATACTGCCTACTGCATACTGAAAACCCCTTTCCAAAACACTGCCTACTGCATACTACTCTACTGCCTACTGTTCTTCTCTCAACTAACACATGCGCAAATTTATCCTGTACAAACGGTTCATACTATCGTACCTCCATACAGCACCAAGCTTAGTGATTACGCGACCAGCTATGATGTAAAACTTAGACTGCGACTGATCTTAAACGATAACAACGTTAACAACCGCCAAGTACGTTTAAAACTCAAAATACAAGGCAATGGACTAAACATACAATCTAGAGATATTGTAGCAGGAGCACCTTTTGTTTATTTAAACGGAGGCACCTCTCAAGCATTTACCAATGTTGATTTAGCAGCCTACTTTCAGTTACATAATTTAATAGGTATTGATGCACGGCAATACAGCAGACCCTTACCCGATGGCGCTTATAAAATATGTTGGGAAGTCTATGATTTTCAAACCAACCAACTCATTTCAAATCCAGATTTTGGTTGCGACAATATTTTTCTTTTACTAAACGATCCACCGTTTTTAAACCTACCCAACCGTGGCGACCAACTAACAAGTACCACCCCCTTTATAAATTTTACATGGACCCCACGCCATGCCAATGCCACCAATGTATCCTATGAATTTGAACTAAGGGAAATTTGGGAAACACGTATAGACCCGCAAGCAGGGTTTTTGGCATCACCTAATTATTATACGCAAACCGTCTTTTCCACAACCTTGGTATATGGTATTGGGCAACCCGAACTATTTCCAGGAAAAACCTACGCATGGCGTGTACGTGCTATTTCAAAAACAGGGCTGAGTGAAAACTCAGTGTTTAGAAACGATGGCTATAGCGAAATCTATTACTTTACCTATACCCAAGCGTGCTTTCCACCGATTATGACCTTGGCAGAACCGTTAAGCAACGGACGTGTAAAAATTTCTTGGCAAACCCACCCAGACCACAACAAATACCACGTACAGTATAAACGCGCCGATGTAGCCGATGCCGAGTGGTTTGAAGTGTTCTCATACAACAACCAAACGCAAATAGGCAACCTACAAGATGGGGTAACTTACGATTTTAGGGTAGGGGGCACCTGCCATTCCTTAACCGATTTAGACCAAGGCTATAGTTACAGTACCCCTAACCAATTTACCATGCCTACGGCAGATGAAACCGTTAGCTACAGTTGTGGTATTGTACCTGAAATAGAAATTAGCAATACCGACCCGGTAAGCTACTTAGGAGAAAACGAAACCTTTAGGGCTGGCGACTTCCCGGTAACAGTTACAGAAGTAGAAGGCGCAAATGGCACCTATAGCGGTACAGGTTTTATAGTAGTGCCTTATTTGGCCGACACTAAAATTGCAGTAGCCTTTGAGGGCATTACGATTAACACCGATTATCAATTGATAGACGGTATTATCAAAACGACCTATGACCCAAAGTGGGGAGGAGTTGAAAGTATAGATACGCTTATTGAGGAGATAGAGGATTTGGTAGATATTCTTACCGATACGATAGCAGATCAACAAGAAGATGAAATTCTTAGCGAAGAAGAAGCACAGGAAATTACGGAGGAGATTGCCGAGCAAGAAACCATACTTGAAGAAGCCAAAGAAGAATTAGACCAGCTTGAAAAAGCGTTGGAAAAGGCTGCAAAAAAAGAGGACAAAGAAGCCATAGCCCAAGCAGAAGAAGCCATAGCTAAAAAGGAGGCTACGGTAAAAGAGGTGAAAAAGGCACTTCATAACATTGCCCGAGACCTAGGCATAGGCGACAGTGATGGCACAGCAGGCGCTGGTGACGGCTATTTCCATGGTAGTTTTGGTTTTACCGACCCAGCAGACCAGCTTACCCTACCAGATAGTAACCGCACCATACGTCTTGTAGATGAAACAACACGAGATAGTCTTTTTGTAAACGAGGCCTTTACGTTAGATGGCAAGCCGTACTGCCTGTTGGTTACCAGCAACACCAGTACTACCGAGCAGCTGCAAGAGGCACGTTCATTGTCTGATGCCCCTGAAGGCACTACGCTCTATTACCACTACGACTTTAAGGAAAACATCTTAAAGTATCGTGTAACGGTATCCGATGACTTTTTTGGAAAGAAACTTGCTCAAGCAGATGTAGCTGCCCTACGGGAGTTGCACCAAGCTAGTCTTGAAGCGAGGCTCAAAGCCCATATTAATGCAGCTGCTTCTATAGATTCGCTTCTTATTGCAGAGGTCTTATCGGTAAACCGCAGCATAGCCGCCTTTTTACAAGACGCCCGATTGCCCGAATGCAGTTGGAACCCTGCGGTGGATTGTGCAGACGGAATCTTTAACCAGTTTGCGATAGCTCCCAAAGATGCAGGCATCATGGACGGTATTCTTGAGGAAGTAACAGGGGTAGGGTTATTGATAAGCATGGT
>CBFHWU010000016.1:0-42265 GCA_965659665.1 Flavobacteriaceae bacterium
ACCTTCTCGGTAGACTTTGATTCAAACTCATTGGTAAAAGAATGCATCAATTCTATAGATAAAAAACTAAACATTCAGCGAGGGAAACTCCATTATACTAAATCAACCGTCACGATGTCTATTGGAGGTGTTCAGGTTGACGATACCTCTGTAAGAACACAAACCTCTAATTTAGATTATGAGGTTAATAACCTACCTGATATTGTGGGGTATCTTCAAAATGAAACACAACTTACAAGAAAATCAATTGTTGATATTCTCACTGGAACAGAGAAACTGGAATATTTCAAAATCAATCCTCAAAAATTTATTGAAGGTTGTATTGACATTATTAATGATCAGATGAGGTTACATATTATTGATGGAATCAAATATCATAAAATGGGTGGAAATGACTTTTACAGTCAAGAATTATTTGAGAACGAAGAACTATTTGGATACCTAAAAAACAACTTATCTGAGAGTACAAAATCACCTTATGAATATGTGGTTTATGATTCAAAAGTAGAATCTACACTTTCCAAACAGTTTGAACAAAGTGAAAATGTATCCGTATACGCAAAACTTCCAAACTGGTTTAAGATTGACACCCCTTTGGGATCATATAACCCTGATTGGGTGGTGAGTTGGAAAGATGGTGATGAGGAGAAATTGTATTTCGTAGTAGAGAGTAAGGGAAGTACCTCTGAAATGGATTTAAGACCTAAAGAACAATCAAAAATTGAATGTGGTAAGAGACATTTTAAAGAGTTGGGATCAGAAATGGTAGTTGCAACAACTATTGGGGATATAAATTAAAAAATATACTTTAAATTTTGTGAAAAGCAGACTCTCCAAATCAATATTTATCCGTGGACTTCAATGTGAAAAGTCATAGTATCTCTATAAACACCATTATAATTTAAAAGGCCCTACACCAACATCGTTACAAGTGGTGTTCGACCAAGGGACCAATATTGGTTTGTTGAAACAAGAATTATTTTCTGATGGTGCTGACGTTTCCCCCGAAAACCATTTCAAGATGGTTGAATCTGTAGCGAAAACAAAGGAATTTATTTCCAGAGGGGAGTCAATAATTTATCAAGCAACCTTTCTTAACGACAATGTCCTCTAGAGCACAAACAAAAACTAACAAGTTAAATATTGCCAGAAAAAATTGAATTTGATGGAAAAAATATCGAACTATTAGAATCAATGATTTTTTGAGATATATCTTGCATATAAACAAGGAGTTAGATGAAAATAAAAAAGGACAAATCTCAAAAAAGTTGAGTTTGTCCCGTGTGGTGGAGTCGGAGGAATTACCCTTGGGGTTTTCCCTTTGCCTCCCTAATAGGAAATACAGCAAACAGTACTTCCAGCACTTAGTGTATAAAAGCAACAAAGCCCTTACCAATACATTTGCAGGGCTTTTTATGATGTTATCCACAGCTTTGCTGTGCGTCAAAGTGGAGTCGGAGGGAATCGAACCCTCGTCCAAACAAGTGAATTCTCAGCGTTCTACAGGTTTAGTTTTCGATTAATTTTAGGGTATATGCTGACCGAAAACCGCCCACACATACCTTAGCTTCTTAAGGTTTAAAACTTTGCCGAAGCCCCAAAGTTTCTATGTTGACATTGATGGTGCCTTTATACGAATTGCCGTCAACAAGGGCCTTTCAAAGACATCTCGCGTTCCCGCCTTGCGGGACTAGGCCAGTGACGTACTATAATTCAGTCAATTAGGCTGCAAGAGCGTAGTTATTCTCGCCATTTAAGGTGTTGGTACTATGAGTTTTACGAGCTGTAGTCCAGCGCTCGACCTGCTTACCGTGTCATCAGTCTCGCTGTCAAAACCAGTCGACCCCTGATATGTTTCAATGAACATTTCCCTGTACGGGAGCACAAAAGTACAAATTTTTTTGGCGCTACCCTGTCTACACAGGGTCGGGCTTTCGGAACTCGCGTTTGGACAGGTCCAAAGCGCTCAAACAAATTCCTCTATCCCTTGCGCTCAGTATCTAGGGATACCACCACTTCACGAAGCCGAACCAAACGTTCCAACAAGCCTTCCATTCGATCCAATGCAAGCATATTTGCGCCGTCACTTTTAGCTTGTGCAGGATCAAAATGGGTTTCCATAAACAATCCATCCACCCCCGAAGCTATTCCAGCTCTAGCGATTGTTTCTATCAATTCAGGACGTCCCCCGGTTACTCCAATCGTCTGATTGGGTTGTTGAAGCGAATGTGTTACATCCAATACAGTTGGAGCAAACTGTTTCATCGTAGGTATTCCTCTAAAGTCCACCACCATATCTTGGTATCCAAACATGGTGCCTCTGTCCGTAATCCATACGTTTTGATTCCCCGAATCGTGTACCTTTCGAACAGCATGTTGCATACTTTCAGGACTCATAAATTGCCCTTTTTTCAAGTTAATGACCTTACCCGTCTTGGCTGCAGCCACGACCAAATCTGTTTGTCGAACCAAAAAAGCAGGGATTTGTAAAACATCCACATAGCCAGCTGCTTTCTGTGCATCCTCAACCTCATGTATATCGGTAACCGTTGGAATATCAAAAGTATCTCGGACTTTTGCCAATATGTTTAATGCTTTTTCATCTCCAATTCCTGTAAAACTATCAATTCTACTGCGGTTTGCTTTTTTAAAACTTCCCTTAAAAACAAAAGGAATGTGCAGCCGATGGGTCAGCTCAATCATATGTTCGGCAATGCGTAAGGCCATATCTTCGCCTTCGATAGCACAGGGCCCTGATAACAAAAAAAAGCTTTTGGATGGGGCTCGATGAAGTTGTGTGGAATCAATCATAACACAAAAATACAATTTATTGATTCGCTAACCTTCATTTGAGGGATTTCCCTTAAAAAATAATGTACATTTGCACGTCGTTAAAAAATGCTATGCAATCACTTCGTAATATCGCCATCATTGCCCACGTCGATCATGGGAAAACTACCTTAGTTGACAAAATCATGCACCATTGCCAATTATTTCGAAATAACCAAGAAACTGGTGAATTGATTTTGGATAACAATGACCTAGAAAGAGAACGAGGAATTACCATACTATCTAAGAATGTTTCCGTTCAGTACAAAGACACCAAAATAAACATCATTGACACCCCTGGTCACGCCGATTTTGGAGGCGAGGTTGAACGGGTTTTAAATATGGCCGATGGAGTTTTACTCCTCGTAGATGCATTTGAAGGACCCATGCCACAAACACGTTTTGTACTGCAAAAAGCCATCAGCCTTCAACTCAAACCCATAGTGGTGATCAACAAAGTGGATAAAGAAAATTGTACCCCCGACGAAGTATATGAATCCGTCTTTGACCTCATGTTCGAATTAGGGGCCGAAGAATGGCAATTGGATTTTCCAGTGTTGTACGGATCAGCCAAAAACAATTGGATGTCTGCTGATTGGAAAAATCAAACCACCTCCATCGACCCTTTGTTAGATGCGGTTGTACAACATATCCCTTCGCCCAGAGTAGCGCAAGGGAGTACCCAAATGTTGATTACCTCTTTAGATTTTTCTTCCTTTACAGGCCGAATTGCTATTGGTCGTTTACAACGGGGAATACTTCAAGCTTCCTCTATGGTAAGCCTTTGCAAAAGAGATGGCTCCATCATCAAATCTCGTATTAAAGAACTCAACCTTTTTGACGGTTTAGGCCGAAAAAAAGTAGAAGAAGTTCAAGCAGGTGATTTGTGTGCGGTAATTGGACTTGAAGGTTTCGAAATTGGTGATACCATTGCGGACATCGAAACCCCTGAACCCCTTCCTACCATCGCAATTGATGAACCTACGATGAGTATGTTATTTACGATCAACGACTCCCCCTTTTTTGGAAAAGATGGAAAATTTGTGACTTCGCGACACATCAACGATCGTTTGGAAAAAGAATTAGAACGCAATCTTGCGATGCGCTTAGAGGATACCGGAGCAGCTGACAAATTTATGGTCTATGGTCGTGGGGTATTACACTTATCTGTACTAATCGAAACGATGCGTCGAGAAGGATATGAGTTACAGATTGGACAACCTCAGGTCATCATCAAAGAAATTGATGGAACCAAATGCGAGCCCATCGAAGAACTCACTATAGACCTCCCCGAAGAGGTTTCTGGTAAGGCAGTCGAAATGGTTACCATGCGAAAAGGTGAAATGACGGCCATGGAACCTAAAGGTTCTCGAATGTTGTGTTCCTTTTTAATTCCATCTCGTGGAATTATAGGGTTGCGCAATCAACTCCTCACTGCCACGGCAGGGGAAGCCATTATGAATCATCGTTTTTTAGAATTCCAACCCTACAAAGGGGAAATTCCAGGTCGTAATAACGGTTCATTAATCTCCATGGAAAAAGGAACAGCAATTCCATATTCTTTGGATAAATTACAAGAAAGAGGTAAATTCTTTATTCATCCTGGTGATGAAATTTATACGGGTCAAGTTATTGGCGAAAACGCCAGAGGAGACGATATGGTGGTTAATGTTACCAAAACAAAAAAACTGTCTAACGTTCGTGCATCAGGTTCTGATGATAAAGTCAAATTGGCGCCTCCAATTCAATTTAGTCTAGAAGAAGCACTTGAGTACATTCAAAAAGATGAATATGTTGAAGTAACCCCTAAATCATTGAGGTTGCGTAAAATTTATCTTGACGAAAACGAACGAAAACGCCAAGAAAAGCAAATCGGATAATCAGCTTATCTTCTTTACACATACCAAAATTAAAGCATTTACGTTAGCTTTACGTCATGTCTATAGAATTTAGTGTAAGGCGATACTTCTCCACAGACGCGCAGCTTTGGAATGGGTTTGTGGCCAATGCCAACAATGGAACTTTTTTGTTAAACCGATCTTTTATGGATTACCATAGCAATCGATTTAAAGATTTTTCCCTAATGGTATTCCACAAAAAACAATTGGTCGCTTTGTTACCAGCACACCAATTAAACAATACGGTCTATAGTCATCAAGGGTTGAGTTACGGAGGAGTTGTGGTGTCCCCTCAAGTTCGTTTTGAAATTCATGTAGAAGTTTTTCGTGCTTTGCTTCATCACTTGCATCAACAACATATAGAGTTACTTTACCTCAAGCCTATACCCGAAATATATCAACGTTATGTAGACCATTCGGAGCAACTTATTTTCCAATGGCTTAACGCAACAAAAGTACGTACCGATATATACAGTTATATTCCAAAAGGAAAGTATGAACAACCTAATCGTAATCGAAAACGAGCGATAACAACTGCTCAAACAAACGGAATTAAAGTAAAAGAATCAGCAGATCTTTCACTCTTTTGGGAAACGATCTTAGTACCTAATTTGAAAAAGCGATTTGAGGTTGAACCTGTTCATTCGCTTGAAGAAATAAAACTGTTGAAAAAAAGTTTTTCAAAAAATATATTATTTTACGGAAGTTATAATCTGGGTACACTGAAGGCAGGTGCCGTGGTTTTTGTGATGGAAAAGGTATTACACGTTCAATACAGTTCGGGTGATGAAGATAGAAATAGTGGAGCTTTAGATATTCTTTTCGATCATATCATTAGAACCTATAATTCCTCGCATACAGTGAGTTTTGGAACTTCCTCCGAAAATCAAGGGCAATACATTAACAAAGGACTACTGAATTGGAAAGAAAGCTTTTCAAAAGTAAATTCAGTGCAGGCATTCTACTCCCTTAATACAGCACATTACATTCAACTTGAACAACGTATCCGATGATCCCTTTTTTTGATATCCGTTCCGAAAACAAGCCCTATGAAGCGGCTTTTCAGCAAGCACTCAAAGATTTCATGAACAAAGGCCAATATGTTCTTGGTGAAGAGGTCACTCAATTTGAACATGATTTTGCTACTTATTGTAATCGACCACACTGTATTGGTACAAGTAATGGATTAGATGCCCTTCGTTTGATTTTTGAGGGATATCTTCATTTAGGTAGACTTAAACGTGGTGATGCAGTAGCTGTATCGGCTCATACTTATATGGCTACTCACATTTCGATCATACAATCGGGTTTACAACCCGTTTTTGTGGAGCCTCTCAAATCGGGATTTAATATGGATCCTCAAGCCCTTCAAAAAGTCATTTCTGAAGTTAAGGCCATTATGGTGGTGCACGTGTACGGAGAGTTGGCCCCTATGGAAGCCATTCAGGAATTGGCCCATAAAAAGGATTTGCTTCTTTTGGAAGATGCTGCCCAAGCCCATGGAGCTACCCACCCTTCTGGGGTTCGAGCTGGCGCCTTTGGCGATGCTGCTGCTTTTAGCTTTTATCCAACTAAAAATCTGGGAGCCTTAGGCGATGCCGGTGCGATAGTGACAAAAAATGACGAATTAGCACAGACCTTACGCTTATTAGGAAATTATGGGTCATCCAAAAAATATCATTTTGATGCCATAGGATTCAATATGAGGTTGGATAACTTACAAGCACGATTTTTGTCCGTAAAATTAAAACATCTTGACCTGCTCACCAACAAAAGACGTTCTATCGCTAAACGATACCTTTCTCAAATAGCAAATTCTCGAATAACCTTACCTCATTACTCTGGAGGCTCGGATCACGTGTTTCATTTATTTGTAGTACGTGTCGAGAATCGAGAAGAATTCATTCGTTATGTAAAGTCCAACAATATTCAGCCTCTTATTCATTACCCTGTTCCGCCGCATCAGCAGCCCTCGATGTCTGCATTTGCCCAAATTTCCCTTCCTCTAACCGAGCAACTCCACCAACAAGTTGTTAGTATTCCGTTGTATCCGAGTTTGTCAGATCAAAATATCCATCATATTATTGAGGTCTTAAATCGGTATTAATTGAAGCCTATCCAACATCTAAAAAACAACTTTATTTTTAAGCTACTTAGCTTTAATGGAGTGACCACTTCATTGAAACTAGTGATCGCTTTGGGTGCTCAAAAACTGGTTGCCTTGTGGTTGGGTGCTTCGGGATTAGCGCTTATCGCTAACTTTAGAAATTTACTTGAATTATTCCGTTCATTTTCGTCTGTTGGAGCTCATAATGCGATCATATCCTACACGGCATCTGAACAATCTCAAAAACATCAAAAGGCATTTCTGCACTCCGTATTAAGTCTGTTTGGAACCGCCTCAGTTGGACTGATTGCCTTGGTGTTATGGCAATCGGACTGGCTGAGTGTTCAAGTTTTTGATTCACGCTCCTATGACACATTGGTACAACTATCCGCAGTAGTAATCCCACTTATGGCACTCAATGTATTATTAGAATCCATTCTGAGTGGTCGGAAAGCTTATAAGCCGGTAGCCCTGATCCAATTATTGAGCTATTCTGTAGCTACAATTCTGATGGTTGTATTGTTGTATTATTATGGAATACAAGGAGCACTGTTGGCATTTTTATTCCGTCCTATTTTTTCATTGGTATTTTTTTGTGTGCATATTCGAAAACAACTTCCGAATTTAAAACTTATGCATTCATTTCGTATTGAATTTTCTAAAGTAAAATTTTTACTCCCTTTTATTGGAATGTCTATCATTTCGGTAGGTTTTGTAAATCTAATCGAAATATGGATACGTCGTCTAATCACTCAAGAAATCAACCTTGAACATGCAGGTTTATGGACAGCGATGAATAATATTTCGGCCAATTATTTTATGTTTATTTTCAGTGTCTTTACAATTTATGTGTTACCAAAGTTTTCAGAAAAAAGTACAGTGAATTTTAATCTCGGTGCAGAATCAGTCAAAATTCTAACAACTTTATTACCCTTTGTTAGTACTGGAATGCTACTGGTATATTTTTTACGATTTGAAATTATTCAAGTGCTTTACCACCAAGATTTTATTGCAATTGCTCCTTTATTTAAATGGCAACTATTGGCTGATTGGCTTCGAGTAATTTTTTTGATTTTTAGTTATTATTTAGTAGCCAAAAAACGGTTGACAGATTTTTTTGTAGTAGAATTCTTTTCATGTGTCACTTTTGTAGGGTTAAGTTACCAACTTGTCGACACCTATGGAATTGAAGGCATAATGATGGCCAATACTTTTCGATTTGTCGGTTGTCTTTTTTTAGTTATATTTTTGCTTCGCAAATCTCTACGAAATGGCTAAACAAATAGCGTTACAATGGATTGATATTCCAAAAATTAAAGACCAACGCGGAAACTTATCAGTGCTAGAAAACGGAAAGTTACCGTTTATCATTAAGCGTGCATATTATTTATATGATGTTCCAAGTGGAAGTTATCGAGGAGGGCACGCCCACAAAAACTTACAACAAATCATCATCGCTTTGAGTGGGAGTTTTGAAGTAGTGTTTAAAAATGGTTCCTCTGAAAAAAAAATATTATTGAATGCCCCTGATAAAGGCTTGATTATTCCTACCATGACATGGCGTGAGATACAGCATTTTTCGTCTGGAGCAATATGTTTGGTAGTGGCTTCCGAAGTTTTTGATGAATCGGATTATATTAGAGATTGGGATAAATTTTTGGCTGCATCAAACGCGTCTAAAGGGATTGATCAAAAACCGTAATAGAGTTGACTGGCTTAAAGCAAAGTGTATCCAAAACTTGATTTTTTTTGTCGAGATTTTATTAAAATATTTTTTTCCTTCAACGGAATTTCCCTTTACCCCAGCCACCATTAATTGATTGATGTAATGTACTTGTTTAATTTGATGTTCAATTTGTTCGCTGAGATTATATTTCTTGACAAAATATTGACGAACGTTTAAAAAACCTTCAAAATTAAATGAAAAAGAATCGCGGTGTGCCCGATAAGTAGTAAGGGATTGAGGGATTCTTCCAAATGATGTTTGATGAATCAAGTCCATATATATCGGATAGTCCTCATGACTAAAATCCAGTTTGACGTAAGTATTGAAATCAACAATTTCAATTAGCTTTGATTTGTTGTAGCAACACCCAACGTTAGGAAACCCCCTCACAATACAATTTTCTAAATAAATATTTTCGGGTTGAGTGATTAAAGCTTTGTTAGCAAAATATTTTGTAGTTTGTTTTTTTTCATAAAAAACATCATATCCTGAATCGATAAAAGAGAAAGTGGGATTTTTTTCTAATGCATCAACCATGATTTCAAGAGCATTGGTTCGATGAAGCCAATCGTCGCCAGCGATATCAAACACATATTTACCTCGACAACGATTAAGAGTAGCCACAAAGTTTTTGAGAATACCTAGGTTTGTTTTGTTTTGCTCGAAATAAATGAGCGTTGGATATTTTTTTTGGTATTCTTTTATGATTTCGATGGAACGATCAGTTGAAGCATCATCTCCAATAACCACTTCATAATCGAAAGAGGTTACTTGATTTACGATTGAGTTAAGGGTTTGAGCTAAAAATTTCTCACTATTGTAAGTGAGTATATGTACTGAAAGTACCATCGCTTTTTTTTTCAAAATTACGTAAATTAACCTTCTTTGTTTTTTGTCTTGAAAACATTTAAGATATTTGATAGGTGATAAAAAAAATAGCCATACTTAGTCCTTCTCTTACCAATGGTGGGGCCCAAAGAGTAGCCTCCTTGTTAACTCAAATTTTTTCAAAATTGGGGTATGAGGTTCATTTGATTACAATGTACAACAATGTGACGTATAACTATCAGGCTACCTATCAGAGCCTAAATTTAGATCACTTTTCTTGGAAAAACCCTTTTCGACTTATTAAAGCATTTATCTTTTTGAGATCTTATTTAAAAAAACATCAATTTAATTACGTGGTTGATGTTCGTTCTCGAATTCGATTTTTGCCCGAACTCGTTCTTTATTTGTTCGCACTCCCCATACAAAAAATGATTTTCACCTTCCATCTCCCGTTATTTCATAACTACTTGCCAAAACCTTTAATTCTATTTAGACTTTTTTATAATAACGCATTTAAATCGGTTTGTGTTTCCAACGAAATACATACTATTTTAAAGCAAAAAAAAATTCATAACTCTTGCGTGATTTACAATCCTGTTGACTTTCAATTGATCAAAGTTGCTGCCAAAGAGGACATTTTGTTTTTACCCAAATTTGTCATGAGCGTTGGAAGAATGAATGATAATATCAAACAATTTGATCATCTCATAGAGGCTTATGCTAACTCTGTTTTGCCCCAAAATGATATTCATCTTTTAATTTTAGGTGATGGAAAAATGAAGCCTGAGTTTAAGCACATGGCCCATCAAAAAACATGTGCTGACAAGATTCATTTTTTGGGGTTTGTAGAAAATCCATATAAATATTATGCTAAAGCTATATTTTTTGTACTCACAAGTTTGTTTGAAGGTTTCCCCATGGTGCTTATTGAAGCTCTTGGTTGTGGCACCCCTGTCGTAGCTTATGACTGCCCTACAGGTCCTTCGGAAATAATAACAGATCGAGAAAATGGATTATTGGTAACTCCAAACTCAAAAATGTCGATGACCACAGCGATAAATACATTTTACAAAGAAAAAAAATTATACCAAAAATGTAAAGGTCGGTCCGCTGCGTCCGTACAACACCTTGCTTTGGATGCCATTGGTGCTCATTGGGAGACTCTTTTGAATGATAAAGCATAAATATATTATTTTGCTTCAGGATTTGAAAAGTAGTACAACCTATACCAATCTAAAAGAAATAGTGGTTTTCCGTACCGACTAAGCACAACAAAAAGGATTCTACCGACTTTTATTTTCTTAGAACAAAAAATTGAAATAAGTCGTAAGCTTTTTAGATTTTCATAAAATTTAATTAATTTATTATGTCCTCTCGGAATAAACTGTTGATCGTATAATTTACGTAGCTGAATTGAACCGTTTTTTAATTTTTTCAAATAAACTTCATTAGTGTCTATACCTAAATGCAATGTTTCATTTTCGATATGCTGAACAGTTACTTTCTTTTTAAATAGCTCAGCTCCTAACAACATGTCAAGTCCGTATGAGTGATTTAAAACAATAGAGGAACGAATAAAAATCTCTTTCTGAATGAGCATGTTCCCAGAAAAAACATATTTGTATGGAGCAATAGTTCTTTGAAAGGCCGGTTTTTGTTCTCTTCTTTTGCCATAATGACTCCTCAAAAAGTTATTCCTCTTTTTTTTATCGTATGCATATCCTCCAAAAATAACCTTTGCCGCTTGTTTAGAAATAGTTGCTGAAAAATAATTTGAAAGGTACCTTTTTGAGCTTGGGAACATATCCGCATCAATAAACAAGATCCAGTCATATTGGCTCTTATTGGCTAAATGTAAACGAGATTTTACTCTTCCCATATTTTCTTTTGACCAAATATGAGTGAAGTGATATGCCAAGCATTTTTCCTCATTTATATTGGTGTACAAATAAGATCCGTCTTCGTAAATAAGAACTTCAGTTTTAAAGTTTAGTGTTTGTTGTTGCGCATAAAGTTCCTCTAATAGAGAACTTAAATTTTGATTATATACAGGGACGCAAATACTAATCATCTAGTTCTTTTGGGAATCACTTCTGTTAATACACCCTTTTCGCATTTGTAGGTTTTTGAGGGGTATTTAACAATCATGTTGAAGTCGTGTGTTGCCATTAATATGGTCGTTCCTTTGGCGTTGATCTTTTGTAATAGTTCCATGACTTCCAAGCTTGTAATAGGATCTAAATTTCCAGTAGGTTCATCGGCTATGATAATTTTAGGATTATTAAGTAGAGCTCTAGCAATTGCAATTCGTTGTTGCTCTCCACCTGAAAGGGTATTGGGGAGTTTATGAGCCGAATCGACCATTCCTACCAAATCTAATACATGGGTGATGCGTTCACGAATAATTTTTTCCCCTTTCCAACCCGTAGCTTTCAGCACAAAATATAAATTTTTTAACACATTTCTATCAGGGAGTAATTTAAAATCTTGAAAAACCACCCCTATTTGACGTCTCAAATGAGGAATCTGACGGTTTTTTAATTTTTCTAAATCAAAACCCGTGATTGAACCAGCGCCCTTTGAAATTGTTAAATCGGCATATAGGGCTTTCAGTAAACTGCTTTTTCCACTTCCAGTTTTACCAATTAGGTAAACAAAATCACCTTCCTCCACATTAAGGTGTACATCTTTCAAGACCGTCTTTCGGTCTTGCTTGAGTGTAACGTCTTTTAATGAAACAACAGCTGGCATAGATTATTTAAAGCCTAAAAGTAAAAACAATTATTTAATAAATTTAGTAGTAAAAGGGATTATTTTAAAGCGAGGAACTTATATATAATAATGAAATATCGATTTATGTTTAAATTACACAGGATAAATGCATTTTGTATTGACAAATTAAATATTAATTGGATATTTGTACCAAATAAATGATTATGTGTGGTATTGTTTGTGCTCTTGATATAAAGCAACCTATTAATATTTTGCGACCTCAGGTGTTGGAAATGTCTAAGTTAATTCGTCATAGAGGTCCAGATTGGAGCGGGATTTATGCAGATGAACAAGCCATATTAGCTCATGAACGCTTAGCTATCGTAGATCCAGCTTCGGGCCAACAGCCCTTGTACAACGCGGACAAGTCATTGATCTTGGCAGCAAATGGCGAAATTTATAATCACCGTGAATTACGACAGCAAACCCCAAATTATGATTTTCAAACAGGCTCAGACTGTGAAGTTATCTTAGCTCTTTATCAACAAAAAGGGATTGATTTTATTGATGATCTAAATGGCATATTCGCATTTGTATTATATGATCAAAACACCCATAGTTTTCTTGTTTCTCGAGATCATATGGGGATTATTCCCTTGTATATGGGTTGGGACAAATTCGGTACCTTATACATTGCATCTGAGTTAAAAGCACTTGAAGGAGTTTGTAATAAAATAGAAGTTTTTCCTCCAGGGCATTTTCTGTACAGTGGTGACGGTAAATTACAAAAATGGTACTCAAGAGAATGGCGTTCTTTTGAATATGTTAAGGACAACAAAACAGATATTGATGCCTTAGGTCAGGCACTTGAAGATGCGGTTCACCGACAACTTATGAGCGATGTCCCCTATGGAGTACTTTTATCAGGAGGATTAGACTCCTCAATTACTTCTGCACTGGCAAAAAAATTCGCAAAAAACAGAGTAGAATCAAATGATCAAAATGAAGCTTGGTGGCCCCAGCTTCATTCCTTTTCAATTGGACTTGTCGGATCGCCTGATTTGATTGCGGCTCAAAAGGTTGCTGATCATATAGGGACAATTCATCATGAAGTCACGTTTACTATTCAAGAAGGACTGGATGCTATAAAAGATGTTATTTACCATTTGGAAACTTACGATATCACCACAGTAAGGGCTTCAACCCCTATGTATTTGTTGGCTCGTGTGATCAAATCCATGGGAATTAAAATGGTTCTTTCGGGGGAAGGGGCAGATGAGGTTTTTGGAGGATATTTGTATTTTCATAAGGCGCCGAACGCTCATGAATTTCACGACGAAACAGTACGTAAATTAGACAAACTCTATCAGTATGATTGTTTGCGTGCAAACAAGTCTTTAGCGGCTTGGGGTATTGAAGGACGTGTTCCCTTTCTAGATAAAGAATTTATGGATGTTGCCATGCAAATTAATCCTCAAGATAAAATGATTACTCCCGACCGAATGGAAAAATGGGTGCTGCGAAAAGCTTTCGAATCGTATTTGCCAGAAAGTGTGGCTTGGAGACAAAAAGAGCAATTTAGTGATGGTGTAGGTTACAGTTGGATTGATTCGCTCAAGGAAGTTGTAGATAAAGAAGTAACCGACGTTATGATGGAAACCGTTCATCACCGATTTCCCACGCAACCTCCTCGTACCAAAGAAGAATTCTATTACAGAAGTATTTTTGAATCTCATTTCCCTTCTGAAACAGCTGCACTAACAGTCCCATCAGTTCCTTCCATAGCATGTAGCACTCCAACAGCGTTAGCCTGGGATGCATCCTTTCAAAACATCAATGAACCCTCTGGACGTGCCATAGGACAAGTCCACAATGACGCCTATGGTAAAGAGTAAACGAGCTCATTAATAAGATTTTCCACACAGTTGTGTTGATAACTTCGCGGTATAAATACTAAAACCTATCAAGTTATAGGGGCTAAATCGATATATTTGTTAGAATGTGATTTAACCAAAAAAAAGCTTCATGAGCGATAAATTACCACCACAATATTCTGCAGATAGTATTCAAGCTTTAGAAGGGATGGAGCATGTCCGTATGCGTCCTTCAATGTATATAGGGGATGTCGGAGTAAGAGGATTGCATCATTTGGTTTATGAAGTGGTCGATAACTCAATTGATGAAGCCTTGGTAGGTCACTGCGACTTAATTACTGTAACCATCAATGAGGACAACTCCGTAACTGTTGAAGATAACGGAAGAGGAATTCCTGTAGGTCTTCACAAAAAAGAAGGGGTTTCTGCTCTTGAGGTAGTCATGACTAAAATTGGGGCTGGAGGAAAGTTTGATAAAGATTCCTACAAAGTTTCTGGAGGTCTTCATGGTGTTGGGGTTTCTTGTGTAAACGCTCTTTCAGAACAGCTGAAAGCAACTGTTTTTCGAGAGGGTAAAATTTGGGAACAAGAATACAAACGAGGGAAAGCCTCATACCCTGTAAAATCGGTTGGAGTGTCCGATAAAAATGGAACTACTGTAACCTTTAAACCCGATCAAACCATATTCAAACTCACCTTAGAATATAATTACGATACCCTTGCTAGTCGAATGCGTGAACTAGCATATCTGAACAAAGGAATTAAAATACAACTCACGGACAAGCGTAACAAAAATGATAATGGAGAATTTGTTGGTGAACTTTTTCACTCTGAAGAAGGGCTCAAAGAATTTATCCGCTTTTTAGATGCTAATCGTGAAATACTTATCGAAGATGTCATTTCAATGGAGGGTCAAAAAAATGATATCCCAGTGGAAGTGGCAATGGTATATAATACCTCTTTTAATGAGAATTTGCATTCTTATGTTAACAATATTAATACCCATGAAGGAGGAACTCACTTATCTGGATTTCGTCGTGGCTTGACGACTACTCTGAAAAAATATGCGGATAGTTCTGGTATGCTTGATAAACTCAAGTTTGACATTTCAGGGGACGATTTTAGAGAAGGTTTAACAGCTATCATATCTGTAAAAGTAGCAGAACCACAATTTGAAGGGCAAACCAAAACCAAGTTAGGAAATAGAGAAGTAAGCTCAGCCGTTTCTCAAGCAGTTTCAGAAATGCTTGAAAACTATTTGGAAGAACATCCAAGTGATGCCAAAACCATAGTTCAAAAAGTGATTTTAGCGGCTCAAGCACGTCATGCTGCCCGAAAAGCACGTGAAATGGTGCAGCGCAAAACTGTTATGAGTGGGGGAGGACTTCCAGGTAAATTATCTGACTGTTCTGAACAAGATCCTGAAAAATGTGAGGTGTTTTTAGTAGAGGGAGATTCTGCTGGTGGAACTGCCAAACAAGGAAGAGATCGAAACTTTCAAGCGATTTTACCTTTAAGAGGTAAAATTTTAAATGTTGAAAAAGCCATGCAACATAAGGTATTTGAAAATGAAGAAATTCGAAATATTTATACAGCACTGGGAGTAACCATAGGAACCGAAGAAGATAGTAAAGCCCTAAACTTAGAAAAATTACGCTATCACAAAATAGTTATTATGTGTGATGCAGACGTCGATGGAAGCCATATTTCTACTCTTATTCTTACATTCTTTTTTCGCTATATGAAAGAACTAATTGAAAGAGGACATATTTATATTGCCACACCTCCTTTATACTTGGTCAAAAAAGGAGCAAAAAAACAATATGCTTGGAATGACGATCAACGAGATCGGCTGATGATGGATTTTGGTCAAGGGGTATCAATTCAACGGTATAAAGGATTAGGAGAAATGAACGCTGATCAGTTATGGGATACCACGATGAATCCTGGTTTTAGAACTCTTCGCCAAGTAACCATTGATAATGGAGGTGAAGCCGATCGAATTTTCTCCATGTTAATGGGAGATGAAGTACCTCCTCGCCGAGATTTTATTGAAAAAAATGCTATATATGCTAATATTGATGTGTAATTAAAACCAACGAGATCTTTTATATCAAACGCTTAGCATGTATTTTTGTACAATTAAATAAATAAAACATGAAAGTTACTATTGTTGGTGCCGGAAACGTAGGCGCCACTTGTGCTGATGCCATTGCATTACAACGTATAGCAAGTGAAGTTGTTCTTCTCGATATTAAAGAAGGATTTGCCGAAGGCAAAGCCCTAGATATGATGCAAACGGCAACCACCATCGGATTTAACACCAAAATTATAGGAACAACCAATGATTATTCCAAAACGGCCCAAAGTGATGTGGTTGTGATCACATCAGGTATACCTAGAAAGCCTGGCATGACTCGAGAAGAACTTATCGGAATCAATGCAAGTATCGTGCAATCAGTTTCAGAAAATGTACTTCAACATTCACCTGATGCAATTATTGTTGTTGTTTCGAACCCAATGGATACCATGACTTATTTGGCTCTTAAATCCACAGGACTTCCCAAAAATAGAATTATCGGTATGGGTGGCGCGTTGGATAGCTCTCGCTTTAAAACCTATTTATCTTTAGCATTAGATAAGCCTGCAAATGATATTCAAGGAATGGTTATTGGGGGTCATGGTGACACTACAATGATTCCTCTCACCCGTTTGGCAAGCTATAATGGAGTACCTGTTTCATTACTACTATCTGACGATACCTTATCTAAAGTAGCCTCCGACACAATGGTGGGTGGTGCAACACTAACCAAATTATTAGGAACATCCGCATGGTATGCTCCTGGGGCTGCTGTGGCCTATTTGGTGGATAGCATCATAAATGATCAAAAAAGAATGATTCCTTGCTCGGTACTTCTTGAAGGAGAATATGGGCAATCCGATATTTGTATCGGAGTACCATGTGTTATTGGAAAATCAGGATGGGAATCTATTATGGATGTCAATCTCAATAATGAAGAACAAGCAAAGTTTGAAAAAAGCGCAGTTGCAGTTCGTACAATGAATCAAGCACTTTCAAGTATTTTGAGATAAGTCCAATACTTCAGTGAATTATTAACTGATTATTATGGGATATCCTTATATTTGCTCGTTTTAAAAACATTTTTTAAAAAAATAATATCATGCAAAACAACGGACTAGTAAAGATTTTTGCCGTTATGTTTGGGCTCGTAAGCCTATATCAACTTTCTTTTACGTTTATTTCAAACCGAGTAGAACAACAAGCTTTAACCTATGCTCTTTCTACTGTCAATGAGACTGAATCAGAATATTTTACAAAACTTGAGTTAGCTCAACAGTCATATTTAGACTCAATTGGCAATTCTTCATTATATGGGTTTACGACTTATAGTAGTGCAAAGTCTAAAGAACTTAACAAGGGTCTTGACCTTAAAGGAGGGATTAATGTTATTTTGCAAATTTCTGTAAAGGATATATTAAAGGGACTAGCAGAAAACACAAGAAGTCCTCTATTTAACAAAGCAATCGAAGATGCTGATGCCCTTCAAAAAAATTCAGACGACAATTATGTTGAAAGTTTTTTTAAGGCATTTGACGCGCTTAAGGGAGATCGTAAATTAGCCAGTCCTGATATTTTTGCAAACAGAACTTTGAGTGAGGAAATCAATTTTGAAATGTCAGATGATGAGGTTCAGCCAATCATCCGACGAAAAATAGACGAGTCGATAACTTCTGCTTTTGAAGTCCTCCGCAAACGAATTGATAAGTTTGGAGTCACCCAACCTAATATCCAGCGACTGGGCAATTCTGGGCGAATTTTAGTAGAATTACCAGGTGCAAAAGACGTTGATCGTGTTAAAAATCTTCTCCAAAGTACCGCTCAATTAGAGTTTTGGGAAACGGAATCAAATGAAAAATTCTTCCAGTTTCTCTCTCAAGCCAATGAAGCTTTAAAGCCATTGGTTAGTCCAGAAGAAAGTGAAGAACAAGTTACGGGTTCAGAAATAGATGATTTATTGGCAGATATTGAATCTCAACAAGATTCTTTATCTGTGACTCAAAATCCACTTTTTGATCTTATTGTTGGAAGCGGTTTCCAGGGAGGTCCCGTCATTGCTCAGTTTGCTACCAAAAATCAAGAATTAGTATCAAGTTATTTGAAACGTCCTGAAATACGTTCTTTACTTCCTTCAGATTTAAGATTTACTAAATTTCTTTTTGGAAAACCTAATATAGACTCCGAGGTGGTCGATTTATATGCAATCAAATCAAACCGCACCAATGAACCTAGTTTAAGTGGTAGTGTGATTATAGATGCAGCACAAAGCTACGATCAAGTTGGATCACCAACTGTCACTATGCAAATGAATGGAAAAGGAGCTCGCATATGGGAAGAAATGACAGGCAAAGCCTTTCGTGATCGATCTAATATTGCAATAGTTTTAGACGAAATTGTTTACTCTGCCCCTGGTGTTTCTAAAGGAGCAATTTCGGGAGGTCGTTCTGAAATTTCTGGACAGTTTACCCTAAATGAAGCGATTGACCTGGCTAATGTACTGCGGGCAGGGAAATTACCTGCTTCTGCTGAAATTATTCAATCAGAAATTGTAGGACCTTCATTAGGTAAGGAAGCCATAAAAAGTGGGGTGAATTCGTTTGGTATTGCTTTAGTATTGGTGCTTGTATGGATGTTCTTTTATTACGGAAGAGCAGGATTATATGCTGATGTAGCCTTGACATTGAATATTGTCTTAATTTTTGGAATTTTAGCTGGATTAGGAGCGGTTTTAACGTTACCTGGAATTGCCGGTATTGTTTTGACTATTGGAATGTCAGTAGATGCGAATGTGCTTATTTTTGAGCGAATTCGTGAAGAACTCGTTAAAGGAAAAGGAAAAAAACTTGCGGTAAAAGACGGATTTAAAAACGCGCTGTCCTCTATCCTTGATGCTAATATAACCACGGGACTAACCGCCCTTATTTTATTTGTTTTTGGAACAGGTCCCATCAAAGGATTTGCAACTACTCTGCTCATCGGAATTGGAACATCTTTATTTACGGCTATTTTTATCACCAGATTATTAGTTGATAATCATTTAAAAAAATCATCTCAATTAGACTTTTCGACTTCATTGACGAAGAATTTGTTTAGAAACCTCTCCAACACATTCTTAAAGAAAAGAACTTTTTCTTACCTCATCTCCGGATCTTTGATTTTAGTAGCCATAGTATCACTTTTTACCAATGGGCTAAATCAAGGCGTGGATTTTGTGGGAGGTCGCTCGTATACTGTCCGTTTTGAAGCAGGGATTAATCCGTCTGAAGTTCAATCAAGTTTGGTTGATGTCTTTGGAAGTGCAGAGGCCAAAACATATGGGAAAGAAAATCAGCTCAAAATAACAACAAATTACAAAGTAGATGTTGAGGGTACTGAGGTAGATAATGAAATTCAGAATAAGATGTTTGCTGCTCTTCAAACTTATCTTCCTGATGGGCTGAGTTATGATGACTTTGTCAATGGTCAAGAGGATAAACAAGTTGGAATAATGTCCTCAATAAAAGTAGGTCCTACCATTGCCGATGATATTAAAAAGAATTCATTTTTAGCGGTATTCGGTTCTCTGATCATTGTTTTTTTGTACATTTTGCTTCGTTTTCGTAAGTGGCAATATTCGCTTGGAGCTGTAGCCGCAGTTTTTCACGATGTATTGATAGTGCTTGGAATTTTTTCACTCACCTATACTTTTATGCCTTTTAGTATGGAAATCAATCAAGCTTTTATAGCTGCTGTATTAACAGTAATAGGATACTCTCTAAACGATACTGTGGTGGTTTTTGATCGTATCCGTGAGTTTGTACATCAACATACAGGTTGGGAGTTTAACAAAACTGTTGATGCCGCATTGAATAGCACATTGAGTAGAACCTTAAATACTTCCTTAACTACCTTAGTGGTTTTGTTATCTATATTTATTTTTGGGGGAGAAGCAATACGTGGATTTATGTTTGCTTTAATTGTGGGGGTTATTGTAGGAACTTACTCTTCATTATTTATTGCAACCCCAGTAATGTTTGATACCCTAAAAAATAAAAATACAATTGAGGACTAAATGTTTTTTCTTTTTTTCGTCAAAACGATAGTAATTCCGATTATAATTAACGGAATACTGAGCCACTGACCAGTAGAAAATACGCCAAGTACGTTTTCAAAGCCGCCTTGGCTTTCTTTTACAAACTCCACTAAAAAACGCACACCAAAAATAAGTGTTAAAAACATTCCGAATAAATACCCATCGAGTTCTTTTTTTTCTGTTTTCCAGTAAATTCTCCATAAAACAATAAAAACAATTAAGTAGCCAATAGATTCATAGAGTTGTGCAGGATGGCGAGGAAAAGATTCTCCCCGATTTTGAAATACTACCCCGAAATTTGAGTTGGTATATTTCCCAACAATTTCAGAGTTGAAAAAGTTGCCAAGCCGTATAAAAATTCCAGCTAACGCTACTGGAATAACAAGACGATCTAGAATCCACATCATTGATTTGTAGGAATATTTTTTTCGATATAAATACATGGAAAGAACAATTCCAATAGCAGCTCCATGACTTGCAAGACCTCGGTAGCCTTCAAAACTATATCCTTTTATTAATCCAAAGAAAAAAGATTCTCCTGGGTTTTCTTTTATGGGTAATAGTATTTCGATGAGATGATGTTGAAAGTAATCCCAATTATAAAAAAATACTTCACCCAAGCGTGCCCCTAATAGTGTACCAAATACGACATATACAAATAAAGGTTCCAAATATTCTATCGAAACTTTTTCGTTCTTATATATACGTTTCATGATTTGGTAGCCTAAGGCAAAAGAAATCACAAACATCAGACTGTAGTAATGTATTCCCAGAGAACCAATTTGAAGGAATATTGGATCAGGAGCCCATAAAAATTTATAAAAAATCATAAATAGTAATTTCAGTAAATATACCATTTTGGTCCTGTATATCAAGCTAAATAATGTTAAGGAACAGGGTCATGTCCTGACCTTCCCCAAGGATGACATTTTGTAATTCTTTTTAAACTCAATATAAACCCTTTTAAAACCCCATGTTTTTTAAATGCTTCCATAGCATAACATGAACAACTCGGACTAAATCTACATGTTGCAGGAAAGAATGGAGATATAAAAACTTGATATAACTTAATGAACAAAGTAAAAGGAAAAATAAGAATTTGTTTCACTATTTAATACTAAAAGTGGTTCCGTTTTTATTGTCTTTTAATTCAATACCAATAGAGTTCAAGTGATCACGTATTTTATCTGAAGTAACAAAATCTTTTTTCTCCCGTGCGTCTTTTCTTAGGTTAATCAATAATCTCATGACATCATCTAAATAAGCATTTGAATTTGTTTCTTTTTTAAGCCCTAAAACATCAAAAACAAAGGCTTCTAAAGTTAATTTAAGATCATTCAAATCATCATTTGAAATACTTTCTTTGTTGTCATTCACTAGATAAATATACTTGACAGCTTCATACAAACGCGCAATGAGTATTGGACTGTTGAAGTCATCGTTCATGGCATCATAACATTTTTGTTTCCAATAAGTAACGTCAAAATTTGAGGTAATTTTATGTGGGTTTAATTCGTTTAATATTTCCATAGCATTCATTAATTTATGAAAGCCTTTTTCAGAAGCTTCAAGAGCTTCAGAACTCAAGTCTAAGATATTTCGATAATGGGCTTGAAGGATAAAAAAACGAGTCACAGATGGACTAAAAGCCTTAGAGAGTAGTTCATTTTGTCCAGAAAATATTTCATGAGGTAAAATATTATTTCCCGTAGATTTTGCCATTTTTTGCCCATTTAGGGTAAGCATATTAGCATGTAACCAGTAATTTACTGGAGATTGATTATGAATAGCTTCTGCTTGTGCAATTTCACATTCATGGTGTGGGAATTTTAAATCCATACCTCCACCATGGATGTCAAAACGTTCTCCAAGATATTTGGTACTCATTGCTGTACACTCTAAGTGCCATCCAGGGAATCCATCTCCCCATGGCGATTTCCATCTCATGATGTGTTTGGGTTCAGCTTTTTTCCAAAGAGCAAAGTCTTGAGGATTTTTTTTGTCACTTTGTCCACCTAAAGATCGGGTGTTATGGATCATATCTTCAAGCTTACGACCACTCAGCTTTCCGTATTGATGAGAGGTATTAAATTTTTGAACATCAAAATACACTGAACCTTCAACTTCATAAGCATAACCTACTTTGAGTATATCTTTAATGATTTGAATTTGCTCCACTATATGTCCAGTTGCAGTTGGCTCAATATTTGGCGGAAGAGTGTTAAATGCGTGTAGGGTTTTATGAAAATCAAGAGTGTATTTTTGAACAACTTCCATAGGTTCTATTTGTTCAATACGTGCTTTTTTTGAGATTCGATCCTCCCCTTCATCTGCATCGTGTTCCAAATGGCCAGCATCTGTGATATTTCGAACGTAACGAACCTTGTAGCCTAAGTGTTTGAAATAGCGGTTGATTAAATCAAAAGAAATAAAAGTTCGACAATTTCCTAAATGTACGTAATTATAAACCGTAGGTCCACAAACGTACATCCCAATACGATGTTCATCAATTGGAACAAACAATTCTTTTTTTCCCTTAAGGGAATTGAAAACATAAAGCTTATGTTTGTTAAAATTCATCCTTTAGGCTAGAATGAAGTATCTATACGCAAATACTCCAAAAATTCTTTTTTGGTTTCTTTATCGTTGAATTTACCTCCAAATTCGGCAGTGATTGTACTACAGTCCACATCCCTAATCCCCCTTGAATTGACACACAAATGCTTAGCATCTATAACACAAGCAACATTTTTTGTGTTTAAAACCTTTTGAAGCAGATTTACAATTTGTTTAGTCAATCGTTCTTGAACCTGTGGTCTTCTAGCAAAATAATCTACAATTCGATTCATTTTAGAGAGTCCTACTACGGAACCATTGGAAATGTAAGCTACATGCGCCTTACCTACAATAGGCAATAAATGATGTTCACAAGTAGAATAAACAGTAATGTTTTTCTCGACCAGCATTTGATTGTATTTGTATTTATTTTCAAATGTCGAAGCTTTAGGCTCGAGGTCAGGATGTAAACCTGCAAAAATTTCTTTCACGTACATCTTAGCCACTCGTCGTGGTGTTCCTTGTAAACTATCATCTGATAAATCTAATCCTAAAGTCTCTAAGATTTCAGAAACGTTTTTTTCGATTCGTTCAATTTTTTCTTGATCACTCAAATCAAACGCATTTGGTACTAGTGGAGTCTCCATCGAACCACCAATGTGATCGTCATCATTTAACGCATCAATTTCCTCTTGTAGGATTCTGTCAAATTTCATAAACTATTTTTGTGAATGCAAAGATATTAAATCTTTGTAAAGCATAGTGATGCGCTTAGAACTTTAGTTTATACCCAATAGTAAATCTACTTGTTGATTGTGATGAACTTGCTACTGAAGTAAGCCCTACATCATAAAGTCGATGTTGAATATCGCGTTCTTGTCTTACATAAGCAATATCAAGAGCATTTACACCAAAATTAAAACCTAATCCTAAGGAATATCCTGACAAATCGCCATAAGTGTTGGTTTCTTTGTATGGACTTTCTTCAAAATGGTACCCCCCTCTAATACTAATCCCACCAGCACCACGAATTTCACCTCCAATTCGATAACTATTTGTCGAGGTCCATTGGTTTTTGATATCATTATTGATGAAATCGAAAACAGGATCGTTCGAGGGCGTAATTCGAGCACTCGCATAATTTTTTCTTGTATAATCCATACTAATTAACCCACGCTTGCTTGCAATTATGGCTAAACTGCCAGTGAGTTTTGATGGAGACTTAATTGTGTAATCCTCATATATATTGATTACTTGAGGATCGATGATATCGATGTAAGATTGCCCAGTATCATCCACCGAGCTGGTTCGGATATATTGTTGGAGTTCGTCTTCAAGAAAATACCAGGTAGGGGATTCATAACTCAATCCCATGCGAATAGTCTCCGTGGGTTTAAAAATAGCCCCTAATTGTAGAGATATCCCTCCTCCGCTTGTTCGTAGTTCGTCATAAAAGTTAGTTTCCTTAATGTAGGAATCAACATCATAATCTGTTTCAAAAATATTTTTTTGTTCAATGTAATCAATAAGGTGAAAGTTGATATTGGCTCCAAAATACCAATTTTCTTTGTATTGTCCACTAATATTTATATTCAACTCTCTGTTGTATCCCCGAGTATCTAAAAAATAGCGATGACTAACTCCATTCAAAGAAGAAGCATTCGAGAAAAAACCATCTGCATCATGTTCAATTAAATAGGAATGATAACCTAAAAATGCTTGTTGATGACCATAACCGCTATTGTAGCCAACTCGACTGTATCCTTCACTTACCGATTCGAAATCAAGTAATTGAATATTATCAAAATTTACCTGATCTGCAAATCCAAGAAAATAACGATCTAAGGATAATTTGGTGTTTCTTCCTGAAATAAATAGCTCATCATCATAAGACTTGGTAAGATGGGTGTTTATACCTATTGCCATTTTTTTCCAGTTACCATTTTGGGTGTTTTTTAATACAACGACTAGGCCTAACTGACCAAAATCAAGTGAAGTATAGTCATTAAGAGATTCGTCTTGAAAATAATTGACATTATGTTCTTGATTGATCAATGTTAATGATCCTGAAAACTCACTGAAATTGAAAACAGAGGATCCTGCGGGGTTGATGCTAAAAGATGATAAATCTCCTCCGAGAGCTCCAAAAGCTCCTGACATTGCTTCAAATCGAGCAGATCCGATTGGATTTTCGGTCACAAAATTTCGTACAAACTCTATGTTTTGGGAGGAGGCTCCACAACTTACTAAAAGGATTAAAATTATTTTTTTCATAATATGATGTCTTATCTTCTTCTACTGCTTGAACTTGATCGAGTACTGCTTGATGATGATCTGCTACTACCCGAAGAATAACTTCGACTGGAGCTACTTCCTGAGGAATAACTTCGACTGGAACTGCTTGAACTCGAATTATTATATGAGTTATTTAAACGTCTACTTGAGGAACTATTGTAATTTTTGGTTGAATTTATCTTTGGAATACTATAACTCCTTCTGCCGGTGTTATTGTTGTTTGTGGTGTTTGTAGCCGTGTTTTTTCTGACATTAGAATTATAAGAGCGAGTTCTTGAATAGTTATTATTCAAAAAATTAGATGGTTTTGTTTGAGTACTAGACGTTGAATTTCTTGTTCTACCGACATTGTAATTACGAATAGTGGTTGAAGAAACTGTTGTTGACCTCCCGTTAGTTTGTCCATTTGAAGTAGTTTGATAGGAACGTGATGAAACTGCCCCTCTTCTCCCTTTTGTCCTGGAGTAAGTAGGACCATAATAATTGGAATACCTATTATTCCCATAGTGGTGATAACTTGAACTGTAATAGGGTCTATAATAGGGATAAAAACCATAAAATCCATTATGATAGGGGTTGTAATATCCTAAATAGTTGTAATAGTATGGGTTGTAATGGTCATAATAGCTATTAAAATACCAAGGTCTGTACCATCTGTTGTAATATGGACGGTAATATGGAGTACCACCATAAAAGTTGATTTCTACCCGATCTTTTTGATCCCCCCAATTTCCGTAACTCTCATTATAAGCCAATGGTTGTTGAAGGTTTTGAGGGTCGCCTGTTGGATTTTGGTAATCGGAAGCCTGAGTAAAGATTATATTTTCGGAAGCAATTTGATCATTTAATTCTTCATTCTTTTGGTCAAAATAGTTTTTGTAATAAACCGACTCTGCGTTTTGAACGGGTTTTAATTGAACGTTTTCTGGTTGAACCATTTCAGGCTTATCTGCGTATATTCCGTCATTGTAAAATGAACTTGTTTCAAATGAACCACAGCTCACCAATACAAAAGCAATGATGAATAAAAATATGCCATTAAATCGAAAAAAATTGTATTGTGTTTTCATTTCAAAAAGTTTAATGAGTTAATGTAGAAATTTAGTTAGTTTTGTTTAATACAGTCTTATATTCAAATTCTGTGCCAAAACAAATATATGGGTAAAAGTTTAATAAAAAGGGAAGATGATTATTCAAAATGGTATAATGATTTAGTGGTTAAAGCAGATTTAGCAGAAACCTCAGCTGTAAGAGGGTGCATGGTCATCAAACCCTACGGATATGCTATATGGGAACGTATGCAAGCGGTATTAGATGGTATGTTTAAGGAAACAGGTCATTCTAATGCTTATTTCCCTTTATTTGTTCCTAAAAGCTTGTTTGAAGCTGAAGAAAAAAATGCCGAAGGTTTTGCTAAAGAATGTGCCATCGTCACACACTATCGTTTAACTAATGATCCAGAAAAACCTGGAAAACTTATTGTAGATCCTAAGGCTAAGCTTGAAGAGGAACTTATTGTTCGCCCAACAAGTGAGGCCATTATATGGAATACCTATAAAAACTGGATCCAGTCATACAGGGATTTACCTATTTTACTTAATCAATGGGCAAATGTTGTTCGTTGGGAAATGAGAACACGTTTATTTCTTCGTACTGCTGAATTTTTATGGCAAGAAGGTCACACGGCTCACGCCACTAAAACAGAAGCACTTGAGGAAGCTCAGCGAATGAATGATGTGTATGCAAAATTTGTAGAATCGTTTATGGCCATTCCAGTGATTAGAGGGGTAAAATCAGCTTCTGAACGATTTGCTGGAGCAGAAGAGACATTTTGTATCGAGGCTTTAATGCAAGACGGCAAAGCTTTACAAGCTGGAACTTCACACTTTTTGGGTCAAAATTTTGCTCA
Organism: Flavobacteriaceae bacterium; assembly: GCA_965659665.1. Lineage (GTDB taxonomy): Bacteria > Bacteroidota > Bacteroidia > Flavobacteriales > Flavobacteriaceae > CBFHWU01. The sequence goes on from CBFHWU010000016.1 coordinate 26,887, forward strand.
AGCTTTTGATGTAAAATTTGCTACCAAAGAAGGGACATTAGAGCACGTTTGGGCAACATCGTGGGGTGTTTCTACACGTTTGATGGGAGCGCTTATCATGACCCACAGTGATGATCAAGGATTGGTGTTGCCTCCTAATTTAGCTCCTCACCAAGTAGTAATTGTTCCAATATATCGAAACCAAGAACAACATCAAGCGGTGGTTCAGGTGGCAAACCTACTTGTGAAACAATTGCATAATGCAGGAGTTCGAGTTCATTTTGATAATAGAGATACCCACAAGCCAGGATTTAAGTTTAATGAACATGAGCTTAAAGGGGTTCCTTTGCGTATTTCAATTGGACCAAAAGATTTAGAGAAAGGAACCGTTGAACTTGCTCGACGTGATACTTTTGAAAAAGAATATATTCAGCAAACAAGTTTGGTTGAACATGTTACCCATTTGTTATCTCTCATTCAAGAACAACTTTTTTCTCGTGCAGCTCGTTTTCGCGATGAACATATTTCTAAAGTCAATTCATTTCAAGAATTTAAAAATGTTTTAAACTCAAAAGGGGGATTTATTTCGGCTCACTGGGACGGTACTGCAGAAACAGAAAATTCAATTAAGCAAGAAACTAAAGCTACGATACGATGTATCCCTCTCCATCAAAAAAAGGAAAAAGGATGCTGTGTTTTTTCAGGAAAACCTTCATCTCAGCGAGTTTTATTTGCTAAGGCTTATTAATTAAAAAATTTGTTGCAAATTAATGTTCTAAAAGTTACATTTGCATCCGTTTAAACTAGGCCCGTTCGTCTATCGGCTAGGACGCCAGGTTTTCATCCTGGTAAGAGGGGTTCGATTCCCCTACGGGCTACTAAATATATATTTGGATGGCAAATCATAAATCCGCATTAAAACGCATACGATCAAATGAAACGAAACGTTTACGTAATCGTTTTCAGCACAAAACTACTCGGAATGCTATTCGCGATTTCCGCGAATTGACTTCAAAAGATGAAGCTAATATTTCTTTACCTAGAATTTTATCTATGGTAGATAAGCTTGCAAAAAATAATATTATTCACGATAATAAAGCAGCTAATTTAAAATCTAAGTTGACAAAGTTTGCCACCTCTCTGTAAAAGTATCGTGCTAAAAAAAAAAAAGGCTTCCAATTGGAAGCCTTTTTTTGTGTGGACTTCTAAGCAATCATTTGTTCATTGAAATCAGAAACTCTTCATTGTTCAGACTCCTTTTTATTCGATCATTTATAAACTCCATTGATTCAATAGGATTCATATCAGCAAGATACTTTCTCATTATCCACATTCTTTGAATGGTGTTTTCGTCCAATAGAATATCATCTCTTCGTGTACTTGAAGAAACAAGATCAATTGCAGGAAAAATTCTTCGATTAGAAATTCTTCGGTCCAGTTGAAGTTCCATATTTCCTGTCCCTTTAAACTCTTCAAAAATTACTTCATCCATTTTGGAACCTGTTTCAGTAAGTGCAGTTGCTATGATAGAAAGTGAACCTCCATTTTCAATATTACGCGCAGCTCCAAAAAATCGCTTGGGTTTATGAAGTGCATTTGCATCTACTCCACCACTTAAAATTTTTCCTGAAGCAGGCTGCACGGTATTATATGCTCGAGCTAAACGTGTTATAGAATCCAAAAGAATTACCACATCGTGGCCACATTCGACAAGACGTTTAGCTTTTTCTAACACAATATTTGCAACTTTGACATGCCGATCGGCTGGTTCATCAAAAGTTGAAGCTACCACCTCTCCTTTTACATTTCGTTGCATATCTGTAACCTCTTCAGGACGTTCATCGATAAGTAATATAATCTGATATACTTCAGGATGATTTGCTGCGATTGCATTGGCCACGTCTTTAAGTAACATGGTTTTACCTGTTTTTGGTTGCGAAACAATCATGCCACGCTGCCCTTTTCCTATGGGCGAAAACAAGTCTATTATTCTTGTAGAGATAGTACTTTGTTTTTCAGCTATATTGAATTTCTCTTGTGGAAAAAGAGGGGTAAGGTGCTCAAATGCTACCCGATCTCGAACAACATCAGGAGTAAGACCATTTATAAGCGATACCTTGATTAGTGGAAAATATTTCTCTCCTTCTTTAGGGGGTCGAACATGTCCCAATACGGTATCACCTGTTTTTAGCCCAAATAACCTAACTTGTGACTGCGAAACGTAAATATCATCCGGAGAGGACAGGTAGTTGTAATCTGAAGAACGTAAAAAACCGTAACCTTCTTGCATCATTTCTAATACACCTTCACTTTCGATAATACCATCAAATTCGTAGTCGGGTTGTCGATATCGATTTCTTGTATCTTTATTATGGTTATTATCTTTGCTATGTGTTTTATGGTTGTTCCCTTGATGAGTATTATTACCGTTTTGATTGGATTGATTTCTACCAGTTCCTTGATTAGGTTTGGAGGGTAATTTTTCTTTTTCAGTTTGAGTAACCTTGTTGTTTTTGGGCTGTGTGTCAGCTAAAGGTTTTTTGTCTATTCGTTTTCGATTTGTGGTTCGTGGTTTTTTTTCTTGGCTTTTAGTCGTTTCCTCAGGATTCTTCTTTGTAGCATCATCAGAAGCTTCTAAAGTGGCCATTTTATCGAGAATTTGATATGCCAAATCCATTTTTTTTAGCCCAGTAATTCGTTTAATCCCTAGCTCTTTTGCTATGAGCTGGAGTTCAGGTAATTTTTTTTCTTTGAGTTGAGAAATTTCAAGCATTTTTTAATGGTAAATGGTATGTAATGAATTAGCTATATATATTAATGAGATTTATTGTGAAGTTTTTTCTCATTATCTCTCCAAAGATACAACTATTTTTTATTTTCGATAAAAATTATTAAATGATTCAACGAATTCAGTCATTATATCTTTTTGGTCTTATTGTCATTCATTTGCTAGCTTATTTTGGAGTTTCTCATTGGATCAATTTTGAAGGTAACTTAACCCCTCAACACGAACAATTTTTCCTAATCTTTTTGGAATCCATTATGGTTGTTCTCGCCATAATAAGTTTGTTTTCTTTTAAAAACAGAAAGAAACAATTTATCTTAAATAGACTCAATATGATTTTACATTTATTAGCAGGGGTGATGTTTTTGATCCCATATTTGTCATTTACACAGTATACTTCGGAGGGCTTAGTGCCTGTTTTGTCAGCTCTTTTGGGGTTGATTTTATTAGCTTTGGCCAATAAAGCGATTAAAAAAGACGAAGATTTAGTTCGATCTGCAGATCGTATTCGATAAATATGTACAAATACTACCCAAAAAAAAGGTATGATATTACCTTGAGATTTTTAAATAAATACCTTAAAAAAAATGCTCGTATATTAGATTTAGGTGTTGTAAACCCTTTTACAGCGCTTATGAAAAACAATGGTTATGATGTAATTAATAACTTGGGAGAAGATTTGGATGAGGATATAAGTTCTCTTCAAAAATATGATTATGAGGTAGTCACAGCATTTGAAATAGTAGAACATTTGGTATCTCCTTTCCCTTTATTGAAAAATATAAATTGTAAAAGTTTGGTTGTAAGTGTTCCGCTAAGATTATGGTTTGCCCCTGCATATCGAAGTAAAACAGATGTTCGCGATAGGCATTATCATGAATTCGAAGATTGGCAATTGGATTGGTTACTCGAAAAAGCAGGGTGGAAAATTATTGATCGAAAAAAATGGACTAATCCATCAAATACCTTTGGAATTCGACCATTTTTGCGTCGATTTACGTACAGATATTACATGGTATACGCCGAGCGAATTTAATATGAATGTTGTAGTAATTGTTCCTGTTTTTAATGAAGAAAAAACGATAGGTAAAACACTCAACTCTTTAATTGAACAAACTTATTTACCTATTCAAATTATTGTTGTTGATGATCATTCTACCGATAATTCTCTGGCCATAATTAAGAAATATTCAGGCCAATATGCTGTAATTTCTGTTGTACCTCATCGATCAAAACCCATACGCGAACCTGGTGCCAAGGTTATTGATGCTTTTTATGTGGGTTTTGATTTCATTAAAGTTTCTTTTGATATCGTTTGCAAATTTGATGGTGATATTATATTGCCTCCAAATTATATTCAATCTGTGGTTGATCATTTTAAATCTAATTCTAAGCTTGGAATTTATGGAGGAAAAATGGTTATACGTCACAATAATTATTGGAAACCAGAGGGCATTTCAGATCATTTTCATGTAAGAGGTCCTATTAAAGCATACAGGAAAGCTTGTTTTTACAACATAGGCGGATTGAAACGTGAAAGGGGTTGGGATACAGTTGATGTTTTGTTAGCGCGTTATTTTAATTGGGAGGTATACTCAAACAAAAACTTAAAAGTAAAACATCTTAAAACCACCGCAATAGGATATGCTTCTCAACATGCTTTTAATCAGGGAACTGTTTTCTATAGATTACGCTATGGAATTGGTATTACTTTGATTGCTATTTTAAAACAATTTTCTTTTCTCGGCTTTGAAGGAGTTTACGAGGTTCTTAAAGGGTATATTTATGCTAAACGACATTTGTCTTTTCTTCTAAATGAATCCCAAGGAAAATTTGTACGAAGATATCGTTGGAAAAATATCTTTAAAAAGCTAGGTTTTTGATCTTGAATTTAGTTCTATAACCTCCATTTTTTTAATTTTAGCTTGATCAATTTCAAAACGTAACATCGTTCTAATGGTATGAATCCCTCTGATCCCTGCAGCTCCAGGGTTGAGATATAAAACCCCTTGAGTTTTATCAAAATATACTTTAAGGATATGCGAATGACCACAAACAAAAATGTGAGGCTTATTATTTTTTAGAAGATCTATGATTCCTTTAGCGTAACGAGGGGGTCTTCCTCCAATATGGGTCATCCATACACGCATTCCTTCACATTCAAAATGAAGATCTTTTGGGTATTCAGATCGTAATGTATTGTCGTCGATGTTACCATATACTACTTTCAGAGGTTTGAGCTGAGCGATTTGATCGGTAACACCGTGATGACCAATATCACCAGCATGCCAAACTTCATCAACTTGATTCACATAACGTAGAATATGCTCATCGAGGTAGCCGTGAGTATCAGAAAGAAGTAAAATTTTTTTCATAAAGCGCAAGCGTTTAGAATGCCTTATCTTTGAATAGCAAAAATAATGTTTCTATTGCGATATTTTTTAGAATTAATGTACAGGGGAACTGCCTACCACGGATGGCAACGGCAGTCTAACGCTTCCAGTGTTCAGGAAAAATTAGAAAGCGCTTTAACAATATTGTTGAACCAAAAAATAGAGCTAACTGGAGCGGGTCGAACAGACTCAGGGGTTCATGCTCGTCAGCTTTTCGCCCATTTTGATGTGGTTTCTCCTATAGAAAATGAATCTGATTTTGTGTATAAAGTTAATCGATTTTTAGAATCAGATATCGCTGTTAAATCATTAATTAGGGTAAGAGAAGATGCTCATGCACGTTTTGATGCATGTCTTCGTTCTTACGAGTATTGGGTGATGACTTCTAAAAATCCATTTTATAATGATAGGGCATACATACTTTTGCAGCCACTCAATATCAAGCTGATGAATTCAGCTGCCGCCATGCTTTTCGAATACACTGATTTTAAATGTTTTTCAAAATCTAAAACAGATGTCAAAACTTACAAATGTGCCCTCAAAAAAGCAATTTGGATCAAACAAGGAGATTTGCTGGTTTTTTCGATTAGTTCAGATCGTTTTTTACGTAATATGGTACGCGCAATTGTGGGAACGCTTATCGAAATTGGGTTAGGAAAAAAATCACTGTTAGATTTTACTAAGATCATAGAAAGCCGCAGTAGGAGCGAAGCAGGATATTCTGTTCCTGCAGCTGGATTATATTTAACTGAAGTTAGTTATCCAAACACTATATTTGTGTAATATGAATATCTCGCCTAAGAATACAATTTTTGATGTCACCCTTTTTAAACGTTTGATGTCTTTTGTTTGGCCTTACAAATTAACGTTTAATTATGTCATGTTGACTGCGATTTTACTTTCGGCATTTTCCACATTGACGCCTTATCTCCTAAAAATCACTGTAGATGACTATATCACTTTAAAAGACTATGAGGGAATGGTAGTTTTTGTGGGGTTAATGGCATTTACCTTATTAATGGAAGTTATTTTTCAGTTTTCATTTATTTATTACGCTAATTGGCTAGGTCAACAAGTCATTTATGATTTACGAATACAATTATTTCGTCATATGACTCATTTTAAAATGGCGTATTATGATAAATCAGCTGTTGGTCGTTTAGTCACAAGAGCAGTTAATGATATTGAAACTATTGCAGGGATTTTTAGCCAAGGTCTTTTTATGATTATCGCCGACTTATTAAAAATGTTAATCGTAATGGTGGTGATGCTTAGTGTCAGTTGGAAGTTAACTCTAATTATTTTTTCAATTTTACCTTTAATTTTAGTGGCAACGCGTAAATTTCAACAAGCCATGAAAAAGGCTTTTGATGATGTTAGGACACAAGTAGCCAACTTAAATTCTTTTATTCAAGAGCGTATAACGGGAATGAAAATTGTACAAATGTTTACTCGTGAGGCACATGAATACAAGAAATTTCAATCCATTAATCAAAAACATAAAAAAGCGTGGCTCAAAACAGTTTGGTACAATTCAATTTTCTTTCCTATTGCTGAGTTGTCTACTTCGATCACCATAGGTCTAATTGTTTGGTACGGAGGGCTTCAAGTAATTGCGCAGCAGAACGGAATAACTATTGGAATTATTTTTTTATTTATTCAACTCTCTCAAATGCTTTTCCGCCCATTAAGACAAATAGCGGATAAATTTAACACCCTTCAAATGGGCATGATTGCGGTCCAGCGTGTTTATGTTTTGTTGGACACAAATAGTCAAATTTCAAATAAAGGAGTAAAAAAAGCAGAAAATCTTAAGGGAAATTTATCATTTAAAGATGTAGTTTTTTCTTACAAAAAAGATCAACCTGTGTTAAAAGGTATTTCGTTTGAAGTTTTACCTGGTCAATGTATTGCAATTGTTGGTGCTACTGGTGCTGGAAAAACTACCATTATCAATTTGTTAAGCCGGTTTTATGAAATAGATGCTGGTGAAATTCATATCGACGGAACAAATATTAAAGAATTTCAATTATCTTCTTTAAGAAACAAAATAGCTGTAGTGTTGCAAGATGTTTTTCTTTTTGCAGATACAATACTTCATAATATTACGCTTTGGAATAAGAACATCAGTAGAGAACAAGTAATTCATGCAGCTCGGCAAATAGGAGTTCATGACTTTATCATCAGTCTTCCTGGGGGATATGATTACAATGTAAAAGAAAGAGGGGCAACACTTTCCTCTGGCCAGCGACAACTCATTGCCTTTTTGAGAGCATATGTAAGTGCCCCCACTGTGTTGGTCCTCGATGAAGCCACTTCTTCTGTAGACACTGATTCCGAAATATTGATTCAGCAATCCATCGAAAAACTTACAGCTAACAAAACTTCCATCATTATTGCGCATCGTTTAGCCACTATTCGACATGCAGATACCATTATTGTGATGGACAAAGGTCATATTGTGGAAATGGGATCCCATCAAGAATTAATTAAAAAATGGGATGGAAAATATAAAAATTTATATGAAGTTCAATTTAGCCAAGATTCCCTATTAGCCTAAATCTTCGGACAATTGATGTTTCAGGTCCTCAAGGTTTTTATAATGCACGAACTCTCCGTTTCGAACGTATGATATTTTTCCAGTTTCTTCTGAAACAACCAAAGCTACTGCATCGCTTTTTTCGGTGATGCCAACGGCTGCACGGTGACGAAGACCAAAACGAACAGGAATTGATTGTGATTCTGAAACGGGTAAAACTACTCGAGTTGCCGTGATAACATTTCGCTCTACTATTGCTGCGCCGTCATGCAAAGGACCAGATTTAAAAAAAATACTCTCAAATATTGGAACTGAAAGCTCAAGATGAACATGATCTCCAGTATCTTTTACAAATTCCAAGCTTGTGTTTCGTTCCATCACAATTAAAGCGCCCGTTTTTTGGCTACTCAATAGTTCACAACTCTGAATCAAAAGATCAACATCAGTCTCACTATTTACTTTTTGGTTTTTAAAAAAATTCCAATAGCGTTTTAAATTTCGTCGACTTGCAAGGTTAGACGACCCTAAAAAAAGCAGTAGTTTTCGTATTTCTTGCTGAAAAACTACTATTAAAGCAAATACACCCACACTGATAAATCCGCCTAAAATATTACTCAAAACTTCCATATTTAAGGCATCAGTCAGCTTCCATATTAAATAAACAATCACTATTCCGACAAAAATATTTATTGCAGCTGTTCCTTTGACAAGCCTATACACGTAAAAAAGGAGCAGGGCTACCAGAAAAATATCGAGAATATCAATAAAATTTAAATCTATAAAATCAAAAGTTTTCAAATGGAATAAAATTTCTTTAAAGCTATTAAAAATGTTTTAACTCTCTGATGCACTCATTTGGTTAAAAAGCTTACATGTTTCTACTGCTTCTTTAACATCATGAACTCTTAATAGTTGAACTCCCTTGGTGAGGGCAAAACTATGTAGAGCTGTTGTGCCATTTAGTGCCGCTGATGCTTTGATGTTTAAAACCTTTTGAATCATAGATTTTCGAGAAACCCCAATGAGAACTGGACAGTTTAAACTTTCAAAGAGATCCAAACCGCTTAATATTTCATAATTATGATGGAGCGTTTTACCAAATCCAAAACCAGGATCCACAATAAAATCATGGATTCCTGCTTTGAAAGCTTCCATTTTTTTTTGAGCAAAGAATAATTTGAGTTCAAAAAGGATATTTTCATAACTCGGATGGAGTTGCATGGTTTGAGGCGTTCCTTGCATGTGCATGCCTACATACGGAACTCGGAGTTTTCCAACGGATTCAAACATATTCCTATCCAACTTTCCCGCCGATATGTCATTGACAAGCGCAGCCCCAGCTTGTACGGATTCATAAGCCACTTTACTACGAAAAGTATCAATGGAAAGATTAATATCATCCCCAAATGTATTTTTTAAGGAAGCGATAACGTGAATGACGCGTTGTAGTTCCTCTGATTCACTCACCTCTTTGGCTCCAGGTTTTGAGCTATAGCCTCCTACATCAATAAAATCAGCCCCTTCTTTTACCATTTTTTCCACTTGTTTGGTGATGGAATTTAGATCCTGAAAATTCCCACCATCATAAAAAGAATCGGGAGTTACATTGAGAATACCCATGACTTTTGGTGTACTTAAATCAACCAGCGTTCCTTTACAGTTTATTGTCATGTTAAAAAGTTTGAGAAAGCTTTTTTGTGATGCATAAGGCTATTTAATAATTTTGAGCGAAATTTACAACAAATGCAGCAGAATCCTTCAAAGACTAATTTTCAGTATGATCAAATCATTCATCATTGTCGAGATTTGTTTGAAAAAAAAATGCAGGATTACGGATGTGCTTGGCGTATTTTAAGAACAGCGTCTTTGACAGACCAGATTTTTATTAAAGCTCAACGTATTCGAACGCTCCAACAAAATAAAATTCAACGTGTCGAGGAAGGACAACGCTCTGAATTTATTGGTATTATTAACTATTGTGTAATGGCATTGGTTCAATTAGAAATTGGGGTGGCTGATCAACCCGATTTAAGTGAATCCGAAACAATCGACTACTACGATAAACATATTGAAATCACCAAAATGTTGATGGAAAATAAAAACCATGATTATGGTGAAGCATGGCGTGATATGCGTGTCAGCTCATTAACAGATTTGATTTTACAAAAACTTTTACGAGTCAAACAAATCGAAGATAATAAAGGGAAAACTGTAGTTAGCGAAGGGGTAGATTCCAATTATCAAGACATGATCAATTATGCTGTTTTTGCTTTGATTCACATTGATTTTAGTTAAAATGAAAATAGTGAAGCCACTACTAAATACATTGTTCACCTTATGGGGAGTAATTACGGTTGTCTTTTTTTTATTTTCGGTCCTTCCAGGAGATCCTGCTCAAATGATGTTGGGACAACTCGAAAATAGCGAACAGCTCGATATTACAAAAAAAAAATATGGATTTGATTTGCCTTTGACAGAACAATATCTCTTGTATATAAACGATATTAGTCCAATTGGTATACATCCTCATCAAAATATTTTCAACGGATTAGCTTCAAATAAATATTATTTCACTGAGCTCATTTCATTTGAAACATATTCTATAGTTTTAAAAGCTCCTTATTTGCGAGAATCTTACCAAAGGACAGGAGTGCCTGTAAGTCAAATTATCTCCAATACATTACCTAATACATTTTTTTTAGCTGTCGCTGCTCTATTGATTGCTGTGTTTATGGGGGTGATTTTTGGCGTTATTTCAGCTTTGAATAAACATCATTTTTTGGATTATATCATTCAATTTATTAGTACCCTAGGAATGAGTATTCCTTCATTTTTAAGTGCTATTTTGTTCGCTTGGATTTTCGGATTTTTGCTTCACGAATTTACAGGTTTATCCATGACAGGAAGTTTTTATGCTTTGGATGATATGGGCGAATCCTTACATATAGAGTGGAAAAATATCGTCTTGCCCGCAGTAGTATTAGGAATTCGACCTTTAGCAGTAGTCACTCAACTGATGCGTAATGCTCTTTTGGAAGAGTTGGAGCATGATTATTTTAGAACGGCACGGGCAAAAGGGTTGAGTAGGGTTCAAGCTACATTTAAACACGCTTTACGCAATGCCCTAAACCCTGTTATTACAGCTCTATCAGGATGGTTTGGAAGCATGTTGGCAGGAGCGGTTTTTGTTGAATATATTTTTGGATGGAATGGATTGGGTAAAGAAATTGTTGCCGCCTTAAATACACTTGATATTCCTGTATTAATGGGTGCCGTATTAACGGTATCTTTTTTATTCATTTTAATTAATAAAGTTGTCGATCAGCTGTATGTATGGCTCGATCCTAAAGTTAAATTATCTTAAAAATCAATTAAAACTATCTTATGAGAAAAAACATCGTTGCAGGTAACTGGAAAATGAACAAAAACGCAACAGAAACAATTACGTTGATAAATGATTTAAAACAGCAAAGTTTTTCTTCAGAAACTACCGTTCTTATTGCTCCTCCTTTTGTGAATCTTTCTACGGCTGTGGAACAAACTTCGGGAACTTCGATTGGAGTGGTGGCTCAAAATATGCATCAATCTGACAACGGAGCCTACACAGGCGAAATATCTGCTGAAATGCTAAAAGATATCGATGTAAATCATGTAATTTTAGGTCATTCTGAGCGCAGAGCCTATTTTGGTGAAGACGACCAACTACTTTCTCTCAAAGTTAAACAAGCTTTAAAAAACAATCTATCTGTGGTTTTTTGTTTTGGTGAAGAGCTTGAACAGCGAAAATCTGAATCTCATTTTGAAGTAGTAAAATCACAAATACAACATGTACTTTTTGATGTAGCAGCATCGGATTGGCGTAAAATTATTTTGGCTTATGAGCCTGTTTGGGCTATTGGAACAGGGGAAACAGCCTCCCCTATGCAAGCACAAGAAATGCATGCTTACATCAGAAGCTTGATCAAAGAATCTTATGGAGCTGATGTAGCACATCGTGTTTCTATTTTGTATGGAGGAAGTGTTAAACCAAGTAATGCAAAAGAAATTTTTTCAAATCCTGATGTTGATGGAGGACTCATTGGTGGAGCTTCCTTGGTAGCTGATGATTTTGCAGCCATTATCAATGCATTTTGAGTACAGAACAACATTTTTTGAAATTGAGTTTTTCAATATATCCAGCCCAACCTGGGATGGATATATTGTTGGCTGAACTATCCGAATTACCCTTTGATAGTTTTGAGGAAGTCGATAGTCAACTCATAGCTTATATCTTGGCTTCGCAATGGAAAACAAATTTACTCCAATCTGTGGAGTTACTTAAAAATCCTGAGTTTAAAAGTTCATACACCATTTCTGAGGTTCCTAAAATCAATTGGAATGCGCAATGGGAAGCAAATTTTAATCCTATTGTTGTTCGAAATTATACCATTAGAGCTTCATTTCACCCGCCAAAACAAACCCAATATGAAATTTTAATTGAGCCCAAAATGTCGTTTGGCACAGGACACCATGAAACGACTCAACTTATGTTTGAGATGGTGTTACAACACTCACTAAAAAGGAAAAGAGTTTTGGATATGGGTTGTGGAACGGGAATATTGGCTATTGGAGCTAAGTTACGTGGGGCTTCAAAAGTAACGGCAATTGATATTGAACCTTGGTGTGTTCAGAATACCATAGAAAACGCAGCAAAAAATCAGTGTCCAATTTTGGTTCTTCAAGGAGATTCCTCTATGATTTTAGAAACGTTTGATTGCATCTTTGCCAATATTAACCGAAATATTTTGCTTCAAGATATGACCATTTACAAAAAAGCGTTAGCTCCAGATGGAATGTTATTTTTAAGTGGATTTTATCATGAAGATTTAGAAGATATTTCTGCGTGTTGCAGTTTCAATGACCTACGACTGGATACTTTCACTAAAAAGAATAATTGGATCTGTTCAAAATATGTAAATTCGTAAGTATGAAAATTGATTTTGACAAAACAGAAGAACAAACGGAATTATCCGTTGACGAAATGGTTGATCTAGAGCGTGAACATGAAATTGTCCTCTACAACGATGATGTGAATACTTTTGACCATGTCATTGAAATGTTAATTGAAGTTTGTGAACACACGCCTCAACAAGCCGAACAATGTGCCCTTATCGTACATTACAAAGGAAAATGTAGCGTTAAGTCAGGAAGTTATGCCGAATTAGAACCCAAATGTATAAGACTTTTGCATGCAGGATTAAGTGCAGAAATTATTTAAAACCTATTCTTTTTAGTTTTATTAACTTTGAATAAAAATGATTTACGTAATTGCTATGTTTACTTTTCTTTGTATGGAAAGTAACCAATCCTCTTTCCGCCTCCTTGACATGAAAACACTTCACGACTATACCGCTATTGATATTGAAGGAAATACTTTTGATTTTGGTTCCTTAAAAGGAAAAAAAGTAATGATTGTTAATACGGCATCTAAGTGCGGGTTAACAGGTCAATACAAAACATTACAAAGCTTGTACGAAAAATACCAAGATGAAAATTTTGTTATCATTGGTTTTCCATCCAATAACTTTATGTGGCAAGAACCTGGTACAAATGCTGAAATTGATGTTTTTTGTAAGAAGAATTATGGGGTTACTTTTCCTATGATGTCTAAGGTTACAGTTAAAGGGAAATCTAAACATCCTATTTTTGAATATCTCACCAACAAAGAATTAAATGGAGTTCTGGATACCAAAGTAGCGTGGAATTTTCAAAAGTTTTTAATTAATGAAGAAGGTATTTTAGAGCGTGTTATTAGCCCAAAAACAAAGCCGGATGATATTGAAATTTTGATGTGGATTAAACGTTAATATGAATTCTGAAAAACTAGATATTTTAGCCATTGGCGCTCATCCTGATGATGTTGAGCTTGGATGTGGAGCTACAATTTCCAAGGCGATATCCTTGGGTCAAAAAGTGGGTATTATTGACCTCACACGCGGAGAATTAGGATCACGGGGATCTGCTGAGATACGGCTTAAAGAAGCGGCGGCGGCGGCGCTTGTTTTGGGCGTGAAGATTAGGGTCAACCTTGAGTTTCGAGATGCTTTTTTTGTAAATGACGAAAAACATCAACTGGAATTGATACGTCTAATTCGTCGTTACAGGCCCGATATGGTGTTGGCTAATGCCATTCATGATCGCCATATTGACCACGGAAAGGGAGCCTCGTTGGTTCAATCAGCTTGTTTTTTGAGTGGATTATCAAAAATTAAAACAACTGATCATAATAATAATCAAAAATTTTGGCGACCAAAAAATGTGTTTCATTATTTACAATGGAATTCGGATATGCCTGATTTTGTAGTTGATGTTTCAAATCATATAAACCAAAAACTAAAAGCGGTGAAGGCTTATCGATCACAATTTTATGATCCAAACTCCATTGAACTTCAGACTCCAATAAGTAGTAAAAACTTTTTGGATAGTATTCGTTATCGCGCTGCTGATTTAGGTCGCCTCTCAGGGGTTGATTTCGCTGAAGGGTTTACCAAAACAAATGTGCTCACCGTTTCTGATTTAAGTACATTTTTATAACAACATTGTTTTCCTGTCATTCCACTGAGGGGAATAAGTAACTATGGGGTGTCATAGAATATAAATTACTTGTCATACCTTGTCAAATTAGATATATTGATTATTTTTGCACGCTAACACGGTGGTTGTAGCTCAGTTGGTTAGAGCGCTAGATTGTGGTTCTAGAGGTCGCCGGTTCGAGACCGGTCTTCCACCCATCAAAACCCTTCGAGAAATCGAGGGGTTTTTAATTAAAACCCTATATTTATACAAATTATAACCTCTATTAAATGAAAAAAATCAAGCATTTATTATTTCTACTTTTTAGTTTGACGTTAATCATGTCATGTTCAAAAGATGATTCTATCAACGTTAATAATGATACAGGTAGTGAACCCAACAATGGAGGTAAAGCTGTTGGTTGGAATGGAAATAGTTTTTCATTTAATGAAATTGATGTAAAAAGTCAATGGACTTTTGACTCTAATCGTTCTTCTAGTAATTTACAGGCTACAAGAACACGACTCGGGAACAATGTTAATTTTATTTCCTCTTTAGATTATGAAGATTCATTGGACGTGGGTATTTTGTCCATCAACTCACCTAAAACAGGAGAATTAACGTCAAGCGAGGTTATTTCAGTGAAAATTGGTAATTACGGTTATTTACCAATTTTAGATTCATTAAAAGTTTCTTTTCAGTTTAGTTACGATGATGGTAGCTTTAGTGATCCAATAATTGAGACTGTTAAAATCAGTGATACACTCTCACCTGTTGAAATGATGGATTATTCCTTTACTACGCCAATTGATATGTCAAATAGAGGTAATTATAAGATACTAGCTAGTACACAATTAGAAGGCGATATGGATTTGGATAACGATTTAAATAGTCATGTAGTTAAATCACTCGAATATACAAATGTGTGTAATATACACGCCTTAATTTTTAATGAAGACAATTCTTTCAAATTGTACACATTAGACGAAAATGGTGTTTGTAATTATGTTATTTTGGGCGAATATAAGTTAGAAGAGAGTAACAGTCTTTTAAAGCTTTACAGTCCTGATTCAGATCAAGAATCAAACCTCATTGGAAATATTTATGATGTAGCAACAGATGAAAATGGCA
>CBFHWU010000017.1:0-214457 GCA_965659665.1 Flavobacteriaceae bacterium
TTCAATCAACGGCTTAGATGCAGAGTTTACATTCAGTATGTATCCTAACCCTGTTCAGGACAAGGTAAGAATCAATTCTGCAAATCAAATAGATGCGATTCAAATTTTTGATCTTTCAGGAAGAAGTGTACTTCAAAAAACGTTAAATGCTCGTTCTTCTGAAGTTAACTTACGCGACCTCAATACTGGAATTTATTTCTTAGAGGCATCTACGGGAACTCAATCTGGAGTGATTAAATTTGTCAAAAAATAATGTCGATTATCTAACCATATTAAGCTTGAAAACATCCGCCTATTGGCGGATGTTTTTTTTTGAAGATTTTATAAAAATATTCTCCTTCTATACCACTTTACTTAACTTTACAATTACTACATCTTTTCATTATTTACGCTAAAACATTTGTATAATGAGTGAAGTATTATTTTTTTAATACATTTGGCTTATTTCAAACATTTTCAAAGATGCGATACTTAATATTTTTATTTTTACTAGTATTACAGTTTGCTATTTCGCAACAAATTCCACCCATACAAAATTATTCGACTGACCTATACAAAGCAGGAAACCAAAATTGGAAAATAACTCAAGATTCTTTTAAAAATATATATGTAGCTAACAATTCTGGTTTATTACAATTTGATGGGCAACATTGGGATTTGTATCCTACCCCTAACGAAACCATACTCCGCTCCGTACATGTCAATAATAAGGTCATTTATTCCGGGGCTTATATGGATTTTGGTTTTTGGCTTACCCAACTCGATGGCTCCCTTGAATATACTTCCCTTGTCGATAGCCTAATGTTTGATATGATTGAAGATGAGCAAATATGGAATATTCTTGAGTTTGAACAGTTTATTATATTTCAATCCCTTAACCGATTAATTATTTTTGATCCAATTCAAAAAACATTAAAATCTTTTTTCCCTCAGGAAGCTATTCTTAAAGCTTTTGTCAATAAAAATGGAATTTTTTTTCAAGACACAGATTTATCTATTTACAAAATTGTCAATGGTTTAAACCAGCTTTATATTTCAAGTTCAAAACTTAAAGAGGTAAATGTTATTGCTCTTTTTGACACCCCCTTTGGGGAGCTAGTTGTAACGCATAACAACGGAATCTTTAATTTTGTTAACAATCAGCTATACCCTTGGTTTTCTTCCACTCGTGTCGATTTTCAAAATGAAATTGTTTATACCGCTTCACAAAGCA
This sequence comes from Flavobacteriaceae bacterium, assembly GCA_965659665.1. Lineage (GTDB taxonomy): Bacteria > Bacteroidota > Bacteroidia > Flavobacteriales > Flavobacteriaceae > CBFHWU01. The sequence continues at coordinate 1,214 of CBFHWU010000017.1, forward strand.
AAGAAGGTGATATAATTGTTGGGACAGTCAAAAATGGCGCCTATTATATTGATGCTCAAGGCGAGTTGATTAATCATTTTAACATTGATAACGGATTGCAAAATAATACCGTTTTGTCTTCTTTTTTTGATACCCATAACAATTTATGGTTTGGTCTTGATAATGGTATTGTTCATGTGAATCTCAATACTTCTTTAAATTACATTCCTAATGTAAAAAAGAAATATGGTACCGTATATACTTCTTTATTATTTGAAGATTATTTATACATAGGAACCAATCAAGGACTCTTTTATAAAAAATTTAAATCTAATGATGATTTTATTCCCATCAAAGGACTGGAAGGTCAAGTTTGGTCTTTACAAAATATTCAAGGTCAATTATTTTGTGGTCATGGCACTGGTGCATATCTCATCCAAAAAAACAAATCTGTTCCTTTGTATGAGAATTTAGGTTTTTGGTTGTTTAAAGAATTTAATGACTCCACTATTTTAGCTGGTTCGTATAATGGACTTCATGTCATTACCAAAAACAAGCTCGTTTGGGAATATGCTCACTCAATCAAAGGGTCTGATATTTCTACACGTTTTTTTGAATTAATGGAACCCCATGAAATTATTGTCAGTCATGAATATAAAGGACTTTTTCGATTTTCGCTGTCTAGCGACCTTAAACAAGTTGACAACAAAGAACAAATTAACGATTTTAACAAAAGCTTATTTTCAAGCATTTCAGCTTCTCATGGGGAAGTCTTTTATTTCTCCAAAGAGGGATTTTATAAGTATGATGTAAAGCGTAAACAGTTTATCAAAAATGACGAGGTTTCTGCTCTATTTTCAACTTCTAATTTTGTTTCAGGCAAAATGGTTGAGGAGAATGATAAGCTCTGGATTTTTGCCAAAAATAATTTATTTTGCCTTGATAAAAATCCAATTTCAGGAAAATATTGGCCTACAAAATATCCACTTTCTAGTAATGTTAGAAAAATTATTAGAGGCTTTGAAAATATTTCTCCCCTTCAGGACACCTCTTATTTGATAGGGACTTCTGAGGGATACTTGATTTTTGATACTTCTAAACAAATGGTGGTCAAAGAAAATCTTTATCTTAAAAAATTTCTTGCTCAAAATATCAACAACAAATCCATTTCTTATCCACTAAAACATGAGATTGATATTCCATCAAACTTTAACACAATAAGTTTTACTTTTAATACCCCTTATTTTGATTACAATAACAAACCTGAATTTCAATACCGATTACTGGGGTATTCGAATAATTGGAGTCAATGGTCACAAGACACCTCTATTACGTATGGTAATTTAAATTTCGGAGATTACGAGTTTGAAGTTAAAGCTAGGGTAGGTGATGTTCCTTTTGACAACCAGATTCGTCATGCATTCAGCATTGATAGAGCCTGGTATATTTCCGATTTGATGTTGGTGTTGTATTTATTTGCCCTATTGTTTATTTCCTTCCTCGTTAATTCTTACTACAGTAAATATTATTTGAAAAGACAAAACCAAATTATTCAAAAAAATAAAAAAGAAATGGAGATGGTGGAGCTTAAAAGTCGTGAAGAAATTATGCGACTTAAAAATAGTCGTCTACAAGAAAATATTGAAACAAAAAATAAAGAACTTGCGATATCCACCATGACTATGATTAAGAAAAATCAATTTCTTAACTCCATCATCGTTGATCTAGATCCTGTTTCAAAAGAGCCTGTAGTCTCTCGTGTTATCCGTACCATAAAACGTACCTTAAAAAATGATGACGATTGGTCTTTTTTTGAAGAAGCTTTTAATAATGCGGATAAAGATTTTTTGAAACGCATGAAAAATGTTCATCCAAGTCTCACCCATAACGACCTTAAACTTTGTGCATATCTACGATTAAATTTATCTTCCAAAGAAATTGCGCCACTTCTTAATATTTCTGTCCGAAGTGTTGAGATTAAACGCTACCGATTAAGAAAAAAGATGGAATTGGAACATAGTCAAAGCCTGATCGATTATATCATTACCCTTTAAATTATTAATATGTCAGTTTACTAATTTATTTTCCTTCATGTATATAAAATGTTGAGGTATTTTTTTGGTATTTGATAATATAGGTGTTTATTTTTGGGATCTTATTTAAATAATACATGAAACAACTAACAGCTTTTTTATTATTCGTTGCGTTTTCTGGGTATGCACAAACCATAACTGGAACTGTTGTAGACCAAATGAGTAGTGAGCCTATTCCTGGTGCAACAGTTTTAGTTAAAAATTCTAGCAACGGAACTAACGCAGATTTTGATGGTAATTTTATGCTTTCAAACATCCAACCTAATTCGATTCTTATTGTTTCATCTATTGGTTACAAAACCTCTGAGGTAAACATAAAGAACAACACAACTTTAACCATTACTCTTGAAGAAGATATAGAATCACTTTCAGAAGTCGTTGTTGTAGGATATGGAACTCAAACCAAAAAAGAAATTACAGGTGCTGTATCTGTAGTTACAAGCGAAACTATTGAGGCCATAAAGCCTACCCGAATTGAACAAGCTTTACAAGGTCAAGTTGCTGGAGTCAATATCACTTCTTCATCAGGGGCTCCTGGAGCGGGATTGGATATTCGAATCCGAGGAATATCCACCAATGGAAATAACGCTCCGCTTATATTGGTTGATGGAAACGTCATTTCTGAGCTAAGTGTTATCAATCCAAACGATGTGGCAAGTGTTAGTGTTCTTAAAGACGCTTCAGCTGGAATTTATGGTACTCGTGCGGCCAATGGAGTGATCTTAATCACGACCAAAACTGGTCGAAGAGCCACTCCACTTGAATTTGAATACAATGGCTATGTAGGAATGCAATCTACCACACGAAAAATTCCTACCTTAAATGCCACAGAATATGCCTTGCTGGTTAATGAAGCTTATGCGGCGGCAGGGGATGATTTGCCTTATCCAAATGCACATAATTTAGGACAAGGAACCGATTGGCAAGATGCTCTTTTTCAATGGGCCCCTATTACTAGCAATGATCTCTCTGTTCGTGGTGGTGGTGAAAAATCGAAGTACTCAGGCGGGATTTCCTATTTTACTCAAGATGGAATTATTGGAGGTCCTAAAGCCAGTTTTAAAAGATTGAATGGTCGATTGAATTATAATCTTGAAGTCTTTGACTTTTTGGATATCAAAGCCAGTATGTTGTATTCCGGAACAGAGCGCCAAACGCTTCCTGAAAATGCAATAGGTTCTTTACTATATAACGCAGGAAATATGCCTCCTACCTTACCTCTTTATGATGCAAATGGAAACCCATCGCGCGCAATAGGATTACCTATTGAAGTGGTCAATCCATTAGCTCAAGATAAAGCGTCTTTAAACGAAACATTATCGGATCGCATTAGTGGGGTGTTTGGAATAAAACTTACCCCCTTCGAAAATTTTACAGCTCAAGCCAATTATCAGTGGAACTATACAGAAGTCTTAGGAAGATATTTTGGACCCATTGTTGATTTCGGTGAAGAAGGGATATCGGACAAAATATTTGACAACCTTGAACAAAGAACCTTCTCTAATCCGCTTGATATTTACAGGGATTATACTTTTGATGCATATCTTAATTATGAAGAAATCTTCCTCGAAGATCACACACTTAAGTTAACCTTGGGAACTTCTGTGTATAGTGCGTACGCTGAAGGTTATGGTTCTACTGGAGTAGGGATGCCTGAAATCACGAATATTGATCAAGCAGATGTCAATGACGCTAATCAAATTATTCCTAGATTTATAAATGTAAGTAACCGTTTTAATGAGGAAAGATTATTATCTTATTTTGGTAGGGTACAATATGACTATGACGGAAAGTATATTCTTTCAGGAGTGATTCGTCGAGACTCTTCCTCCAAATTCGGACCCAGTAATAAAACAGCCTTTTTCCCCTCAGGATCCTTTGGATGGATTCTTTCAGAAGAAAATTTCCTTGAGGACAGTGGTTTTTTTGATTTTGTAAAAATAAGAGGATCATGGGGTGTTTTAGGAAACGATCGTATAAATTCATTCTTATACCAACCCTTACTAGATGGAGAGGGCGTTTATGTATTTGATAATCAATTGGCGTACGGGGTTGCACAGGGAGCTCCTGCCAACCCAGAAGTCAAATGGGAAGAGCAAGAAACGTTCGATATTGGAGTGGACTTACGTTTTTGGGAGGATACCGTCAGCTTAACAGCTGATTATTATCAGCGAAAGACAAAAGATTTATTATTACGTGTAGAAACATCGGGGATATTAGGGGTAAGTGCTCCTGGATCTGGATTACCAATTGCCAATGCGGGAACTATTCAAAATAAAGGGTTTGAACTAGAGCTGGGGTATGAAAAACAATTTTCAGATAATTTCAGATTAGACATTAACTATAATTTTTCAACTATTGAAAATGAAGTGCTCGAAGTGAATAATAGTGTTGGCTATGTTCCTGGAGGTACATTTGGGATTGGAAATCTTGTAGGACCCGCACAAATGAGGGCAGGATTTCCTATGGGATATTTTTATGGATTCAAGACTGATGGTATTTTTCAGAACCAAGCGGAAGTTGATGCACATCCCTCTCAAATTGGGCTAGGTGCTAACGCTTCTCCAGGAGATTTTCGATTTATGGATGTCAATCAGGATGGTGAAATTGACCAAGATGATCGAATGTATCTAGGGAAGCCTATCCCAGATATTACAATGGGATTGAATCTTTCTTTTGATTACAAAAATTTTGATTTCCAATCTTATTTCTTTGCTTCACTTGGGTTTGAAACGGTTCGAAATTATGATAGAGGTCACCCCCTAACCAACAAAACAACTCTTGTGTTGAATCGTTGGACAGGCCCTGGTACTTCGAATACCTCTCCTCGATTAACTACAGCAGCCACAACCAACAATTTGTTCTCAGATTTTTATGTTGAAGATGGTTCATTCTTAAGAGCCCAAAACATGCAGCTAGGATACACAATTGATCCTAAGCATACCTCTTTCGAAAAGGTGAGAGTATATATGTCTGTTAATAATGCTTTTACTCTGACCAAATATCAAGGATATGACCCTACAACATCTACTGGATCGCCACTTGGTGGAGGATTCGACCAAGGATTTTATCCCAATCCACGGACGTTTATTATGGGACTTAATGTAAAATTTTAATTCAAAGAGATGAAATTTAAAAATAATACTTTACGATTTTTATTCTTAGCATGTGTACTTTTTTCATGTAATGACGATTTTGTTGAAATTGAATCAACGAATGTAAGTTCAGAAAACTATTTCAACAACGAAGAAGAATATCAACTTGCACTCATTGGAGCTTATGATTTGTTGCAATCAACCTATCTCAATGTAATGTTGGGTGAAATTGCTTCCGATAATACCTTGGCAGGGGGAGAAAATGCAACTGATGTCCCAGGGATACAGCAAGTAGATGATATGATCCACACCACTTTTAATTCCCAATTAAGAGATATCTTTAATTGGATGTTTGCGGGAGTCAATCGCGCTAACTATATCTTGGAGTTTCAAGATAAAACAGATTTTGAGGGGCGTACTAATATTATTGCTCAGACACGTTTCCTACGAGCGTATTATTATTTTGAGCTCATCAAATGGTTTGGTGATGTACCTTTGGTTGTGGATCAGCGATTCGGTTTTGGTGATCAATTTGCTGTGGACCGAACTCCTGTTGCTGAGATTTATGCTCAAATTGAACTTGACTTACAATACGCTGCTGAAAATCTTCCCTTTACACAACCTATTGCTGGGCAAGTCACTCAAGGAGCAGCAAAGTCACTGCTAGGTAAAATATTACTGTTTCAAGAGAAGTTCTCAGAAGCCGCTACAGTTCTTGACGAAGTAATTACTTCTGGAACCTACGATTTGGTAGTAGATTACTCAACTTTATTTGAAAATGATAACGAGAATAATATAGAATCAGTATTTGAAGTTCAATATACAGATTTAGAGGGAGCTGGTTTTGGATGCTTACAATGTAGCGAAGGAAATGTAGCCGTAGGTTTTCAAGGAGTTCGAGGATACAAAGGACCATTATTTGAATCGGGGTTTAGTTTCAATGTACCTACACAAGAAACTTGGGACGCTTTTGAAGAAGAAGATTTACGAAGAGACTATGCAATTTTGAATATTGATAAGTTTGCTGAAGAAAATCAGGATTACAATAATAATTCAGGGGTAAGCTATGGTACGGGTTATGAACATACAGGCTATTTTAATCGAAAGTATATTCCGCGAAAGGGTGATGCTAATATTGGCGATCAAAACCTGACCAACCCCAACAATTACAGATCGATTCGCTTTGCCGATGTATTACTTATGGCGGCCGAAGCACACAATCGTAAATCAAATGCTAATGACACCAAAGCACAAGAATATCTAAACCGTGTGTTAGTACGTGCTTTTGGTGATGATAGCCGCAATGTGAGTTTAACAGGTGCTGCACTTACTGAAAAGATTTGGGACGAAAGACGTATTGAATTAGTGGGAGAAGGACATCGGTTTTTCGATTTAGTTCGTACAGGACAAGCAGATCAATATATTGACGGATTTCAAGTAAATAAACATGAATTATTTCCTATCCCTCAAATTGAAATAGAATTAACGGGTAATCGCTGGTCACAAAATCCAGGATATTAATATTTTTTTGATTATGAAACAGTTTAAATATATCATTTTTATAACTCCTTTTTTACTTCTTTTAGGTTGTGAAGAAGAACTTCGTGATACGAGTTACGCAGAAAATTTTCCTTCTCCGTCTAATCTTGTTGTTGATATCGACATTGCAACAGACTCTTCAGGGTTGGTGGTCATATCGCCTTCAGCGGAAGGAGCTAACTCCTTTATGGTAGATTTTGGAAATGGTACTGATCCTTTGATTATTAATGGTGGAGTTTCAGTTTCTAACGTGTATGATACCGGAATTTATACCGTCACCACTTCAGCTATCTCCATTTCGGGCGAAAGCATACAACACACGGATGAAATTTCAGTACTGGCGGGCTGTATTGAGGAGGAAATGTCAAATAAAAACCCTTCAGAAGGAGATCTGAATATTACTTTTCAATCTTCAAGTGATCTTTTTAGAGGACTTGGATCAATAAGTATAGCTCATGTGGATAATCCCTCAATTGATTTTTCAAATACAAGTTGTAAAGTTCAACAATTTGTACGAACCACTGGTTGCCAAACTTATGGAGGCGCCTTGTTGTTTATGCCAAGCGTATTAGAAGTATCAGCAACAGGAAAGAAAAGAATTTCTGTTGAAATATACGCTGAGCAAACCGCCGAAGTTACATTGCTCATCCCTACTACGCCCAATTTGGAATTGGTAGTGCCCATAACAAAAACCAATGAATGGGAACAAATTATATTTGATCTGTCCGCTGTCGAAGGTCAATCCTTTAATCGATTTTTATTCTATATTGATAGAGCACAAGAATGTGATGACTCGGTTTATTTTATAGATAACTTTAAACAAATTAATTAAGATGATACGAAATACGTATAAAATATTTTCATTGATGATCTTTTTGGCTCTTTTCTCCTCTTGTCAAGAAGAATATGAGTACGGCACTATTGTTGAACCAACTAATATCGTTATTAACTATCAAATTAAAGGGGCTGATGACCAGAATCCCAATGGTGACGGATCAGGAGAAGTTTATTTTTCTGTTACCGCAGATCATAGTTTGTCTTATGTGTTTAATTTTGATGGTGAAGAAGTTGTTTCTCCTTCAGGAGTGTATACAAAGCTTTTTTCGATTGTTGGGCTAAACACGTATTCTGTTGGAGTAACTGCTATAGGGACAGCAGGTGTAATGTCCTCCAAAACAATACACATTGATGTTCTGTCTTTATATGAACCACCAGAAGAGCTCACCAATATGCTATATGGTACAGGATCTAAAACTTGGCGAGTAATGGCTGAGTTTCAAGGAGCTCAAGGAACTGATGGCCATTTTGGTTTAGGCCCTTTGGGAGGAGACAAGCCTTTTGAATGGTATTCAGCCGGAGCTAATGAAAAGTCCTCTTCAGGAATGTATGATGATCGATTTACATTTAGATCGGATGGAACATTTACCCATGATACAGGAGCTGATGGGGGTGTTTATGGAAAACAAGTTGTTTTAGATAGAGATTTTGGGGTGAACCCAGATGCAGTTGAAGGTTGTTGTGAAGAATGGAACCTGTATCCTTTACCAACCTACTCAGGCACTTGGGCGCTTTCCGCACCAAATGATCAAGAAACAATATCACTTTCGGGGGATAGTTTTATTGCTTTTTATGCTGGAACACATGTTTATCAGTTTTTTGAATACACCGAAAACAAAATGGTAATTTCTACACAATCAGTAGACACTGGTTTTGCTTGGTGGTTTATGCTCATTGCGGATTAATCACAAGTGAATTACGGATTACTTGTTTTACTAGTGGTTTCTTTTGGTTTTTTTGAATCGTGTGAAAAAAAAAGCCACTCCCTTATTGCTAATTCATCAATAAATAACAAGACCAACCACCACGAGGTATTGGTTTGGTTTGATGAGTTTGATAATGAGGGAATGATTGACTCAAACAAATGGAAAGCAGAGGTATTTCCACCCAATGATGGTAGTTGGTTCAATGACGAAGTACAGCATTATACTTCAAAAAAAGAGAATGCTTACATTTCGGAAGGGACGTTAAAAATTGTGGCTATAAAAGAAGATTTTACGGCCTATGGCTCAACAAAAAAATACACATCAGCTCGACTAAATTCTGTTTTTAATTTCACCTATGGACGTGTAGAAGTTCGGGCTAAACTGCCAAAAGGACAAGGAACATGGCCAGCGATTTGGACATTGGGTCAAAATATGGATAAAGTTGGGTGGCCTGCTTGCGGTGAAATTGACATCATGGAGCAGCTATTCGAAAACCAATTCATGGTTCAATGTGCGCTTCATACTCCATCTAGTTATGGAAATACCCAAAACCTTAAACAAGTTCAGGTGTCCGATGTTACCGAAAACTTTCATGTGTACGCAATGGATTGGCAGGAACATAAAATTGATTTTTTTGTAGATGGACAGTTGTACTATACCTATAATCCTAATCCAAAAAATGATCAAAACTGGCCTTTTTATCGCCATCAATTTATTTTACTTAATATTGCAATGGGAGGAACACTAGGAGGTACAATCGATCCTCAATTTACAGACGGTGTTATGGAAGTTGATTATGTTCGTGTATACCAATAAAAAAAATTAAATTTACCATTCCAATCATAAATTTGTCAATATGAAAATTCATAGTTATTTAATATTTATTATCGTTGTTTTGAGTTCTTGTTCTGGAGTAGACAGTAAACAAGAGATTCAACAAAAAGTTGACGTTTTAGTTGCTCAAATGACTCTTGATGAAAAAGTAGGGCAAATGACCCAGGTTGATATGCGCATGCTTCATGATATAGAAGATATCAAAACATATCATCTTGGATCTATTTTAAGTGGAGGCGGTTCGGTACCCCCTGACAATTCACCTGAGGGATGGGTAAAGATGGTTAATAGCTTTCAAAAAAAAGCATTGAACACTCGATTGGGAATCCCGCTTATTTATGGAATTGATGCTGTTCATGGTAATAATAATGTAATTGGTGCAACGGTATTTCCTCATAACTTGGCTTTAGGAAGTTCACAAGACACTGATCTTATTCGAAGAGTGAATCAAGCCACTGCAGTTGAAGTTGCTGCCACAGGAATGCATTGGACCTTTTCACCATGTATAGCCATTCCACAAGACCCACGCTGGGGACGTTTTTATGAGGGATTTGGTGATACAACTGAAAGTGTTAACAACCTAACCGAAGCAGCCATTAAAGGATATGAACGTCCATTAGAAGACATCGAAAATCGTCAAATTGCGGCTTGCGCAAAACACATCATTGGCGATGGTGCTACCCAATGGAATACAAGTACTAAAGTTGAGGATGTACACCAGTATTATATAGATAGAGGCGATGCTGTTTTTACAGATCAAGAAATGCGTTCTATATACTTACCTCCATACAAAACTGCTGTTGACGCAGGTGTAAAAACCATCATGGCAAGTTTTAATAGTATACGAGGCGAAAAATGTCACGGTAGTTCTTATATCTTAACGGATGTTTTAAAAGGAGAGCTGGGTTTTGAAGGTTTTGTTGTTTCTGATTGGGCAGGAATTGATGAAATACCAGGAGATTACAAATCGGATATTATCACGTCCATAAATGCAGGTATGGATATGATCATGGTGCCTGGCAATCTATTTGAAGATGAAGATTATATAAGCTTTATTCAACTACTAAAAGAGGCAGTTTTAGAGGGAAGTATCAGTGAGGAACGCATTAATGATGCGGTAACCAGAATACTAAAAGTTAAGTTTGAAATAGGGTTGTTTGACACCCAACCCATGGACGCCAAATACACACATTTATTAGGCTCAGATAAGCATCGTGCTTTGGCTCGAGAAGCCGTACAAAAAACAACAATTCTACTAAAAAATGATGGAGTCTTACCTTTAAATGCTTCTTCTGAAGAAACATTGTATGTGGTGGGCTCAGCAGCAAATAATTTAGGAATTCAAAATGGTGGATGGACTACCCAGTGGCAAGGAATATACACTCCTGATTTTGATTTTTTAGATGCGAACGGCGATGAATTTCTGTCTAAAATCGAATTTGAAAGTCAGTTGGAAAAGGTCTATCAAGCAAAATATCAAACAGAAGTTTGGGCCCCCAGATATGATGCCATTGACAAAGATTTAGACCGAAAAGTATCAAGAAAAGATTTTTTATCATTCATGATCGATACTCCCTTACAGCCCGAAGGAACTACTGTTTTAGAAGCTTTACAACAACACAATTCTTCTAAATCAATTGTGTATGACCCTAATGCACTCCGTATTTCAGAAGAAGGAACTATTGTGGCAGTTATTGGGGAATATCCTTATGCCGAAGGGGTGGGGGATGATGGAGATTTACAACTAAACAAAGCAGATAAAGAAATTCTTCAACGCTGTTATGCTTCAGGAAACAAAGTTGTTGTCATTTTGTTGTCGGGTCGTCCGTTGATGATTCAAGAAGAACTTCCTCAATGGGATGCTTTTTTAGCGTCATTTTTACCTGGTATGGCGGGTGAGGGCATAGCCGATGTGTTGTTCGCAGAGGTGATGCCATTAGCTAAATTAAGCTTTACTTGGCCCAGCGCGATTGAAAATATTGAAACTAAAGAACAACCCCTTTTTGAATATGGATTTGGATTGTCCTACTAAAAAGAAATAAGCGATGCATTGAGTCCTATTTTTTGATTAATCCCAACATTAATGGCCTTATATTTACCAAATGAAGAAGGTTTTTCTTTTTTTATTGTTTAGTTCAGCCTGTAACGATTCCATTCCATCTATACCTACCGATTTTTCAATAGATAATCAAGAAATAAATTTGTGGAAAACCCCTCCAAGGTTTGAAAGTTTATCGAAGGATATTGCTCCCGTTTTTGACCCTTTATACAACCAACTAACGGGTTTATCTGAGGGTACAACTGCTAGCCTAACTACTCAAATTGATGCCTTGTTTCAAGAAGCGATAACAATGAAAGAAAATCAATTCCCTAAAGAGTTGCAAACACCACAAGTCATGAGCCGATTTGTTGTCTTTCAAACTCGTATTGGAATATTAAAAAAACAACAACCAACCGCACTAGATTTAATCAATCTTGAGATCGCTTGGAATACTTTTGTCTCATACGCTAACAACACCATAACTCTGGAAAAGCAAGAAGTCTTGTTAGACTTTTAAGTGTGGGTTGATAAACAAGTAATTTAGATTTTTTTTTAAACCAATACTTTTTACTGTTTTATTTGTAGAAGACGGACGATCATTAAATTCTGGGGGTTCAAGTTGCAATTGTCTTGCAATACGAGAGTAATAGTTCTTACGTGATGGGTGGAAAGGAGCAACGGCGTGAATAATACATTCCTTCATTGGTTTTTGGAGCAATTGAAGCGTAATTTCCAATACATCCACTAAGGCTATTAGGTTAATAGGAGCATTTCCAGCAGCAATCTGTTTTCGCCCTGCTAAATGATAAACCGGATGTCGATCATTTCCTATAAGTCCCCCTAAACGAACAATGCTCGTCGAAAATGAGGAGTTAGCACCCAATAGTCGTTCTATATTCAAAAGTTGCTTTCCATTTTCTGAATCAGGAATAGGAAGAGTAGTTTCATCCACTACGCCTTGTGTTTTACCAAACACACTTGTGCTGCTCATAAACATTACATGGATTACTTCACTTTGTTCGATAAAAGGAATGAGACGTTGCATGCAATTCACAAAGTTTTTATGCGGATTTTTACGAATACCCGGAGGAACCGCGATCACCAATTTTTTTTTTTTCTTTAGAAAATTAATAATATCTCCTTCTACGATATCTTCACGAAGTAAAAGATGAAAAGGGGTTGCTCCTACAGCTCTAATTTGATGAAACCCCTTCGGTGATGTACAGCTTCCTGTAACTTGATATCCTAAAAGGACCAGTTGTTCAGCTAGGGGTAATCCCAACCAACCGCAACCCAAAATGGCAATGTGTTTATTCACTTAATTTAGTAGTGTATGATGCGATTAAATAAATTTTTTGTACTTTAATAGATCAAATATACCTTATTATGTCGATAAAAAGTTTTCAAGGAGTACCTTGCCCATTAGAAAAAAAACCAAGTATTTCCCTATTGGTATCCGATTATATGACCCAAAGATTGATTACTTTTTCGCCGAAACAATCTATACTTCAGGTCATGGAATTATTTATTAAGCATCGTATTACAGGCGGGCCGGTTGTGGACGACACAGGAAAGCTTGTTGGAATGATTTCTGAAGGAGATTGTATGAAACAGATTTCAGAAAGTAGATATTTTAATATGCCCATACTAAACAAAAACGTTGCTCACTTTATGACCACTCCTGTGGATACTATCCCCGATACCAAAACCATTTTTGATGCAGCATTATATTTTGATAAAACAGGTCGAAGACGGCTCCCTGTTTTAAAAAATGATTTGCTTGTAGGACAGATCAGTCGTAAAGATATCGTGAAGGCGGCGCTTAAGCTTAGAAGTCAACGTTGGCGTTAAGTACGTTTTACAAGTGCAAACCAATCGTTTTCCAACGGTAAATATCCTTGATTGTAAACAAAATAGTATACAGTTCCTTTTTTAGTTTTGTAAATACTCGTGATGTAGTCAAAAGAAAACCCAGCATCTAACAATCGTTTACGACTTATTTTGGATTTATTTTTGGGGTTGAACTGTTCTAAGATTCGATAGTTTTTTCGCAATCTAATGTGAACATTACGAAACATATTGTTCCGTGTTTTATTTATTTGATTGTTATATGCATTGCGACAATAATCGTTACAATATATTTTATCGGATCGACCCGATATGAGTTCATTGCATTCAGGGCATCTTTTTTCCATAGGTAGGAGCTTGGATTATCTAAAGATATAAAGTTTTGATAAAAAAACATATTCAAAACGATTTTGCCTCAAATCAGAGGATATGATCATGTTTTTGAAATTAATTCCATCCATTTCGTTGAGGCCTGTAACTAAACATCGTTTCATCTTGCAAAACCTTATCGATGCTAAAGTCTTCAACAAAAGTATCCAACACAGTAACGGTAGATCTATCAAAATAATTGTACAGTTTAATTCCTTCTCCTATTTACAAAGGATTGAATAACAAAAGCAAAAGCAATTACCAAGGTAGGCGCAATTAAATTATACCACAAATACCCAACCTCTATGATCGCGGTTCTGTTGAGAATATATAATACCACGATAATAATTTGTGAAATAAGTGCTGCTATAAATACAGCATTTCCTTTTATTGATTTAAAGAAAAAAGCGACAAGGAAAACCCCTAAAATGGTTCCATAAAATAAAGAACCAAGAATGTTAACGGCTTCAATCAAGTTGTCAAATAAGTTGGCCATAGCAGCAAATCCAATAGCAAAAAGTCCAAAAAACAAAGTAAACAGTTTGGAACGATTTAAATAGTGTTTTTCATCTCCGTCCTTCTTGATATTTCTTTTGTATAGGTCAACGGTGGTAGTTGAAGCTAATGCATTTAACTCGGCTGAAGTAGAGGACATGGCTGCCGAAAAGATAACAGCTAATAAGAGTCCAATAATACCAATGGGGAGGAAGTTGACTATGAATGTAATAAAAATATAGTCGTCGTCTTCTGTTACTGCTTTAGGATTGGCTTTTTTAATTAAATTTTTGCTGTCTTGCATCAAGGCTCTTTCTTGTATGTGATAGTTTTGGATCTGTTTTTTCAGTTGTTCTGGTTGAGTTGTAGTGGGGTACTGTTCAATTAGTTTTTGTTTTTCTTCAAACACCATTTTTTGTTTGATTTCTAATTCATGATATTGAGCAGCATATTCACTTTGTTTTACCTGCTCGATATTGATTTGATTAAAATGTAGAGGAGGCATTACAAATTGATAAAACAAAAAAACCAATATTCCCACAAAAAGAATAAAGAATTGCATGGGAATCTTCATGAGTCCATTAAACATCAGTCCTAATCTGCTTTCGCGAATAGATCGACCACTTAAATAACGTTGCACTTGTGATTGGTCAGTTCCAAAATAACTTAATTGCAAAAAGAACCCTCCTAATATTCCTGACCAAATGTTGTACCTACTTCCAGGATCGAAATCCCAATCAATGACTTCCATCTTACCCATTACTCCTGCTATTTCAATTCCATTGGATAAGCTTAAAAAATTGGTGAGGTAAGCGATGAGAAAGCCACAGGCAATAAACATCCCTAGGAAGATCACAGCCATTTGATGTTTGTGAGTTTGACTCACGGCTTTGGTTCCTCCAGAAACGGTATAAATAATGACTAAAGCTCCAATGAAAAGAATGGTAAAATTCAAATTCCAACCAATAATTTGTGACAGAATAATTGCAGGGGCATAAATAGTAATTCCTGCCGCTAAACCTCTTTGTAATAGAAAAAGTGAAGCGGTTAATAAACGTGTTTTATTATCAAAGCGCGATTCCAAAAACTCGTACGCAGTATATACTTTAAGTTTAAAATATAGAGGAATAAAAACAGTGGAAATTACAATCATGGCTAAAGGCAGTCCAAAATAAAACTGTACGAATCCCATTCCTTCCATGTAGGCTTGACCTGGAGTTGATAAGAAGGTAATAGCAGATGCTTGAGTAGCCATAACAGATAGTCCAATGGTCCACCAATTGGATGCTTTTCCGCCTAATAAATATCCTTCAATGTTTTTACTTCCTCTTGTTTTCCAAACACCATAAGATACTATAAAAAATAACGTACCTAACATGATTATCCAATCTATCCAACCTAATGTATTCATGTTCCAAAACGTTTTGTGATCCACATAAAAATAACAAGGAGTAAAAACTCCACAATAATCAAGAAAACATAAAGTCCCTTCCAGTTTGAGAAAAAAGGAGGTTTTTCATTAAGATCGGAGGATTTATTTTCCATAAGAAATCATATTGGTTAATAATCGGTAAGCTCCTGGTACACCAGCAGGCAGTTGACGAAAAAAAGAAATTCCAGTAAAAATAAAATGTCCTTCTCCATAATTCCCTACTAAAATACTTCCTTTTTGGGCCTCTTCGCCTGGATCATTCCATGCAATAATAGGGTCGTATTTGTCATCCCACATATCGGCAAAATATAACCCCCTTTCCTGTACCCAGCCCTCAAAATCTTTTTTACTTAATTTATTAGGAGTGTTTAATATCGGATGATAGGGATTTAAAAAAGTAGGCTCAGCTTCTTCTTTGGTCACCCTATTTCTGGAAAGGCGGAAAGGATATGGGCCAATTTCTCCTGGCTCGATTCCTCTGCTGGTATTGTACTGAACAATTACAGTTCCTCCTTTTTTGACAAATTTGTTTAAAATTGCATTGGCATTTTTCATGGCCGGCTTTGTATTGTAAGCGCGTATACCCACAATAATGGTTTCGAAGCGGGAAAGGTCTATTAGGGCTAAATTATTGGCTTCTAAAGAAACAACATTAAATCCTACTTGCCGTAAATTTTCAGCTACTTCATCCCCGCTACCTTTAACATATCCTATATTTTTTACGGTTTTATGTAAATCCATTTTTACCACTTTGGCAGTGGCAGTTGGGAACATAATTTGAGGGGGAATATGAGGGTAGTTGATATGCTGTACGGCTTTGGCTTTTTTGTCTTTTAGAGTAAAAGTAATTTCGCCAACCGAAGGTTGAAAAGGTGGTGTTAATTGAAAACTAACAGATTTTTGCTCCCCTTTATTCTTTAAATCAAATTCAATGAAGGTGGGATTAACTTTCCATCCCTTTGGTACCTTGATTTCAATTCTATTGCTTTCTCCAGCCTTATTGGACTCTACTAAAACAGTCACATTTTGAGCTTCATTTTTAGAGAAAACAACTACCTTTTTGGATGGAGTTACGGTTACTAATGGACTTATAATTACATTTCTGTGTAGTTCCCCATCAACTCTATCAGTCCACTTATAATCGATAGGTTCTGAGAAATTAATGGTGATCCCATTGATACTTAATGTGTACTTAAACACCTCAATAACACTGTTTTCAGGACTTTCATTAAAAGGCAACAAAAGATCCTCTTTTGTTTTGTTGTAGGGTAGCCAGTGAGGATGCGAAATACCGTGATTAGTTTGAAAGCTAAAAGGAAGGCTTAAATTTTCATTGAAATCTAACTTGATAAGCTTCAAATTAGCCTCTACTTTAGGTTGTATTGAAATAAGCTGAACGGGTATTTCAGAGCGATTGATAATACTAAAAGTTCCTTTTACTTGATCACCACTTACATAATTGTAATCGTTGACTAAAACTTCCACATGAATTCCCGCAGCTGCCTTTATGATGGTTCTTAAATCCTGTAATTTCTCTTCAACATAAAAACGATCCTTTAATTGTTTCATCTCATTGTACAATTCAACTAGGCTATTTACAGATGCTGCTGGTTGATGAATGTTATATTTTTCAATAATTTGTTCGATACTTGATTGAATTGCTTTTCCACCTTCTAATCTTTCCCAACCTGTATTAATTCCTTCAAACAAGTCATTTTTGGCTTGTTCTCCATCAGTATGTTTGAGGTATTCCAATCGATTACCTCTAGAGCGAGAGGAACCAAAACCTTGACTCTTATGCTGGCTTCTGCTATCAGCTGCAATTTCGGAATAAGAGAGCCCCAGCAATTCATTGTAATCTCCCACATTGACTTTGATATAGTCTTCTGTTTGGGCGGCTTTTTCAGGGAGTTGATTATCCCACCAAATAGAGGTGTTCCATAAAATCCGTTTGGCTTGCCACGGATTCAAACTGCTCAGTTGCTCAGGAAATGCATTTTTATCTGCAGCTAAGTGGAAAGCTTCTTCTGCCAAAATAGAGGAAGCAGTGTGGTGACCATGACCTCCTCTTGAATCGGGTGGAAAGCGGGTTATAATGATATCAGGCCTAAATTTTCTAATAATGTAGACCACATTAGAGAGGATTTTTTGCTTATCCCACTTTTCAAAAGTTTCTTCTGCTGATTTCGAATAACCAAAGTCATCTGCTTCACTAAAGAATTGTTCACCGCCATCAATTTTTCTAGCTTTTAATAGCTCTTGTGTTCTTAGTACACCCATAGCTTCCCCTTTCTCAGAACCAATAATATTTTGACCTCCATCTCCCCGAGTGAGTGAAAGATAAGCAGTTCGGGCTAATTTTTCATTTTCTAACCATGCAATCAGACTGGTATTTTCATCATCTGGATGAGCAGCAATGTAAAGGACGTGACTAATTACATTTAACTTTTTAATTTCCTGAAAAATATCTGAGGAACTCTCAATGGACCTTTGAGCAAAAGTAGTGACAACAATTAATAATAAGCAGATCAGGGAGATTTTTCTTTTCATGGATGTATAATTAGTATCATTATTGGTTGATCAAAATTGATGGTGGCGAATAATTTTAAGCGTCAACATGATGTTTTTTCCATTTTCTGACAGCCACAAGTCTTTGGGGAGCCCAAAAAAATGGATATAAAAATAGTATAAATACAGAATAGTGGCGCATAATTAATATTATTTTCACTTTTGACCTAAATTTTTTTATAATTTTTAAATATTCCAGCATGAATTCTCCCTAGGCATTTAATAATTTTGTCATTAATTCTTATAATTTTTCTTTTTCTCCGTCATAATAATCGTCTAGTCATTAGATTTCGTAATCAATGGGTTATATTCCAAAAATAGGGGAAAGTTCTTAGTTATACTTTCTTGAGAAACGTTAAAATGCTTTGAAACATTAAATGTCCCTACTTATTTTTATGTCAAGATAATCATTAACAAATTGACCCCATTTTTTATTATGTTCAGTCTTATCAATTTCATCGTAAATCTGTATCCATTCCCGGAAATGATAGTTGAAGATAAAAAAGGTTAAGGTAAAATCTAATTTTAATTTAGCACCTTTCTGCTTAAGATATAGTTTGAAAAATCTCTTTATCCTCTCAAAAGTCCCAAGCCATCCATTAATTGAATGTGCACGTAGAGCTAGATTTAAGTCAGCAAGTTGTTGAATTTTTTTTCCTACACCATATTTATCTTCATTTTCAGGACTTATTTTTTAAAATCTTTTTCCCAATGATTGATAACATTTGTTCTAGGCAGTTTTTTATTATCCATTACTTAATGTTTTTCTACAAAAAAAGGCATTTATAATCCATATAGCTACCCCAAAAGATATTAATAAGCACAAGGATACCATAGGATTACTCAAGTTTGTTTTATAAGGTATCCCAAGAACTGGGGGTTTATCACAAAAAAATAAGCAATAAAAAGACTACAAGCAGCTGTAGAAATCAAAACTAACTTAATGATGCCATAGTAGTTAAGAATAATTTTTCTTGTTTCCATGACATTGTTTTCTTTCCAGCTGTTTTTCTCATACAATTCCAAAAATTTCTACCACGTTATACGAAAAGACTTTTGCTTTGTGTTTTATTGATCAATAAAACGTATTCTTTAGGATTTTCTGCACACCAATCTGATAAAGAGGGTTAGTTTCAACTCATTTTTTCTTTTAACGGTAACGGTATTAAATTATCAGTACGATTTTAAAATTAAAAAATATATTCTTGATAGCCGTTTATAGTCGTTTATATTCGGATACAAATGATTAATAACCGAGTCGATAAAAAAAGAGAGTTCATTTTTGCAAAGTGTTCCAATAGTGGAGGACAATAACCCTAAAAAATATATTATCATGAACAAAATTCAAAACCGCGTAAATCTTATCGGAAACGTAGGAAAAGATCCCGAAATTATTACTTTTGAGAGCCAACGAAAACTGGCTAAATTTCCATTAGCGACCAGTGACAGATATAAAAATGCTGATGGGGAACTCGTAGAAAATACCCAGTGGCATCAAGTAGTTGTATGGGGCAAATTGGTAGAAGTTTGTGAAAACCATGTTAAAAAAGGAAAAAAAGTCGCAATTGAAGGAAAACTGGTGCATCGTTCTTATGAAACTAAAGAAGGGGAAAAGCGATATACTTGCGAAATTAATTGTGATGAGCTGTTGCTTTTATAATACAAACATCATTGGAATTACCTCAAGGTATTTTCCATGGGGTAATTTCTCTTTAAAAACCTTAGATTTATATTTCTTATAAAGAGAATTATCAATCACTCTTGGATAATTTTTTAATCAATCCATTAAAAATATAACCATGAAAAGGAACTACGGCATACCAGTAGAGCCTGCCCACCACGCCTAAGGGTCTAAATGTTGCTGTTTGTACGATAGCTTTATCTACAATCTTAAACTCAAGCCACGCCTCTCCAGGGAGTTTCATCTCTGCGAAAAGCAACAATCGCCCTTCTGTTTTATTGGCATATAAAACTCGCCAAAAGTCTAACGAATCCCCTGCTGAAATAAATTTCTGATTAGTACGCCCTCTTCTTAGCCCAACTCCTCCGAAAAGCTTATCTAAAAAACCTCTAACCCGCCAAAGCCAATTCCCATGATACCAACCATTTTCTCCACCTATACGCCATATTTTATCAATCGAGGATTTTAAATCTTCAATTTGTCGAGAACGTTGATCTTTAAAACACCCATACTCGGGGATATGAACAAAATCTGAAATATTTATACTTATACCACTACTCGAGTAAGAGTCTTTCCAACTAGAAACAATCTCATTATTCTGAATTTTGTCAAAGGCACGAATCAATGCCTCTTTGTATGATATCGGATGAATATTCAATAGGGTGTTAATTTCATTATTTCTACAAACTACTTCAACTTTCATGCTCTCTACAAGAGACTTAGTGAGCTTAAATGACGTTGAGATGACTAAATATATCCAGTAGAATGAAAGCCTAGGAGCTATTAATGGGGCAATCCATATTTTTCGGCTTAAATTTCTCACTTGAGCATACCCCAGAAGCATCTCCTTATAAGACAGAACGTCTTGACCTCCAATATCAAAATTTCGGTTGTAGGTATTTTCATTGAAAATGATTTCCGTTAACATCTTTTGTACGTCAGAGATTCCTATCGGTTGACATTTTGTAAGTAACCATTTTGGGGCGATCATAACAGGTAGTTTTTCTACTAAGTCACGCATGATTTCAAAGGAAGCACTTCCAGACCCAACAATTATTCCAGACCTAAGACAAGTTAAAGAATAGGTGCCTTTTTGAAGTTCTTCTTCAACAGTTTTTCTCGAGAGTAGATGTTTGGATAAATTAGATTCATTAATAATTCCTCCAAGGTAGATCACATGCTTCACAGCAGTTGTTGATAATCGTTTTTGAAAATTTATAGCTGATTGTTGTTCTAATAAATTATAATGTTTTGAAGACGACATGGAATGAACCAAATAATAGGCAACATCTATGTCGCTGGGAATATTTGAAAGCGAGGAAATATGTAATAAGTCAACTTCTATGGTTGTTATATTTAAACGTAAATATTTTGGGGGATTAAACCTCGATTTGTCTCTTACACAACAAATGACATGATAGCCTTTATTGACGAGTATGGGTAGTATTCGCTTCCCGATATAGCCCGTTGCGCCTGTGAGGAGGATTTTCATGAAATAGATTTCGGTATGAATACTAAATACTTACCCACAACTCAATAAAAGTCGTGAATCTAAAATTAAACAGATTTAATTCAATAGTCGGTTTTAGTCGTTTATCACTGCACTTTATTGAAAGTAACCCCATAATTCAATGAAAGTCCAACTAAAGAGTTTCTTTGTTGTTACCATTATAAACTGATCGAAATAACAGAGTATCCAAATGTTTTCAAAAAAGCGTTTAGAAAAGGCTAGTGCAATTTTAAATTAGAAAAAAAAATAATTTACGACAATGATATTACAATCAGAATGTTTGTACTTACTTAAACATTAGATGTGTTGGAGGAGTAGTGAGAAAGGGATTAACAAATATTCAATATAGAATATGATGCTGTGATTAAGTTAGACGTGAGTGAGCATATAGAAATTCCTCAAAAGTACAGGTGTTGAGCCATTCGAAAAGTATTGGCATGTGCTTCCACAATAGTTTTGATATCAGGGGAATATCCTCCTCCCATACTACATTGAACTGGAATTTTGTGTTCCTTACACATCTGAAAGACTTTTTTATCTCGTTCCTTACACCCCTCTAAACTAAGCCCTAAACGTCCAAGTTTATCACTACTGAGCACATCAACCCCAGCCAAATAAAAAATAAAATCAGGTTGTACCTTTTCTATAAGTTTAGATAAGGCTTTTTCTAAAATAGATAAAAATGAAGAGTCATGGGTATGGTCCTCTAAAGGAATGTCCCAATCGCTTTGTTCTTTTTTAAAAGGGTAATTATTTTTACCATGCATCGAAAAAGTAAAGACGCGTGATTCATTTTTAAAAATAGAGGCCGTTCCGTTCCCTTGGTGTACATCAAGATCGAGAATTAATATTTTTTTGACCCACCCATTATGTAACAAACTGTGGGCAGCAATTGCTTGGTCGTTTAACAGGCAAAATGCTTCTCCATAATCATAAAAGGCATGATGGGTCCCACCTGCAATATTCATAGAAACACCATATTGAAGAGCCATCCGACAGCCTTCTAAGGTTCCTTGCGCGATAATGTGTTCCCTTTCGATAAGTTTTTTTGAAAGAGGAAACCCCATTTTTCTGATCTCCGATTTACTTAATTGAAGGTCAGTAAGTCTTGTATAATAGTCCTTATCATGGGTTTGAAGCACGTACTTAGTTTTGATAGGAGAGGGGGTAAAAAAATTGGAAACGGTACAAGTACCTTCATGAATTAATTGTTCGGGAAGAAGCTCATATTTTAGCATCGGGAAGCGATGCCCTAGGGGCAAAGGATGAGCATATATCGCATCATAAGCAATCTTTAACATAGCAAGTCAAAGATAATCGAAAATTACTTTTTTAGATAAAAAACAAAACCAAAAAAAAATAATGCTACTCCACCAAAAAAGCACGATCCAACAATTCCACTTATGGAAACTAAATAGTCAAAATCAAAAGAATAATGGGATAAATCAACCATAAATATTTGAGATCCAAATAAGCCAAGAAGATAAATAGCAAAGGAATAGTCTATCAGTGCAACAGATGAAAAGTACATACTCATAGTAGGAAAAAGTTCAAAATTAAGTTTACGATATTCAGGATTGTAAATCTAAGATAAATTATGAAATAATTTTACCATTGAGGATATTTTTTGCATCAGGGTTCACAAAACACAATGCTCCGTTTGTATCTTCGGTCATTAAAATCATTCCTTGACTTTCAACTCCTCTCAACCGCCGTGGCGCCAAATTAGCCACTACGGTTACTTGCTTTCCGACAACTTCGTCAGGGCTGAAAGAGGAAGCTATACCAGAAATAATTGTCCGTTTTTCGTGTCCTAAATCAACGGTTAGAATGAGTAATTTGTCTGCTTTTTTCATTTTTTCGGCAGCGGTAATCAAACCAACTCTTAAATCAATTTTTGCAAAATCATCGAAATTAATTTCTTCTTTAATAGGAGCTTGAGTTATCGTTTCTGTTTTTTTTAACTTATCTAATTGTGCTTCTATCTTTGCATCGTCGATTTTTTCGAAAAGTAATACTGGTTTATTAATCCTATGAGTAGAAGTGAGGATTACTTTTTGAATATCATTCCAAAATATTTTTTCTTTCATGCCCAACATAGTGCGAAGTTTGGAAGCAGTATGCGGCAAAAAGGGTTCACTCACAATGGCTAATCCAGCGGCAATTTGGGCAGTGGTGTGCATAATCGTTGCCACTCGTTTTGGATTGGTTTTAATGAGTTTCCAGGGCTCCTCATCTGCTAAGTATTTATTTCCAACACGAGCTAACTTCATCATTGATTGACTGGCTTCGCGAAAACGAAAACGTTTTAGTGATTTTGATATGTGTTGAGGACAATCTAACAGGGCTTTCAGCGCTTCTTTATCGGATGCTTCCAAGCCTTGAGGATGTGGAATACTTCCTTGGTAGTACTTATGAATCAGTACCATTACACGATGGATAAAATTTCCAAAAATGGCAACAAGTTCATGATCATTACGAGCTTTAAAATCGGTCCAAGTAAAATCATTGTCTTTGGTTTCAGGGGCATTAGCAGTAAGGGCATAACGAAGTTCATCTTGACGATTGGGGAAATCTTCTAAATATTCGTGCAGCCACACTGCCCAATTTTTGGAGGTAGATAATTTATCTCCTTCTAAATTTAAAAACTCGTTTGCAGGGACATTGGTAGGTAATATATAAGTGCCTTCGGCTTTTAACATCGCAGGAAAAATTACGCAGTGAAAAACAATATTGTCTTTCCCAATAAAGTGCAATAGTTCGGTATTTTGATCTTTCCAATAAGGTTCCCATTCTTTATTGTTTTCTTTGGCCCATGCTTTTGTCGCCGAAATATACCCAATGGGTGCATCGAACCATACGTACAAGACTTTATTTTCTCCCCCTTCCACAGGAACAGGAATACCCCAGTCCAAATCACGTGTTACTGCTCGAGGCTTGAGGCCATCGTCTAGCCATGATTTTACTTGTCCATACACATTGGGTTTCCAATCGTCTGCATGATGTTTCAAAATCCAATCTTCCAAAAAAAGTTGATAACGATCTAAAGGTAAAAACCAATGTTTTGTTCTTTTTAGGCTTGGAGTTGTCCTACTGAGTGTTGATTTTGGGTCTATCAAATCGGTAGCATTTAACGAACTTCCACATTTTTCGCATTGATCGCCGTAGGCTTCTGAATGACCACATTTGGGACAGGTTCCTATCACAAATCGATCTGCCAAAAACTGATTTTCGGAGGTATCATAGAGTTGTTCGTTTGTTTCCTCAATAAAATCGCCTTGTCGGTGTAATGTGCTAAAAAATTCGGAAGCGGTTTCGTGGTGAATAGGATCTGAAGTTCTTCCATAATAATCAAAAGAGATTCCAAATTCAGCAAAAGATTTTTTTATCATCGAATGGTATTTGTCGATGATTTGTTGGGGACTCACTCCCTCCTTTCGAGCTCGCATCGAAATGGCAACTCCATGTTCATCACTTCCACAAATAAACAGTACATCCTTTTTTAATAGCCGTAAATAACGCGCATAAATATCTGCAGGAACATACACTCCAGCTAGGTGACCAATATGTATGGGGCCGTTGGTGTAGGGGAGTGCAGCGGTAAGGGTATGCCTTTTAGGATTACTTTTCATCTAATTCAGATTCAGTTTACAAAAGTAGGGATTGTTTTAACTATTTTTAGAATCCCAAACAAAAACACATGAATTCAACTGACAAAGGACAGCGAGGCGAAGCTTTAGCGGTTGCTCATCTGATCAAAAATGACTACCAAATTAAAGCGCAAAATTTTAGATATAGAAAAGCAGAAATTGATATTATTGCCCAAAAAGATAATGTATTGGCTATTATTGAAGTCAAGTGGCGTTCCAGCACTTATTTTGGTAATCCCGAAATATTTGTAACCCAACGAAAACAAGCTCTTTTGGTGATGGCAGCTCACCATTATGTTACTTCCAATAACTTAGAGGTTGAGGTTCGTTTTGATATAATTAGCATTAAAAGGCACAAAAAATTAGATATTCTTCAACATATAGAAAACGCATACTATTTTTTCTGACAATTTGTTAAAAATAAAACAATTTGTTTTAAATTACTATTTTTGTAATTTTAAACTACTTGTATGAAAACCATTGCTGCTGCTGTTGAAGATTACATAAAGGGAAAGCCATTTTTAATCAGTGCACTAACGCAAGGAATTATTAACCTTACTTCGCTTGCAAGGATTATTAATGAAGAAATTAGCGGAGCCATGAGTAAAGATGTTCGAAATGGTGCCATTGTAATGGCTTTAAAACGACTATCTTCTGATTTGGAATTTCGTAGCTCATTAAAAATTGTAAAAACCCTGCGAAATATTGGAGATATTACGGTGCGCTCCTCACTTGTTGATTTCAATTACAAAATATCGGAAACCTTATTAGCGGCCCAAACAAAACTCTTACAAAGGATCGACAATCAGAAAGATAATTTTTACACCTCTTCACGCAGTGTTAGCGAATGTAATGTAGTCGTGAGCTCTGATTTGGTCCCTTATGTTGAAGAATGTTTCAAATTAGAAACCTGTTTGCACAAACAAGAACATTTATCATCGGTTTCGATTAAACTTCCTGTCGAAAATGTTTCTGTTCCTGGAATTTACTATTTTGTTTTTCAACGCTTATCATGGGAAGGAATCAATATCTTTCAAGTAATTTCAACCTCTAATGAATTTACTATATTAGTTAGTGAACAACAAGTAGAAAAAGCATTTCGAGTGATTAAAGGACTCAAATCACTTTAGTTTTTTACTAAATAACGAAGAGTTTTTAGGGCATCATCTAGCGTGTTTATAGCGTCAAACACCAATAAAAGTTTTCCGTTTTTTTCTTTCATTTTAGCAGAGGGAAGTCGTTGTAATTGTTGAATAATTTTTTGAAATTTATCCGATTGATAAAAGGAATTTTCGGTATCATTGACAAAGTAACCAATCAATTTTTGTTTTTTTAGGATAAGCTTTTCAAAAGAAAGCCCAGAAGCTAACCATTTTAGTTGAACACTTTTTAAAAGCTCTTGGGCTTGTTGAGGTAAAGGACCAAACCGATCGAGCAATCGGTTTTTAAAAGTTTCCATTTCTTTTTGATCTGACACTTGAGCCAATTCTTGGTAAATGGCTAATCGCTCTTGAATATTGTTGATATAAGTATCAGGAAATAAAACTTCAAAATCAGTATCTATTTGAACTTCTCTTTTAATCTTTGGTTCTTCATCATAAAGGGCTTTAAATTCTTTTTCTTTCAGCTCTTCAATCGCTTCTTTCAAAATTTTCTGATAGGTTTCAAATCCTATTTCATTGATAAATCCACTTTGCTCCCCGCCTAAAAGGTCTCCTGCTCCTCTAATTTCCAAATCTTTCATGGCTATTTGAAAACCAGAACCTAATGCGGTGTGTTGTTCTAAGGCTCTAATGCGACGGCGAGCATCGTCGGTCAGGGTTGAATAAGGCGCAGTAATAAAATAACAAAATGCTTTTTTATTGCTTCGCCCAACCCGCCCTCTCATCTGATGTAAATCACTTAATCCAAACTGATGGGCGTTGTTGATAAAAATAGTATTAGCATTAGGAACATCTAGACCACTTTCAATAATTGTTGTTGAAACCAAAACATCATATCTTCCATCAATAAAATCAATCATGATGGCCTCTAGTTTTTTACCCTCCATCTGACCATGAGCGCAAGCAATTTTGGCATCGGGTACCAAACGTTGTATTAGTCCTCCAATTTCTTTTAAATTTTCGATACGGTTGTGGATAAAAAAAACTTGACCCCTTCGTTGAAGTTCATAACTTACTGCATCTCGGAAGAGCTCTTCTTGAAATCCAACAACTTGGCTTTCAATGGGGTATCTGTTGGGAGGAGGAGTATTAATGATAGATAAATCACGAGCAGCCATCAAACTAAACTGTAAAGTTCGAGGAATTGGTGTTGCCGTAAGGGTAAGCACATCTACATTCTCTTTTAAGGCACGTAATTTTTCTTTAACCCCTACCCCAAATTTTTGTTCTTCATCAACGATGAGCAATCCTAAATTTTTTAAACTTACTTTTTTATTCACCAATTGATGGGTTCCAATGATCAAATCAATACTACCGTTGGCTAAGTCTTCCAAAATTAAACGTCTGTCTTTAGCTGTTCGAAATCGGTTTAAATAATCAACTCGAACGGGAAACTCACTCAATCGTGACGAAAAGGTATTGTAATGTTGGAAAGCCAAAATAGTTGTAGGGACCAAAATAGCCACTTGCTTTCCGTTGTCTATTGCTTTAAAAGCAGCCCTGATGGCAATTTCTGTTTTTCCAAACCCAACATCACCACATACCAATCGATCCATAGGAAGTTCGCTTTCCATATCGTTTTTGACATCTTGGGTTGAGGTTTGTTGATCGGGAGTATCTTCATACATAAAAGAAGCTTCAAGCTCGTGTTGTAAATAACTATCGGGGGCATATTGAAACCCTTTTTTTAGACGTCTTTTTGCGTATGTTTCGATTAGGTTAAAAGCAATTTCTTTAACTCGTTTTTTTGTTTTTTGTTTCAAACGTTTCCAAACCCCTGAACCCAATTTATGTAGGTTCGGAACAGTGCCATCTTTGCCGTTGTATTTTGAAATTTTATGTAAGGCATGAATACTGACATATAAAATGTCACGTTCTCCATAAATAAGTTTAATGGCCTCTTGAAATTTCCCTTCTACCTCAATTCGCTGAAGTCCACCAAACTTGCCAATACCATGATCGATATGAGTGACATAATCACCCATACTAAGACGATTGAATTCTTGCAAACTTATCGATTGCTTTTTAGTAAATCCTTTACGGATATTAAACGTGTGATAACGCTCGAAAACTTCGTGATCTGAATAACATACAATTTTTTGGTGATCGTCAATAAACCCTTTGTATATGGGTTGAACTACAGCTTTGTACAAAATATCTACTTCTCCAAATATTCGATTCAAACGATCTTTTTGTTCTTCAGAGGCACAAAAAATAAAATTTTTGTACCCATTTTTCTGATTGTGTTGAAGATCAGCTATAAACAAATCAAATTTCCGATTAAATGAAGGTTGAGGACGCAGTGAAAACCCAATCGATTCTTTATGATAGGAATCAGCATCTATTTGAGTAAATCGCTTAAGAGAGGCATTAAATAAATGTTGGTCACAAAACAAATCATCAGGGGGGCTATATTCAATAGGGCTATCAATCGACTTGAAAGACTGTAACGCTTTATCAAAAAGAGAATCTAAACTCCTTTGAATGAGTTCGATACCTTGATGAATAATAAGCGTTTTGGAATTTAAAAAAGCTAAAAAAGCTTGTCTTTTTTCTCCAGCATGTTTTTGTTCAACATCAGCTAAAATAGTAATTCGGCTACAGGTTTTATCTGAAAGCTGGCTTTCAATATCGAAAGTTCGAATGCTATCGACTTCATTTCCAAAAAACTCTATTCTGTAGGGAACCTCATTATCAAAAGAAAATACATCTAAGATTCCACCACGAACCGAAAATTCGCCTGGTTCTGTAACAAAATCAACGCGCTTAAAAAGGTATTCAAATAAGGTTTCATTGATAAATTCGATGGATACTTTTTCTCCTTTGTGAAGACTTAAGGTTTTTTTTTCGAGTTCTTGCTTGGTCACTACTTGCTCGAACAAAGCTTCAGGATAGGTGACGATCATGCTCGGTTTTTTTTGTGACTTTATTCGTTTAAGTGTTTCTGCTCGAAGTAATATATTTGAATTATCTGTACGATCTATCTCGTAAGGTCGCCGATAACTTGCAGGAAAAAAAAGGACATTATTAGTTCCTATTTGCAATTCTAAATCATTAAAAAAATAGGATGCTTCTTCTTTATTTGTAAGAATCCATACAATAGGTTGATTTAATTGAGTAAAAAGCTCACTGAAAATAAAAGATTTTGAGGACCCTATCAGTCCTTTTAAATAAATCTGTTGGCTTTGGGATACAAGAATACAAAGCTTTTCAAGAATTGGAGCTTTTTGATAGGGCCTAACACTTTGTTTTTGTGCCAAGTTATTTTTTTCCAAAAGTACAAATACCAACAGCTAATTCCATAACAAATCAAATTAATTAAGTTAAAAATAGTAGAATCTAAAGAGCAATTAAAGGTGAAATAGTACCTTTGCACCTTATGTTATCTGAGGCTACGATACGGCGTGCAATAAAAAACGATGTTCCTGCAATTTTAGGACTAATCCAAGAATTGGCGGTATTTGAGCGTGAACCCCATGCGGTAATGATTACCGCTGATGATTTGTTAAAAGATGGGTTTGATGATCCGCCTTCTTTTATTTGTTTTGTTGCCGAAATAAATCACCAAGTGGTTGGCCTCGCCCTTGGCTATCCTCGTTATTCAACATGGAAAGGTAAAACCTTACATCTTGAAGATCTTATTGTAAAACAATCATTCAGGGGAAGAGGGATTGGGTTTTCTTTGTTTCGACAGTTTATTTTTTTAGGTCACCAAATGGCTGTACGACGAATAGAATGGAATGTTTTGGATTGGAATACTCCAGCTATTGATTTTTACAAAAAAAATGGAGCTACTGTTTTACAAGATTGGCAAGTAGTCCAATTAAATGATACCGCAATAAAAAAGTTTATAACACTTCATAAAGATGCAAGTATATAAGTTTGGTGGAGCATCTGTTCGTGATGCAGAAGGAATTAAAAACGTGGTGGATGTACTACGACAAACAGGATACAAAGACATGTTAATTGTGGTTTCTGCGATGGGAAAAACGACCAATGCTTTGGAGTCAATAATTGAATCCTATTTTAAGTCATCTGATCATTTGAGTTTGGAAATTCAAGAAGTGATTAAATATCATAATGAGGTATTACTTGATTTGTTTGAGAACGATCATCACCCTATTTTTGGTCAAATCAGAACTGTTTTTGAGGGAATGCACGCATTTTTAAAACGAAACAAATCTCCTCGTTATTCTTTCGTTTATGATCAGGTGGTAAGTTCTGGCGAACTGGCTTCCACAAAAATAATAAATGCTTATTTTAATCATGTGGGTATTCCAAGTGAGTGGCTCGATGCACGTGTATGCCTCAAAACAGATGCAAACTACAGGGACGCAAATTTAGATTGGGAATTAACTAAAGATCAAATACAGGCACATAGCAAGCCTAATTTGTTGCAAGTGACACAAGGATTTATTGCAAGTGATGAAAATAATTTCACTACAACTTTAGGAAGAGAAGGTTCAGATTACAGCGCTGCTATTTTTGCTTACTGCCTGAATGCTCAATCCGTCACAATATGGAAAGATGTTCCTGGAGTAATGAACGCCGATCCTCGTCGATTTCAAAATACGGAGTTATTACATCAAGTTTCCTACCGTGAGGCGATTGAGTTGGCTTTTTATGGTGCTTCAGTAATTCATCCTAAAACTTTACAACCTTTACAACGAAAAGAAATCCCGCTACATGTAAAGTCTTTTTTAGCCCCTTTGGCAAAAGGAACAACGGTTTCGAAGGGAGCTCAAATCATCCCTGAAATACCATGTTTTATTGTCAAAAACGAACTTTCGTTGATTCGATTGTCTTCGCTTGATTTTTCCTTTATAGTTGAAGAAAATATTAGTGAAGTATTTAAGATTCTTCACGAACATAAAATGGAAGTGGGGTTGATACTAAATTCGGCTATTAGTTTTTCAGTTTGTATTCATGATAAGTTCAATCGAATGGATCAATTTTTACATGTTGTAAAAGCCAAATTTAACGTAGTACACACTCCAAAAGTGTCATTATATACCATTCGACATTTTAATGAAGATTCAGCTAATGAGTTATTAAACAAGTATGAATTGCTTTTGGAACAACGCACCAAAGACACCCTCCAACTTGTAATGATTTAAACTTTTTTGTAGAGAGATTTAATCTTTTCCAAAATTATTTGAGCTAAATCTATTTTGCTTTGATGGGACCATCCAGCGATATGAGGGCTTAAGATAACATTATTAGCTTGTATTAAATATTGCAGGTCAATAGGAAAATCTTGACGATCAAATAAATGTTCAAAAGTATTTTTTTCGTATTCTAACACGTCCAAGCAACCCCCTTTAATTTTCCCTTTTCTCAACGCTTTAACAAGGTCAGAAGTAATAACATGATTCCCTCTTGAGGTATTGATGAGCCAAAAAGGTTTCTGCATTCTAAGAATAAACTTTTCATCAATAATCCCAAATGTAGAGGGATTTTCAGGAATATGAAGGCTAATAATATCCGCTTTTTTGTAGAGTTCCTCCATAGGTACTTGCTGCGCATACGAATCACCCTTTCCTTTCAGAATATCGAAGCACAGTACTTTAACCTCAAAACCAGATAGTTTTTGAGCAAATTGTTGTCCTGTATTTCCGTATCCGATTAGTCCTATAGTTTTCCCTTTTAATTCTTCTCCTCTATTTTGTTCTCTTAACCAAAGACCTTGTTGAATTTCTTTTTCACAGCGATTAAGATGATTGAATAAGCTAAGAATCATGCCAAGAGCATGTTCAGAAACAGCATTTCGGTTCCCCTCAGGGGACGACAACACCCGAATATTTTTACTTTTGGCATATCTAGTATCAATATTTTCTAATCCTGAGCCTACTCGTGCAATAAAGGAAAGTTTTGTTCCAGCATCAATTAAGGTTTTGTCAATGGGGATTCTACTTCTTACAATGACCCCCTGATATTTAGCTATAATTTGAGCAATTTGTTCCTTGGTAGAATGATAATCAAAATCATTTTGAACCCCCATTTTTTCTAAGCCTTCGACAAGAACAGGGTGGTTGGAATCGAGATGTAAAACGTTAATCATATTTAAAACCCGAGTATGTGTTTTGCAATATAGAAAAACAGAAAAATTCCAAAAATATCATTACTTGTTGTGATAAAAGGACCCGTTGCAATGGCTGGGTCAATACCATTACGATCAAGAATTATTGGAACAAAAGTTCCGATAAGGGCAGCTACAACAATTACACAGAGCATAGATATTGCAATGGTAAGGCTAATTTCAATAGGCTGTTGGGTGATCACTCCAAAGAAAATTACGAGAAGAGATAATGCAGCTCCATTGATTAAACTCAACCCAATTTCTTTAAGTAATCGATTGAACAAGCTTCCTTTTATGATGTCGTTTGCCAATCCTTGTACAATAATAGCCGAAGATTGAACCCCAACATTACCCGCCATAGCGGCAATCAAAGGGGTAAAGAAAAAAAGTGTTTTATATGAAGGATGCGTCATAATACTCTCGAACCCTTCTAAAATGAATACGCTTCCTAAGCCACCAATAAGTCCTAAAACCAACCAAGGTAAACGAGCACGAGTAAGTTCAAAAATAGAATCATCGGCTTCCACATCTGTAGAAATACCTGCTGCTAGTTGATAATCTTTGTCTGCTTCCTCTTTTAAAAAGTCAACCATATCGTCAATAGTAATACGACCCAGCAATCGTTTGTTTCGATTAACTACGGGAATGGCTTCCAAATCATATTTTGACATTATTTTCACTACTTCCTCACCATCATCATCAACATAAACAAAATCAACTTTAGAAATAAAAATTTTATTGATAGTCGTTTTTTCATCAGTCGTTAATAAATCTTTGAGCGACAGACGACCTAACAACACGTCATGGTCATCGACTACATAAATCGAATGAACTCGTGTTACTTTAGCAGCTTGAATTCGCATTTCTTTTACACAATGCGTTACCGTCCAATTTTCATTAACCTTTACTAGTTCTTTGGCCATTAATCCCCCAGCAGAGTTTTCGTCATAGTTTAATAATTCTCGGATATCTTTAGCGTGTTCGGTATCCGAAATTTGTGAAATTACAATTTCTTGACGTTCCTCTGGAAGTTCAGCAACTATATCTGCGGCATCATCGGTATCCAACTCTTCTAATTCGTCTGCAATTTCTTTTGCAGATAAAATGTGTAATATCTCTTCCCGAGTATTTTCATCGATTTCGGTAAGCATATCCGAAGTTTTGTCAGAACCGATAAGCTTGATGATATACACACTAGAATCAATGGAAAGCTCATCAATAATTTCGGCTAGATCTGCATAGTGTAGATCAGCAATTAAATGGAGTAAAACCTTGTCTTCCTTATCGTCAACAAGTTGCTTTATTTGGTTGAGAAGGTCTTCGCTAAGCTGAAAAGGTTTCATCGGCAATCCTTTTGGTGAGTAGGATAAATTCCTTGACGCCCAATTCTTCAGGACGTTGTCCAAAGATACTATCTTCTTTTAAATTATTAGATAAACCGAAAGATTTAAGACTATTTCGTAGGGTTTTTCTTCGCTGTTGGAAGGCAGTTTTAACAACTTTAAAAAATAAATCCTCATCACAACTTAGATAAACATGCTCTTTCCTTACCAATCGGATAACTCCTGAGGTGACTTTGGGAGGGGGATAAAAAACAGCTGGAGGGACATCAAACAAGTAGTGGGTGTTGTAAAAAGCTTGTGTCAAAACAGATAAGATCCCATAGGTTTTGCTTCCAGGACCAGCACAAATACGCTTGGCAACTTCTAATTGAAACATTCCAGCAAACTCAGGAACAAGATGTCTTTTTTCAAGGGTTTTAAAAACAATTTGAGAGGAAATATTATAAGGAAAATTTCCAATGATCGCGACTTGATCCTTAAAATAATCTTCCATTGACCACCTTAAAAAATCAGCATGTATAATCCGATTTCCGAGTTTGGGCAGATGAACTTTAAGGTAATCGATCGATTCCACATCGACTTCAATGACATGTGTTTCAAATTTACGTTCTAACAGAAATTTTGTTAAAACCCCCGTTCCAGGTCCTATTTCTAGTACAGCGTTATAATTGGTTCGAGTTAAGCTTTTAGCAATTTTTTGTGCATAACTTTGATCGGTCAAAAAATGTTGTCCAAGATGTTTTTTCGGCTTCACCATCAGGCTTGGTTTAGCTGCTTTAGAGGAGTCTCAAAAGAAACCCATTGACCAGGAAAACGATTATTGATGTGCTGAAAAAGAACGGGAACTATTTCTTTTTTTAATTGAGTAAAATCAAGACCCATAAGATCCAACTGCAAGCTATAAGTTGCTCCACCATGATCATTTTCCAAGATTTCAAGCAATCGAGTGTTGATGTTTTCGCTAGTTAGGGGAGGCATAACTTCTAAAAGCATAAAACGTACCCAATCTTCAGCGACAGTAAAGTCCACATTGAATGTTATATTGTAAATCAGCATTTTAATTAATTCGTTCAAAACCCGTGTAAGGAATCAACGCTTTGGGGATTTTAATTCCTTTTGTATCTTGGTGATTCTCTAAGATACCGGCTACAATTCGGGGGAGTGCTAATGCACTTCCATTAAGCGTGTGTGCCCATTTTTTGGACCCATCTTTGTCTTTAAATCTTAGCTGTAAACGGTGAGCTTGAAAACTTTCAAAATTTGAAACCGAACTGACTTCAAGCCAACGTTCTTGCGCGGTGCTATATATCTCAAAATCATATGTTAGAGAAGAGGTAAACCCCAGGTCTCCACCACATAAACGCAAAATTCTAAAAGGGAGTTCTAATTCGTGTAACAAGTTTTTGACATGTGCTACCATTCCTTCTAAGGCTTTATAAGAGTTATCTGGGTGTTCGATTCGAACAATCTCCACTTTATCAAACTGATGAAGGCGATTTAATCCACGCACATGTGCTCCGTAACTTCCTGCTTCTCTCCTAAAGCATGGCGTATATCCTGTATTGCGAATGGGTAACTGATCGGATGAGAGTAAACGATCACGGTACATATTAGTGATAGGTACTTCGGCCGTGGGAATAAGGTATAAATCATCTTGAGTGATATGGTACATTTGTCCCTCTTTGTCCGGAAGCTGACCTGTTCCATAACCTGAAGTTTCATTGACCAAATGAGGGGTTTGCACCTCGATATATCCCGCCTGTGTATTTCGGTCTAGAAAGAAATTGATAAGTGCACGTTGTAATCGAGCTCCTTTATTTTTGTAAACAGGAAATCCTGCTCCTGTAATTTTTGTTCCTAACTCAAAATCTATAAGGTGGTATTTTTTTGCGAGTTCCCAGTGGGGTTGAGCAGTCACTTCAAGCTTAGGAATGTTACCTTCTCTTAAAATTTCTTCGTTATCTTCATCTGTATGTCCAGCAGGAACTAGCGCATTAGGAATATTAGGAATTTGATAAAGCACCTCTTTAAGTTGATTCGTATGTTGTTGAAGCGTTTCTTGAAGTTGTTTGGATTTTATTTTTAACTCGGTGGTTTGTTCTTTGAGAAACATTGCTTTTTCCCGCTCCCCCGATTTAAATAATTGTCCTATTTCTTTAGCCAATGCATTTGATTGGGCAAGAGTTTGATCTAATTCTGTTTGGGTTTTTCGGCGCAGTTCATCCAAATGAACGGCTTCTTCGAGTAATGCCTTAGCATCTATATTTCGTTTTGATAGGGCAGTAGCGACCAAATCAATTTGATCCTGAATTTGAGCAATGTGAAGCATGCTTGTTTTTTTTCAAAAATAAGGTTTTGGTTTTATCGATAAAAGTTTAGCGCTGGCTAAGTTGCCATTTTCTACAGCGTTTTTCATCTTTTTGAAGTTGTTCTTTTAAATCGACGATGGAATTAAATTTTTTTTCATCTCTTAAACGCTTGAGAACTTGTACGTAAATGGTGCTGTTATATAAGTCTTTGTTCCAATCAAAAAAGTGAATTTCAACAGAAATCAAATCACTTTTCACAGTGGGTTTGGTTCCAATATTCATCATCCCATAAACATCAGACATGTCTTTGAGTCCTTTGATCCAGTACACTCCTTTGTTAGGAATTAATTTATCAGAAGTTCCGATTTCGATATTTGCAGTCGGAAATCCAATAGATCTACCTAATTGATTACCATGCACAACATTACCCCCTAATTCAAACGAACGACCTAAAAAGCGCTGAACCAAATTTAGATTTCCGTTACTGATAGCTTTTCTAATTTTGGTAGAACTAATCGAAATTAAATCTATCTCAGCAACAGATATTTCTTCTACTTCAAAATCAAAGATTGTGGCAAAATGGCGTAAATCTTTGATATTTGCTTCTCTATTTCGACCAAATCGATGGTCGTATCCAATAATTATTTTTTTGATATCCAATTGATGAACCAAAACCTGTTCGACGTATTCTTCAGCTGATAATCTTGAAAATTGCTTATCGAAAGGTTGAATAATTAGTGTATCAAGCCCTGCTTTTTCAAGTGCAGAGATACGTTCTTCTATGGTTTGAATGAGTTGAAGAGGGATTTCAGGTTGTAATACTTTTCTTGGATGAGGATGAAAAGTGAGTATTAATGATTCTGCATGTAGTCGTGTTGCTTCTTCTTTTAATTTTCGAATAATTTTTTGATGTCCTAAATGAACGCCATCAAAAGTGCCCACTGTAAGGATGGTGGGTTTAGAGTTTTTGTAGTTTTTGATGCCTTCAATAATGTTCATTTCTGTATCAGAATTTAGGCGGAACCGTTGTAAGCATTCATTGCATTTGAAATTCCTTGAGTAGCAAAACTTAAGGTGGCCTCACATGCACGTTTTATGTGGTGTTCAAGGTACGTTAACTCTTCTTTGGACCAAGTGTCAAGAACAAAATGAATTTGATTCCCTTTACCAAAATGATTTCCAATTCCAAATCGTAAACGGGGGTAATTGGTCGTATTGAGCTGGGCCTGAATATCTTTAAGTCCATTGTGTCCCCCATCCGAACCTTTTTTTCGCATACGTAACATTCCAAAATTTAGATGCAAATCGTCGGTGACGACCAATAAATTTTGAATGGGAATACGTTCTTTGAGCATCCAGTAGCGAACAGCCTTTCCACTTCGATTCATAAAAGTGGAAGGTTTTAGAAGTATAATTTTTTTTCCTTTACTTTGAAATTCAGCGATAGCTCCCAACTTTTTTATATCAAAGGAAGTTTCAAAATTGGCAGCGATTTGATCAAGAACTAAAAACCCAACATTATGACGCGTGCCCTTATACTCACTACCTATGTTGCCTAACCCAACGATAAGAAATTTCTTTGAATCGATATTCTCGATTTTATATGATTTAGAAAATGTGCAAAAGCTCATTGAAAGTTTAAACAAAAATAAAAAAGCACCTTACGATTTGTGAGATGCTTTTTTTATGAAATAAATATCGTTAAGCTTCTGTTGTTTCAGCTTCATTTTCAGCACCCAATTCAGCATCTTCAGCTACTTCTTTAATAGAATTACGAGAAGAACGAACTTGACATACTACGGTATTGTCAGGGTGCAAAAATTTGAATTTTTCATCAAATAATTGCGTGATGTAAAGTTTATTCCCCAATTCCAATGTAGAAATATCGGCTTCTATGGTATCAGGTAAATTAGCAGGAAGTGCTCGAACACGTAATTTGCGTTTATTTTTACTTAACACACCTCCACTATTAAGTACCCCAGGAGCAGCTCCCTGAAGAACTACTGGAATATCCATTGAAACTTCTTTTTCATCAAATAATTGATAAAAATCAACATGCAAAATTTTATCAGTAACAGGGTGAAACTGAATGTCTTGCAAAATACCATTAAATGTTGAGCCATCCTCAAGGGCAATTACCACCGTGTGCGCATTGGGGGTGTATACCAGTTTGGAAAAGGCGATTTCCATTGCTGAAAAATGTAAAGGGGCTTCTCCTCCGTATAATACGCAAGGAACCTTTCCAGCATTACGTAAGGCTTTGGTTGATGTTTTGCCCACGCTTTCTCTTTTAGATCCGTTAATCGTAATTGACTTCATTGTATTTGTGTATATTAATTAAAAGTTACATTATAAATTTTGATGAGATTGATTTGTTGTGGTGTACATTGTACATAATCTCGGCAAAAAGCTTTGCACAACTCAATATTTTGATTTTTTTAATTTTCTTTTTCAAAGGTATTGAATCTGTGACGATAAGTTCGTTTAATTTTGATTTTTCGATACGTTCATAAGCCTTCCCCGATAATAGGGGATGGGTACAAATAGCCCGAACACTTAATGCGCCACGATCGATCATCAGATCGGCAGCTCGTGTAAGGGTCCCTGCGGTGTCGACCATATCATCGACCAAAACAACATTTTTGCCTTTTACATCACCAATAAGCTCCATATGTGAGATAATATTGGCCTTTTTTCGTTGTTTATAGCAAACGACCACATCGCTTTCTAGATACTTAGAATAGGCATAGGCACGTTTTGAGCCCCCCATGTCTGGAGAGGCAAGAGTTAGTTTTTCGATATTTAAAGATTTGAGGTATGGCAAAAAAAGCGAAGAAGCGAAGAGATGATCTACAGGTTTTTCAAAAAAACCTTGAATTTGATCAGCATGCAAATCCATAGTGATAATTCGAGTGGCTCCAGCAGATTCTAAAAGTTTAGCTACCAATTTTGCTCCGATAGGAACACGAGGTTTGTCTTTGCGATCTTGTCGAGCCCATCCAAAGTAGGGCATTACTGCAGTAATATGACGTGCAGACGCCCGTTTGGCTGCATCCAGCATCAACAACATTTCCATTAAATTTTCAGAAGAAGGATTGGTTGAACCGATAATAAAAATTCGAGCACCCCGAATAGATTCTTCGAAAGAAGGTTGAAACTCACCATCATCATATCGAGAAAAAATAATCTTACCAACGGGTGCACCGAATTTTTCGGCAATTTTTCCTGCTAATACAGCACTTTGGGTACAAGCAAAGATTTTCGCTTCTATTTTTACTTTAGTCATTTAATTTTTCTTGGGGGGTTGCAAATTTATGAATTTATTTGACCTTATGGGTGAAATCCGTTGACTTTTTCATAAATAACCTAAAATATTTTATAAATTTGCATCCCCATTAGCCTTGGTGGCGGAATTGGTAGACGCGCTGGATTCAAAATCCAGTTCTTTCGAGAGTGTGGGTTCGATTCCCACCCGAGGTACAAAAGCTCGCATTTGCGAGCTTTTTTGTTTTTAAGCTGTTATTTATCCATTTATCGCAACTACTTGCTCCACTTTGCCGGGTAGCATTTCGCGCATCATGGTTTTAATCCCATTTTTAAGGGTAAATGTAGATGAAGGACAACCGTTACAGGCACCTTGCAGTACCACATGCATCGCCTTTTCGGTTTCATCAAAAGATTGAAACACAATATTTCCGCCGTCAGAAGCTACGGCAGGTTTGATATACTCATCCAAGATGCGAACAATTTCCTGTTCTGTATCCGTGTAATTTGGTTGTGCTTGTTCTGGCGTTTCATTGGCGGGCACAAATGCAGGGCAGATGTTTTTTTTCGGTTAAAACAAGGTGAATTCATTGCTTTTGCCGATGGCAAGGATAAAAAATTACAGCCAAAACTACAGTGTATCCAAAAAGAAAAGCCAAAGAATAAAGCAAGATACTCGGAAGAAGACCTACGATTGAATTTTGAAAGAATCCATAGGGAGGCGAAATCTATATGCTAGCTCAATAATACAAGGTATTATGGGTTTTCAGTTGTGTCCAGAATATTGGTCTCAAGATATTCTGAAATTTTAATGTTTATATAATCTTCTAAATCACTTTTGTTAAAATAGAACTCCTTATTTCGTTCCATGAACTTTTTCAATTTTTTGTTCTTTTTCCATAACAACACCCTTCCGTTAAGAACATTTGCGCCAGAATAAACAAGCATATGTCCCAAAAATAAATCTCTTTCTAAAGGTTGTACTTGGAGGGAGAATTGTGAAAAAGATTTATTCTTTTCACTAAATTCAGAAATTAAATAATTCTCTGTTCTGCTAATTCTACCAATACCCCTAAAATTGGTGTTGTTGACTTTAAATCTTAGTTCTCCAAGTTCATTTAAAACTTCAAAGGATATCGGTATTAAATAATTATTCTTATCAAGATAGAAGCCTAAATAATCACCTATTAGAAAGTTGACTATTTCAAGTCTATTAAGTGAAACTGATAAATCAGAATCTTTGTGAGGTAAAATTCCATCTACCTCCATACGTTGAGAATATAGGTAATGATGAAATATTGGGTTTATTTCCTTACTACGAACCCTCTCGTTTTGCTCGTCAGCATCATTTACCTGTTCAAAAATCAATTTTCCGATTACAGGATTATTGCTTCTATCAAAACCACAATAAGCTCCTAATAATACAGGCTTTGTTTGCATATTGTTTCCGTAGAATATATTGACAAAGCATTCCTTGTTCAGGCTGGAATTTTCCTTGCTAAAGTAAAACGATAAGGCGCTTTCGCCCGTAGGAACACATTTGCCAAAGTAGGTGTAAAATGTGGGCTCATAGTTTTTTTCCCAATACATAATTTCCCATGAAGCCGTTTTCATTTTATAAATGGTGAACTTAGATTTTATATAGTATTGCCTGTCTTCCACATAATATCCAACGTAGTAAAGCGCATCAACATCATTGGATGCCTCATCAAAATTACTACCCTCTTCTTTCCGAATATCCGCACTTATAAAGGGAGAATTGTTTAGATATTGACTATAGTTATCATAACCAGCGGTAAGAATTAAAAGTGACAAGTAGTCCCTTCTTAACTTTATATACTTACTATTACCTCTTTCAACCTCCCTGACTTTATTATATAAATACTTTCCGTTTATCCATTGTCCTGTAATTTCGGTTATAAAACCTTTCAGGCTTGGGCGCTCTTCATCATAACTTCCAAACCCATACAATTGGAATACGGTAAGCGTCTTTGTTTCTATGGAATAGTGTTTGGTAAAAGTGGTTAAAAGCTCCTTATGAAGACTTAGCATAAAGCCGTTTGAAACTTGAATTCCTCTAATATTCATGTGTTGAAATTTATTAACCCCAGCAAAATAAGATAATTCCATTTAAATTCCTATTTTTAATAATTAATATCAAAATAATAGGAATGATGGAATTAATAACGCGATGTTTATAGATTAGTCCAACTAACACAAAAATATTTGAAAATGAAGTATTTACTACTCTGCATCATGTTCGTTATATCTCTATCGATTTTTGGACAATCAAAAAAAGACGTGGGAGGAAGAATTATAGACAATACTGGCAATCCTCTTCCAGGAGCTAATGTTATTGAAAAAGACAATCCAACCAATGGCGTGATTACTGATTTTAATGGAGAATTTATTATTTCCGTGAATGAAGAATCTAAAGAACTAACAGTTTCCTTTTTAGGATTCGAAACTAAGACAGTACAAATTCTCGGTGATTATCTAACGGTTACTTTAAGTGAAGAAGCTAACCAATTAGACGGTGTAACCATAAAAGGATTTTCATCGGTTGCCAGTAGGGCACGTAACAGAGCACAGGCCATACAAACACTTCCAGAAACAACAGTTGCCGTAAACGCTGCTACAATAGAATCTAGTGGTATTGACAACATTCAATCGTTTACATCTCAAATATCGAATGTAACTTTTACTGAAGCGCAACAACCCGGTGTTAATTTCCTAACCGTTCGAGGAATTTCACAAATTAGAAATGCTGAATCACCTGTTGCCGTAGTTATTGATGGAATGACCTTGCCGGATGCAAGTGCTATGAACATGACATTATATGATATTGAATTATTAGAGTTTGTAAAGGGCCCTCAAGGAACACTTTATGGCAAAAATGCCATTGCAGGTGCAGTAAATATTACTACAAAAGACCCTACAAATACCAATAAAACCAAAGTAATGCTTTCAGCAGGTAATGGAGGATTGTTTGGCGCTGGACTATCGTCTTCAGGAGCTTTAGTAAAAAGTAAATTCTATTATAGTGTTACAGGTAGATACAACACCTTTGACGGTTTGATTAACAATACATTTTTAAATGAGAAAGTTGATTTTTCCAAAGAATATAACGTAAGGGCAAAATTAAAATACAGATTCAGCCCAAGGTGGTCTGCTGTTTTCGTTCAGGATAATTTTAAAGTTGATGCTGGTGGAAATTACTACGTAACCAAAACTGATATTTTCGACGCAACGATTCCTGTACTTGCAGACGATGATTATTCAAGTGAGCCATTCGGTGATGTGCAAGGAGATTCTGAACTATCAAACTCATTGAGTAGTTTCAAAATTGAAGGTTCATTGAACAAAGCAAAGATTCAATCAGTTACCTCGTATAATGTCACAAAAAGATACTATATAGGTGAAAATGACTATTCGCAATATGCTTTTAGTAAAGTATCACAGCAATCTGATTCGGATACTTTCAGTCAAGAAATAAGATTAACATCCAATGCTAGTGAAGATTCTAAGCTGAATTACACTTTTGGAACGCTATACCAAAACAGTAAACGTTATTTAAACACTTCAACCTTTCTGAATAGAACATTTTATGAAGGTGGTTTTGTGGATGCATCTGCTGAAAATGCAAATTATAGCACAGACCCATTGATAGGAAACGATGACGACAATACCATACAAACATTGGCAGGGTTTGGGTTTTTAGACTTCAAATTATCACCAAAATTCACTTTATCCGCAGGAGTTCGTGTAGATTATGATAAGCTAAAAAATGAATCGCGTATATCCAATACGTCTCAAGAAAACGACATCACCGTTTGGCAACCAAAATTTTCGATGGCCTATGAAATATCAAAAGATGTTTTGGCATATGCCAACTATGGCCGAGGATATAGAAGCGGAGGGTTTAATTCTGACGCTACGGTCAAGTTTGAAAAAACGTATGAACCTGAGTTTACAAACAACTATGAGATAGGATTAAAAACAAGTTTCTTAAATAACAGAATCATTTTTAACAATGCATTCTACTATATCGATTTTGAAAATCAACAGCAATACACGTTCATTCCGGTAACTCCGTCCGTTCTTGGAATTTATAATTTTGAAGAATCGAAAATTTCAGGTTTTGAATCAGAAATAAAATTTAAAGCAACAAACAACCTTGACTTCTTTGCAAGTATTGGGTTTAATGATGGTGAGATTAAAAAAGGAAATTATAACAGATTAACCAATGCCGCTGCTTTTGATTATGATACGCATGAAGATGTAGATGTACGTGGTAACACCTCCCCTTTTACTATAAAAAGTACTTTGCAAATTGGAGCAAATGCAAATTTTGATTTAGGAGAGAATTCCAAAATAGGCTTTCATCT
This sequence comes from Flavobacteriaceae bacterium, assembly GCA_965659665.1. Taxonomy (GTDB): domain Bacteria; phylum Bacteroidota; class Bacteroidia; order Flavobacteriales; family Flavobacteriaceae; genus CBFHWU01. Next base: position 44,657 of record CBFHWU010000017.1, read on the forward strand.
AAATGTTGACAACAGAGGCACTCAATATTGGGACCCCTTAGAAGAATATAAGCAAGACCCTTATACGTTAGTAAATGCCAGGGTCAATTTAAAACTGAATAAAGTGGGGCTTACTTTATGGGCAAATAATATTTTTGATACTGACTACAATACAGAGTTTTTCCCAACAGCAGAATTTGGCTTCAACAATTTGAGATTTCCAAATACACCTACCACTATCGGGGTTGACCTATCCTATAGGTTCTAAATTTTTATTGAAATAGTTAAACAATTAATCTCTTCTTCCCATCTGGTTTTAGATGGGGAGAGGAAGCTAATTGCTCTTTATTAGGCATAAACAAAAAATAGTACTAGACATCAGATATAATGGCATCAGGATTTTACAATATTCCAAACGTGGTCAACGAGCCCGTAAAACAATACACTTCAAATAGTGTTGAACTTAATGAGTTGTTAAGCACTTATAAAAGAATGTCTCATGAAGAAATTGATATCCCATTTTACATTGATGGAAAGGAGATAAGAACAGAAAAAACAACTTCAATTCACCCACCGCATGATATTAAACGTATCGTCGGGCACTACCATATAGCAGAAAAAAAGCATATCACACAAGCAATCGCTAGCTGCTTGAAAGCCAGAGATACTTGGGCAAAAACTTCATGGGAAAATCGTGCCGCTATTTTTCTAAAAGCAGCTGAACTATTAGCAGGTCCATATCGCGCTAGAATGAATGCAGCAACTATGATTGGACAGTCAAAAAATGTATATCAAGCAGAAATTGATTCAGCATGTGAAATGATAGATTTTTTCAGGTTCAATGTGCAATTCATGACGGAGATTTATCAAAACCAACCACAGTCTTCATCAGGAGTATGGAACAGAATGGAATATCGTGCTTTAGAGGGGTTTACTTATGCCGTCACGCCGTTCAATTTTACAGCAATAGCAGCAAATTTACCAGCATCTATGGTTATAATGGGCAATGTATGCTTGTGGAAACCATCAAACCATCAAATATACTCAGCTAAAGTGATTGTCGAACTTCTCAAGGAAGCAGGATTGCCAGATGGTGTTATCAATGTGGTATATGGCGACCCTGTAATGATTAGTGATACAGTACTCAGTCATCCAGATTTTTCTGGTCTACATTTCACAGGCTCAACAAGTGTCTTTAAATCCTTATGGAAACAAATTGGGAACAATATTGATGTCTACAAAACATACCCTAGAATTGTTGGTGAGACAGGTGGGAAAGATTTTATATGGGTGCATCCTTCAGCCGATTCAGAACAAGTTGCCACGGCAATTTCAAGGGGTGCTTTTGAATATCAGGGACAAAAATGTTCGGCAGCATCCAGAGCCTACATTCCAAAAAGCTTATGGAACGATGTAAAAGATTATGTAATTAAGGATGTCAATAGCATGAAAATGGGACGACCATTTATTACATCAAATTTTATCAATGCGGTAATTAACGAAGCCTCTTTTGATAAGATAGCAGGGTATATAGAAAATGCAAAGAAAGACAAAGATGCAGAAATCATCGTTGGGGGCAAATGTGATAAATCAAGAGGTTACTTCATTGAGCCTACAGTTATTTTAACCACAAATCCAAAGTATACCACGATGTGCACCGAATTATTTGGACCGGTAATTACAATTTATGTTTACGATGATAAAGATTGGAAAAAGACCCTGAAATTGGTTGATGAGACTTCTGAATATGCGTTAACTGGAGCAATTTTCAGTAATGACAGGAAAATAATTGACTATGCTAATGAAGTTTTGGAAAATGCAGCGGGCAACTTTTATATTAATGACAAACCTACAGGTGCAGTTGTAGGACAACAACCTTTTGGTGGAGCTCGTAGTTCAGGAACCAATGACAAAGCAGGCTCTATATGGAATCTATTACGTTGGGTTTCTTCAAGAACCATAAAAGAAACGTTTGTACCTCCCGTCGATTACAGATACCCTTTTTTAAAATGAGATGTGGAGATAACATAACCTCTTTGAACGGAGGTGTAAAAAATAATTTTAAAACATAAAAAGATGAGAGTTGCAACAGATATAGGAGGAACTTTTACTGACCTTGTTTTTTTTGACTATGACAAGAAAAACAAGGAAGTAACCAATGTAAAAGTATCCAAATCCAGTACCACACCAGGAGAATTCGAAAAAGGAATTTTAAATACCATAAAAAAAATAGATTTAGACTTAAATACCATTGAGTTTTTTGCTCATGGCACAACAGTGGTGATTAATGCCATTACAGAAAGAGAGGGGTCAAAAACAGCTTTGATTACTACCCAAGGCTTTAGAGATGTTTTAGAAATTGCCCGAGGCACAAGACCAGACTTATACAATTTCAACTTTAAAAAAGAAGAACCATTTGTAGAGCGGTATTTAAGACAAGAAGTAAACGAGCGCATCAATTACCTTGGAGAAGTCATTACTCCATTAGACGAAAAAGAGGTTGATACTCATATAACCCATTTTATCAAAGAAGGAGTGGAAGCTATTGCCATTTGCTTTTTACATGGATATAAAAATCCTTTTCACGAAAAAAAACTAGCAGCGTACATTCGTACTAATTATCCACAATTCGAAGTAATTACATCTCATGAAGTTACCAGAGAATGGCGGGAATATGAACGTACAAGTTCCGTTGTGCTTTCGGCCTATGTAAAGCCAATAGCCACCAAGTATCTGAATAATCTAACGCACAATTTGCAGAAGTTAGGATATAAAAATAACCTATACATCATGCAATCCAACGGAGGTATTACTACTGTTGAAGATGTAAAGGCAAACCCCATAACATTAATTGAATCGGGTCCTGCAAGCGGTATGTTAGGAGCAGTTGTGCTAGGTAAAACCATCGGGAAGGAAAATTTATTGGTCTTAGATATTGGAGGCACTACAGCGAAATGTTCTTTGATTGAAAATGGAACACCAAAAATTGTGACCACCTACAATATTGAAAAGACAAAAACTCAAGCAGGATTTCCAATACTTACACCAGTAATTGATATTGTGGAAATAGGAAATGGCGGAGGAAGCATTGCCTGGTTGGATGATGGTGGTAAAATGCATGTAGGACCAAAAAGTGCAGCTGCAAATCCTGGACCCTCTTCTTATGGAAAAGGAGGTATAAATTTTACCACAACAGATGCTAATGTAGTATGCAATCGAATTCATGAAGATTACTTTTTAGGAGGTGAATTAAAACCAGACTTTGATAGCTTAGAAAAAGCGGCAAGACCACTTTGCAAAGAGTTAGATATGACCATGGAAGAAGTAGCCAGAGGGGTCATTCGAGTAGCCAACTCCAACATGGTAAATGCCCTAAAAAGTGTATCAGTCAACAAAGGATATGACCCAAGAGATTTTTCTTTGGTCGTTATTGGGGGTGGTGGACCAATGCACGGAACTTATTTAGCTGAAGAGCTACAAATGCCAGAAGTTGTTGTTCCATTAAATGCAGGTGTTTTTTCAGCATTTGGAATGCTGATGTCAGATTTGAGAAGAGACTACATTCGTACCGATGTAATGGACTTAAACACCAATAACTTTTCAACATTAAAAGATGTTTTCCAAGAAATGAAGAACGAGGCGATCAATGCTTATGAAAGGGATGCATACCAAAAAGAGGAAATCACATTTGAGTACTACTTAGACCTGCGATATGACGGGCAAGAGCATTCCGTGAAACTGAAGTTAGCCGATTTGAATAATCTTAAAATGGATGAAATCGAAAAGAATTTTCATCAACTACATAAAAAGCGATATGCTTTTAGCCTTACCGAAACCAAAATTGAAATTGTCAACTATCATTTGGTAGCCGAAGTTGTTGTAAACAAACCTGTGATTGGCAAAGTTGAATCAAAAGGCAATTCAATCCAAGATGCCTTAATTGCCACCGAGGAAGTAGATTTTGACGAGTCGGGAATTCATGAAAGTAGCTTTTATGATAGGAATAAATTAGACCCTGGCATAACTGTTCAAGGCCCTGCGATTATAGTAGAGCAATCTACATCAACAGTCGTTCCGCCCAACCATCAATTCAAAATTGATGCGTATGCAAATATTATTATCAGTAAAAAACAACAATCATGAGCTTAAATAAATTTACATCAGATATCATTCAAGATTCCTTAATCTCAATTGGTGAGGCCATGTTCGAGACGATTCAGAGAACAAGTATGAGCCCCATCATTTATGAAGCTTTGGATTATGCTGTAGGTATAACCGATGGCGAAGGTCGATTGTTGGCACAGGGCAATGGGGTTATCACATTTTTGGCTGCTATGAGCCTAGTTGTTGAAGAAACATTAGAACGTTTTGGAGAAGACGATCCTTTAAAAGAAGGCGACGTGATTATCGCCAACACGCCGTATGTTGGAGGGGGGACACACCTGTCAGACATTGCCATAATTACACCAATTTTTTATAAAGGAGAACGTGTAGCTTTTACTGTAAATAAAGCGCACTGGACTGACATAGGTGGAACAAACCCAGGTTCGGTTTCAACAGTATCAACTGAAATTTATCAAGAAGGTGTTCATTTTCCTTTCATTAAGGTGAAAAAAGAAGGAAAGCTCAACCAAGCCATTTTACAAATGTTAGAAGCAAACGTAAGACTCCCAAAAAGTACTTTGGGCGACCTGTTTTCAGGCATTGCCGCCAATGATGTAGGAGGGGAAAGAATAATTAAACTCATTGACAAATATGGGCTAGAAGCGTATCAACAAGCTGCAGAGGAATTCATGGAATATGGAGAGCGGATTAGTTTAAAAGAGTTACAGAAAATTCCAAATGGGGTTTATGAAAATACAGGGTGGATAGAAAATGATGGTTTTGGGAATGGTCCATTTCCATTAAAGTTAAAAATCACAATCTCCAATGAGGATATGACCTGTGATTTTACAGGGTCTCATGAACAATTGAAAGGTCCATTAAATTTATCAAGAACAGGACTGGAAACTGCCGTAAGAGCAGCCTTTAAATCCATAACAACACCAACATTACCTGCTAACAATGGGTCCTTTAAGCATGTAAAATTAATATGTCCAGAAAATACGGTGGTGAGTGCTAATGCGCCAGCGCCTGTATCAGTGTATTATGAGGTGTTCTTAGCAGCAATTGATTTGTTGCTAAAAACGTTAGGTCCTATTGTCCCTGAGAAATTACCCGCAGGTCATTTTAGGTCCGTATGTGTGACTTATATTTCTGGAATTCACCCAGTAACCAATGAATTCTATGTTCAGGCAGAACCACTATCTGGTGGTTGGGGAGCCTGTGCCTTTCATGATGGAAATCGTGGTCAATTCTCGTATGCTCATGGAGAATCTTACAACATACCTGCAGAAACCAGAGAAAGAAAATATGGAGTTTTGGTAGAAGAATATGCATTTCATAATGAAGGTGGTGGGTATGGCGAATTTCAAGGAGGAAATGGACAATACCTAACCTTCAAGGTATTATCTGAAGAAGCTTATTTGACAGGAGCATTTTTAGGTTATTCAATACCCACATGGGGGCTTAATGAAGGTAAAGAAGGTAGCTATAATTACTTCACAGTGATAAGAACCGATGGTTCTGAGGAGCAATACAATATTGTAACAAACGTAAAGCTCAATAAGGGGGATAAAGTAAAATCGGTTACAGCAACTGGAGGTGGATATGGCAACCCTCAAAATCGACCTTTGGAAAAAGTACAAAAGGATATAAAGAATGGCTTCATCACAAAGGAACAAGCTCTAGAACATTATAATGTCTTATAAGTAGTGATAGTGAAATGAATCAATCAGGGTATCATATTGTAAGCGGTGGTCACAAACTTTACTTCGAAGTTTATGGGAATCCTGATGGAATACCTGTACTTTTTTTGCACGGTGGTCCCGGAATTGGTTTCTCCGATTATGATAAACAGTTTTTTGACCAAGAGAAGTTTAGAGTTCTCTTTTTTGACCAAAGAGGAGCCTCGAGAAGTAAGCCTTTCGGAAGTATAGAAAGCAATACAACAGATACATTAATTGAAGATATTGATTCACTGGCTGAAACCCATCAGTTTAAAAAATTCTTGATTTTTGGTGGTTCTTGGGGAAGTACGCTCGCTTTGGTCTACGCTATAAGAAATCCGAATAAGGTCTTAGGGTTAATCCTTAGAGGAGTTTTCTTAGCCAATAAGGAAGCGTTAGATTATTATATCAATGGTGGGGTGCAAAACTTTTTTCCTGAAGTATGGGAACACTTCCAGGGCTTAGTGCCAAAAAACACAAAGGATAGCTTCGCTAAGTACTACTATAACAAAATGTGTTCTGATGACCAATTAGTCTCAGAAAAGTTTGCTTACGAATGGGCTAGATATGAAATGTCCATTTATAAAATGGGAGTTAAAGATGCTGAAATCGAAGAAATACTAAACACAATTCCTTATAAATCTCTGGCTAAATTAGAAGCTCACTATATGGTGAACAACTGCTTTTTATCGGAGGATTACATTCTAAACAATTCGGATAAAATTGAGAACATCCCTACAGTCATAGTACAGGGAAGGTATGATGCGATTTGCCCTCCAAAATTTGCATATCAATTGCATCAAAAACTAAAAAAATCAAAGCTGCACATAGTACATGCAGGACATGCTGCATCGGAACCTGAAATTGAGAAAAAACTAACTGCAGAACTGGATGAAGTAGAAATTTAACAACAAAAATATGGAAGTAAAAAAGTTAGTCTTTCCCGGAGCGGAGGACTATTACCTAAAAAATATCATCCAAAGAAGAGAAAACGGGGTAGCCATACAATGTGGCTCGGTGACTTTAAGCAAGGGGCAATTGCTTCCCTTTAAGACATTGGATTTTCATGAAATAGCCTATTTGATTGAAGGCAAATTAAAGGTGTCGACCAAAGAAGGTAATGAAGAAATAATGAAGCAAGGTGATTTGATTTATTTAAATAAAGAAGAGATACGTGAAACAGAATCATTAGAAAATAGTAAAATCCTATTCTTTCTGTTTTGCGGTGTTTAAAAGGAGATTTTAAGTGTTGATTAGTTTGAGTTAGTTGTGAAAAGCGGAGATATTCTTCGCTTTTTTCAACTTACATAAATGATAAATCACAAAACTATATGGAATGATAAAGCCAATAATTAAGCTGTTTGACAGGCAAGTTTTGTTTTGGGAAAGCCCAAAAATTATCCAAAGGATAAGCTCTTTTTTGGTGTTATTATTTGTTTTATGTGGTACCTGTAGCTCTTTGGTCTATTACAAGTTAATCTCTGTAGGTCAATTTAATAACTTATTTAAACATCCTTTTTTTGCTATTGAAGTGGCCTTTACCATACTTCTTATTCTAGAATTGTTGAGTTTGATTTTTGTACTACCAAAATCTGTTTCAAGGTCATTGGGGAAACAGTTTGAATTACTATCGCTCATTTTTTTAAGAGACGCATTTAAAGAGTTTAGTCACTTAGATAATTTCTTGTTATGGAATGATACCAAAGAAACCATCATAAGTATGCTGGTATACTCCTTTGGAGCATTGGCAATATTTGCGATAATGGGTTTTACCCACAGATTAAATAGCAAAATAAGAATCTCCGAAACCTATGTAAATCAAACGCAATTTGTACGTATTAAAAAACTATTGGCACTATTTCTATTGATTTCCTTTTTTCTAATCGGGATTCGAGATTTTGTTGTACTGGTTCAAACGGGAACATACTTACATTCTTTCGATACATTCTATACCGTTTTAATTTTCACCGATATCATCATCGTATTGGTTGCTTTGCGCTATACCATTAATTACTATCGGGTTTTTCGTTATACGGCTTTTGTTTTGGCCACTATCCTTATTCGAATCTCACTCACTATTGAACCATACTATAATGTAGCTCTTGGAGTGCTGACCTCAATTTTTGTATTGATTTTGGCAGTAGTCTACAACCATTTACAAAAGTGGCTTACTAAAAGAGAACTAACAACTTAAACTTTTTAAACATGGAAAATAATTCAAATAACTCACAAGAAAATACAGATTCGGCTTTAAGTCCTATACCAGAAAATGAACGTCAACCCTGGTATGTTCCAGCCATTATTTTTGGAGGACTTGAGTTTTGCATTCCGGTACTATTGATAGGCGGAATTCTAATAGGCAATTTCAGCTTATTGGAAATTATCGGAATCTTATTGATTGGCCTTGTTTTCTTTCAATGGATAGGAAATGCAATACAAGGTTATATTGGCGCAAAAACGGGCTTGACGTCATCAGCCTTGGCTGCATTAAGTTTTGGAAAGGAGCAATCTAAATTTATTGTGGGCTTAGTCATTTTGATTTTAACATTGGGCTGGTGGGCTATTCAGACTTCTGTTGCTGCTGATGCTTTTAGTGCCTTATTAGGCATTAACAAAGACGAAAACCTGTTCTTATATATTTTGAGTACCACAGCAATCGGATTGCTTTTTGCAATTCCTTCAATATTAGGATATGCCTCAATCAAATGGGTAGATTATATAGCCATTCCGGCAGGACTACTTTTAGTAACTGTGGCGCTTTATCTCTCCTTCAATAATCTTGGTTGGGAAAAAATATCCACATGGAACCCCGAAGGCAATTTGTCGTTTATTGAAGCTATTAATTTAGTAATTAGTATTAATGTAGCCCAATGGTTAATTGCACCCGATTACACAAGATTTGCCAAACCCACCTGGAGGGATAATATTTTAATCCCCTTGGGTATCATAATAGTTGGTTTTCCTCTATTCATAGTAGGTGGAATTATGTCCATAGGGACAGGAAACGCAGATATTGTACAGGTCATGCAAGAGCTTGGTTTTCCAGCATGGGGATTTGTTGTTTTATGGGTGGCTACATGGACAAGTCAACTAGTAAGCAACTATACCGGAGGTCTGGTATTGTGCAATATGTTCAATTTAAATGATGGAAAGAGTAGAAAAGTATTGACATTACTGTTTGCTCTAGTTGGTATTCTACTGGCACTAGTTGGTATTATGAATCAGTTTGTCAATTTCTTATATGCAACAGCTCTAATAATTCCAGTTATTGCTGGTGTTATAATGAGCCATTATTTTTTCGTTGATAAAACCATGCTTACATCGAAACAATCATGGAACTGGTTGGCAACAATAAGTATTATAATAGGACTTTTGGTTGGCTACTTTACCCAATATGTATATCCCATGGGTATACCAGCCGTTCAATCTTTGATAGTTGCAGGAGTACTATATCTTCTTTTAAATAATTTCTTGAATACTAGAAAAATAAATGAAAAAAATATTTGATAATACAGAAATTGCCTTAGCTCTAAAATCAGATTCAGAGTTGGATAGAGCCCTCTTTTTATTCGAATTGATAAAGAAAGAACCATTGGTTAAAATTGGAGCGGCTGTCACAAAATTTGCTCTAAAAGCAAACTTGCCTGTTGAAAAATTAATTCGCTCTACGGTATTCGACCATTTTTGCGGTGGTATCAATGAAGAAGATTGTCTTAAGGTTATAAAAAGGATGCACACCAAAAATGTACATGCGGTTTTAGACTATTCGGCTGAAGGCAAGGAGGAAGAAAAACAATTTGATTATGCCGTACAGAAAACCTTAAAAACATTAGAATACGCTAAAGAAAATAAAGCAATACCCTTTTCAGTGTTTAAACCAACTGGGTTTGGGAGGTTTAAAATTTATGAAAAGTTGACCAACGAAGAATCTCTAAATGAAATTGAACAAAAGGAATGGGTGGCAATCAAAGAACGTTTCAATACGGTTTGTAAAAAAGCATTTGAATATTGTATTCCAGTTCTAATTGATGCAGAAGAAAGTTGGATGCAAGGTGCTGCAGACGCGCTTGTAGAAGAAATGATGGAAAGCTATAACAAAGAGCAGGCAATAGTTTTCAATACACTACAAGCCTATCGATGGGATAGATTGGATTACCTAAAGAATCTTCACCAAAGAGCTAAAACCAAAGGGTTTAAAACAGGTATGAAATTGGTCAGAGGGGCCTACATGGAAAAAGAACGGGAAAGAGCATCTAGCAATGGATATAAAGACCCAATATGTGTTGATAAAAATGCAACAGATATATTGTTCAATGATATTCTAAAATATATGCTGAACAATTTAAGTGATATGGAATTGTTTGCCGGCACGCATAACGAAGAAAGTTCCTATTTACTTATGGATATTATGAAAGAAAAGGGGCTTTCTGAAAACGATAAAAAAGTTTGGTTTGGGCAATTGTATGGCATGAGCGACCATATTAGTTACAATTTATCTGATGGAGGATATAACGTTGCAAAATATCTTCCCTTTGGTCCTGTAAGAGATGTGATGCCATATTTGATTAGAAGAGCAGAAGAAAATACGTCTGTCGCGGGTCAAACCTCAAGAGAATTATTCATAATAAAGAAAGAGAAAGCAAGAAGAAAAACCAAAAAATAGCACAACTACTAACCAACATATCTCTCCCCTAAAAATAAATCAAATTACTATGAGAATATGTTTTACCAGTCTACCTTATCAGATTTTAATCGAGAGGAACGACAGAAATCCCGAATCCACCCGCGGCTACTGTTTTGATTTTAAGTTTAGTTTTGGAATTAATTTTTCGGGTTTCTATTTTGTAAGCTTGCGGATTGGTGAGGTAATCGGCATTTTTGGCGTCTTTATAAATGGTTGCGGTATATTGTTGAGTTGGATTTAAAAAACTAAAATCTACCGTGGCGATACGACTTTGGTTTCCATTTGAATTTCCTACAAACCAGTTTGAACTGTTTTTTTCTTTTCTGGCAATGGTAACGAATGCCCCTGGTTCTGCTTCCAAATAGATCGATTTATCCCAATCGATCCCCACATCTTTAATAAACTGAAAAGCATCAGGAAAACGCATATAGTGTTCAGGCAAATCAGCCGCCATTTGTAACGGACTGTACATAATGACATACAAACCTAATTGGTTAGCCAAAGTAGTGTTCACTCTTGAGTTGTTGTTCGGGTTTAATTTGCTGATATCCATTTCAAATACCCCAGGGGTATAATCCATTGGTCCTCCGATGAGGCGAGTAAAGGGCAGTATAGTGGTGTGGTTGGGTTTTGATCCGCCAAAGGCCTGAAATTCTGTTCCTCTCGCGGATTCATTGGCAACAAGATTTGGATATGTTCGCGCTAATCCTGTTGGACGGACAGCCTCATGTGCATTAACCATCACGCGGTATTCTGCCGCTTTTTTTACGGCATATAAATAATGATCTACCATAAATTGTCCATAATGTTTTTCGCCTGTTGGAACAATATCACCCACATATCCGCTTTTTACCGCATGATACCCATGCTTGTTCATAAAAGCGTAGGCCTTGTCCATATGACGTTCGTAATTACGAACGGAAGAGGAGGTTTCGTGATGCATGATCAATTCAACCCCTTTTTCTTTGGCATATTGGTTCAGCATCACCACATCAAAATCGGGATATGGGGTAACAAAGTCAAACACTTTGTCCTTTAATTGGCCGAACCAATCTTCCCATCCAATATTCCATCCTTCTACCAATATTCCATCAAAACCATGTTCAGAAGCAAAATCAATATAGTACTTGACCTTAGTGTTATTGGCGGCATGCGTACTGTTAGGTTGAGAGTGGACATAATCTGTTTCGTTTAAGCGAATGGCCTTATGGTCATTCGTATAGTTCCATGAACTTTTTCCTGTAATCATTTCCCACCACACCCCAATGTATTTAAGAGGTCTGATCCATGAAGTATCTTTTAAAGCGAGAGGTTCATTGAGGTTATACGTCATTCTTGATGATAAGATGGTTCGGGCATCATCACTCACCATGATGGTGCGCCATGGAGTAGTGCAAGGGGCAGTCATGTAGGCTTTATTTCCGATTGCATCTGGGGTAAGCCACGATGTAAAGGTGAGGGTTTCGGAATTCAGATTGAGATGCATGGCCGAATAATCCACGAGAGCGGCTTCGTGAAGATTAATATACAAACCTTGATCAGTTTTAAGCTGAAGTGATGTTTGAACTGCGCTATTAGAAAATTGTGATTGAGAGGTATTATCTGTTAAAGCTTCATCAAAAAGGGCTTCAATTTCAGAAAGTTTTGAAGTGGTATAATCATACTCCTGGGTGTCATAATCTCCTGGGATCCAAAAGGCGGTATGATCACCTGTCATAGCAAATTCACTGTGTTCTTCAGCGATAATAAAGTTGCCTAATTCCTGTTGTTTTGGAAATTCATATCGAAATCCAACCCCTTCGTTAAATACTCGAAAACGAAGAATCATTTCTCTTTCAGTTGATGATTGCAAAAGTGTTATCGCTAATTCATTATAATTATTTCTAATTTCGGATTCTTCTCCCCACACAGGATTCCAAGTATCATCAAAACTTGAAGTTGTGGTGTCCTTCAATTTAAAACCAGACAATAAAGATGGTTCCTTTGTTAATTCAATTCCTAAAGAGCTCGGGTTAATGACCGCTTTTTCGTTAAAAAAAACTTCATAGTGTGGAGTGCCGTCCGAAGACAAATTAACTATAAGTTTTATTGCTTTATTTGGGGACAAAATTTCTTGTCCCCAGGACAAGCCCAGCCCCAAAACTAAACACAAAGTGGTGGTGAGAAAGTATTTTTTGTTCATAAACGTTGTTTTTAACGACGGAAAACCATCATATAGGTCTAAACTAATTAAAAACAATCTCTTTATAAAACAAGAACAAAAAGATTAAAAACTAAAACGTTTGAGTGTTAATAACTTAATAAGAGAATTTAATTATAATATTTACTATCCCAGATAGCTTGGTTAAAGTTTTTTCCTGATGCGAAAAAATAATAGATGACAATGGCTGCGACTGATTTGAACATAAATAAAAAAATTAAAAAGAAATCTCCATAGGACGCCTCTCTAACAAATAGGTTCAAGGGCATTACAGCACTGATAAGAAAACTTAGCACGAGGACACTTACCGTAAGGTTAATGATATTTTTGAATGGCCACACCAAAGCTTTACGCAAAGGGTGTAAGTCATTACCCCATTGGTGAATAAGGTAGAAATGGTTATTCCCAATAGGAACAAATAACAAAGGGTCATCGGCATTTTCAAGCTTAAAAAGTTTGGAAGGAGCCATGATTTTTAAATGATCGATTTGGGTGTTATGCATTTGTTCAAGCTGTTCAATTTTTTGAAGCGCTTCATTGGGCACTTGACCTTTAAAAAGGCGAACATCTAAAAATCGTAAACGATAATCAACACATATTTTTTTGATCGAATCCAAACCAAAAATACGATCAGATTCTAGTAATTCGAAGTCAAAAGAGTTCGTTTTTTGGGAAGGACATTTTAATAAAAATTCTTTTGGATCTTCAGCAAGCAATTGAATCCTCCTGAGCCTATGGCTGAGATTTATTGTTTCTAGCATATCAATTTTTTTATTCAAATTTAAGCAACAATCTTATAATCAGCAATACTAAACACAAAGATTGTGGGAAAATAACTTACAAGTTCAATGTTAAGCTCACAAAGCCCATTCTTTGAGCACTAGGCTCATAATAGCGTCCACCAAATGCATTTGCTCTTATATTGTCATAATAAAATGCATTTAACAGATTATCAACGCCGCCTTGCACTACCCATTGATTGTGATTTGATTTCATTTTCTTTTCAAATTTGAAATGAACCAAACGATAAGGTGATGTTCGAACAGTGTTTTGATCATTGGCATAAATACTTCCTATGTATTGAGATTCCAACATCAATGTCCAATTCTTATACTGATAATTGATATTTAATTTTCCTTGAGTTTGAGGAATTGAAGGAAGGCGATTATTGGAGGATTCGACTCGGTAATCGGCATGGGAAGCTATAACGTTTGCACTCCATTTTTCAGCAATTTGGAGATGCATTTCGGCTTCCAATCCTGCACGTAAGCTTTTACCTAAATTTTGGTAAAAAGTTCGCCCAGGTTCATTTTCGAGTTCATACGGAATTAGGCTGTTTTTTGTTTCCGTATAAAAAGCATGGAGCTCAATTGCTGTTTTATTTTTTTTATAGGAATATCCCAAATCAATACTTTTTGATCGTTGGGCATCCAAGCTTGTATTGAATCCTGGACCTAGGGGATTTGCCGACCACTCGTTCAGCGTAGGTGTTTCGAATGCAGAAGAAAACCCTACAAAAACGTGGGAAGAGGCGTTTATTTTTTGTTGTATGCTCAAATGAGGAGTCCAAGCACGAAGCCAATCTGAACCACTTTGTGATCCATCTTCCAAAAAATAATCTACCAAACCGACATGATGAATGTCGAACCTAAATCCTGTACGAAGAAGTAGATTTCCAAAGGGTACCTCAGCGAGACCTAATCCGCTATATGAATCAAATTGTTCTTCTTGATTTAGTTGTAGATCACCCGAAATACCTAAAAGGTTTTGATAACGCTTCCGGTCATCTCGTTGGGTCATACTTTCTACACCCAACAACCAATGGATAGTGTTTTTATTTTGAGAATAACGTATGCCTAAACCGGCAAAATCTCGTTGAAGATTAATACTTCCCCCATTTTCAAAAGGTAAGGTTCCTATAAAATCTCGGAAACTATAAAACGAATATCCGTGCCACAGTCCTTGCGTTGTGGTAATATCGTGCTGTATCGAGATTTGTCCCTGCTGTATTTTTTCTTTAGTTAAGAATTGGATGTTTCGACTTCTAGCTTGTCGTGGGTTTTCAATTACTTCCGAATACGTTAATCCTCCTGCATCCCATGCATAAGGACTATCGGTAAACTGTATGCTTGCTCGCAAGTTGGAGGATGTATTTAAACGAAATTTCCCTTGAAGGTATGCCGAAGTATTTTTAAAGGCACTTTGTGCTCGGTATCCATCTTGTTTTTTTTGATGTACAGATAATTTATAGGATGATTTTTCATTTTTATTATGAATAATGATTCCTTTGTTCAAATAGCCGTAATCTCCTGCAATAGTTTGTAGGCGAATAAAATCTTCTTTAACATTTTCGGTATGGAAAGAAATGACACCTCCTGATGCATTTCCATATAAAGATCCGGATAGTCCTCTAAGTATCTCCACTCTTTCCACAAGCTCTAGAGGTAAATCGTCTAATTGGGTTTGACCATCTGGCGTAGTGATCGGTATTCCATCAATCAACACTCGAATTCCTCTGATGCCAAAGGCTGCTCGTGCCCCAAAACCGCGAATCGAAACACGACTGTCTTGCGCCAGATTAAAACGATTGAACCCATATACGCCTGGAGCTTGATTAATCCAATCATTAGGACTAAGGGCGGTGGCTATTATGGGGTTATAATCTGTCTTTACAACTGGGATTTTTTTAGAGGAAGAAAGTAAAACGACTTCGTTCAATACAAGCGTGTCTTTTTTTGATTGACTCATACAAAGACATCCAAAAAACAATATCACGATGGTTGTAGGGTAAACTTTTAACATGAAATAAAATTAGTTATACATTGGCTAAAAATGATAATAAAGCATGTACTTCCGAAGTGTTGGCTAAACAATATTTAGCCTCTGTTTTGATAAATCCTACCTTTATACTCCATGTTTCTTTTGGTAAATCTACAAACATGTTTTCGTCGGTAATATCATCTCCAATAGCTAAAACAAAATCATAAGAACCTTTGTTAAAAATCCGGTTTGCAGCTACCCCTTTATGCATTCTATTACTCACCACTTCAATTACTTTATTACCATTCATAATTTTAATACTATCTGAAATAAAACTATTTAAAAGGGTATTCATTTCTACGGCTCTATTCTCTCCTAATTCGGGATCTGTTTTTCGATAATGCCATGCAATGGAAGCGCTTTTTTGTTCAATAAAAGTTCCTGGGGTGTGGTCCACAAAATTTTCCATTACAGGCAAAATATGTTCCATCCAATCGTTGCGTTGGTTTTCGGTTTGGGTCCATATTCCCTCTGAATCACGCCAATGAATGCCATGTTCGGCAACTAACGGATATTTTTTGTCCTTGAACCACTTCCCTAAAGTTTCTTTGTCTCGCCCACTGATGAGAACTACGGTAGTGTTCGGGATCGCATGCAGCGCATCTAAAATGCTATAGATAGATTCGTCGGGAATAGCCATTTCAGGATTTTCGTGAAATTTTCTAAGTGTACCATCATAATCGATGAACAACAACCGCTGTGCAGCATGGTCAAAGGCCTTTTTAATAATATTTTTTTCTGTATGGCCAATTTTAATGGTTTCTTGGTCAGGGATATTATCAGATATGGTTTGTAGTGCATTCATAAACGAATTTGCCCATTTATCTACACTGTAACGTTTGATTCTATTTTGTAAATTTTTATTTCTAAATTTTTGTTCTGCCAAGGGCATTTCAATAGCGAGTTTAAGAGAATTGGCAAGCTGATTTAAATTACTTGGATTAACCAATAAAGCATCGTTAAGTTCTTTGGCGGCCCCTGTCATTTCGCTTAAAATTAATACCCCGTCTTGTTTGGATCGAGCAGCAATGTACTCTTTAGCGACTAAGTTCATACCATCTCTAATGGGTGTGATCATAGCTACATCGGAGGAGGTGTATAAGTCGATAATATTATTGAAAGGCACCGAACGATAAAAATACCAAATGGGAGTCCAATTCACAGTGGCAAATTTTCCGTTAATTCGCCCTACAATTTCATCGGTTTCTCGTTTTAATTTTATGTACTGAGGCACACTTGATCTTGAAGGCACTGCCAGCATAATCAACCTCACTTTTTCTAAATATGCTGGATATGTTTCCAAAAATAATTCAAAAGCTTTAATTCGATTTACAACTCCTTTGGTGTAATCAAGACGATCGATAGAAAGAATGAGCTTGCTATTAACACTCGACTTAATATGTTCATCTAGTTTTTTTTGAAGATCTGATTTTTCAGTTTCTTCTTGTTGATCGTGTTCGATTGCAGCTTGATGAAACTTGTTGTAATCGATGCCCATTGGAAATGAATCTACCTTAACAATTTTGCCATTGTAGGATATTTCATTGTATTTAACATCAAGGCGTAATAATCTTTTGACTGAACTTAAAAAATGTCGCTCGTAGTCATAGGTATGAAAACCAATAAGATTGGCGCCCAACATACCTTCGAGCAGTTCTTCGCGCCAGGGAAATACACGAAATATTTCAAAGGAGGGAAAGGGAATGTGCAAGAAAAAACCAATGGTCGCATCAGGAAGTTTTTCTCTTAAAATTTTAGGGAGGAGTAGTAATTGATAATCATGAACCCAAATAAAATCTCCAGGCTCGTAGTGCTCAAGAATAACATCGCAGAATTTTTGATTCACTTGGCGATATACTTCCCAGTGGGGTTTATTGTATTCACAATACTCTAAAAAATAATGAAAAAGCGGCCAAATCGCTTTATTCGATATGCCTAAATAAAAATCATTAACCTCGGATTGGGTTAGGGATACTTCGGCACAACCTGCTTTGTGAATAGCATGAGCCAAATCTTTTTGTTGCTTCAAACTTAGGGTGCTGTCATCAATGCCAGACCATCCAATCCAAAGGCTATTTCCTTTGTCATGCACAGATTTCATTCCAGTGGCTAATCCTCCAACACTAGGGGTGATTTTGGTAATTGTTGAATTAACCTCAATTTGAAGGGGTAATCTATTCGAAATGATAATAGTTTTACCCATGTTTTTTAAGTATTATTATTTGTAATGGCGAACTTGTTTTATATTTTATCTTTAATTAATTTTCCCAACAACAAATATAGTGATTTTGAAGCAGAATTTAAATTATGGGATTATTGGAAATTGTCGTTCAGCGGCTTTAATATCAGATAAGGGGGCCATAAATTGGTGTTGTCTTCCCGAATTTGACTCTCCATCAATATTTGCCAAATTATTGGATCAAAAAATAGGAGGAAGTTTTGAAATAGATGTTGAAGATCACTATCAAATCTCGCAATCTTATTTGGATAAAACGTGTATTTTAATCACAAGATTTGAGGCTGAGGAAGGGGTATTTGAATTACATGACTTTATGCCCAGGTATTACAAAGAAAATGGTTCGTATCATGCCCCACCAGAGCTGGTAAGAATGGTGAAGCACATTTCTGGAAAACCTAGTTTTCGTATTATTTATGATCCCAAGCTTGAGTATGCTTTGGGGGTAACACAACATTTTTCAAAAGATCATTTTTTTGTTAGCCAAACAGAAGGAAGTAAAAGTTATGACACCTTATTTTTATATACAGATTTCTCACATCAAGCCATTTTAAACAGAGATAAAGTATTTGTAGAGGCCGATGGTTTTTTTTCGATATGTTATCACGAAAAAATCAGTATTGTTGATATTGACAAGGTAAGTTTGGAGCTAAATCGAACGATGGTGTATTGGCTTAATTGGTCCTCAAAAACCCCATCGTTTGAACTCTACAATGAACAAATTCTTCGAAGCGCGTTAACCTTGAAGTTATTGTCTTATGACAAGTCTGGAGCGGTATTGGCTGCAGCAACCACCTCGCTTCCTGAAACCATTGGGGAAGTTCGTAATTGGGATTATCGTTTTTGTTGGATCCGAGATGCTTCCATGGTGATAAGTATTGTGTCTAAATTAGGACACCGAAAAATGGTACAACGCTATTTAAAATTTATTGTCGATTTGATTCCTGATAAAGATGAGAAACTTCAAATCATGTATGGCATTAACAAGGAAAAACAACTCACTGAGGCGACATTAGATCATCTTTCTGGTTATGAAAACTCGAAGCCAGTAAGAATTGGAAACGCAGCTTTTGAACAACGTCAAAACGATATTTATGGAATTCTGATGGACGTCATATATGCTCAAATAGAACACTTTTTAGCGCAAGAAGAGTACATCGAAGAGATGTGGTCCATCACCAAAGGGATTGTTTGGGTAGTTCAAGCTCATTGGAAAGAAGCGGACAAAGGAATTTGGGAATTTCGAACTGAAGAACGACATTTTACTTTTTCAAAAGTGTTATGTTGGGTAGCGGTCAATCGTGCCGTTTTGGTAGCTAAAAGACTAAACAAAACCAATAAAATTCAGAAGTGGTCCAATCTTGAAAATGAAATAAAAGATGATATCCATGACCATGCATGGAACAAAGAAGTTCAGGCTTTTACTCAATCTTATGGTTCAACAGACTTAGATGCATCTGTTTTGTTAATGGAATCTTACGGATTTATTGAAGCTAAAAACCCAAAATATGTTCAAACAGTAAAAGCCATTGAAAATGAACTTTGCCATCAAGGATTGTTGTATAGATACAAAAATAAAGATGATTTCGGCCTTCCCAGCTCTTCATTTACCATATGTACTTTTTGGTTCATTAACAGTTTGAACAAAATAGGGGAACGTGATAAGGCTTTGAAGATGTTCAACGACTTATTGTCATACGGTAATCATTTGGGACTTTTTAGTGAAGATATTGATTTCAAGACTAAACGGTTGTTAGGCAACTTCCCTCAAGCGTATTCGCATTTAGCGTTGATAGAAACGGCGATTAATTTTCAACAAGAAAATTAACTCATATTCAAATCCAATAACCCGTCAGGAATTTTTATAAAAAGCTGTCGATTTTGACGATCTAATTTTTTAATGAATTCATCAACGATTGGCACCATGATTTCTACGCCTTTTTGTTCGATGATTAGCAAGGCTTGCGATGCTTGATCATTAATTTTTTTTATGATGCCTATTCGACCTGCTGAATAGTCATAGACTTCAAAGCCAATGATCTCGTGAAAATAAAAACGATTTCCTTTAAGTTTTGGTAGATCACTTAGCGGTAAATAAACATTTTTTTTTAGGAAAGTTTCAGCCTCTGATTCAGTAAGTATATTTTCGAACTGAACGCGGAGTAATTGCGTTTTGTGTGACTTGCAAGAGACAATAAAAAATGGAACCAAAGCATTACCTTGTTCAAGAAATACATAGGTTAGATTTGAATAATATTCAGGTTCGTCTGTATCAAGTTTGATCAATAGCTCCCCCCGAAAACTATATTTGGCGACCACAGTACCGAGATAAAAGCAGTCTTTTTTAAGCATAAAAAAGTATTTTTTACTCTACTGTAGGCTCTTCCGCTGTAGTTGCAGGAGTATCCTGAGCAGTTTCTTCTGCCAAAGCAGCAGCAGCATCTACTTTTCTTTTTTCACTAATTGCTTTTTCAGCTTCTAAGAGTTTGGTTCTTTCGTCTTGCGCTTTTTTGTCCAATCCAGCAATCTTATCAGCAGTTTTCGCTTCTTTTTGGGCGAGCCAAGACTCGAATTTTGCATGTGCTTCTTCTTCCGAATGGGCACCTTTAGCAATTCCATTAATCAAATGATTTTTCATCATGACCCCTTTGTCAGACAAAATATTTCGTGCAGTGTCAGAGGGTTGAGCTCCGTTTTGAAGCCAAGAAACTGCTAAGTCTACATCCACACTAACTTGTGCAGGATTAATGTTGGGATTGTAAGTACCAATTTTTTCAAGGTAACGGCCATCACGTTTGGTACGTGAATCTGCCGCAACTATCCAATAGAATGGTTTTCCTTTTTTTCCGTGTCTTTGAAGTCGAATTCTTACAGGCATATAATTAAATTTTTGGGTTCGAAACCGCTGTTATTAATGAAATGCAAATCTACACTAAATTTGCAAATGAACAAACGTTAATAACTTCTTTGCCGAAACGAATACTTTTTAGCTCTTTTAGTTATTTTTAAGATCATTTACTACTCGTTATGTATTTAATTTTTGACACCGAAACGACTGGTCTACCACGCAATTGGAAAGCGCCGATATCAGATTCAGGAAATTGGCCTCGCTGTGTTCAACTTGCTTGGCAATTACATGATGCTTCAGGTGTTTTAATTACTCATGCCAGCCATATTGTTTTTCCTTTGGGTTATGATATCCCTTATGAATCAGAAAAAATTCATGGAATTTCAACTGCTTTAGCCCAAAAAGAAGGCCAACCACTAGAGGACGTATTGACCGAATTTTTAAAAGCTTTGGAACAAAGCACCTATGTTGTGGGGCATAATGTTTCATTTGACCTCAATATCGTTGGTGCCGAATTACATCGTTTGAAAATACCGAACATGCTACAGGAATCTAAAATTTTAGATACCTGCATGGAAGAAACAGCTAGTTTATGCCAACTTCCTGGCGGCAGGGGAGGAAAGTTTAAGCTCCCAACGCTTTCTGAACTCTACAAATTTCTTTTTGATCAAGGTTTTGATGAAGTTCATAATGCAAGTGCGGATGTAGAGGCTACCGCTAGAGTATTTTTAGAATTGATGCGTTCTCATGAGTTTATGTCCAATAAAGTAAAGCATTATCGACATGAAATTCAACATCAATTTACGGCTCAAGTTCCCTCAGTGGGATTGAAGCATCAAAACCTAAAAGATGCTGCCCAACAACTAGTAACGACTTCAGTTCAATCCAACAAAATAAACAAAAATCATGATTTAAGTGATGTCTCTTTTTCTCATCTCCACAATCACTCTCAATTTTCGGTATTGCAATCTACCATACGTATTGAAGATTTGGTTCAAGAAGCAGATTCTTACAACATGCCAGCTGTAGCTTTAACTGATATGGGTAATTTGATGGGTGCTTTTAAATTCGTTAAAGCAGTAAAGGATTTAAATGCTCTTAAAGACGAGGAAGAAGAAAAGTTAAAACCCATTTTAGGGATTACCCTAAATGTATGTGATGATCACACAGACCGTTCACGTCGAGATAATGGATATCAAATTGTATTGTTGGCAAAAAACAAAAAGGGGTATCATAATTTGGCTAAATTATCTTCTTTGGCATACACGGAGGGTTTTTATTACGTTCCAAGAGTTGACCGAAAGCTGATTACACAATACAAAGATCATCTTATCGCTTTGACAGGAAATTTGTACGGTGAAATTCCCGCAAAACTTTTACACGTGGGCGAACAACAAGCTGAAGAGGCATTAATTTGGTGGAAGGAACAATTTGAAGCTGATTTGTATGTGGAACTCATGCGTCATCAACAAGAAGATGAAAACCGTATCAACCCTACATTAGTAAACATGGCACGTAAGCACGGTGTTAAAATCGTTGCAACAAACAATTCCTATTACTTAAAGCACGAAGATGCTAATGCTCACGACATTTTACTTTGTGTAAAAGATGGAGAAAAACAAGCTACCCCGATTGGTAGAGGACGAGAGTTTCGGTATGGCCTTCCTAATCAAGAGTATTATTTTAAGTCTCCTAGCCAAATGAAGGAGTTGTTTTCTGACTTGCCAGAAGCGATTGAAAACACCAATGAAATTATTGAAAAGACAGAAACTTTTGATTTAGCTCGAGATGTTTTACTTCCTCAGTTTGATATACCGAAAGCTTTTTTGCACAATGAAGATCAAAAGGATGGAGGTAAAAGAGGAGAAAACGCTTATCTAAAAAACCTTACCTATCAAGGGGCCGAACAACGTTATAATGACCTCAATAAGGAGATTAAAGAGCGTATTGATTTTGAATTAAGCGTCATTGAAAACACAGGATATCCAGGTTATTTTTTAATTGTCCAAGATTTTATTTCTGCTGCCCGAAAGATGGGAGTATCCGTAGGTCCTGGACGTGGATCAGCAGCTGGATCGGTAGTTGCATATTGCTTAGGGATTACCAACATAGACCCCATCAAATACGATTTACTTTTTGAGCGATTTTTAAATCCTGATCGGGTGAGTCTTCCGGATATTGATATTGACTTTGATGATGAAGGACGTTCTAAAGTTATGGATTATGTTATCGAAAAATATGGAGCCAAGCAAGTAGCCCAAATTATTACTTATGGTACTATGGCAGCTAAATCTTCAATACGAGATACTGCACGAGTTTTAGATTTACCCTTAGGAGATGCAGATCGTATTGCTAAACTTATTCCAAATATGAAGCTCAAAAAAATTTTTACTTTGGAGGACAAAGAGCTCAAAGAAAAACTTCGTTCGGATGAACTTCTAAAAGTGAATGAGCTAAAAAATATTGCCGATGGTGAGGATTTAGAATCGGAAACCATTCGGCAGGCGCAAGTGTTAGAGGGCTCATTGCGCAATACAGGAATTCATGCCTGTGGAGTCATCATAACCCCTGATGATATTACCAACTTTGTTCCCATTGCCACTGCAAAAGACTCGGAGCTATATGTTACTCAATTTGATAACGCCGTTGTTGAAAATGCGGGTTTACTTAAAATGGATTTTTTAGGGTTAAAAACGTTAACACTCATAAAGGATACGGTAAAAATTATAAAATACAAGCACCGTATTGATCTTAATCCAGACGAGTTTCCTTTGGATGACGAGCCCACGTATTCGTTATTTCAAAGAGGGGAAACGATTGGTATTTTTCAATATGAAAGTAGCGGAATGCAAAAGTATTTACGTGACTTAAAGCCGACTGCATTTGAAGATCTCATTGCGATGAATGCTTTATACCGTCCTGGGCCTTTGGAATATATCCCGAGTTTTGTACGTCGTAAAAACGGAGAGGAAAAAATTACCTATGATCTTCCCGTGATGGAAAAGTTTTTAAAACAAACCTATGGAATTACCGTCTATCAGGAGCAAGTGATGTTGCTCTCTCAAGAATTGGCTGGATTTAGCAAGGGGGAAGCGGATGTTCTACGAAAAGCAATGGGCAAAAAAATCCTTGCGTTACTCGAAAAGTTAAAACCAAAATTTATTGACGGCGGAAAACAACGAGGTCATGCTCCCGAAATTTTAGAAAAAATCTGGAAAGATTGGGAAGCTTTTGCTTCTTATGCGTTTAACAAGTCTCACTCGACATGTTATGCTTGGATCGCCTATCAGACGGCATACTTAAAAGCCAATTATCCAGCAGAATATATGGCGGCTGTGCTTTCAAATAACATGAATGACATTAAGCAAGTAAGCTTTTTTATGGAAGAGTGCCGTCGAATGGGGATCAAGGTATTGGGGCCTGACGTCAATGAGTCTTTTTATAAATTTATGGTGAATGATCGGGGGGCGATCAGGTTTGGGATGGGTGCGATAAAAGGAATGGGCCGTGGTGCTGTTGATACTATTGTTGCCCATCGGAAAGAACTTCCATTTACCTCGATCTTTGATTTGACAAAAAAAATTGATTTGCGATCGGCCAACAAAAAATCTTTTGAGAGCCTTATTTTGGCCGGAGGTTTAGATTCTTTTAAGGGGGTTCATCGAGCACAATATTTTTATGATTCGGGGGATGGCGTTCCGTTTATTGAGAAAGCCTTGCGTTTTGGGGCTCATGCCCAAGAAATGGAAAAATCGGCTCAAGTAAGTTTATTTGGTGGGGATGCTTCAGTAGCTATTCCTGCCCCAGAAGTCCCAGCTTGCGAAACTTGGCCCCCTTTAGTTGAGTTAAAAAAAGAGAAGGAAGTAGTTGGGATTTATTTGTCAGGTCATCCATTAGATGATTTTAAACCTGCCCTGACGTATTTTTGTAATGCTAAAGTCGGTATGTTCAACGATATGGACAGCCTCATGAATAAAGAATTGAGCTTTGGAGGGATTATTGGAAAAGTTGAGCATCGTGTATCTAAAAACGGGAAAGGATGGGCTACTTTCGTTATTGAGGATTATGATGATTCGTTTGAATTTAGAATTTTTGGAGAAGAGTATTTAAAGTTTCGTCATTTTTTAACCACCAATAATTTTGTCCATGTAAAAGCAAGTGTACGAGAAGGGTGGATCAATAGAGATACGGGTAAAAGAGGTGCCCCTCGATTACAATTCAATGGTTTTCAACAACTTCAGGATACCTTATCGGTGTATGCTAAAAAAATAACGCTGCAGCTTGATGCGAAATCAATTACCCAAGATCATTTTGATATTATAAAAGAACTTCTTATTCGTCATAAAGGAAAACATGCTTTGGACTTTGCTTTTTTTGAAATAAGTGAACAGCTTAAACTCATAATGCCTAGTCGTAAACAACGGGTTGGGATTTCCGAGAATCTCCTTAAGGATTTACAACAAAATAATATCCATTTTAAACTGAATTAATTACAAAAAATTATGGAAGGATTGTTAAAACCAATACATTAAAGTACGATAGCTCATTAAAAAGGCTTAATTTTGTACATGAATGCAAAACCTAATATTTATGGCACTTGAAATCACAGATGCAAGTTTTGAAGAAATTGTGTTAAAATCAGATCAACCTGTAATGGTTGATTTTTGGGCGGCTTGGTGTGGCCCTTGTCGTATGGTAGGACCTATCATCGATGAATTAAGTAATGAATACAACGGCAAAGCCGTAGTAGGAAAAGTTGATGTAGATGCTCACCAAGAATTTGCTGCAAAATATGGAGTGAGAAATATTCCAACAGTACTAGTATTTAAGGGCGGCGAGTTGGTCGACCGTAAGGTAGGAGTGGCACCGAAGGCTACATATGCAGAGGCCATAGACGCCCTCTTGTAAATTTTTTTACCATCCATCTTGTGGAAATTAAAATGAGGTGTATATTTGCACGCCAATAGGTCTGGTAGTTCAGCTGGTTAGAATACCTGCCTGTCACGCAGGGGGTCGCGGGTTCGAGTCCCGTCCAGACCGCTTTTAAGAAGATAAATCCTTGTAAATCATCACTTTACGAGGATTTTTTCTTTTAGGGGGACAATCAAGGAAACAAAAATAATTTAGATTTACTCCCTTTATACTATGGGTAGTTTGTTTCTTACACAAAAAATTGATAAAAAAGAGGATAAAGTTTCTCCCATTTCACCCCGATGATACAACTGAATATTCTTCAGGGGATTATTATTCAATCGATTATACTTATTATTGTTTAGAGGATCAATATGTATCAATAACATATTCAACATGTAGCGGTGAATGTTGGGAGGTGTCTGAATTTACATCTAGTGGAATCTACAACTAAAAAACATTATAAATGAAATTATTTCTATCAACTTTACTTTTAATACTGCCATTACTTACATACAGTCAATATTCTATAAGAGAATGTGGTCAAAAGCCAAGAGAAGTTAAAAAACAAAATACAATCAAAGTCAAGAAGAATTTGAAAAGTCTGATAAATACATTAAGTACTTGAATAAATTTAATAATTGGAAATCTTGTGTTGATTCACTAAATAACTTGAGGCAATACTCAAGTAAATTGAAATTCGATGAAAACAAAAATGTAATTGTTGATACAATTTTGGTCGAAGAAAATAAAATAAAGATGCTCTTTATTCCTCTGCTAGAGAATGGGTAGTCTCAACCTTTAATTCTGCAACTGATGTTCTTAAAATGGATGATAGTGTGAGTGGCAAGTTAATAGCAAAAGGTTTTACTACTATTACCGTAGAAACAGGAATTATGAATCATGAAATAAACATATCAAATAGTACCCATTGTACTAAAAAGTGTGATAGGAATTAAATAGTCCATAATTTCTAAAATTTAAGTGATTTCTGTTAAGAAGATAGTTAGTTGAAAAGGTTTCATTTTTTTAATTTATTTTAAAGCGAAGATTTAATTCTTTATATTTGTTGTGTTAATATTATGTATGGTTTGTAAAATAAACATCACAATACCTAACAAAAAGTAACTCAATGTCAATGATTTTATAATATATATTGTTATTGTTTTGAATTAAAACATTAATGGTCATTTACTTTAATAGAAATAATTAGAAGGTTCCATTTCCTTCCAAAACGTAAAGCACTTTACATAAAAAGTGTTTGAACTTGTTGTGTTGATTATAAATCTGAGATTTATAATAGGTTCGTAGGAGAACCAATGAGAAGCTTTCCTTTAAAATGGGGGGCTTTTTTTGTTTTTAATGCTCACATCTCCAACACCCAAAATCTCCGTTAAATATTGAATTAAATGAATATGAAATGGTAATTTCATGTATGCCATTAGTACCGTTAATGTTATTAATATTGAAGTCATAAGAATACCCAAATTTGACATGATCCCATACAAATCCTGTCACTAAGGCTAATGAGTTGATTAAACTGCCTTTTTCGGGTTCTGGTGATGGATTTGTTGCCATTTGAATACCAAAAGTGAATCCATTTAGCTCTAGCTCTGCTCCCAAGTCCAATCGATTAAAAGGTCCCTGGTTCATATAATTAGCCATAACATATAAATAGGCATCATCTAATTTATAGAACCAGTTGTACAAATCAACCTTGTAGCCTGTTTGGGCGCTTAAAAAAATGTCTAAATTTTGAATGCCCTCATGTAAAAAAGAAATATTAGGACGGTTGAGATGCCTGAGTCCTAGTCCAATCCAAAATTTATCGTTTCTAACCAATCCTCCAACACTGATATCCATGAAGTTTAAAGAACTATTTAATAAAGCTGGGTCAATTGAATTAAGGGAAATGGTTCTTTGTTGGATGTTAATTTGATCTTCAAGTGTCAAGTTATCAAAAGCAAAATCTTTATTCCCAAAGCCAAATGAAATACTGGGAATAAATAGCCAATCTTTATTGAGCTCAACTCTGTAAGCATAGTTAAGGTTTACTTGAGAAAAGCGATATCTTGTGGTCGTTTCTAAATTATTGATGATGTGGACACCAAAGCTACTTTGAATATTGTCCACATAAGTACTAAATTGAGCAAACTGAGTGGATAAACTGTACTCTAACCCTGCCCATTGTGTTCGGTGGGCAACACTGAATTTGGTATTGCTATTTACACCAGTAAAAGCAGGGTTATAAAGTTCAGGAGTATTAAAAAATTGAGTAAAAATGGGGTCTTGACCCCATGATTTTTGGAAAAGACCTAAAAGACCTACAATAAGAACAATTTTTAGCTTCATCGAATAAGAGTAAAAGGGCCGTTAATTAGTATTTGTTCACCATTTTTAGCGATTGCTTCAACCTTAAAAATATAATTTCCGTTCTCAGCAGCGACTCCGTCTATGGTTCCGTCCCAACCTACCATAGGGTCTGATTCTTCATAAAAAAGTAAGTTTCCCCATGTGTCAAATACCGACATATTAATCGATTCTATTCCTAAATAAACAGGTTTGAAGGTGTCGTTCACACCATCTTTATTAGGGCTAAAGGCATCAGGGACCTCAATAAAGTATCCTTTAGTAATAACAATAGTAAGGAAGGTTTCACTACTACAACCATAAGCATATTCAACTTGTAAACGCACGAGGTAAGATCCTTCTTGAGTATAAGAGTGCATTGGACTTTCATCGGTGGAGGTGTTTCCATCACCAAAGTCCCATTCAAAACTTATCGGATCACCCGAAGATTGATTGATAAAAGTGATGGGATCGTTGATGGCTAAAAGTCCATAATTTGACAAATAATAAGAATCAAAGCTAAAATCAGCATCGCCCAATTCAAGAAGATTCACATTAATATTAACGGCATGGGTGCATCCGTTGTTATCCGTAATGGTCGCTACTGAAATTCCATTAACATCCGTTTCCATAATTTCTCCATTTGCTCCTCTTTGAGTTCCTGACGACCATGAAATGCTATAGGGAGGGAATCCACCACTTATGGACAAGGTATTTCGTTGAAATACATCTTTTGTATCACAATCAGCGATGATTTCTGGGTCAACATCGACTGTGATTGGGCGCTGACGAATAACTAAAAAATTAGCGATAGCTTCACATCCACGAGCATCAGTAATCGTAACACTGTAGTTGTTACCGCTTATGTCGGACAAATTATCGGTAGTTTGTCCATTGTTCCACAAATAACTATAAGGAGGAGTTCCCCCATAAACTTGTAAATCAATTGCTCCACTATTAGGGTTTATACAGTCTATGGCGTCCGTCACAATAGCATCAATAAAAATCTCTGAAGGCTCATTGATAATAAATTGTTCTGTTTGCATACAGCCATCACTCGATAGAACCTCCACAGTATAGATCCCCGCTGCTAAATTATTTCTTGTTAGTCCTGCACTGGGATCATCTGACCATAATACGGTATGGGGAGCTACACCACCATTAATGGTGAGAGAAATATTCCCGTCTTCGGCTCCAAAGCATGAGATATGACTAAAAGTAGATTGAATGTCAAAGAGTGGAGCATTTAATACTTCAATATCTTCAATGTGCGTACAGTTGTTAGCATCAGTAATCTCTACAGTGTATGTTCCAGCACTGAGATTTGATCGATTTAAGCCTTGACCCAGATCACTCCAAACGATTGTATAAGGAGCTATACCCCCAGTTGGATTAATCGTAATGGTGCCATCGGCAACCCCGTAACAACTTACACCTGTACTTACTGGATTAACGAGAATTTCTTGTGGTTCGATGAGCTCTACTTGTAAAGATTCAGAGCATCCGTTGGCATCAGAAACGGAAACAGTATAAATTCCAGCAGGTACTCCATTTAAATCTTCAGTGGAATAGGAAGTTCCATTTTGATCTAACCATTGAAAAATATAAGGACTATTTGATGAGGTAAATGGAGCTCCGCCACTTAAGCTAATATCAATACTTCCTGAAGCATCACCAAAGCAAACAAGATCTGATTTATTATCTAAATTAATAAGGAGCTCAGCAGGTTCAATAATGGTAAAAGTTTCAGAATGAATACAACGACCGGATTGCCCATCTTCCACTGTGATCATATAGTGTCCAGGACCTAAATTGGTCAAATCTTCATTAGATGAAAAGAAAGTTCCATCTTTTGTCCATTCGAATAAATAATTTCCTAACCCTCCACTCATACTTATCAAAATAGCCCCATTTTGATCTCCAAAACAGGTGATGTTTTGTTCCAAATCAGTAGTCAGAGCTAAAACATCAGGCTGGTTCAGCGTATAGGTTTGCTGAACGGTACAGTTTGAACTGTCTTGAATCGATAAAATATAGGTATCAGCGATGAGCCCTGAAGCACTAAAATTTCTGTCTTGTCCAGAGAATACAATCATCCCTAGACTGTTGGTAAGCTCATAATCATAAAAAGGGTTATTATTGGCGTCAAAAAAAGGATTCCCTCCCGACAAATTAACATCAATAACACCATCAGCACCTCCAAAACAACTTATTTCAAAATTACCATGGAGGCCACTAAAATTAGAAGTAGTGGAATTAATAACAATAGCACTGTTGAGTTCCGCGATGTTACTATTAATAATTTTGAATGATCCATTAAGATCGCTTACCGTGACTGTGTAGGCTCCAGCAGCCAAGTTATCAAAAACATAGTGGGTGGCGTTAGAGGCGAGAACCGATTCGACAAGTGTTCCGTTAGAAAGATGAAGCATGAAATCGTATGGAGCTAAAGATTCTTGATCGATATTAATTTCGATTACCCCAGTTGAATCTCCAAAGCAGATCACATCAACATGTGATGAAACCACTTCAGAAATGATCAGTTCATTTGGGGTAGAGAGTGTAAAGGATCGAGTTTCGGTACAACCATTATCATCTGAAATAACGACAGTGTAGGTGCCTTCAGATAATCCAGAAAGGTCTTCCATATTTTCTTGACCTGTAGGAATAGTTCCGTTTGATGTTGTCCATGCAAAATGATAGGGAGCCGTATTTATTCCTCCAGTAATGCTAAGGTCAATAAAGCCATCAGTAGCACCAAAAGAAGAGATTTCAAATCCATTATAGTTCGAAATTACAGCATTGATCGATAGTTGATTAGATTCGGTTACTGTGTAGGTATGCGTGACAGTACAGTTATTATTGTCGGTGACAACAACCTGATAGGTTCCTGCTGAAATTCCATTTATTCCTGCTTGATTTGTTTGACCTGGTGGTATAATTGCCCCGCTTGTAGAGGTCCAACTATAGGTGTAATAAGGGTTATTATTGAGGTCAAAAAAAGGAGTTCCTCCAGAAACCGTTAATGAAATATTTCCGTTTGAATCGCCATGACATAAAACACCAAACCCATTATAGGAGGATTGAGTTACTTGTACCGTAATCGGATTACTAGGCTGACTGATAGTTTGAGGCATTGTGGTGTATAAACATCCATTATCATCCGAAATACTTATGGAGTAAGTACCAGAGGGTAAAAGATTATACCCCTGAGTTAACGAATTTGTAGTTATTGAGGCAGGATAGTTTGGAGGTAAATTTGCTCCAGAAATAGTAAAAGTATAATCAATACCATCCACAGATCCATTATTTAGAATATCGACCGTAATTTCCCCTAAGGTTCCATCATAACAAAGGATATTTTGTGTGACTGATGCATTGGCAATAAGTGCTCGGGGTTCGACCAAAGTGTACGAGTTTGATGTGGAACAATTATTTGCATCAACGACTGTTACGGAGTAAGTTCCTGCCGGAATACTTGTTAAATCTTCCATATTTTCTTGACCTATTGGGATAACTCCATTAGTTGTTGTCCATTGATAAGTAAGTGGAGCTGTTCCTCCTGAAACAGTAAGATTGATCCTTCCGTCATTAGCACCCAAACAACTGATGTTAATAGCGGAACCTGTTCCAGCGTTAAAAATTGTTAAATCTGCTGAATCTATATTGAGTAATTGGGGTTCGGTTATAGTCTCACTCAAATTTGCTTGACACCCGTTAGCATCAGTAATAACAACACTATATGTTCCTGCACTAAGTCCGGAGAGATTTTGCTGTGTTGCTTGTCCAGCAGGAATGGTTCCATTGGTAGTTGTCCATTGAAAGGAAAAAGGCCAAGTTCCTCTAACAAATCCGATATTAACTGATCCGTCATTAGCTCCAAAGCACGAAACATTGCTCACAGAGGGATTTACAATTTGTACTTGAGCAGGCTCAGCCACTCTTGCACTTGTGATAACTGAACACCCAGTTACATTAGAATTATTATTGGCGTCCGTAATCGTAAAGTCGTAGCGACCAGCTGAGAGTCCTGAGAAGCTAAATGGGTCACCATCATTTAGGACTGTTATCGATTGACTTGTTTGTTGATTTAGAACTACATAAGGAGGCGTTCCCCCGCTAATTGTACCATCAATAATTCCGTTGGTGTCCCCAAAGCAAAACAAATCAAAATCGTTTATGGTATGCGTTAATGGGTTAGGTTCTGATAATGTCTGATTTAAGTCATGATTAGTCAAACAATTGTTCATGTCAGAAACCGATATGACATAATTTCCTGCATTTAGCCCAGAGAAGTCAAATTGATTAGATCCAGAAGGGGTAGGGGTGGCGGGAGTATTATTGACGGTAAAGATGTATGGAGGAGTTCCCCCTTGTACACTGACAGAAATCAGTCCATCGTTGCCATTGTTACAACTTATATTGGTTTGGTTAATTAACGATATTTCGAGCAGATCGGGTTCAAGAATAGTAAAATCTGTTTGGATTTGACATCCGTTACTATCTGTGAGTTCTACATGATATGTTCCTGCACTAAGTCCGGAGAGATTTTGTTGTGTTGCTTGTCCAGCAGGAATGGTTCCATTGGTAGTTGTCCAGTTAAAGGAGTAGGGTGGAGTTCCTCCAGAGGGCTGTAAAGAAATGCTCCCATCACTTCCTTCGTAACAACTTACATTTGTGGTAGAAGAAGCTAAATTATTTATAATCAACTCGGGAGGGTCATCAATATCAAAAGTTAGATTCCTTAAACACCCAATGGTATTAGTGGCGTCAAAATTATGGGGGTTTATAAAGAAGGAATTTAAAACGTCATCAAAATAAAAAATGGAATAATTTGCTGCGGGTAAATTGGCGATTGAAATATTTTGTCCATTTCCAATATCGTACCAAATTCCGTTCGAAGTAGTAATAGTAGAATACCCTGGGATGGGGATATCTAAGTTCGTATCGTTGTTAATAAGTTTTACTTTATAGTTATCTAGCCAACCTCCAGAAACACTAAAATTAATTGATCCGTCATCTCCAAAACACAGAGGGTCAACTGTTGCCAGCGTAAGGTCTAAAGGTGGAGGAATCTCTACATTAAAGATTTCAGTTCCACTACAACCAAAATTATCCAACCAGTCCAATGTATATGTTCCACTAGATAAACCCTCAATAGAAATCGACAAATGAGGGGCTGTACTATTGCCTTGGCTAACAGTATTATTTTGGGCATCTCTTAAGGAGTATGAATAAGGACCAACTCCATTATTGAAAGTCAATAAAATAACACCAGAAGAAGAATCGTTTTCACAAATAAGCCCTGAAAAAAGATCACTGGCTGAGAGGTTAATGGGTAAATGTATGATATAAAAACCTTCTACCATATCGTTATTGGCATCGGTAACAATTACCTTAAAGGAACCTACAGTAACATTCGAAAGTACTCTGGTGTTCTGAAGAGGTAGTAAAACATAATTTCCAGAATCAGCAGGTATTTCTTCATACCAACGATATGAATAGGGTTCTGAACCACCACCAACAGAAATTACAATGTTGCCTTGACAGGAGTTGACAAGAGAAAGTGATATGGTAAGGGGTTGATTTTGTCCGTAGAGTTTTGAGACAACAAAAAGAGATAAAACAAGAAGAACAAAATTAAAAAAAGGGTATAGCGATTTGTATTTCACATATTTAGGTTAAGTATTTAGGGTACTCAAATATAAACAAAACAAATTGTAATTAATATGTAATTTTTTAACATTTAATTAAAAACTATTTTTTATTTAAAAAAAAATTGAAAATCATGATTTTTTTAAATAAAAAATTGTAATTTGATTAAAATTCTTCATGTTATTGAAATTAAAAACATACTTTTTGTTATTTTTAGGCATCATAACTTTATCTTGTAATACAGATAGTTTTGATTTTGATAAACTAAGTGGTCAAACAGGCATCACACCTGAAATAAGAGCCCCCTTCGCACAAATGGAGCTTAACCTTCAAAGTTTTTTAGATAGTTTAGATTATGAGATTGATTATGACCGCGACAATTATGGAACAATTTATGTCAGTGATAGTATCTCAACTCTAGCTTCTTTGGTGTTGGAAGATGTGTTTGATATTTCAACATTGGAAACCGAATTCACCTCAGATTATCAAATTGAATCCCTTCAGATTTCAAACTCATTTGTTGAGCTCCCCCAAACAAGCATAGATAAAATTTTTTCCTCTCTCG
Organism: Flavobacteriaceae bacterium; assembly: GCA_965659665.1. Lineage (GTDB taxonomy): Bacteria > Bacteroidota > Bacteroidia > Flavobacteriales > Flavobacteriaceae > CBFHWU01. Next base: position 78,732 of record CBFHWU010000017.1, read on the forward strand.
TTAATCAACAAACAGTTTCAATTTCAGCTTTTCAAAAAACCTTAGATTTTGATGTTTTTGAATTGTTCTCCGATGATTATCGTGAGATCACATTTGAAAGTGGAATGTTGGAATTTACTTTCCTGAATAATTTTCCCATTTCAACAGCACTTACACTAGATCTCATCGATGCAGACGGAAATACTTTATTTACGTCAGAACCTACACTTGTTGGAGTAAACGAAACATCCAAACAATCTTATGATTTAACCGATCTTATGTTAAATCAACAATCAAAAGCAACTCTAAGAATTCAGAGCTCTGTAAGCCATTCAAACGTATTTATTGATTTTGATACCCAATTTATTGCGATCGAAGTGGCAATACTTAATGCTAAAATATCGAATGCTGTTTTGGGAAAAACAAAAACGTTCGAATATTCATTTATTGAAAATGTTGGTTTTGAAAACAAAGAAGGAGTCCAGCTGAGAATGGCGCATTTGGACGAAGCAAAATTACATTTAGAATTGATCAATGAATTCGGTAATGAGGTTGAATTTGTGATTTCTCACGAAGAATCCATCATTAACGGCAATAAGTTTGAGCGATCTTTTCTTTTGGAGAATTTTTCTTCTCCTCAAGAATTTGAGTGGGATTTAAAAGGGGTAAATTTTAATTTTAATCATTCTCCTCAAACCAATAATCTAGGGTTAGCATTTTTGATTTCAACTACTTTTGAACCTGGACAAGTTGTCGAATTTAATAAAGAGATCCATATGACAGGACGTTTTAGTGATTTCAGTTTAAATAAAGCTTTTGGAAACTTCGGCACTGTTCTTCAAAAAATTGAAGAATCGGTAGAAGTAAGTGGTAATTTTTTTGACGATTTGCTTGGAACAGTAACAATTATAGATCCAAAGTTGACGGTTTTATTTTACAACACTTTTGGTGTTCCCTCCAAGTTTTTGAACACTTTCACTGCAGAACGAAAAAATGGAGATCACTTAGATTTAATTACCTCTCCCTCCGTTAGTAATCCTATCATCCAGGCTCCCACAGAAATTTATGACACCATCATCACAGAATTAACTTTTGATACGACCAATAGTAATATTCAAGAATTTGTTTCTTTTTTCCCTAATGATTCTATTCGCACAAGTGTCACAATTGAAACCAATCCTGTGGAAGTAGATTATAGAGAAAACTTTGTGTTTAATCATTCAAAAACTTGGATAGATGTTATGCTAGAAGCGCCTGTTCATTTTAATGTGGATAACTTTAGTATTAATGATTCACTATTTTTTCAACCCTTATTGGAAATAGATCAAGATGTAGATCGATTACTTAGGGTGTTGTTTCATATCAATTACACGTCAGATTTCCCAGTTAATTTAGAGTTTAGGCCACAACTTATGGATACTTTGTCGAAGGAAGTACTGGCTCAATTTACACCTATTCAAATTGATCCAGCAATAACTAACGAAAGAGGGGAAGTCACAGAACATGCCCAAGGAACAACGCAGATTGAATTTCAAGCCGATGTTATTGAAGCCTTGAAATATATCAACGGCATGCCTTTTGAACTTGTGATCAACTCGACAGAAAAAGAAACAAAAAATGCTGTGATATCGTCAAACTCCAAATTAAAAATTGACTTAGCTGCGACGATAAAATTTAATTTAGATGATTAGATTACCATATAGTATCCTTTTCTTAATGTGGAGTTTTCAGAGTTGCTTTGGTCAAAATGCTTTATCCTTTTATCATCAAAAAAATAATACACAAAAAATACAACTCAATCCAGCTTTATATTTTGAATATGAACCTAATGCGCATCTGGATGTATTGAATATTAATATTAACGAAAAATCTAACTTTTTATACAGTGATCTAATTGAAAAAGGAACAGGTTTGTATGCTGATTCTTTGGTGCTCAATATTCCAAAATTTAAAAATGCCTTAGATTCTCATAATTTTTTAGCTGTTCAATCAGATTTAACGCTTTTTAATTTCGGATTTCGATCGGGTCCACGAACACAATTATATAGAAATCGAACATTTCCTCATTATTTCAGTTTTGGCTTGCGTCAGCGCTTTACGAATCATTTTTTATTTAATAAAAATTATATTGAATTACTTACTCAGGGAAATGCTCCTTTCTATACTGAGAAGTTTCAAACGGGTCAACTGGGGATTAATTCTAGTTCTTACACAGAGTGGAGTTTGGGTTATGGTAGAAAACTTTCAGACCGACTTTGGGTAGGTGTTCGATTAAAATACCTTCAAGGACTGTATAATGTGAGCACTGAACAATTTTCATTGACCTTGGAAGGGGCTACTTTTGAAAATTATATAGATGTTGCCGCTCAGGCGAATATCCGAGTTTCAGGTCCCTTCACACTTGGCCTCGATGAGTTCAATACATTAAATTCTGTAGAAGTAACCTTACCCGAATTTGCCCTATTGACAACCAATCCTGGCTATGCATTTGATGTAGGAGTAGTGTATGAATTGTTCCCTCAATTATTTATTAGTGCCAGTATAACTGATGTGGGAGGTATTCGCTGGAATAATAAAGTCCAACGCATAGAGTTGGATACCACTTATCGATATGAAGCAATAGATTTTAGTAATTCATATGACGACGAATTAGAGAATTACCGTGCCCCAGAGGACTTGTTGGATGAGTTTACGAATGAAATTCGAAACGCTTTTAGCATGAACGAAATCAATACAAGTTATTCCACAACATTACCTTACATATCTTATGTTGGAGTCAACTACAAATTCATCCCTGAAGTAGATTTTAGCATGGTATATCAAAGTATACATACGGAGATAATATCACAAAATACGTTGTCCCTTTCTGCTAATATTGCCTTGCTTGATGTGCTTAGTTTTTCTCCTCAATATTTAAATGTTGAGGGGAACGAAGTTTGGGGATTTTCTGCAGGATTTAGATTAGGAGCTGCCCAGTTTTATATGGCTGTTCAAGATTTGAAAGGGTGGATCAACCCAGTCCATGCCTACGCTATCCAATTTCAAATAGGATCTACAATTAGCTTTAGAAACCCTTTTTTAACAAAAAAATAGTAGGTCATTTAACAGATAAAAATCACAAAACAATTATTTTTTGAGTTGTAATTCAAAGCATTCTAGATCAAAAAATCGAACAGCGGCAATTAAGTGATCGAAAATATCGGCTGAAATATGTTCGTAATTTTTCCAAATTTTATCACTACAAAAAGCATAGACTTCAAGGGGAGTACCCTCCGAAGTGGTTGGCAATTGACGACACATAATGGTCAGCTCAGCATTAATCTTTGGATGACTGTACAAGTACTGCTCAATATAGGTCCTAAACAAACCAATATTAGTCAGATTTCTACCATTGATGGTCAGAGATTTATCTACATTATTTGACGCATTAAACTGCTCAATTTCGGCTGCTTTTGATTTCAAATAATATGAAATACGCTCGATACTTTGAAGTTCATTAAGTTCATCACTATTAAAAAAGCGAATACTAGAGGTTTTGATCAAAATAGATCGTTTAATTCGTCGACCAGTTGATTCTGCCATCCCTCTCCAGTTTTTAAAAGAATCGGTGATAAGGTTATAGGTAGGAATGGTAGAAATGGTTTTATCAAAATTTTGAATTTTTACTGTCGAAAGATTAATTTCAATCACATCACCATCAGCCCCATATTTTTCCATTGTAACCCAATCGCCAATTCGAACTAAATCATTAGCTGCAATTTGAATACTTGCTACAAAGCCTAAAATGGTGTCTTTAAAAATAAGTAATATTACTGCGGATAAAGCGCCCATGGCTGTTAAGAAGTAACCAATTCCACGACCACTAATTAATGATAATATGATGACCCCTCCAATAATCCAAGCGATTATCATAAATACCTGAATATAACTATCAATAGGTTTGTCATTAAATGAGGCCAAAGTTTTTAAATAGTCTCGAATGGATTTCAAAAGACTTTTAACCACCCAAAGTATCAAAAACACCCCATAAACATGAAAAATAGTGTACAAAACAGAAGTGACTTGTTCTTTTTCAAAACCCCAAAAGGGAATCAGCGTAATAAGAAAAAAATAAGGTACTAAACGCGAGATATATGTGGGAAAGTTATTGTTCAGTAGATAATCGTCAAAATGTGTTTTTGTTGAAAGGGCTATTTTTTTAAATAAACGGTTTAAAAGCCGTTTAATAATCAATCCAATCAGCCAGGCTAAAATAAACAGTAGAATCCCAACAGTAATAAATTCAATATACCAGGCTAATGTGGTATTCCAACCCATGCCAACAAGAAAATCGTACAAATAATGTCTGTTCATAATTAACTTTAACAAAAAACGTTAACTTTCAATGAAATCCTTAAATTTAGTAATTTAAAATAGTTTTTAAAAAAACGCCCACAAAAAATAAAATGATCTGTGGGCGATAAACAATAACTAACAAAAATTATTAAGACTTAACAATAAAATACATTAATCGTGCCAAAAATATATTTTACTTTATTTTTTTATCACTCCTTTCGTAAAACACTACTTTACACAGGCGGTTTGTTATTCTTTTATATATCGATGGCACAAGAAGTATCTAACGATAGCTTTTCGATTCAATTAGCCAAATTAGAATATATCGACCCAATAACCAAAGATTTAGTGATTTTAACTGAAAATTTTCAACGGTTAAACAAAATAGAACTTACTCAAACCTATAACTATATAGGAATCACCTTCCCTTTGAGTAAATATTATCACGGAGATCCTAAACATATCGATTACTATTATAAATTGTCAAAAGGAGAGGATATATTTGATTGGACCTTTTGTGAACACGAAGTCAGGCTTGTAGGTTTGTCGCCAGGGGTGCACAAACTTTCAATCATAGGAAAATTAACCAATGGGAATCAATCCAAAAATATTATTGAACTTGACATTATGGTTCCCTATCCATTTTATCTTCAATGGTGGTTTATTATGGTTACGCTGGCTTCATTGATTATTATTTTCATATGGCTTCGATTTTTACTGATAAAAACAATAAAATTAAGACGCAACCGTGATCTTCATATATCTAATTTAGAAGCAAGAGCATATCGGGCTCAGATGAATCCGCATTTTATTTTTAATGCCCTAAATGGAATGCAACACGCCATGTTATTAAAAGGAGAAAAAGAATTTAATAGATACGTCACGCGTTTTTCTAAACTTATTCGGAATACGATAGATATGAGTAACGTAGAACGAATCACCCTTGAAGAGGAATTAAGCTATTTGACCAATTACGTGGAACTTCAATCACTGAGTCTCGAAAAAGATATTTTTTTTAATGTTACACTAGACGAAAACATCAACCCAAAATTTGTTTTTTTACCTTGCATGATGTTGCAACCAATAGTTGAAAATTCAATTGTGCACGGACTTAGTGAGGTAAAATCAAAGAATATAATCACGATAAATTTTTCACGAACAAAAATCTTTTTGATCTGCAAAATAAATGATAATGGAATAGGACGTAAAGCCGCTGAAAAGAAAAAAACCAGATATAAAAAATCCCATAAATCTTTTGCCACTAAAATCATGAAGGAGCGAATTAATATTTTTAATTATTACAATAAATACCGGCTTGAATTTAGTATCGAAGACCTTGAAGACGACAAAGGAGATGCTATAGGAACTTCGGTAACATTAAAAATCCCTTTTGACTTTAAGTTCCGAGAGAAAGCAGTGTTGTGAAATCGTACACCTTAGCATAACCCTTTTGCTTAAAATAATAATGTGTGTTCCTATCACCACATGCTAAAATAAAATCTCCTCCCCAAGCGCCAAGGCTTTTAATGGCCCCATTATAGTCAGGGAAAAGCCTCTCTTGAACAGGGATTAACCCAGTAATTGAACGTACCAAACTTTCGTGACGATGCATGGTATGTTGAAAGTTTAACATATTTTTTTCGTTGGCCAATTGATGGGTGAGTAGCTCTAAATGTTTAAGTGTTTGAAGCGAATGTTTTTTTGTTTTAAACTGTTGAATGGCATCCCTTGAATTTTGTTTTTGATTGAGGTAAATCAAAAATAAACGATCTAGAAAAGGGGGGTTAAATACTATAGGGGTTATGTTGTATGCGGATTTATTACTAAAGAGTATAGGTCCGTCAGCTTGCGCACATGCAATATCGTAACCACTACCTCCAAAAACAAATTTCTGTAGGTCAAAAGCATCCACTTGAGCCCATTGCGCCACATTATTAACTAATGTTGAAGAAGTTCCAAGCCCCCAAAGTCGATCAAACTCTAGGTGTGTTTGGACCAAAAACCCTTTAGATGATCGTAAAAATGATGGGTTAAGTTGTCGTGCACGGCGGAATAAATCAATTAATCGCTGACTGACCTCATTGTTTGATTTTGGGGTTAATTCGGGTAATTTGAATTCTTCTTGGTACCATATATTGCCATCAATATCATAACTATTCCAAGTCAGAATTGGGGAATTAATTTCATGTATACAAAGGTCTTGCCCAAGTTTAGATGGAATAGCTAACCCAGTAACTCCTTCCAAAACAGCGTATTCGGCGGTTATTAACAATTTACCTTTACTATAAAATCGATTTATTGATTTCGCCATGTGTTCAGTGCTTTTTCGACGGCACTATAGGATACCGCTTCCGACTTAAAATGAGAAATCATCGCCTCTTTTTCAAAATCTGTTGCAGAAAATTGATTCAATATATTGAGCAAATGCATTTTCATGTGACCTTGTTGAATCCCTATTGTAGTAAGTGATTTTAAAGCGGCAAAATTTTGTGCTAATCCTGCAACAGCCATGATTTCCATGAGTTCTTTTGCATTGGGTTTTCCCATCAACTCGTGTGACCATCGAACCAAGGGATGAAGGTTGGTCAACCCCCCTACTGTACCTACGGCTAAGGGAATCTCTAAACTAAATGTAAATATTTCATCCTCTAGATGTACATGAGTCAAGCTTGTATAGCGCCCATTTTTGGCAGCATAAGCATGAACCCCTGCTTCGATTGCTCGAAAATCGTTACCACTGGCAATAGCTACGGCATCAATTCCATTCATGACCCCTTTATTATGAGTTACAGCCCGATAAGGTTCTATTTCTGCTATAGCAATAGCTTGGCTAAACTTTTCATAAAAATAAAGTGAATCTTCAGTTGTATCGGCGAGCTCATGAATAGGACAACTAACCCAAGCACGCACCAAACAATTTGGAACATAATTGGACAAAATACTCATGACGATTTCTACTTCATCGTCGACGAAATTTGCAGAATGTTCTACCAAACTCTTCCATGTTTTAGCAAATTGTTCCAAACAGGAATTAATAAAATTGGCTCCCATTGAATCTACAGTTTCGAAATGAGCAGCTAATTGGTAATAATTGGGTAACTCAGCGGTTTTGTCAATTAATTTTAGTTCTGTAATCCCACCTCCTCTTTTGCGCATATTTGAAGTGATCGAATCGGTGGATAAGAGCAGTTGATCTTTGCTTACGTTAAATAAATCTTGAAGCTTTTTTTTATCTCCTCTGTAACAAAAATGCACATGCCCAATTTTCTCAGTTTCCATCACTTTAGCCTTAAAACCTCCTCGCTTAGCCCAAAATTTTGCGGCATTAGATGCTGCGGCGACCACCGAACTTTCTTCAATGACCATAGGTAATACCTTCACTTTGTCATTGATTATAAAGTTGGGGGCTATCCCTAATGGTAAATAAAAGTTACTGATAGCATTTTCAATAAATTCGTCATGTAATTGTTGCATTTTTTCGTTGCTATTCCAATATTGTTGAATAACAGCGACTGCTTCGGACGGATCAATGAAACAGTGTCGAGAAAGCCAATCAATTTTTTTTTCTTTTGATAATTTCGAAAAACCATCTATCTGAGGAATGCTCATTTTCATTGTTCAAAGATACTACAAGTGATAATTATAGTGAGGTAGAAGGATAACCATAATTTTATAAAAAGTTATATATTAGCTTTTATTCATTATTACAACTAAATTATGACTCAACAATTTGGAGGATCAATCCTCAATCAGCAAACTATAGCAGGTCATCCTCTAGGTCTTTTTGTTTTATTTTTCACCGAAATGTGGGAGCGTTTTAGCTATTATGGGATGCGTGCCATTTTAGTTTTGTTTTTAACCTCCTCCATCTTAAATGAAGGCTGGGGATGGGAACGTGCAGATGCACTTGTGCTGTATGGTTGGTACACAGGTCTGGTATATCTGACCCCAATTATTGGAGGGTTTTTGGCAGATAAATATTTAGGTCATCGAAACGCTACAGTATTAGGGGCACTTATTATGACTTTGGGGCATGCCTCTATGGCTTTAGAAACATTATCCTCTATTTTTTTCTTTCTAGGTCTTTCTCTCCTAGTTGTTGGTAATGGATTTTTTAAACCTAATATTTCTACTATTGTTGGTCAACTCTACAAAAACGGCGATAATAGAAAAGATGGTGGGTACACAATTTTTTATATGGGAATTAATGCAGGAGCCTTTTTAGGAATTCTTTTGTGTGGCTACATCGGTGAAAAAGTAGGATGGCATTTAGGATTTGGTTTGGCAGGTGTCTTTATGTTTTTGGGAATGTTACAATTTTGGTTTGCTCAAAAGATTTTTGGAGAGATTGGTTTATCTCCAAAAAATAAAGAACTTGAAGCTATCAAATCAAAAACTTCTGCAGAAGAAGAAGTGATTATCCCAAAAAAAACAGAAAAAGATAGAGTTTCCGTTATCCTTGTTTTTTCATTATTTACTATTTTCTTTTGGTGGGCTTTTGAACAAGCGGGGGGATCAATGACTATTTTTGCAAATGATTACACACAACGAGACTTAGCAGGCAATGCTTCACAGCTATTTAAAATTGTTAACACCGTCATAACTTTGGTTCCGATGTTAATTTTAACTTATGTGCTCTACATGCTTTTTCGTCAAATGATGGGAAAATTTATCAGTTCCAACATATTTTTAGGTTCGAGTTTTGTCATTATTTGGGGGATTGTCATATGGATGATTAAACGTGAATTTGATGCGGAAACAACTGAAATTCCTGCTTCGTGGTTTTCAGTTTTAAATTCATTATTTATCATACTTTTTGCACCAGTTTTCTCCAAAATATGGTCATCAAGACTCAACCCCTCTGGACCAGTTAAATTTGCTATCGGACTCATGTTACTCGGTGTAGGGTTTGGCTTTTTATCTTTTGGTTCATGGTCTATTCCTATGGGTGCGAAAGATGCTAGTGTAAGTATTCTTTGGTTAGTAATGGCCTATTTGTTCCATACCCTTGGAGAGCTTTGCGTATCTCCTGTTGGCTTATCGTATGTAAGTAAATTAGCACCTGTGAGATTAGTAGGGTTGATGTTTGGTTTCTGGTTTGTTTGTAGTGCAATAGCAAACTTTTTAGGAGGGTTAACAGGTAGTTATATCGATTTTATTTCTGAAACATATGGGATATCAATTTTCTTTATGATCTTTACCCTCGTCCCAATAGCTGCAGGATTTCTGATGTTATCCCTAAAACCTATGTTAATTAAAAAAATGCATGGCATTGAGTAAAAAATTATTCCTTATCCTACTTTTCCCCACGTTATTTATTCAAGCTCAAATCAATTGGATGAGCCTGGAGGATGCATTGAAAGCACAACATTCAGAACCTCGAAAAATCATCATGGATGTGTACACCACATGGTGTGGTCCATGTAAGATGCTTGATAAAAATACTTTTGGTAATCCAGATGTTAGCGCGTACATCAATGCTAATTATTATGCAGTTAAATTTAATGCTGAAGGAAATGAGATGATTTCTTTTGGGGGATATACATTCCAAAACCCTGATTACGACCCCAACAAAAAAGGAAGAAATAGTCGTCATCAGTTTACTAATTATTTAGGGGTGCGAGGATATCCATCTATTTTATTTTTTGACGAACAAGCTCGACTGATTACTCCCCTAGTAGGATATTATAACGTATCACAGCTAGAGCTTTACCTTAAGCTTTTTGTCAATGATGACTACCTTAATATCAAATCACAAACTGACTTTACTTTATATTATAAAGCATTTGTTTCAACGTTTAAGATCTAAAACATACGCCCCTTTTTCATGAGTGGAATGAAAATCCACCTCCAAATTTAGGCAAGTGGCACGCCATCTGTGTTTAAAACTTGGATAGTTACTTCCATCCGCAATTATAATTTGAGGGTTGAGCGATGCAATGACATGATCAAGGTGAATCTTGGGGCTGTCTTTTAATAAAATTATTGCTGGATGCAGAAAAGGGATATCGTAAACGCCATTTTGATCAATAACTAAAACATAGTTATTGTTTATCTTTATAAGATTTGGTAGAGGGAGATGTTTTTTTTTCGTCAGTTGCGCATGCATTTGATAGCTAACAATCGCTGAATTACCGCTTAGATGGTCATCGCTGTAAAGTTCCAATACTCTTTCTTTGCTCACTCCTAAAATTGTTTTTTTATATTGATGAAAAACGATGAATTGGTTAGTGGATAAACCATAAAAACGTATCGAAAAATGAAACAATAAGCTCGAAAAAATTAAAATAAAAAATCGAAAAGAATTGAGTTTTTCAATACACATAAACAATCCTATCACAACTAATATTCCAACCCAAGTATCATACACATCAAAGGGGATATTGGATAAAATAAATTGTTCTTTTTGTGCTAACTCTTTCACCAAAAAATTCACTCCACTTAATAACAGATCAAGACTATGTCCCAATATGGAAACATTTCCCCCAAGATGAGAAAAAAATACACCTAAAATTCCTCCACCAAGAATAAGTCCTAAAACTGGAATAATCAATAGATTACTGACAAAAAACAACACAGGAAACTGATGAAAATAGTATAATGTAAAAGGTAAAACAGATAATTGAGCAATGCATCCTAAAATAAACAAGCTTATCATTTTATTCAAAAGCCAGTTTTTTGATCTTAGCTTTTTCATCACAAGAGGATGAATCCATAAAATTCCAAAGACAGCAGCATAGCTTAGTTGAAACCCAACATCATAAACAAAGGAGGGCTGAATGATCAAAAGCAAGAGTAATGATAGCCAAACAGACTGAAACCGCACGGTAGGTCTTTGAGAGGCTATTCCTACAGAAACAAAACTAAACATACATACTGCTCGTACTACGGAAGGAGATAAACCAGTAAGCAAGGCAAAACCCCATAAGGAGCAGACGATCATTAGAAGACGAATATTCTTTCCTTTGGGCAAAAAAAGTAATGGACTCAACACCCAATGAATTAAAAGCATTAGTACCCCAACGTGCAAGCCCGAAATGGCCAATAAGTGTACGGCTCCAGCGGCTGAAAAATTATTCATGAGTTCCTCGCTAATTTCTGATCGATCTCCAAGAACCATAGCTCTTAATATTGATTCATTATCAGGCTTTAAGGATAATAAATCAAGAGATTCGATTAATTCCGATCTTAGGGTGTACGCTATTTGTTTGATATTTAAATCATTTTCAATAGCGTTAAGATTTGGAGATAAGGGTCGAATTTGAAAAAATACTGCTTGTTTTTGCATGTAATTTGAAAAATCAAAACTTCCAGGATTTTTGGGCTTTTCAATCGGTTTAATCTCCACAACACTCCGATATACAGTCCCTAATTTAAAGGAACGATTATCATCTGTTGAAACTTGTAAAAGCGCTTTCCCACAAACTGGGGTAGAGTTAAAATTTATTACTGATACAATGAAGGATTGACCGATGGGGTTAGGTTTTCGAATCTCATTAATTTTAAAACGTAACCAAACAAATTCGTTAGAGTTGAACTCTTGATGATAGTAATGGCACTCTTTTTCTAAAGGGTCATGGAGTTGAGCAGTAAACATTCCTGCAACGCTACTCAACAGGGCAATGCTTATAAAAAAAGCAAAATGCCATTTTAGTTTGTGAAAAATTAAACTTACTAGCCAACAAGCTCCAAACCACCAGTGTGATACGTCAGGATAGTACGAGTAGGTTACAATTCCGGCAATAAAAAAAAGTATAGGATATGAAATAGGGGACATTTTATAAAATTAAGCATTGTATCAACGTGTTCAAAAAAACACACTAAATTCAATTTTGTTGATTTGTAATAACCTAATAACTTATTTTTTAAGTAATCGCCGAGTTTGCACATAGGTTTTACGCCAATATCCATCGTTTAAACTCGATATCATGACACCACGTGAAGAGGAAGCATGAATAAACATGATCTCCCCTCTTTTCTGTCCAACAACGATACCCGCATGGGTTAGTTTTCTTTTTTTTGAGGTTCTAAAAAAAAGAATATCGCCCGATTTCGCCCGTAATTTGGAAATGCGTTTTCCTTTTTTTCGTAATTCTTCCACCGTACGGGGAATACGAATTCCTTGTTTACTAAACGCATTGTGAATTAGACCAGAGCAGTCGATACCGCTTTTGGTGTTCCCACCGTACAAGTAAGGCGTACCCATATATTCTTTTGCATAATATACGACTCCATCACGGGGCTTCATTTTTTTTTCTCGCTTAAGTCCTCCACAACTTACAAGTAGAAGTCCAGATAACCCAATAATGAATAAATTAGTGCGAAGTAGCATTGTTTATAATTTTGGTTGCTACAGTTTTGCTTGCTCCAATCCCTCCGAGTTTTTGAGCCAGTGCTTCATAATCTCTCAAGATTTTGTTTCTTTGATTTCCATCAATAATTTTGGGTAAGAATTTTATTAATTTATGTTTATTACATTCGTCCTGAATAAATTCTTGTACCACTTCTCGTTCCATAATCAAATTTACCAACGAAATAAAAGGGAGATTAACGACTCTTTTGGCAATAGCATAACTGATCAAACTTGTTTTATAACATACAATTTGGGGTACCTTGAGTAAGGCTGTTTCGAGTGTTGCGGTTCCGCTTGTTACCAGTGCTGCTTTTGAAACGGATAACAAATTGTATGTATTTCCAAAAACAATTGGGAGGTCAGGAGCATATGTGTGATATAATTCGGTAGGCTGGTGTGCTGCACCTGCGATAACAAATTGATAAGCTGAAAGATATTGCGCCACCTCTGACATGATTGGTAACAACTTTTGAATTTCTTGTTTTCTACTTCCAGGCAACAACGCAACGATAGGTTTAGCATTCTTGGGGAGATGGTTTTTTTTAAAGTGTTTGTTCGGATGGTAAGCACCCAAGGCATCCAACAATGGATGGCCTACAAAAGATACGTTAAGTTGATGTTTTTGGTTAAAAAAATCCAATTCAAATGGGAGAATAGCATATTGATAATCGGTATCTCGTTTTAATTTATGAATTCGATTTTCTTTCCATGCCCATACTTGAGGCATAATGTAATAGTGAACCTGTATTCCCCTTTTTTTGGCCCAAGAGGCAATACGCATATTAAAACCTGGATAGTCGATAAGAATTAGAATATCAGGAGAAAATGCTTCAATATCTGATTGGCAAAAACGAATATTTTGGAGAATGGTTCCTAAGTTTTGTACCACTTCTAGGAATCCCATAAAAGCCAAGTCTCGGTAGTGTTTTACCATTTCTGCTCCTGCTTGCTGCATCAAATCTCCTCCCCAAGCTCTAATAGTAGCTTTTGAATCCTTGAGAACAAGCTCTTTGATCAAATTGGATCCGTGTAAATCACCTGATGCTTCCCCTGCAATGATGTAGTACTTCATAGGATAAATTTAAGAACAATTGATAATGCGGCCCAAAAAAAGGTAGCTCCTAATACTCCTCTCGCTTGATCATCTTTTTGTAGTCGGAGGTATAAAAAAAACAGAAACAAATTAACTATCGCAGCTAAACTCAGCCATGCCCCTAATTTTTGTTCTGTGATTAACGTTGTTAAGCGATATTGTAACCTATCAGGGGATAGCCATAGCAAGGCTATTAGCGCTGTAAATAAGGGAAGTAAAACGCCTAACAACCCCCCTTGGAAGCGTTTTATAACTCCCATGTATTGAGTTTTTGAATAAAATGATGTGCAGTAAGATCAAATTGTACAGGGACTACTGAAATATAGTTGTTGGCCAATGCCCATTCGTCTGTATCTTCGCCTTTATCTTCGTTGATAAAGTTACCCGTAAGCCAATAATATTCTTTTCCAATGGGATCTTTTCTTTTATCAAATTTTTCAATCCAATAAGCATTTGCCTGTCGACATATTTTAACTCCCTTGATATCGGCTTTTTTTAGATTTGGGAAGTTAACATTCAAAACAATTTTTTCAGGAATTCCATTGGACAGGGCTTTGAGAGTAATTTGTTTAACGTACGCTGTAATTTGTTTAAAATCAGCTTTCCATGAATAATCTAGAAAGGAAAAACCAATGGCAGGAACCCCTTCAATTCCTGCTTCAATTGCCGCACTCATGGTGCCTGAATAAATAACATTAATGGATGAATTAGACCCATGGTTGATTCCAGATACGCACAAATCTGGTTTGCGTTTTAAAATTTCATGAACACCAAGCTTAACACAATCTGCAGGAGTTCCCGAGCAGGCATATTCAACTTGAGGACCATCATCCATAGTTACTTTTGTACAACGCAAGGTGCTATTGATAGTTATGGCATGTCCCATACCGGACTGAGGGCTATCAGGAGCGACCACAATAACCTCTCCAATTTCATTCATCACATGGATCAAATTACGAAGTCCTGGAGCACTAATACCATCATCATTTGTAACTAATATTAATGGTTTTTTTGTCATGGCCTAATTTTTGTGTAAAGCTACTAAAAATAGAAGACCAGATTTTTTTTATGAGTCAGATTTATAATGATTTTGTAAAACAAAAATTATGTAACTTAGTAGTTTGCTAAAGAAATAGAAATCCTACAAAAAATGATTAAAAAAATTACGTACATACTGTTGGCGTTGATTATTGTATTATTTACATGGTCAGCATTAGGTAAATCTTTTGGATTCCAACCCTCCAATCCTAATAAAGATAAGCTTCTACTAGAATTGATTTCCTATGTTGTCAATAGAGGGCATTTTGATCCAAAAGCGATAAATGATGAATTATCTGAACAATTATATACCGCATATCTTGAGCTTTTGGATGGGCAAAAACGATTTTTTTTGAAGAGTGATATCAAAGAATTCTCTCGATACATGTATCAATTGGATGATCAATTTAATCAGATTGATATCAGTTTCTTTAATCTGACATATAATCGTTTTAAACAACGAAACAACGAGGTACAGTTAATGTACAAGGATTTGTTGAGTATCCCATTTGACTTTACCATTGATGAAAAAATAAGTGTGGATTACGATCAAATGGAATATGCCTTAACGTCCTTGGAAAGAAAAGAAAAATGGAGAAAACAACTCAAGTTGTCCACCTTAGGTATCTATTATGATAAAATTGAAGAAGAGAAAGCGAAGCAAGAAAAAGATAAAAATTATATCAAAAAATCAAATGAAGCGATAGAACTTGAATCTCGTGAACTCACCGAAAACAACCTCAATAATTACTTTGAAATTATGGAGGACTTAACTCGTAATGATTGGTTTACATCTTACCTCAATGCATTTGTTACCCAGTTCGATCCTCACACTTTTTATTTCGCACCTGAAGATAAAGATCGTTTCGATATGAGTATGTCGGGTAAATTTGAAGGAATTGGAGCACGTTTGTCTAAACGAGATCAGGCTATAAAAATTGTAGATATTATTTCGGGAGGACCAATATGGAGAGATAAAACCATTCACGTAGGGGATGAAATTAGGGGAGTCCGTCAAGAAGACGGAGACCCCGTGGATATCACAGGAATGCGTTTGGATGATGCCATAAAACTCATAAAAGGACCAAAAGGAACGACGGTTTATTTGACCATAAAAAGGGTAGACGGTAATATCGAAGTAGTTCCAGTAGTACGAGATTTAGTCATTATTGAAGAATCGTATGCAAAGACTTCAATAATCAAAAAAGGAGATAAAGTTTTTGGATTAATTGACCTTCCAAAGTTTTATGTAGATTTCAGAGACTATAAAGAACGAAATGCTGCACACGATATAAAGAAAGAGATTCTAAAACTCATCGAGTCCAATGCCGATGGTCTTATTCTAGACCTACGCTTCAATGGAGGAGGTTCACTCCAAACAGTGGTAGATATTTCTGGTTATTTTATTGATAAAGGGCCTATTGTTCAGGTAAAGTCAACAGGCGATCAAAAAGAAATACTCCGTGATCAGGATGCAGGTATTCTATGGGACAAACCCCTAGTTATTTTGGTAAATGAAATGTCCGCTTCTGCTTCTGAAATATTTGCTGCAGCTATGCAAGATTACAAGCGGGCAGTCGTGTTGGGGAGTGAACAAACTTTTGGGAAAGGAACGGTTCAAAATGTCATTGATTTAAATCGATTTATTTCTAACAGTACTTATGGTAATATCGGAGCTCTTAAGATTACTACAGATAAGTTTTACAGAATTAATGGAGGGTCTGTTCAGTTGGAAGGGGTCAAAAGTGATATTATAGCTCCTGATCGTTATCGTTATGTTGAATTTGGAGAAAAAGACGAAGAAAACCCACTTGATTGGGATCGTATTTTACCTGCTGAATATTCCGTATGGAGTGGTTATTTAAACTATGATGAGACAATTCAAAAGAGTCAAAACCGTATTGATAATAATCCAATTTTTGCTTTAACCGATGAAAATGCAAAGTGGGTTCAAACCCAACAAGAGTTAATGAATTATTCGCTTAATTATGATCAATTCGTCAATCGAATAGAAACAAATAAAGATTTTTCTGAACGATTTAAAGCAATTAGTGATTACAAAAGTAACTTGAGTTTTTCAAATCTACCTCAGGAACAAGCACTCTATGACTCAGATGAAACCTTTAAAGAGACTCGCAGTCGTTGGCTTGAATCATTACGTTCTGATATATACATTGATGAGGCTGTTAGAGTTCTTGAAGATCTGCACTTGAATTTTATCAACTTAAAACCACTAGCAGTTAAGTAATAAATAACTGATGCAGTTCAATCAAAAATTTAGGCGTAATCCTAGCGGAGTTTTAGGAGGCATACTTATTCTTTGTTGTGTTTTTTTTGCTTTATTTGCTTACATATTTGCCATTGATCAATCTCAGTACGCGAATCAAATGCATCTGCCCATCCACTCTCAACCTCCTGGTTTTGAGGTCCAAATGTTACATATACCAAATGAACAATCTCAAAAAAAAAATTATTTTTCAGGGAATCCCTTTCCAGATAAACAAATACCTATTTCTTCCTATACTTTTACCGCAAAAGGTATAGAAATAGTGCATTATAATCCTGAAACAACAGGAAGAAAAGAACTACTCGAGTGGTCTTTTTTTCCTTCAGCATATAATCGTCCATCGACTGTTCAAACACTTATCAAAACCTATTCATTTCCATTAGGAACTGATTTATTTGGAAGAGATGTATGGAGTCGAATATTGGTGGGTGCACGTGTATCACTTAGTGTTGGCGCAATTGCAGTATGTATTTCGTTATTGGTTGGAATACCTGTAGGAGCTATTGGGGGTTATTTTGGGGGGAAAATAGACAAGATGGTGATGTTTATCATTAATATAACATGGTCCATCCCCACT
This sequence comes from Flavobacteriaceae bacterium, assembly GCA_965659665.1. Classification (GTDB taxonomy): domain Bacteria; phylum Bacteroidota; class Bacteroidia; order Flavobacteriales; family Flavobacteriaceae; genus CBFHWU01. Next base: position 96,394 of record CBFHWU010000017.1, read on the forward strand.
CTTTTATTGGTCATTGCCATCTCGATTGCTCTTGGAAAGGGAATTTGGCAAGTATTTATTGCTGTGGGACTTACAATGTGGGTTGAAGTTGCACGAATTGTACGTGGGCAAGTAATGCAAATTAAAGAGAAAGCCTTTGTTACTGCCGCTTCGGTACTTGGTTTTTCATCATGGCGAATTTTAACACGTCATATATTACCTAATTGTTGGTCATCTATTATTGTTATATCAGCAGCTAATTTCGCAGCAGCTATTTTAATTGAAAGCGGGTTAAGTTTTTTAGGAATTGGAGCTCAACCTCCCATTCCAAGTTGGGGAAGCATGATCAAAGATCACTACCCTTATTTGATGACAGGCAAAGCTTATATGGCGGTAGTGCCTGGAATCGCTATTGTACTATTGGTAAGTTCCTTTATGTTGGTCGGAAATGCGCTTCGTGATACCTTAGATATTACCACTCGTTGATCCTATTCCCATCAAGTTTAAAATAAATTGCTAAGAGCAAGCCAAAACCTAAAATACTAGATCCCCCATAACTAAAAAAGGGTAGTGGGATGCCGATAGTAGGAAATATACCTAAAACCATTCCCAAGTTTACACTAAAGTGGGTAAATAATAAACACACCACACAGTAACAATAAATTCTACTAAAACTATTTTTCTGACGTTGAGAAACATACATAATACGTAGCATCAGAGTGATAAATAAAGCAATCACAACAAAAGAACCAACAAATCCCCATTCTTCAGCAACAATGGTAAAGATGTAATCAGTTTGTTTTTCAGGAACAAAGTCTCCTTGGGTTTGAGTACCCTCAAGAAAACCCTTTCCCCAAACTCCACCCGATCCAATGGCAATTTGAGATTGATTAATATTGTAACCAATTCCTTGAGGATCATATTCTTTTCCTATGACGATATTAATTCGATCTCTATGACGTTGCTCAAAAATATGTTCAAAAATATAATTTACAGAAAAAATATAACCAATGATAACCAGTGTTACTCCACTAACAATCAAAAACTGTATTACAGGTTTTTTATTTTTTCTTGAAAATAAAAAGAAAACAAAAGCAAGGGTGATTACCCCAATAATAATATCATTCGGTTGGAGAAGTAAGGTGAGGATGAATAAAATAACTGCTCCTACAACACTTAACAGATACCTGCTTGACAAGCCTTCCGCATGTAGTACAAAAAAAAAGCTAAAAAACACCAAAGCACTCCCAGGATCAGGCTGTGGTAAAATGATAAAAGCAGGCAGCAAAATTAAGATAAATGCAGTTAGTTGATCTCTAAATCGATTGATATTTGTACTGAAATCACTTAAATGTTTTGATAATGCGAGTGCAGTAATTACTTTGGCAATTTCAGAAGGTTGAAAACTAAACCCCCCTAATGAGTACCATGATGTAGCTCCGGAAACAGTATGGCCGAAGACGTACAACCCTAACAACGCAAGAAGGATTGTGAGGTAAAAGATACTTGAAAACCGTTCAAATAATTTAGATCCGATGATTTGAACTCCGATAATAATTAAAATAGATATTAAAACAAAAAACAGTTGTTTTCCAAAGGTTTGATCGAGTTGAAGGACATCCACCCCCTCACTATAACTCGCCGCATACAAATTGACTAACCCCATCACACTCAGGATCAAATAAATCCCTAATGTGACCCAATCAAGACGTAAAAAATATTTTCTATTCATTGATAGTAAAGGGAATTCCACTTAAAGGTTTAGCATATTCTTCTAATAAGCTACCGTTTTTCATGCGTTTTTCTAAATATGGTCGTCGAACTTCCTTTGTGATATATTTTTCGATGACTAAGCTAGCAATGGGTGCTGCCCAGCGTGAACCCCAATATCCATTTTCAACGAAAACTACGACTGCTATTACTGGATTTTCTCTTGGTGCAAAAGCGATAAATATCGAGTGGTCAGTAAGTTGAGTACGTTCTTCATCAATTAAAGTAAAGTTTTCTACAGTGCCTGTTTTGCCACAAACTTCAATTCCGTTGATACGTGCAATTCGCGCTGTACCTTTGGTTACTACGTCTGACATTCCTTGAATTATGGGTTCAAAATGAATGGAATCTATACTAGTCAATTTAGGCGCACTAAATTTAAGAGGAATACGATCATTATCAATTGATTTTATGAAATGAGGGGTGAAGTAATGTCCACGATTGGCAATGGCAGCGGCAACATTGGCGAGTTGAATAGGAGTTGCTAAAATTTCCCCTTGGCCAATAGCATTAGAAATTGAAGTTGAGCCACGCCACATTTGGTTAGGATACCAATAATCGTAATAGTCGGCATTGGGAATAAATCCCTTTTGACCAATGGGATGGTCATATCCCAAATAATTTCCTAATCCGAAACTTTTGATGTGATTGCTCCAAATATTCATCCCGATTTTTGGGTTTTCAAACTGATCAATTGTTTTCCTATACACATGTGCAAAATACGTATTACACGAATTATATATTCCTCGATTTAAAGTGTTAAAAGAGCCTGGTTCACAATGACATCTCATAAATTGATTTCGAGCATAAAAATGGCCGTAATTACAGGTGTATCCAGTTTGTTCCGTAATACTTTTTTCTTGTAATGCCACTAGAGCATTTAAAAGTTTAAATGGGGAACCAGGAGGGTATTGCCCCTGAAGTCCCCTATCAAAAAGAGGTCGGTTGAGGGTATCTTGTTGTAATTGATTAAAATTTTTGGAACGTTTACGACCGACTAAAAATTCAGGATTATATGTAGGTAAACTAACATTCATTAAAATTTCGCCCGTGTTAGGTTCAATTGCAACTATTCCTCCTCGTTTGTTAGTCAATAATGACATCCCGTACTCTTGAAGTTCGATATCCAGCGTGAGTTGAATATTTTTTGCATTTAAAGGAATCGTATCATAAGCGTTATCTTTATAAGATCCGATAATTCGATTGAACTTATCTCGTTGTAAGTATTTGACCCCTTTTTTACCACGTAAAATTTTCTCGTATGTTTTTTCTATTCCTTGCCGCCCAATAAGCTCGCCTGATTTATAGTAACGATCTTTTTTTATATCTGCGTTATTTACTTCTGAAATATAGCCCAAAATATTAGCAGCACCTTGAGTTTGATACTTTCGAATAATTCTTTTTTGAATAAAAAAACCTGGGAATCTCCACATTTTTTCTTGCAAATAGGCATAATCTTGTTTGGAAACTTGTGCCACAAAAACTGAAGGGAGTCTTTTTGAGTATTGCTTAGCCTTAGCTAATTTATTTTTAAAATCATTTTGGTTTATATGGAGAAGTTGACAAAAAGACAAGGTATCCATTTCCTTAACACTTTCAGGAACAACCATAACATCATAAGCAGGTTGATTGGTAACTAACAGCTTGTTATTTCTATCAAAAATTAACCCTCTTTGGGGGTAAATATATTCCTTAAGAACAGAATTTTTTAAAGACAAATCTTGGAAATTACTGCTAATTACTTGAAGAAATAAAAGTCGAAAAGTAAACATCAGTCCTACCACAATGATGATTATGGGAAGTAAGATTTTTCTCATTTATTAGACGGCTTAAGTAAAAATAATAGGACCAAGATGATACTATAACTAAAGATAACACTAAAAAACCAAGTAGATAAGACCCACATCCATTGAGACCAAGAAAAGGCGATTAGGGAAAAATAGACAATATGATGAACCATAACAACAAATAAAGAGTACCACACTACTTTATCAAAAGCTTCATTTGACAATTTTATCCCTTGATAATCATAGCTGACTCCAAAAACAGAGCGAAGCAATAGCGGTCGAATAAAAGCCACTGACAAACATGAGGCGGCGTGAATGCCACCTGATGTCATAAATAAATCTAAACAGAGACCATGTAAAAACGCGACAAAAATAAAAACCGTTTGGTTGTTTTTAATGGGATATATAATGACATATATGACATAGATAAAAGGGATGAAATGGTCAATTCGAAATTGCTGAAAAATTAAAACTTGAGCTAAAATTAATCCTATAAAACGAGCAATATGTTGAGCTAAACTAGTTGACATTTACTTTTTTTTGGAGCGCTTGAATTTCCCTTTGATCTTGATTTGAAGTCAGATAAACTTGGTTAAGTGCGGTCATGTCTTCAAACAACTGAATCTTGTATTCTGGTAATTGTTCTGTGGTATTGAAATCAACTACGATTCCAATGGGTATACCTTCAGGAAAAATGGTTGACATGCCCCCTGTAATGATCGTATCTCCATACGCTACTGAAGCCATTATAGGAAGGTCTAATAGAGTCATAAATTGAGGACTTTTCCCATCCCAGGTCAAGCTTCCAAAATGATGACTTTTTTTTAGCTTAGCGTTTATTCGTATACTTTTATTTAATAACGATAACACCACCGCATAATGTTTACTTGTTTGTGAAACAATACCAACCACCCCATTTGGAGTAATAACGCCTGTTTCGGGACTTATTTTATCGGAAGATCCTTTATTTATAATAAGGTGGTTGTAGGATAAAGAAAAGTTATTTTGAATCACTTTAGCTGAATTTATCTCAGTTTTAATTGTGTTTGGGGAGGGTCTTGGACTTAATAAATAATCAATTAAAAGCTTGTTTTCATTTGCTAATTTGGCATTGTTATCTTTGAGCTTTAAATAGGAGTAAAAATTATATTTTATTTCATGTATGAACGCATAAGCCAAGGTTGTTTGATGGGATAAGCTCCCTCGCGTATAACTTTTGGATTCGCTAATTAATTGTAAGGACAAACTAAAGAGAATCAAAAACAGCAATATATTTCGATATCGAATTACGCCATTAATGAGTTGTTCCATGAATGTATTACTTTACAAGGATATTTTTAAAACGTTCAAGATTTTTTAGCGCAATTCCTGTCCCCCGAACAACTGCTCTTAGCGGGTCTTCTGCAATAAAAATAGGGAGATCTGTTTTTTTCGATAACCGCTTGTCTAGTCCACGTAACATGGACCCTCCACCTGCCAAATATACGCCTGTATTATAAATATCAGCAGCTAGTTCAGGAGGAGTTTGAGACAGGGTTTCCATCACAGAATCTTCAATACGGATAATGGACTTATCTAATGCCTTGGCAATTTCTCTGTAAGAAACCGAAGATTCTTTTGGCTTACCCGTAAGAAGGTCACGCCCTTGAATTGTCATATCATCAGGAGGGTTTTCCAATTCGTCCATGGCAGAACCAATCATAATTTTTACTCGCTCAGCAGTTCGTTCTCCTATATAAAGGTTGTGCTGTGTGCGCATGTAATAGATGATGTCGTTGGTAAAGACGTCACCCGCAATTTTAACAGATTTATCACACACGATTCCCGATAACGCAATGACAGCAATTTCTGTTGTTCCTCCACCGATATCAATAATCATATTCCCTTTAGGCTGAACAATATCTACTCCAATTCCAATGGCTGCTGCCATTGGTTCATGAATGAGATAAACCTCTTTTCCATTTACGCGTTCTGCAGATTCTCGAACAGCTCGCATTTCAACTTCTGTTATTCCTGAAGGAATACAAATTACCATTCGTAGGGAAGGGGTGAGAAATTTCTTTTTGAGGGTAGGAATACTTCTAATAAACATACTAATCATCTGTTCTGAGGCGTTGAAGTCAGCAATGACTCCATCTTTTAGAGGACGGATAGTTTTGATATTTTCGTGGGTTTTTCCTTGCATTAAGCTCGCTTCTTTGCCCACTGCGATAATCTTATTTGTTGTACGATCCATCGCCACTATCGAAGGACTGTCTATAACAACTTTATCGTTATGAATAATGAGTGTGTTAGCAGTTCCTAAATCTATTGCAATTTCTTCTGTTAAAAAATCAAAAAACCCCATAAGGCAGTGTGTTTACAAGTTGTAATTATACGAATTAATGTTTAAAATGCCGAACGCCTGTCATAACCATTACCATGTTATTTGAGTTACAATAATCGATACTTAATTGGTCTTTTATAGATCCGCCAGGCTGAATAACATGACGTATACCTGCTCTGTGAGCAATTTCAACACAATCTGGAAATGGAAAAAAAGCATCACTTGCCATTGCTGCACCTTCAAGATTAAATCCAAAAGCTTGCGCTTTATGAATCGCTTGTCGTAAAGCATCAACTCGAGATGTTTGACCAGTTCCAGAAGCAATTAGCTGTCCATTTTTGGCCAAAACAATGGTATTGGATTTGGTGTGTTTACATATTTTACTAGCAAATAACAGATCGTTGATTTCATTTTCATTTGGAGTTAAATGAGTAACCGTTTGCACCATATCCACGTTATCGGTGATGTCATCTTTTTCCTGAACTAAGTACCCGTTTAGGCAACTTCTAATTTGCTGATGATGGGAGATGATTTGTTTTTGTTTTAGGATAATACGGTTTTTTTTCTTCTTGAGAATTTCAAGTGCTTTGGCATTAAAATCAGGGGCAATAACGACCTCACAAAATAAGGTGTTAATTTCATTAGCTGTAGTTTCATCTAGGCTTGTATTGCTGATCAAAACTCCCCCGAAAGCAGAAATTGGGTCTCCAGCTAATGCTGCCTTGTATGCCGCTATCAAAGTATTTCGAGTGGCTAAACCACATGCATTATTATGTTTAAGTATTGCAAATGTAGGAGCATCCTCAACAAACTCACTTATAATATTTACCGCAGCATCGATATCCAGCAAATTATTGTAAGAAAGTTCTTTACCATGATATTTTTTAAATATGGAATCCAAAGGTCCAAAAAAGGCGCCTTTTTGATGTGGATTTTCTCCATACCTTAAAATGTTCCTTTCTTGAACACTAAGTTTTAGTGTTTCATTGTCCTCAGAAAAATAATGGTGAATTGAAGTGTCGTAATGTGACGAAATATTAAAAGCATTACAGGCTAATTTTTTTCGATCTTTTTGGCTAAACACCCCATCTCCTTTATTTAGAAGATCCAAAAAATACGAATAATCATGCATCGAAGCAACACAAATAACATCATTAAAGTTTTTGGCAGCTGCTCGAATAAGGGAAATACCTCCAATATCAATTTTTTCAATAATATCTTGTTCCTCGGCTCCAGAAGCAATTGTTTCTTCAAAAGGGTATAAATCAACGACTACAATATCGATTTGAGGAATATTGTATTTCTTCATTTGTTTTTGATCAGAATCCAGATCTTGGCGGTTGAGTATTCCACCAAAAATTTTTGGATGAAGCGTTTTGACTCGACCCCCCAAAATAGAGGGATAAGAAGTTATAGATTCAACCAAAGTTACTGGAATTCCTTTTTGTTCAATAAATGCAGCCGTGCCTCCTGTTGAGCAAATAGTTATGCCAAGATCGTGAAGTTTTCTAACAATGGGATCTAAGCCCTCTTTGTTGAAAACAGAAATAAGCGCGGTTCGCGCTTTTTTATTTTTATGCATAAAAAATAGTTAAAAAGGGATAGTAAATGTAGGATTTTTACCTTAATCCTAAGGCTATTACATTAAATACTTTGAGACCCAGGCATTGATTTGTGTCAAAAAATTAACATCCCTCTCCCCGAAGGCATTTATCTTGTTGGAATCGATATCGATTTGACCGACATTTACTTTATTCAAAAACAAGGGAATAACAATTTCAGACTTAACATTGATATTACATGAAATATAATTGTTTTGTTTTTGAACGTCTTCAACAACAAAATTTTCGCTACTTAGTGCTACTTGACCACAGATTCCTTTACCAAATGGTATATGGGTGTGTTCAGTAGGTGGTCCAGCAAAGGCTTTTAACTCTAGCATTTGTTTTCCTGGAATATGAAAGTAAAATCCAACCCAATCGTAATGGGGAATCTCGGTTTGAAGTAACTGACAAATAAAGTCAAGGCCCTGCGATTGAGAGGGTCTTTTCTTTAGTTCATTCAATATTTTGTTTTTGAGTGTTTCCAACATAGCTAAAAAGAAAAAAGGCTACTTTTATGAAAAGCAGCCTTTTGTATTATCTATACATTTACATCATACCTGGCATACCGCCGCCGCCCATAGGTGGCATTGGAGGTGGAGTATCTTCTTTGATATCAACTAAAGCACATTCAGTGGTCAAAATCATCCCTGCCACAGAAGCTGCATTTTCAATTGCAATTCGAGTCACTTTTTTAGGGTCAATGATTCCTGCTTCTTGCATGTCGACATAAGATTCCGATTTAGCGTCGTATCCGAAGTTATCCTTTCCTTCTTCAATTTTAGAAACGACTACTGATCCTTCACCACCAGCATTTTCAACAATTATTCGAAGTGGGGATTCAATAGCACGATAAATAATTTGAACTCCTGTTGACTCGTCTGCATTACTGGCTTCAATATTTTCGAGTGCTTTTCGGGCATTAAGCAAAGCAACACCTCCACCTGAAACAATTCCTTCTTCCACTGCAGCACGGGTAGCATGTAAAGCATCATCAACACGATCTTTTTTCTCTTTCATTTCAACTTCTGAAGCAGCTCCTACATACAACACAGCTACTCCTCCTGCTAGCTTAGCAAGGCGTTCTTGGAGTTTTTCACGGTCATAATCAGAAGTTGTACTTTCAATTTGAGCTTTAATTTGATTTACGCGTGTTTTGATATTTTCTGCATCACCAGCACCATTAACAACAGTTGTATTATCTTTATCAATCGTGAGTTTTTCGGCAGTACCCAACATATCAATGGTTGTATTTTCAAGATTAAACCCACGTTCTTCTGAAATTACAGTACCTCCTGTAAGAATTGCAATATCTTCAAGCATTGCTTTCCTTCGGTCTCCAAATCCTGGAGCTTTAACAGCCGCAATTTTCAGTGATCCACGTAATTTGTTTACAACTAATGTTGCTAAAGCTTCTCCATCAACATCTTCTGCAATAATGACTAAAGGTTTTCCACTTTGCGCAACAGGTTCTAAAACAGGCAACAAGTCTTTCATCGTTGAGATTTTTTTATCATACAACAAAATGTACGGACTTTCAAGATCAGCTTCCATTTTATCAGAATTTGTCACAAAATAAGGGGAAATGTATCCTCGATCAAATTGCATTCCCTCTACAACATCTACATACGTATCTGTTCCTTTAGCCTCTTCAACAGTAATAACCCCTTCTTTTCCTACTTTTTCAAAGGCTTTTGTGATCAGTGAGCCAATATTTTCATCATTGTTAGCAGAGATAGAAGCTACTTGTTTGATTTTTTCTGAAGAGTTTCCAACTTCGACAGATTGTTTGTTTAGTTCATCAACGATACATTGTACCGCTTTATCAACACCTCGTTTAAGGTCCATTGGATTTGCTCCAGCGGCAACATTTTTTAACCCTTCTTTGACAATAGCTTGGGCCAGTATGGTTGCTGTTGTCGTTCCATCTCCAGCAAGATCATTAGTTTTGGAAGCCACTTCTTTTACCATTTGGGCTCCCATATTTTCTAAAGCATCTTCAAGTTCTATTTCTTTAGCAACGGAAACACCATCTTTAGTTACTTGGGGACCTCCAAAGGATTTGCCAATAATTACATTTCTTCCTTTTGGACCTAATGTTACTTTTACTGCATTAGCTAATGCGTCAACTCCACGTTTTAATCCTTCACGTGCTTCAACATCAAATTGAATATTTTTTGCCATTTTTCTATTTTTTTTTGTTAAACAATTGCAAGAATATCGCTTTCACGCATGATAAGGTAATCACCTCCATCAAGTTTTAGCTCGGTTCCGGCGTATTTACCATATAATACAACGTCTCCAGGGTTCAAAGACATGGGCTCGTCTTTCGTTCCAGGACCTACCGCTATTATCGTTCCTTTTTGTGGTTTTTCTTTAGCGGTGTCAGGGATGATAATCCCTGAAGCTGTTGTAGTTTCGGCCGCCAAAGGCTCTAAAACCACTCGATCAGCTAGAGGTTTAATATTTAATGTACTCATAATAATAAGATTTAATTTTATATACTTTTCTTAGCAGCAATCGTGCCAATTCAAAGAAATGGACAAGAGGTAAATAATCTGTGACAAAATGACATTTGGTTGAGACTACTCCTCTGGGATTTCTTCTGGGATTTCAACGGGAATTTCAGGAATTTCCTCAGGGATAACCGCTTCAATAACGTCATCGTCAATAAGACTTGATTCTGATTGAGATCCTCCTTTTTGAACGGTTGAATTAGCAAGTAGAATTAGAAGGAGTAGCAGTCCGGCCAAGGCCCAAGTACTTCGGTCCAAAAAATCGGTCGTTTTTTGAACCCCTCCCAGTTGTTGTCCACCGCCTCCAAATGATGAAGAAAGCCCTCCGCCTTTAGGATTTTGAACCATGACAACCAAAATTAGAAGAAGAGAAACGACAACAATTAAAACCAAAAAGATTGAGAATGTATTCATTTTGTAGAACGAGCAGTTTGATCTGCTTTAATTTTTTTAATTAGATCAGCAAAGAAACTACTTTTTTCTGGATATTTCAAAGAAAGTACTTTGTAAGCTTGTTCTGCTTTTTTAAACTTTTTTTGATCCCAATACACTTTTGCTAAAGTTTCGGTCATAATTTCTTCAGAATTTATTTTTTGATCTTTTGTCAAGTCTACTTTTTTTGAAGATGATATTGGTGAGGAAATCTTAGGGTTAGTTTTTATAAATTGGTCAATTAGGTTAATATTTAAAGATGGGGATATTTCTGATTGGTTAAGACGTGACGTTGTGTTTAACCAACTTAAAAAGCTTTGTTTTTCTAAGGAGTTGTTCTGTTTCACCTGAAGTTGTTTTTCGGGTGATAATTCGTTTCCAACGATAGTGATCAGGTTTGCTCGTTGGGTAGTATGAACAGCACAGCATCGCAATGCTTTTTTGAGTGCTTTATCGTTGGCTTTATGTAATAGTTCAAGCTCAAGGATTCGTAAAGCTTGAAAATAAGGATATTCTTGTATAAGTTCTTTAACTCTTGGAAGTGCTGCCACCCCGTCACGAAGTACCTGTTGCCGGATATTTTTTAAACGCCATTTTTCGGGGGCTACCATTTTGCTAAAGATTCGTTAAAAATATCTTGGGTAATACGTTCAAAAATAATGTCGTGAGCTTCAGTTTTTACCGTTTGTAATTGGACGGCGGCATCATAATCATAAAAAAATGAAAATCGTTTTTCAAAGTCATCTTCCTCTCCCTTGGTATTAAAATAGCGAACATTTATTGATACGGTTAATCTGTTTTGAGCAGCGCGATCGTCGGCAGTAGCTGTCATGGGACTAATACGATATTCTTCAATTTCTCCTTCATAAATTAAGTCACCATTTACGGAAACTAAATCTAAGTTGGTCTGATTTAGTAAGGTTTCTTGCAAGGCATTGGTAAAATCACGATCAAAGCCAGGTTCGAAAACAGAATTAATTGAATTCCCTGCATTATTGATAAAAAAATTAATTTGCACACTTTTGGCCCCGTCAGGAATTGATGCCCCTGTAAAGGAATAGAATTTACATCCTGTGGTTAAAATAATAATTGACACGAAAGCTAATCTTTTTATCATCGTCATAAAGGTAGGTCGAATTGTTTGATTTTACGGTACAATGTGCGTTCTGAAATTCCTAATTCAGCGGCTGCTGCTTTTCGTTTTCCTTGATTTCGTTCCAGTGCTTTGATGATTAACTCTAACTCTTTATCATGAATAGAAAGTGTCTCTTCTTCGTAAACTTCTTCCGCAAAAGGGTAAGAGTCGTTTTGGCTTTGGATGGGTCGAGGGCTTTCCAATGCGAGCATCGGTTCGGAATGACTACTGTCTGACTCACCATATATTTTTTGTATTAAGCCTTGTTGTTCTTCTTGAACCTGTTCACCACTTTTACTTTTCATAAGTTCCATTGTCAGCTTCTTTAAATCATTTAAATCAGCTTTCATATCAAAAAGTACCTTATACAATATTTCTCTTTCAGAGTTAAAATCACTCTTTTCTTTACCTTCACCAACAACTGCAGGTAAGTTAGTGTCAAAATGAGGTAAATATAATTGAAGAGTATCGGCTTGAATATTTCTTGCTTGTTCAAGAACAGATAATTGTTCAGCAACATTTCGAAGTTGACGAATATTTCCACTCCATCGTTGTTGCTCTAAAAGATGTTGTGCACTTTCGTCTAATCTTACTGTTGGCATACGATATTTTTGAGCAAAATCAGAAGCAAACTTTCTAAAGAGTAAATGAATATCATCTCTGCGCTTACGAAGGGGTGGTAATGTAATTTCTACTGTGCTCAATCGGTAATAAAGATCTTCTCTAAATTTACCTTTTTGAATGGCTTCAGCCATATTAAGATTTGTTGCTGCAACGATTCGAACATTGGTTTTTTGAACTTGAGAGGAACCTACTTTTAGAAATTCACCGTTTTCTAACACTCGTAACAAGCGAACTTGGGTAGTGAGAGGAAGTTCACCAACCTCGTCCAAAAAAATAGTCCCTCCGTCGGCGACTTCAAAGTAACCTTTTCGTGTGGTTGTAGCCCCAGTAAAAGCTCCTTTTTCGTGCCCAAAAAGCTCTGAATCAATCGTCCCTTCAGGGATTGCACCACAGTTTACAGCGATAAATTTCCCGTGTTTTCGCAGGGATAACTGATGAATAATTCTTGGTAAAATTTCTTTTCCCACTCCACTTTCTCCTGTCACCAACACCGATATTTCGGTTGGAGCAACTCGTATTGCTTTTCCAATAGCCCGATTGAGTTGAGAATCATTTCCAATGATCCCGAATCGTTGTTTGATAGTTTGAATTTGTTCCATGACTATTTTACTGCTTTTCCTATCAGTGTTGCCGAAGTACAATCAATAATTTTAACATGTACAAAATCTCCAATGTTAAAGCTTTCTTTTGGGAAAACTACCACTGTGTTTTGTTGATTTCGGCCACTCCATGCTTGATCAGATTTTTTAGATTCTTTTTCAATTAATACCTCTACCGTTTTTCCTAAGTATTGTTGAGTTTGATACAAACTGTGCTGTTGTTGAAGTGCAACAATTTCTTGGAGACGTCTTTTTTTGATGTGGTGTGGGATATTGTCTTCTAGTTTTTTGGCGGCGGGTGTTCCTGGTCGTTCAGAATACATGAACATAAAACCAAAATCATACTTGACATACTTCATTAGACTAAGGGTATCTTGATGATCTTGTTCGTTTTCGTTAGGAAAACCAGCAATCATGTCTTGAGAAATGCCACAATCAGGAACAATACGTCGAATATCATCTATGAGTTCAATATATTCCTCTCTTGTGTGCTGTCGATTCATTGCTTTGAGTACATTATTACTTCCTGATTGAACGGGAAGGTGGATATAATTACAAATATTTTTATGTGCAGCCATGGTGTGTAATACTTTTCTAGTCATATCTTGCGGATTTGAAGTAGAAAATCGAAAACGCATGTTAGGTTGTGCTTTGGCTACCATTTCTAAAAGTTGGTGAAAGTGAACCGCTGTTTTTTGTTGAAGAGAACTCGCTTTGGTAAAATCTTTTTTGGGGCCTCCTCCATACCACAAATAACTATCCACGTTTTGACCTAAAAGAGTGACCTCTTTATATCCGCGTTCCGATAAATCGTGGATTTCGTTTAAAATACTTTTTGGATCTCTGCTTCTTTCTCTTCCGCGTGTGAAAGGCACAACGCAAAATGTACACATATTGTCACACCCTCGGGTGATAGACACAAAAGCCGTCACCCCATTTGTTTGTAAGCGAACGGGACTAATATCAGCATAGGTTTCTTCTTTTGATAAAATGACATTTACAGCATCTCGACCTGCTTCTACCTCCTTGATTAAGTTGGGGAGATCGTTATAGGCATCGGGCCCTACAACCAAGTCTACCATTTTCTCTTCTTCTAAAAACTTACTCTTTAGGCGTTCAGCCATACACCCTAAAACACCCACTTTGAGATGAGGGTTTGTTTTTTTTATGCTATTGAAATTTTCTAGGCGTTTTCGTACGGTTTGCTCTGCTTTTTCACGAATTGAGCAAGTGTTTACTAAAACCAAATCAGCTTCGTTCAACGAAGTAGTGGTTGAGTAGCCTTCTTCTTTTAAAATTGAAGCTACAATTTCACTATCTGAGAAGTTCATTTGACAACCATAACTTTCTAGATATACCTTCTTTCTGTGGGGTGTATCATTCGTAACTTTATGTTTATCAATATTTTTAATAGAAGAATCACCCCTATTTGATGAGGGTAAATCAGGGGGTAAATTTAACACATTACCATTGTAAGAATATGGGTTTTTCTCAGTTTTTTTATTTTCTAGTATTTCTTCTTTCATTCTTTTTTACCTAAATGTGAGGGTAATTTACATAGCAATTTAATTTATCCTCACACATTCAATTTTTCCAATTTCATTCCGTTTTTACTTAGCTAAAGAAATGTTTCACAAATATAGTAAAATACAGGACAATTTGTCATGTTTTATGTATCAAACGAATGGGTGCTGGATAAATAACACCTATTCTGAATGAAGCAATGTAAATTATTGAATTGATATAATAGTGTGGGCGAAAAATTGTGATATTACCCATCACTATGTATAAATATCTCCATTATGATATCATTAGAATAATTAAGTACATTTTTCCATATATCATGCCATTCCATATCCTTCTTACTGATTTTACCATAGTTTGGGATTTGGGTTTTAATGCATGATAAAATTTCACTAGCTGAGTAGAAGTTTCTGTTCTTAAATCTGCTTGGTTAGAATAAATAAGTTCAAAGTTTGAACTAATAAATTTTACAGTCCTATTATTTTTGAGGATTGTTTTAATTCTATTTGTGAGAAGATGTTTTCTTCCACTTTCCATATGTGATTTTATAATTCTATTAAATTTTTAGAAATTTCTAAAGTGTTTCTTTCAAAATTGAAATTTAAAAGTTCATTTTTCAAATCTGAAATAAGATTTTCATTAGAAACATAAAATGAAACCTTGTTGGAAGCAGTTGTTATTCTTTTTTCGTTCAGATATAAGTCTGCTACATGGGTAAATTTTGATAAATTCTCAGTAGAAAACCATTCAGTATAAATAATTAAAATTTCAGTATTATATTTTTTTGATAAAGAAAAAACATAGTCCAATTCATTATTTTTTCTTGCGGTTAATGCCTTAGAATTACCTAAACCCCACAAATCTAAAACATAATTATCACTAAAATAACTTATCAGACCTAAATCATTTACAGCAACAGGTTTATTTATCTTCTTAACAAATTGGGAAACCAAATATTGTTGATTATATATATTTGATGATGCAAGTGGGGTAGTTAATGTGCAGTATATTAAATTTAAAAACATCAATGGTGTTAAACAAAACAAATAAATGTGATTTGGTTCAAATCTAAATTTTTCATAAGTATTATGGATAAATAACATTAAAATAAATGTTATGTAAAATACTTCATATCTTCCATACCATCCTGTTTTTCCAAACATAAGAAACATAAACATAGAAAATACAATAGAAAAAATAAAGGCATAATTTTTTTGTTTAATATAAAAAAAGCTAGAAATGTATAAACAAAATACAAAACCATACACTCTTAAATTTTGATAAATATTTTCAATTACACTTAACACCCCCCCGTTCGATAGAGAATCTTGTTTTGCCATAACTGATGAAGGAAGAATTTCTCCTAGATTTAAATACAAATAGTATGAATATCCTAAAATAAACCCAAATATTAAAAAGGTAGAAAGAATACATTTTTTTCTTTCTAACGGATGTGAAATAAAAATATATATTAAAAATGGAAAAGAAATTGCCAGTGCCTCATATCTTACTAATGGTGCAATAATTATTGAGAAATAAAATAATAAATTGTACCTCTTAAACCAATCAGAATTCATTAAACAAATTGTGGTAAACAATGTCAAAAGAAGGTGAAGAGAATGTTCCATTCCTGTAAATACCAATCCGTAAGCATTAATAGAAAATAAAAATAAAAGTGATACTAATATTCCATAGTTTATATTTTGAAATTTATCTCTAAAAAATAAAATTAATAAAAGAGAGGTAATGATAAAAAAAATTGAATTTAAGATAAATGGAACAAAAAGGTAAAATTCAAGATTTGTAAAAGGGGTTAAAAGAAAAATCCATAATATGCTTGAGGATGGTGCTGAAAACTCTGACATATTAATTCCAAAATTACCATTAATAAAGTTTTTTGCTAATTCTAGATGAATATAAGGGTCATCAAGAGTATATGTAAAAAAGTTATTTGAATTAAAAATGATGAAAAAGATTATCATTAAAGGGGTGGAAATAAGCAATAACCCTAAAACTATTTGTATTGAATCTTTCATAAAAGTTGTTTAAAATCAATTAATTTTTTTAAATATTTTTTTTGCTCAATATTTTTAATTCGGTTTGTGAGGAGGGTTTTTTCTTCCACTTTCAACATCCAATCTCTTATAGTGTGACAACATGGTTTCGATTGTATGTCCTGTAATCTCAGAAAGTTCCAATGATTCATCTCCTTCCTTTCTAATCACATAAGAAATAACGTATTCTCTCAAATGATGCGATGAAAAAAATACTTCTCTTTTTCCATCCTAAACTATCCCAATTTTCAGCACTTTCACCACCTTTAACTCTATTTCTTTTTACTTGCTTTTCCTCCTCTACCATTCGGTACTTGAATATGTTTAGATAATAGTTGGAACGATATGGTTGATTTGGTTTCTGAATATAATTTGGGGATTGGAATAGATAATAAAAATTAGGCCACAAATACATACGTCTATGATATTCGTTTCATATCGGAAATCCTTTTTGCCCCCCTTTGTTTCAAATTCAACCTTTACTCCTAAATCATGCGGAGGTTTGTGGTGAAAACTCCAAATCGTTTCATCAATTGGAACAATTCGGTTTCGGTCCTTTGAGTTTAGGATGTGGAATAAATATAAATTTTCATCATCTCTATCTTTCTCAAAATAACTTCTCATCCCATATTCACTAACACCACTTTTCACCATGCTTTCCTCATCTGTAAACGCATTTAGAATTACACCCACCCTAAATCAATATCTAAGTTGTAATAACGATATGAAATAAACTATATCAGTACCAATTGGATTGTTTGCAGGTTGATTTGGATGCTATCTTTCAACTCCATTTTGAATATCTGATTTCTCATAATAACCTCTTCTTAGAACTGATAAATCAGCATCACTCTTGCAAACTGAAATCCATTTATCCTTTACTATTTCAACACATTCATTCACACATTTCTCATATTCCTTCGGGCGAAACAACACCATTTCGTTCTTATTCTTAACTGGAAAAATTTTTCACATGTATTTTTAATAAGTTCAATTTGAAAATCAGTAGTGAATGGGTAATAATCAAATATTCCCATTCCTCCAAATGTTGTATCCTTTTCCAACTAATCACAAAAGAACCTAATGTTTCTCAAATATGATTTTGCGGTTTCTCTTCTAATTCTTTCTCCCTTTTATGAATTTAGAGAACCTTTCTTCTTAACATATTATTAATGGTGAATTATAAATACTTTCTTACTAGGGTTGTTAATCCGTTTGTTGGAACGATACTAATTGGGATATCTTCATTATTGCAATACTCATAAAATCCTTTTTTGTATAAGAGTTTAGCTTTGATAGTTTTTGCATTTTTATTCTGTTGGATAGTTTCATCCTTTTCCAATTTGAAAGATGTAGTATCAAAATACCATCCTCCCATTCTTGCTTCTTTACTTACATGTTCTAAAATATAAGTGTGGAGGAGGTGTGATTGATTTGATTTTGAATTGTGTTTGAAACGTAATTTTTAGTTTCTCAAATGCATATTGAAAAGATGATTGGTTGGATTTGATATCGTTTGGTTCAACAAAACATATATATTTCGTTCTACCTCCTCTTTTAGATAAGCTATAATACCAAAAGAACTTTCCGTTAATCTTTTTAATTATGAATATCCCTTTAGCATCAAGAGAACCAAACACATCATCGTGTGAACTCTTCAATGCATCTTCCAAAGGTTGGCTCCAACCATTGAGTTCCTTGAGTTTTTCTTGTGCTGATTTTTTATCCATTTGTGGGGTCAAACATCACAAAATAATATAAAAAAATCCTTAAAACAAAATAATTGTGGGGTTAAATCAAATTTTATCTTTTTTTAAATACTCTGATTTAAACTGTAAATAGTGGGTTTTGGGAATTTTGTAGGACAACCATAGGTTTAATTGTATGCTTTTTTGAAAGATGGAATATCAATATTTTGAACTAAAACGCTTCCATTGTAAAACTTAGATTTTTGTGAAATGAATTTTTAGGAAACTCTGTCATTTCAGTTGTTACAGTTCTATTTAGTCTTTTGTTTATCAATCAGTTAATTTTTTTATCAAATTTGGAATAAGAGACAATTTATTTTCTATTTAGTATGTTTTTTATGTTTACTCATCAATGAAATTGATCTTACCCCCCTAATCGACTGTTAGGATAAGAAAGTAAATTGTAATTTAATACATTTTGTCAGTTGAGGTTTCCACTTCACACAGGAGAATGGGTGGGTAAAAAAGAGTTTCACTTAGAATTTATTTTTCAATTTAATTATGATGGGGATGAATGGGTAAGCAATAATACCTAGATTTAAGACATATCTTGACCATATCGATGCTTTCCTTAAATACTTTATCGCTTCCTGTATTGGAGTTTTGAGAGAGATGTTAAGCCAGATGTTAAATAAAAAACTTAAGCAAAGAGTCTAATTAAAATAAATTTAGAGAGTGTAATGGCGAATACCCACTATTTATTTTGATTGTTATGGTTATGACAAAGTTTTGGAGTGGCGTGGAAGTAAAGTTTAAATATCTGCGCTAACATTAATTTTTTTTTGCACCCCTCAATAGTCCAAGTGGTATTATTATTTGATTGCAGCATGTAAATTGTTACAAAGTTGAGGGACATATATATTCGCTTACCTCTAAATTAGCATTTTTTAGTGCTTTAAATCCACCTTCAATATTGATCAGGTGATGAAACCCTCTGCTTTTTAAAATTGATCCTGCAATTACTGAACGATACCCTCCTGCACAATGGATATAAAAGGCTTGTTGAGTGGGAAATTCATCAATATGATTATTGATCAAATCTAAAGGGGTATTGAGAGCACCTACAATATGTTCAGAATCGAATTCTAGAGGTTTTCGGACATCATATACCTGAGATTTACTAGAATCGTCCATGAATTGCTTTACATCAACAGAATCCATTTGGTCAAATTCTTTTTCTGATTTTTTCCAAGCCTCAAACCCGCCAGACAAATATCCTAAAGCATGGTCAAAACCTACACGAGCTAAACGAGTAATAGTTTCTTCTTCGCGTTCTTCGGGGGTGATCAATAATAAAGGTTGGTTTACATCGCCAATAATGGCGCCCACCCAAGGAGCAAAACCACCATCTAATCCAATAAATATAGACTGAGGAATAAATCCTAATACAAATTCGTTTTGATGTCGAACATCAAGAATAACCGCATTAGTTTGATTAGCGAGTTCTTCAAATTGATCAGGAGATAAAGCTTTAGCCCCTCGTTTAATCACCTGGTTCACGTCAGAATATCCTTCTCTATTCAACATGACGTTTAAAGGAAAATATTCGGGTGGAGGTAATAATCCTGTGGTAAGTTTTGTTACAAATTCATCTTTTGTGAGATTCGAGTCAAGAGCGTAGTTTGTTTTTTTCTGACCTCCAATAGTTCCAACGGTTTCTTTGCTTAAGTTTTTTCCACATGCTGATCCTGCACCATGCGCAGGATAAACAATGACATCATCGGCTAATGGTTTAATTTTATAGTTTAAGCTATCAAATAATAGTTCTGCCAACTCTTCTTGGGTCATATTTGCCGCTTTTTGCGCCAAATCAGGTCGTCCCACATCTCCTAAAAATAAAGTATCCCCACTAAATAAAGCGTGATCTTTTCCATTTTCGTCTCTTAATAAGTAACAAGTACTTTCAATAGTATGTCCAGGGGTGTGTAAAGCAATTAGGGTGATTTTCCCCAAAGAAAACTCTTGTCCATCAAAAGCACTAATAGATTTAAAAGTAGTTTTGGCTTGCGGACCAAATATTATCGGTGCACCTGTTTTTTGAGAAAGCGTGAGATGACCACTTACAAAATCCGCATGAAAATGAGTTTCAAAAATATATTTAATCGTCGATTTATTTTGATGTGCTTTCTCTAGATAAGTGTCAACCTCACGAATGGGATCAATAATAGCAACTTCTCCTTCGCTTTCAATGTAATAAGCTCCTTGAGCTAAGCACCCTGTGTATATCTGTTCAATTTTCATGCTTAAAATTAAATTTTATTTTGGATTTACAAATTGTTTTGTTGCGAAAGTTTTTCTTGCAAAGGGCTCATTGCTTTTTTACCGTCAAAATTATCAACGGCATCGGATGTTTTCAAGAAAAAATTATGCGCTCCTATTATTTGCATAATATTCCCTCTAAATAAAATATCTCGTGCTGGTCCAATCGCCCCAGCAACCATAAAACGAACCCCTTGTGAATTTAACCGATCAACCATCATATTGAGCGTAAACAAAGCACTTGAATCAATATAAGTTATGCCACGAGCCACTAATATAAAACCTTTTACCTTAGGAACTTTCTTTTGAATTTCACGGTAAATGATTTTTTTGAAATAATCGCGATTACCAAAAAATAATTGAGCATCAAAGCGAACAATTAACAAGTCAGATCGACTGACCACCTCATATCGGTCAATATTTTTATAATATTGGGTGTCTTTGACTTTACCCAAAACTGCATAATGGGGTTTTGAGGTCCTAATCACCATAATTAGTAACGATAAAAGAACCCCTAATACGATGCCCTCTACAATTCCTAAAAAAAGAGTGATAACAAAAGTCACGATTAAAAGAAAAAATTCATCTTTTCGATGTTGAAATAATTTTTTTGGATAGAATGTATCAATTAGATTTACAATAGCTACCATAATGATTGCTGCCAAAACAGCTTTTGGTAAATAAAAAAGTAAAGGGGTAAAAAACAAAAGGGTTAGTCCTACTAACAAAGCACTAATAAGAGAAGATATGCTTGATTTAGCTTTGGATTGATAGTTAATTGCGGTTCTCGAAAAACTACCAGTTGTGGGGTAAGCTTGGAAAAATGCTCCAATAATATTAGAAGATCCTAACGCAATGAGCTCCTGATTAGGTCGAATATTATCGGAGTTGCTTTTTTCTTCTATCGATTTCGCTACTGAAATGGCCTCCATGTAAGCGATAAGAGCAAGCGCAATTGCAATAGGAAGGATATCATTAAACAGATATGGATCTATGGTTGGGACACGAAAATGTGGCAATCCTTTTGGAATTGCTCCAACAATATCAACTCCGTGTAAATCCCAACGAGTAAGACGCACCAATAAAATTCCAAAAATGACGGTAATTAAAGAAGCTGGCAATCTGGGATCAAAGTGTTTTGAGACCAATATCAAACCGATAGATGATCCGCCTACAATGAGAGCAATGAGGTTAGATTCATTAATGTTTTGTACAAGATTTATTATAATTAAGTGTAATTGATTATCAGATTCAATTTTTAGGCCTAATAGATGTTTGATTTGGCTAGTAGCAATAATTACTGCTGCTGCGGAAGTAAACCCGCTGATTACAGGTCTTGAAAGATAATTGACTAAAATCCCCAAACGAAGAATTCCTAACAATAACTGAATAGCTCCCATAACAAGGGATAAAAAAAGTGCCATCAAAATATATTCTTCAATTCCAGAGAGGGATAAGGCTCCTAATCCAGCGGCTACAAGTAAAGAGTCCATAGCTACTGGTCCTACCGACAATTGCCTTGATGTACCCATAAAAGCATAAACGACTTGGGGTGATAATGCTGCATAAAGCCCAAAAATTGGAGGTAAGCCAGCAATCATCGCATAAGCTAATCCTTGAGGAATAATCATAACCCCAGTTGTTATACCCGAAATAAAATCGTGTTTAAAATCATTTCTTGTATATTTTGGAAGCCAACCTAGAATGGGAAATAATTTTTTAATCATAATCAAATGTACAAGTTATTTTTAAGTCAAGTTAAAAATACCATGAAGCAAAACAAGGGTCTTTTAAGAGTAAATATGTTGAGTTTTACCTATTTTCTCTAAGAAGGATTGTTATTGAAAGAAAAAATCACATACTTTTGTCCACATCCTAAAGTCATTATATGTCAAAAAACCTTGTTATAGTTGAATCACCTGCAAAAGCTAAAACGATAGAAAAATTCTTAGGGGGTGATTTTAAAGTTGTTTCGAGCTATGGACACATTTCAGATCTTCCTTCAAAAGAACTTGGTGTGGATGTTGAAGGAGATTTTACTCCTCATTACAGTGTGTCCTCAGATAAAAAGAAAGTGGTCAAAGAACTAAAAAATTTGGCTAAAAAAGCCGAAACTGTCTGGTTAGCAAGTGATGAAGATCGTGAGGGAGAAGCAATTGCTTGGCATCTTGCCGAACAATTAGATCTAAATCAGCAAAACACAAAACGGATTGTGTTTAATGAAATCACTAAATCTGCAATTCAACGTGCGATAAAAACGCCTAGATCCATTGATTATAACTTAGTGAATGCTCAACAAGCTCGTCGAGTTTTAGATCGTTTGGTTGGGTATGAAATTTCACCCATTCTTTGGCGAAAAGTCAAAGGCGGACTTTCTGCAGGTCGTGTACAGTCGGTTGCGGTTCGCTTGATCGTTGAGAGAGAAAGGGAAATTCATGTATTTGTTGCCGAATCTAACTTCAAAGTTCAAGGAATATTTAAAACAAATCAAAATAAAACCATCAAAGCAGACCTTTCGAAAACATTTTCTTCGGCTGATTTGGCAAAGGCTTTTCTAACTCAAAATACTTTGGCTTCTTTTCATGTCCATCAACTTGAAAAAAAGCCAGCTGTAAAACAACCTTCGGCTCCTTTTACCACTTCTACTTTGCAACAAGAAGCTTCAAGAAAATTGGGGTTTTCAGTAGGGAGAACAATGTCCACTGCTCAGCGATTGTATGAATCAGGGTTAATTACCTATATGCGTACGGACAGTGTAAATTTATCTAAAGACGCAACATCGGCCATCAAACAAGTGATTTCCGATACTTACGGCCCTGACTATGCTCAGCAACGCCAATATAAATCCAAAAATAAGGGAGCTCAAGAAGCTCACGAAGCTGTACGACCTACGCAGGTCAACAGATCTTCAATCGATGGTCCACGAGATCAAGAACGATTATATGATTTGATATGGAAACGGACGGTTGCATCTCAAATGAGTGATGCAAAATTAGAACGAACAATTGCCCGAATAGGAGCAAGCACTCATAAAGAATTATTTATTGCTCGTGGTGAAATAATCACTTTTGAAGGGTTTTTGAAAGTGTATCTTGAAGGAGTTGATGATGTAGAAGAAAACGAATCTGGAATTTTACCTCCTTTAAAAGAAGGCGAGGTTTTAACTCGTTCAAAAATTACAGCTACTGAACGATTTTCACGCCCTCCTTATCGTTATTCAGAAGCTTCCCTTGTCAAAAAACTTGAAGAGTTGGGAATAGGTCGTCCTTCGACTTATGCTCCCACAATATCAACAATCCAAAATCGAAAATACATAGAGAAAGGAACCATTGATGGAGTAGAACGCTCTTATCAACAATTCATTTTAAAGACAAACGATGTGGAGGCTGTTCGACTTACTGAAAAAGTAGGCTCAGACAAAGGGAAACTTGTTCCAACAGACGTTGGAATGTTGGTGAATGATTTTTTAACAACAAATTTTGAAAATATTGTTGATTATAATTTTACCGCCAATGTAGAACGTGATTTTGATAAAATTGCAACGGGTAATGAAGAGTGGAAATCTTTGATGAAAAATTTTTACAAGGATTTTCATCCTATTGTGGAATATGTAAAGGACAACGCTCAACGTGAAATTGGAGAACGAATTTTGGGTGTTGACCCAAAAACGGGACGTCAATTAAGTGTTCGCTTAGGGCGATTTGGACCTATGGCTCAAATTGGAACTGCCGAGGAAGATGAAAAACCATTGTTCGCTAGTCTTAGTCCTGATCAACAATTAAGTAGTATTACTCTTGAACAAGCCCTTGAATTATTTAAGTTACCAGCACAATTAGGAACTTATGAAAAACTTGAAGTAGAAACCAATAACGGAAGATATGGACCCTACATCAAACACGGCACGGTATTCATATCCTTACCTACAGGAAAAAATCCTTTAGAAGTTACTTTAGAGGACGCCATTAAATATATTGAAGAAAAAAAGAAAATTGATGCCCCAATAGATCGGTATGAAGGGTATGATGTGACTAAAGGAAAAGGCCGTTTTGGGCCCTTTATAAAATGGAATGGGATGTTTATTAACGTGAACAAAAGCTATGACTTTGATCACCTAACTCATCAGGACATTGTTAAACTTATAGAGGATAAAAAAAAGAAAGAAATAGAAAAACTTATCCATCATTGGGAAAACGAAGGAATAAGAGTAGAAAAAGCTCGTTGGGGGCGTCATACAATTCTTCAAGGGAAAACAAAAATTGAGCTACCTAAAGAAATAGACGTTAAAAAATTAACGTTAAAGGATGTGCAGGAAATTATTGAGAAAAATAAGCCTGTTAAGAAAAAAAGAGCCAAAAAAAAGAAATAAATGGCCCTTCAATATTTACGTCCAATTGATGAAACTCTTTATGCAGATAATTCGTTTTTGTCAACACAAGCACTTGGAAATAAAATGACAATTCATTCCTCTGAGCAGGGCTTCCCAGATTTAAAACATGTTAAAATCGCATTGATTAGTTTAGAGGAAATGAATTTGAATGCTCTTCCATCCTTTAGAAAAGAACTATACCGTCTTTTCCCTGGGAATTGGGAACACCAGATCGCAGATTTGGGAGTATTAGAATATGGACACACTACGGAAGATACTTTTTTTGCGTTGCAAGAATGCATTAGTGAACTTCATAAACAAAATATATTGACCCTCATACTTGCGAAAAACCAAGAAACCACATTGGCGATGTATCAATATTTTCAACGCATTGATACCTACATGAATCTCACTTCAGTTGATGCTAAGTTTGATTTTGGTGATGAAACCCAAATGATTTCAGAGGAATCTTACATGTCAAAAATCATTCAAAATACCCCAAGTAGGCTACTTAATTTTTATAATGTGGGGTATCAAACTTATTTAAACTCTCAGGAAGAAATAGACTTGATGAATAGTTTATATTTTGACGCGTATCGATTGGGAGAAGTTAAATCTGATATCAGCATGGTTGAGCCCATTTTTAGAGATACTGATGTTTTATCCATTGACTTTTCATCGTTAAAATCAACTGAAATAGGGGCGAAAAGTTTTTCAAGTCCTAACGGATTTGATAATCATGAGATGTGTACTTTGGCTCGCTATGCGGGCTTAAGTGACCGAATTAGCTGTGTCGGTTTGTTCGATTCATTCAATACCCAGCTTAGTGCCCAACTTGTAGCACAAGTTATATGGTATCTCATTGAAGGATTTCATTTTAGAGTCAATGAGTATCCTTTTTCAACAAAGGCTGGTTGCAAACGTTATTTGGTTCCCTCGGACGGTCAAGATTTGGTTTTTTATCAAAGTGATTTAAGTGATCGATGGTGGATTGAAGTTTTAAATAATAAAAACGGAGATGTTGCGTTATTACCGTGTACTAAAGATGAATATTTAAAAGCTAGTGGCGGAAAAATCCCAGATCGTTGGTGGAAAGCTATTCAAAGAAGTATCACATAATTTCCATAGTTTTGGGGTAAAATAAAGTGGATTGATAATATTTAAATAATTGTTTACATTTAATCAATGAAAAAATTCATTACGATTTCAATGTTTCTCGCCCTGTTGATAGGATGTGGAAACAATCAAAATCAAGGAGAACTTATAGGAATTAAGGGGAAAAAGTTCTTTCCAAATAAACCTTTTGGGATGGTAGAGGTGCCCGGTGGAACCTTTATCATGGGATCATCCGATGAAGATATCATTGGGACCAATGATAACCCTACTCGTACCGTTACCTTAAGAACCTTCTATATGGATGAAACTGAAATCACCAATGGTGAGTACCGTCAGTTTGTGGAATGGGTAAAAGACTCTATAGTTCGAACTAAACTTGCTGAAGCAGCAGTTGAAGAAGCAGGGTATGAGTTTCCAACAGAATCCGAATTAGATGAAGTAGGTATTTATACTTATTTTCCAAATTTTCAACCAAATGAAGATGATGAACAAACAGCTTATCAAACTTATTTAGAAGAATATTCTTTTCAAGGTAATTTTATCGATAAATGGTTAGAAACCTTCGATGCTCCTGATACGGTTTTTCACTATAGTCTCCCTTTGAACAAAGATCCAGACATTGAGTGGGATCGTGATGATTATGTTGATGCCATTTATGCAAGTATTATTGAGGACAGTATTTACTTACCAGAAAGTGAATGGTTTAATGGGGAACCGTCCATAAATACTGAAATTTTAAGATATCGTTATTCAACAATAAACCTTACCGAAGCTGCCCAAAATCCAAATTTAAACCGGTCTGAATTTGTAGAACACAAAGCTTTGGTAATTTATCCAGATACCACAGTGTGGATCAAAGATTTTAAATACAGCTATAACGAACCGATGCACAACGACTATTTTTGGCATCGAGCATATTCGGATTACCCAGTAGTTGGAGTTTCATGGGAACAAGCAAAAGCCTTTGCGCATTGGCGCTCTAAAATTCGAAATGATTTTTTACGTTCCCGAAAAAAACGCCTTAGAGGGGGTAATTTTCGTCTTCCCACCGAAGCAGAATGGGAATATGCTGCTAGAGGCGGATTAGAATCTGCTATCTATCCATGGGGTGGACCATATTTAATTGATGATAGGGCTTGTTTTTTAGCCAATTTTAAACCACGTCGTGGAGATTATGCAGCTGACAATTCTCTTTACACTGTTGAGGCCGATTCTTATCAACCAAATGATTACGGACTATATAACATGTCAGGAAATGTAAGTGAGTGGACGATAACTCCTTACTATAAAGAATCAAACGAATATGTAATCTCGTTCAATCCCTATATCTCTAATCGAAACAACCGCCGAAAAGTAGTGCGAGGAGGATCTTGGAAAGATGTAGCCCATTTCTTAAAAGTAGCTACCCGTGACTATGAATATGCAGACAGTACTCGAAGTTATATTGGATTTCGGTTAGTTCGTGATTTCCAAGGTTCAAATGATACACAATAAAAAAAATAATATGTCAAAAAAACAATTTTTAATTTCTGAAAAATATATTGAACTCTTATTTGGTTTGGGAGCATCCATTGTGATAATTGGAGCTCTTTTAAAAATCACCCACAAAGATTTGGGTCCAATTTCAGGAAATACCATGCTCACCATTGGGCTTATTACTGAAGCTATAATATTTGCTATTGCAGGGTTAAGAGGGTATTACGAATCTTCTGTAAGCCGTGGCCCCAATGAAGTTGGGGAAGATGGGATTCCTGATATGAGTCAAGAAATAATCCAATTAAAAGAATCATTTGCGCAAGCAAGTTCTCAAATGTCAACCCTAACAGGGAATGTAGCACATGCTGCCACAGCAACAAAAGATTTAATTATTCCCGAAAACACTGCAGAGAATATAAATTCATTTAACGCAAATATTGAAATAGCCAACAAAACACTCAATAAAGTTAATGAACTCTATGGTAAAGTTGAAAACAGTTTAACTGATCAACCTCAAGCCAATATTGCTCTGATGAATAGCAGTATCAATTTGAAAGACCAAATTGAAGCCATGAATAATAGTATAAAAGAACTCAATGATAAGTACGCTGCATTAGTAAATGTAATGAGTAAATAATATGGCTGCAGGAAAACAAGATACTCGGCAAAAGATGATAAACATGATGTACCTCGTGTTTATCGCTATGTTAGCTCTTAATATCAGCAAAGAGGTACTTGCTACCTTGGGCATTATCAATGAAGAAATTACAATTTCTACACAGGATATTGCATTAGATAGTACATTAAAGCATCAAGTTTTTGAAAATAATGTCAATAACGAATATTATCGAATAGCTTCAATGTACACTCCCAAAATTAAAGCACTGTCCAATGATTATTACAGTTACATAGAAGAATTAAAAAATTATTTAATTGCCAAAAGTGAATCGGGTTATCAAATTGAACGTATCAATCGACAAACAGGGGAAAAAGATACGATTATCGACTTTCAAACGATGGACAAATCCCTTGATTTAGATGAGTATTTTTTTACTGGGGATATTTACTCCAACAAAGGCAAAGAGTTTATTCAGCGGTACCAAAATTATACAGTTTCCATACAACAGGTACTTGATAGCCTTGTTATGGCTGATTTAGAAAAAGACCCACCAACTGCTGAACTCCCTGAAGGAGAATATGCTGATTTTGATTTTTCTGCATTCACGGATATTGCTGCCCGTTTTGACTACAGTGAAGAGATCTTAAATCGAGATGGACAATATCAACCTTTTCTAGAATATCATTTTTTAGGATTTCCTCTAATAGCCTCTTTGTCAAAGTTTACCAAAATACAATCTGATATTCGCTATGCAGAGAATAAAGTATTGGACCTTATCCTTTCTACAATTAATAGTCATGAGGGAGGGTTCAACAAATATCAAACGTTATTAGAAGTATCCAAAAGTTCTTATTATACCAATGATGTAGTGGATGCAGCTATCGTTATGGGTAAAAAAGATTCTAACTTTAAACCCGATCGTGCTGAACTTACAATAAATGGTCGCCCACTGACGTATGGTCGGGATTTTAGTATCGAAGCTGGTGGAGTCAAATTAAAAACAAAATTTTCTTCTCCTGGATCGTATAAATTAGAAGGAAAATTATTTTTTGAACGAAATAAAGAAGAACTTTTTGTTGACGTCAACCAAGAAATTTCTGTGATAAATAAACCCAATGAAGCTGTGATTTCAGCTGATCAAATGAAAGTTGTTTACCAAGGACTACCCAATCCCTTATCGATTTCAATTCCGGGTATTCCAGATAATAAACTAAAGGTTAGCGCCACTAATGGTTCCATAATAAAAAAAGCGGGTAAGTTTGAAGCTCTTCCAGACGCAAACAAGCCTGGTGAAAATATGCGTATTTTTGTTTCAGGTGAAATTAATGGTCAAACTATTCAAGCCCCAGGACAAGACTTTAGAATTAAACCTCTTCCACCGGCGATAGGCTCCGTTGATCTAGGGGAATTAGGAAAAATATCAGAAGGAAAAATCTCTAAAGCTTTTTTACCTTCAGGAATAATTGGCGCTAAATTTCCTGATGATTTTGACTACAAATTAGACATAAAAATAAATAGCTTTGAAATTTCAGTAGCTAATTATCCTACTGTTCGAGTAAAAGGTAATCGCGTATTTCAAGAGCCTTTAGCTGAGTCCTATGTTAAAAGCGCAAGACTTGGAGACAAAGTATTTATTTCTGATATCGATGCTGAGGTAAGTGCTGGAAATCAAGTGCTGAAAGATATAAAAGTGTTGGATTTTATTCTTACGATTAAATAATCATGAAAAAACTACTTACAACGTTATTACTCGTCTTAGGTTATGCAAATTTATTGGCCCAATCTAATATTTTGAATGCTGATCGCCCTGACGAAATTGGAAAAAAAACAGAAGCACAACAAATATACGATGATGCTCAAAGCCCATTAAAACACCCTTTTGTGCAAGACAAAGATGTTTTGTGGAGTAAAATCGTATATGAAGAAATTGATTTATCTCAAAAATTTAATTTTCCTTTATTATTTCCAACAGATGATCAATTATATGCTGAAGAAAGAAAATCTCTTTGGCGCATTATCTCTGAAGCTATTATCTCTGAAAAAATAAATAACGTTTATGTTGATAATAATGCAAATTTTAGGGAAAAATTATCCCAAGACCAATACTTATCTCGAATTGAAAATCGTGTAGTTATTAATGATCGAGAGGCGATTGATCGTGTTGCCTCTTATCAAATTACAGCATACAAAATAAAAGGGATGTGGTATTTTGATAAAAAATTTGGAGAACTGCGCTATCGTTTGTTAGGAATTATGCCTGTGGGTCGTGATCTGCTAAACGAAAATGATACCGATTTCAAAACAGGATTGTTTTGGTTATGGTATAAAGATTTGAGGCCCATACTTCACAAAGAATATGTCCTTGATGAACGAAATAATGCCAACCGTATTTCTTTTGACCAACTTTTGACCTCTCGACGTTTTACCTCGCGAATATATGCCGTAGATAATGTATATAACGATCGTGGAATTGATAAATATGTTGATGATCCATTTTTACAATTATTGGAGTCTGAACGTTTGAAAAATCTAATCCGCGATTTTGAACACGATATGTGGAGTTACTAGCAAAAAATTAAAATTTTAAAAAGCCCATAAAGTGGGCTTTTTTTTATGATGAAAGACTATATTGTTGTTGGATTAGGTTTGGCAGGAATTGCATTTTGTGAACAACTTCGAGCTCATAACAAATCTTTTGTTGTTTTTGACCCCTTAAAACAAAGCGCTTCACGTGTTGCTTCAGGTCTTTATAACCCTATAAATTTAAATCGATTTACCATGTCCTGGAAAGGGGATCAACTCATGAGGGAGTCTGTTCCATTATATGCAGACTTAGAACAAATTTTACAAACAAAAATGGACTATAACGTTCCTATTCAACGACGACTACTCAATCCTCTAGAAGTGAATAATTGGCAATATAAAGCCTCACAACGGCTGTATGAACATTACATGGAATCCAATATTCAAATGAATAAAAATATACATGTTAATGCTCCTATGGGAATGGGTTTTGTGCGTGGTACAGGAAGAGTTGACTGTAATGTCTTGATTGATTCTTACAGTTCATTTATTAATCATCAAATGGAAAAAAAAACCTTTGATTATTCTGCGTTACAAATATCAAATACTTCTTTCACGTACAACAATATAGCAGCTCGACATATTGTTTTTACGGAGGGCATAGGAAT
The DNA here is from genome assembly GCA_965659665.1 of Flavobacteriaceae bacterium. Classification (GTDB taxonomy): domain Bacteria; phylum Bacteroidota; class Bacteroidia; order Flavobacteriales; family Flavobacteriaceae; genus CBFHWU01. The sequence goes on from CBFHWU010000017.1 coordinate 127,516, forward strand.
CACCGATAACCCGTGGTTTTCTTGGTTGCCTATTCAACCTAATAAAGGGGAATTGATGACAATTTTTGCTCCGAATTTAAAAACAAACACCATCCTTAAAGCGGGAGTATTTATCCTCCCTTTAGGCAAAGGATATTATCGTGTGGGTGCCACTTATTCCAGAAATGATAATAGCTCCTACACTACTGAAGATTCCAGAAAAGGATTAGAAAAAAAATTACAACAACTTATCAAATGTACTTATGAAGTTAAAAATCAACAAGCAGGAGTACGCCCTACCGTGCAAGATCACCGCATCACAGTGGGGTACCATCCTAAATATCCAAGGATGGGCGTTATAAATGGGTTAGGATCTCGAGGTGTTTTGCTCGCTCCTTATGCAGCCAAAGCCCTATTTTATGGCTTTCAAAACAATACCTCAATAGACACTGAAATATCAGTTTCGAGGTTCTACGACCATTAATTGCTTTCACTTTCCTTGTTATTCCTTATATTTTGAGGTTGATTTCACTCTTTTTAGAAGCAATATTTCAACGTAATTATGCTCAAAGTGCTGAAGATTTAACAAGAATTTTAAGTTTTTTTGTGAACGAATATGAAATCATCTATATTTTAATTGGCGTAAATAAGCTATGGGAATACCACTGCATAATTTTCAACTTATTTTTAATCGTTTAATTATTTTATTTTTGAAAAAAATTAGTTCATATTCCAATACTTAGATGCTTAACATACACCAACTTTCACTCTCTTTTTCTGGGTCCTATCTTTTTAACAATATATCCTTTCGTGTTGGAGCAGGGGATAGAATAGGGTTGATAGGAAAAAATGGTGCCGGAAAGTCTACCCTTCTTAACATCATTTCGGGAGATTTGGATTACGACTCAGGAGATTTAGCTCATGAAAAAAATACACGAATTGGTTTTTTACAACAAGATATTGATTTTGAAGAAGGGCAAACAGTCAGAGAAGAAACCTGCAAAGCATTTCCTGACCTGATTTTTATTGAACAACGTATGAGTGAGGTCAATACGGAGCTTTCTAATCGACAGGATTATGAAAGTGAATCATATAACGAGTTGATGGTTGAAATAAGTGAACTTACTGAAAAATACCAAAATTTGGGGGGATATACTTTTCAAGGTCAAGTCGAAAAAATTTTACAAGGGTTGGGTTTTCAATCTTCAGAATTGGATCAACTTACTTCTGAGTTCTCAGGGGGTTGGCGAATGCGAATTGAATTGGCTAAACTACTTTTACAAGACAATGATATTTTATTACTAGACGAACCTACCAATCATCTGGATATCGAGTCTATAATTTGGTTAGAAAGTTTTTTAAAGAAATTTAAAGGGGCCCTGATTTTGGTATCACATGATAAAATGTTTTTAAATCAAGTCACTAACCGAACCATTGAAATTACATCAACACGATTGTATGATTTCAAAAAACCCTATTCAGCTTATCTTAACCTGCGATCTGAAATACGAGAACAACAACTCGCCACCCAAAAAAATCAAGAAAAAGAAATTGCTCGCACCGAACAACTAATAGAAAGGTTTAGAGCCAAAGCTTCAAAAGCAACGATGGCCCAATCGTTACTAAAAAAACTAGATAAAATTGATCGTGTTAGTGTGGACGAACAAGATCATCAAACGATGTCCGTTCGGTTTCCTGTCTCAAATCGTCCTGGAAAAGTTGTTGTTGAATTGGATCAACTTTCTGTATCATATGGATCAAAATCAATTTTAACGTCAGTTAATATGCTGATTGAAAGAGGGGATAAAATTGCATTTGTTGGTCAAAATGGACAGGGAAAAACTACCCTAGCCAAGGCAATTGTTGGGGAGTTGGATCACACAGGAAGCTGTAATTTAGGCCATAATGTACAATTGGGTTATTTTGCTCAAAACCAAGCCTCTTACTTAAATGGTGATGAAACCGTTCTTGATTCTGCTCTTTCGAGTGCTAATGAAATGAATCGAATTAAAGTGCGTGATATGTTGGGGGCTTTTTTATTTAGGGGGGATGCAGTGGATAAGTATGTACGTGTGCTTTCAGGAGGAGAACGAAATCGACTTGCTTTATGTAAGCTGCTACTCCAACCTTTTAATGTATTGGTTATGGATGAACCTACCAACCATTTAGATATTCAATCCAAAAATGTGCTTAAAGAAGCACTTGCTAACTTTGAAGGTACTTTACTACTTGTTTCTCACGATAGAGAATTTTTACAAGGTCTTGCCGATAAAGTGTATGAATTCAAAGATCATAAAGTCAACCTTTTTCTTGGTGACATTGATCAATATTTAGAGCATCGAAATGCATTGAGTCTTTCCGAAATTGAATTATCTGGAAAGTCAAAAGGAATTAAAAATAAAACAAAAAAATCATTGCTCATTTCTCCAAATGAAAAACGTCTAAAAAACAAAATAAACCTTTTAGAAAAGGAAATTACTATTATTGAAAAAGAAATTAAGGCGATGGATAACAAGCTTGCCATGGAGTATACACAATCTTCTAATGCTACTTTTTTTGAAAAATACAATAAAAAAAAAGCATATTTAAGTAAAAAAATAGATCAATGGGAAAAGGCAATGGAGGATTTTGATAATATTACTTAGTTGTTATTAACAACTAAGTATTCGGTCTCCTATAAAATTTATTCTTTTGATGAATTAGGAATTCTATTAACATCGTTAATTCTAAACACTTGAAAATATAATAATTACATTTAAAATAAAACAGGGTTTATTATTTAAGAATTATATTTTAAAAAAAAAATAGTTAAAAAACATAACATGAATACTGTTTTTTCTTAACTTTTTGAATCACTTTTTTCTTAAACTTCATAAATTTTTATGTATTTTTAGTAAAAATTATAAGATATGGCCTATTCATTTGAAAACAGTAAAGGTAAAACTTACTATTTACACACTAAAGATGTCACCTTAAAAGGTGGCAGAATTCAGACAATATATTATTTTGCTAAAGACGAACGTGACAATGCTTGTGATTTACCAGCAGGAAAAAAAGTTGTTGAAAACGAGCGCACGGGGCTTCCGTTCGTAAAGTCTATTTAGAAATAATATTAAACGATTAAAAGCTCCGATTTATCGGAGCTTTTTTTATTGGTCAATTATTTTATTTACTACACCAATTTTTCATTCCTTTATTTTATACGCATAATAACCAACCGATCTCATTGCCATTCTAAATGAAATCAAATTCAACTCATTTACTACCACATAACTTTACTAATACTCATTGGGGTAGATTGATTAACAAGTACAAATGCTCAAATCCATCAGCAGTTCAGGTTTCTTTTATTACATGTGGGTTTTTTGATTTCAATATAAAAATGGTGGATTATAAAGGTAAAATTTGGATTTCAATTTTATACGAAGATAAATTTTTACCCTGTAGGATTGTGATTAATCAGTATGTTACTTATTTACCCGCTTTTTATTATTCCGTTCCAATAGGACATCTTCAGTTGGTTAAAGCAACCGCAAGTAATTTTCCTTTATTTAAACTAAAAAACAAACAAATTGTTTATTGTGTCGTTCAATTATTGTGTGAAGAAGTTTATGAATATTTCATTTTTTTTAATAAAATCAAGAAACTGACTCCCTTAGATGCATCAGTTTATCATTCTCAATCAACTTGCGAGTACCAAATTTTCACAAATGGTTCCATGATACAATTTTACACAGGGTATTCATTAAATCAACAAATGGAGGGAAACAGCACACCTCATGGTTGTCATTCAGTAGGTGGTGTTGAAACAGATCTATACTCTAATAGTGCTAATCCAATTCAAACGGCAACAATGGTTTTGGAACAAGGGAAATTCTATGAATCTCAAACCATGTTTAAATTTTCATCATCATGAAAAATATTTTTATCCAGTGTTTTTTTATAAGAGCCTATTTTTTGTTGACAGCTAATTTTATTTGCGCTCAAGGGGAAAACAACATCATTAATAAAGGATATCAGTTCGTTGAAATTTCAGAAAAAAAACGAAAATCACCTACAAAAACAACTATTCAACACAGGCCTAATATAATTTTGATTAACGCGGATGATTTAGGCTATGGAGATGTAGGAATTTATGGTCATCCTTTAATTAAAACACCACATTTAGATCGATTAGCTCGTAATGGTCAACAATGGACCGCCTTTTATTCTGCTGCGGCTTTATGTACTCCAAGTAGAGCAGGTTTGTTAACTGGTCGACTTCCGATTCGTTCAGGAATGGCCAATAGTTCTCCAGGGGTTTTACATCCTGAATCACTTGGAGGACTCCCTCAATCAGAGGTCACTTTAGCCGAAAAGCTTAAGGGGGTGGGATATTTTACAGCATGTGTAGGAAAATGGCATTTGGGGAGTCAGTTTAATTATTTGCCTCAACAACACGGATTTGATTACTTCTATGGAATTCCATATAGCAATGATATGAACCGAATTCCTATTGAGTGGAAAAACTGGAAACGTTTTGTTAGTGATTATAAAACGAACCAAAAAGGATCGCTTAACTTTAACAATTACCATGTTCCTCTTCTAGAAGGTAATGATACTATCGAACAACCAGCTTATCAACCTACGCTTACCAAGCGATACACAGAAAAGGTAATTGAATTAATAAAGAACCAACATGATACTCCTTTTTTTCTTTACGTGGCTTATACGATGCCCCATATTCCATTGTTTAGATCTAAGAATTTTGAAAATATAAGCAAAGGAGGGATTTATGGAGATGTCATCGAAGAAATTGATTGGAGTATAGGTCGCATTATTAAACAACTTAAAAAGAGTAATCTTATTGATAACACTCTTATAATTTTCACTTCCGATAATGGTCCATGGTTGGTTTTTGATAATCATGGAGGCACTACAGGAGGATTTCGTGGTCAAAAATCGACTGGTTTTGAAGGAGGATCAAGGGTTCCAGGAATTTTTTACTGGAGAGGTACCATCCAACCAGCTGTAATTGATGATATTGGTAGCGCACTAGATTTATTTCCTACCCTTGCTAATTTGGCTTCTTTTTCTTTGGATAGCTCAATAGTATACGATGGGTTTGACTTAAGTGCTTCCCTGATTGAGGGTAAAAGTTCTCATCGAGATGAGCTATTTTATTATGTTGGAGATCAGCTTGTTGCCTATAGATATAGAGCCTATAAATTACATGTAAAGACCCATGAGTTGAATGATTTTGGTGGACGAAAGGTGACGAATGAATTGTTGCTGTTTGATTTAAATAAAGACCCGTTTGAACAAGTCAACTTAGCTGATAAATACCCCAAACGAGTCGAACATCTTTTAAGACGAATGCAAGCGCATGAAAAAGGAATTGAAAAAGTTGAGAATCAACTCATTAAATGATTATGACAAAAATAAAAAAAGGATACTGGGTAGTTAATTATATTGCAATTATGGATAGTGAAAAATTAAAAGCTTATCGAGAAATTGGCTTTCCTGCTGTACTTGCCGCTGGAGGTAAAGCGATAATAAGAAGTGTTGCTGAAGAAACACACGAAAATGGAGTAGTACAACCCACCACGGTTATCGAATTTAAAAATCTTCAAACTGCGTTAACATGTTTTCACAGTAAGGAATACCAATCTGCAATCAAGCTGGGAGCAGGTGGTTTTGTACGAGATTTTAGAATTATTGAGGGCGTATAAGTTTCAAATGTTTACTTGTGTTTATACAGAAATTTATTATACCAAATTTCACAAAACATTGAAGAGCTCTCTTTCAAGGTTATTTTTTTGGGTATATTTTAAAGTTGAATTGTTTACACTTTAACGCTTAACAATAGGATGATTTTACTTTTTTTTTGGCTGTTGTGTTAAGCGGTATATGATACCGCTTACACTATTTTCTTGTGTAAAGTAAATTGGTAAAGCAACTATTTTAAGATTGAATGTCAGTGGGAATATCCTTTAATTCAACAGAGGATTCGTTTAAAATGTATAGATGTCGCTTTAATCTTTCTATTTCTACTTCTAAAGTTCCATTATAAACACCTCGTATAAATCCTTCACCATCAACTAAAATAAAATTTTCGGTATGAATAAATTGTGTGTCATCAGTTGTTTTGGTAAAATCCTCATCTGCAAAGTACCCTTCTCGAGCTATTTTGTAAAGTTCCTCTTTATTGCCAGTAACTAAATTCCATTTTGCGCCATTGATATCATTTTTTATTTCATATTGTTTTAACACAGAAACAGAGTCATGCCATGGCATAACCGTGTGAGATAATAACAGAATATCGTCGTATTCGCGATAGATATTTTGAAGAATTTTCATGTGTTTAGTCAATTTTGGACATATTCCTGGACATGAGGTAAAGAAAAAATCAGCGATGTATATTTTTCCTTTATAATCTTCGTTGGATACAGAATCACCATTTTGATTAATGAATTGAAAAGATGGAATTTTGTGAGTACCCTTCGACCATTTGGGAGTAAAATCTGGGGAATCAAAATACGGAAGTCTATTAGCAGTTCTTGTACAACTCAAAATTAGTAGTCCAACCCCTAATATCAGATATTTTTTCATTATTCAAGCTCAATGGAATTGTTAGTGACCGTATAACATTTTTTTAATCCAATTAATCCAAAACGTTCTCCATTGATTACTTCAAAATTAGCTTTGATGGTACCATCTAATTTCCAAAGTTTTTGACTACCATTTTCTTTGCCATTTTTGAAATGAAACGTTTTATATTTTTGTCCCGTACTGAACCATTCTTCTACTTTTCCGTGATATTGTCCTTGTTTATTAAAAGAATAGTTGAATTTGAGCTGATGATCGTTCCACCAGCCTTGGTGATTTCCCACTTTTATTCCATTTTCAAAAAAACGTCTTGTAGATAAAGTTCCATTAGAATGCCATGTTTTTTCTATTCCGTTTTTTTTTCCTCCACTATATGTTGTAGAGGACTGCATGTTTCCATTAGAATAAAATGATACTACGGTTCCGTTTAATGGATTGTTGTCCATTAAAACAACGCCATTTACCACTTGTGTAACAATCTCTTCTTTTATTAAAATATCTTTGAGGCTATGGTCACAACTAATGAACAAGCAAAATACACTAATAAGCATTAAATGGGTTTTAATTCGTGATATTTCCAGGGATTCCATAATATCCGTTTCCATTTAAATAAGGATCTTCATCGGTAATATGATAATGGTAAATTCCGTCAGGAAAGTCATCAGTCGGGCCAAAATGTCCGTGATATTCATCTAAATCACTGTTGGTAACGGTGGTTTCATTTTCAACGGGTCCATACACAGGAAATCCATCTGCAAGTAGCCCCAGAAATGCATCTTTCCCATATAGTTCAGTCATATATGTGGGTTCGATATGGTAGTGATATGCTCCTTGATTTTGAGGATGACCTAACCATTGGTCAAAGGAATTAATTTCATTGGTTAAAGGCTGATTTGGTCCAGCATACTGATTATAAAAAACAACCCCATTTCGTGCTATTCCAATTGCCCCTAATGGAGTTGATTCATGGCTACTCGCTTCCTCGGGGTAACGAGGGATTGTTAAGCTTATATTTTGGCTTTGTATTGTATTAGGGTTTTTATTAAAATTAGAGTTGCTTCCGTTATAGACCTCGTATAGAGGGTTTGAGGTTGGCCAATAGGGGCTTGTATGATTGGGAAGATTATTAGTTGATATATTTAACGAATTGTTTTCTTGTGTAATAGTAAATTCACTGTGTGTATCAAAGCTTGAAATGAGTGTTGCGATGTCAATGTTTATGGAAGGTGGGTTTTCTTCTTCCTCTTCTTGTGTAGCATCTTTGTCGGAGCTACAGGATATAAGAATTACATAAAAAAATGCAAAAGTGTGCCGTAGTATAAATTTTGAGTTAAAAAAAGTCATATTTAGTGTTGTCAATGGTTAGTTTTTTATCGATCAAAAATTTGATGTTAATTTACTGATTACACGCTTAAAAAAAAAAGAATTTTAAAACATTAGGATAGCAATAGGCGAATATTGGATAAGTTGAAACGCTTTAGTGATCAATTCTTGTTCTATTTTTAATCTTTTACAAACTTATGAATGCTGAAATGTTGACCAAACTTTAATTTTAGAAAGTAAATACCAGATGAAAGTTGAGAGACCTCTACTTTTTGGGAGGTAATTGCCTTATTTTTTTGTATGATTTGACCTTTAATATTTAGAATTTCATAACTAGTGGGGGCTTTAGGACTCACTACATACAGTATATTAAGTGCTGGTTGTGGATATAAAATGATTTGTTCAGGATCAATAGTAGGGTTAGATAAAGCACCATTCCATTCGAATTCAATCCAATTCAAATTAAATTCATTTCCTACCACATTCATATTTAGGGTATATGATCCTGAAATCAAATCGAATTCTTGTTCGATTGTTTCCCAATTTTGCCAACCTCCTGTTTGAGGAACCTGGAAATTATTTAATGCCGTTGGGGTATCTGTTACGTTATCTAAAACTAAGTTAAACCTTCCGTTTGTGTATGCGCTTGAAACCCTTGCCTTTACTTTATATGACCCAGATTGATTTATATGAACAAAATAATTTGTGTAATCACCAAGATGTAAATGAGAAAGGTTACTTCCACCTCCGGTATCGGAACAATTTTCAATCATTACTCCAGATTCTGACCAATAATCTTCCGCTTCAATAACCCCAGGCAGTTCTATGCCTCCATTTTCATCATAGATAAAATTAAACCAGTTTAAGTTGAATGACCCCTCTAAAACATTCATTGTCATGGTGTAATCACCAGTTTGTAAAAGTACTACAGCCTCGACAGTTTCCCAATTTTGCCACCCATTAGTTTCGGGTGTGGTAAATTGATGTAAAATATTTGCGGGTACATTAGGTTGTGAAAAAACAAGATTAAATTCACTGGGGTCGTAACCAGCTAGTCGTGCTTGAATCGTATAAAAACCAGTTTGGTTAACACGCACATCATAGTTGGTAAAATCTCCTGCACCGATATAACTTAAATTGCTACCACCTCCGTTGTCACTTGTATTCTCAACTTCAACTCCATATTTACTTGTGAAGTCTTCCGCTTGGATAAGTCCAGGAATTTCGGCAGCATTAATGTCTGAGGAAACAAATTCAAATTCATACCAGTTTAAGTTAGTTGCCGAATTTAGCGATGTCATCTTCAATACATAATTTCCCTTTTTTAATACGCCTTGAGTCTCAATAGTTTGCCAATTATTCCAACCTCCTGTATTAGGAACATCTATCAGGGCAACGTTATAACTCAGTCCATCAGCACTTTCCAGCGTAAACTGAAATTCAGCATCATTGTATGCAGAAGCTACTCGGCTTTTAATCGTATAGGTTCCTGTTTGACTCACATATACTCCATAATCAGCATAATCTCCATTATCCAAGTATCCTAATTGATATCCACCGCCAATATCTGAAGAAACAGAGCTAATAATCCCTACCTGAGTATCATAGCTTTCAGCTTCAATAAGCCCTGGGATAGTTGCGAGATTTGAATTATCCACGATTTCAAAATTCAACCAATTTAGATTAAATTCATTTCCTAGCACATTGAATTTCAAAGTGTATTTTCCAGCAGGTAATAGTGCTTCTTTTTCTATGGTTTGCCAATTTTGCCATCCATTGGTATTTGGCACCGTAAATGTTTCAAGAAAAACAACATTGTTTTCATCTCTAAATTCAATACTAAATTGGGCACCATTTTTTTCAGTGGCTATTCGAGCCTGTATGTTATAATAGGTATTTTGTTTAATATCAACACTGTAGGTGGCATAATCACCCGGATGCATGTCTTTTAAATTCAATCCAAGACCAATATCAGTGGTTTCCTCTGTGGCTAAGCCATTTTGGGTTTCAAATGATTCAGCCTCAATTTTTCCTGGAATTAAATCAATTTCTTCCAATAAATTTTCTACAGGAAAATCGACAAAAACGGGTAAAACATCATCGTCTATTGAAGTGATGGAATTTCCTGAATAACTTACAGTAATACTTTCGTCAAATGATATGTAACTTTCTAATTCTAATTCAATGACTCTTGCATTGTCGGAGTCAATCTCTGCTGCAACTACATTTATAGACAGTTGATCAGCTTTAATTTCAAAAAAGGAGGCATCAATGCTTTGACTTGCTAGAGATTTGTTAAAAACCACTTCTACTGTTGTATCGCTGTCTTTAATTATTCCTCCAATTGTGCTGAAGTTTGGTGCTTGATTATCAGCAAGAATAAAGTTTAGAGATTCGATATTAAATTCATCATTCCCCACGATTCTTAATTTCAGTGAATGAGTTCCTTCTTCAAGGAAGGAGGTGCTGCTGGTCGTGCTCTGAAATGATTCAAAACTTCCCGTAGAGGAAAGTGAAATGTTATTTGTGATGCTAGTATTATTCAATTCTAATCGTATAGCTCCGCCGTTGTTTTCGGAAGCATACATTATTTGGACATCATAATATCCTTCTTGTTCTATTTTTACGGAATAATTGATCCATTCACGATCATTTACATATCCGATACTGTACCCATTTGATTCTATATTTTGAGAATTAGATGCGCTAATATCAACGCCATCATTTCTAAATTTCCATCCCCTGTTCCAAGTAGATGTTCCTCCTGATCCTCCATAATTTCCATATTCATTATCATAATATGCCCTCCCTTGTGACCCCATATCGTAATGTGTAGCATGAATAAATCCAGGAATAGTATGCTCACTGTAGGGAAGGAGTTCATCTGAGCTGGGTTGTCGTAACATTGCATCTACTACATCTTTGTGATAATTGTTGTTTTGTATTAGAGCATTTTCCGCTAAGTCCATCATTCCTTGGTAAGCATCATCGGGATTTGGCATTCCAGCTTCGCCTTTCCAGTATCGCATCACTGCGTCGTAATTTTCATTTGAATTAATAGAAAGTGTTGATACTATGGTATTAAGGCGCTTCCATGGCCACCAAGCCCATCCAATATTATTTTGTTCAAACAATGAGATGGCCTCTTTGTACCAAACATTAGAGTTTTCTCCGCTTTCACCCATCCATAAAGGTACATTATACTGATTTCGCATATCGATAACCCATTGAATGGTTTCTATTGTATTATTATTCCAGTACTTATGAAAACTATAGACCATATTATCATCCCAAGGAGGAGTTAACCCTGTAAAATCATTAGCAAACCAATTACCTTCAATAAAAATAACGTGATTCTGGTCATGGGTTCTGATTTCATTTGTTATACGGATATACAAACTTCGTAAGTCAGTTTCACTCAAACTCCAATTTGTCTCATTAATCAAATCATAACCACCAATCCATTGTTCATTTTGATATCGTTCAGCTAATTTCCCCCATAGTGCGACTGTTTTATTTTTATTGTGAATGCTTTCCCAAAGTGAAGGTTTTTCAGGATCATAATCTGATATTCCTTCGTCATAACCTTGACCACCTGGTGCAGCATGTAAATCAAGAATTAAATAAAGCTCATTTTCTTCGCACCAAGCAAGTAACTCATCTACCATTTCAAAACCCTTATTCAACCATGTGATATCCGTTATATTTTCTTCTTCTTCAATAGGTAAGGTAAACAAATTATAGTGCATGGGTAATCGAACGCTATTGAATCCCCAACTTGCAATAGAATCAATATCTTCTTTGGTTACAAAATTGTCTAACCAAGTATCAAAAAATGTCTGAGTTCTTGATTCTCCAATAAGTTCTGTTAATTTTCTTTTGTATTCTTGTTGATTACTTGCACCTCCCGAAGACTCCATCATATAAGGTTCTTGTAACATCCATCCTCCCAAACCAATTCCTTTAAGCAGAATAGGATTGTTATCTTTGTCGATGATGTCTTTTCCTTCTGTAGAGAGATATTGTGCTTTAGATACAAACAGTCCAAATAGAATAAATAAAAATAACTTAATTTTCATAACGATAGAGTCTATTCAAACAAATAGTTTTTTTTGAGCTCAAATTTTGATGAAAGGTCGTGAATTACGATTTCAAAATCCCCTTTTTCTGTAATCCATTGTTCTTGGCTGTTCACAAATGCCAATTGTGATACATTAAGATCAAAGGAAACGGTTTTTATTTCACCAGGTTCTAAACTTAATTTTGTAAAGGCCGATAATTTTTTAACATCTGGAGATAATGAAGCATACAAGTCTTTTGTAAACATCAATACTGTTTCTTTTCCTTCAATATTTCCTGTGTTAGTCACTTTTACAGCTACTGTTATATTCCCATCATCATTTAATTTACTTTCATCTAAAGTAAGATCGCTATATTTAAAAGTAGTATAACTTAGCCCATAACCAAATGGAAATAAAACCGTATTGTCCGATTTGTAATTATAGGCGCCAAGTTGCCGATCTTGTGCTTCAGAAGGTTTGTGGTTATAATTAACAAATGTACTTACATATCTTGGATAAGAAAAGGGTAATTTACCACTTGGGTTGGTGTCCCCGTACAGTATAGATGCAATAGCATCTCCCCCTTTGTTTCCAGGTAAATATGTTACTACAATAGCAGAGGCTTCATCGACTAAATTTGTAATAATACGTGGTCTGCCTGAGTTTACTAATAAGATCACAGGTTTGCCTGTTGAGTACATGGCTTTAACAAGTTTTTGTTGGTTATCCGAAAGATTTAAGTCATTTAGGTCACCTGGTTTTTCAGTATAAGTATTTTCACCCACACAAGCCACAATATAATCTACCTCTTTAGCAGCTTCGATAGCAGCATCTATATCTACGATATGATCCCAATTGAACGACCCATGGGAATTGTAGTTTACTCCAGGGCTGAAGCTTATTTTTTTATTTCCAATTTCGGTCATTGCTTCTACAATAGTGTTATGATTTTTGGCATATTCGTCAGCTCTTTCCCCTTGCCACGAGTATGACCATGCGCCATTGAGGGTTCGCATACTGTTGGCATTCGGTCCAGTAATTAACACTTTGCTTGATTTGTTTAGGGGTAAGGTATTGTTTGTATTTTTTAAAAGTGTGATCGATTCTTTGGCGGCTTCAAGTGCTTTTTGATGATGTTCTTCAGAGGAAAATTGTGGATAATCTTGTGTATCATAGATGTTTTGTTCAAAAAGACCTAGTCGAAATTTTAGGGCTAAAATGCGTCGAACAGCGTCATCGATCCGTGATTCAGCTACTTTACCTTCTTGGACGAGTTCATACAAATAATCACAAAATTTAAGATTATAAGGGATCATGGCCATATCAATACCTGCATTGATCGCCAACATAACCGCCTCTTTTTCGGAGGAGGCTACTTTATCTCTGTAATGTAAATTATCTACATCCGCCCAATCAGTAACCACTACGCCTTCAAATTTTAACTCGTTTTTGAGTAAATCAGTCAAGATTTTTTTATTGGCATGCACCGGAACGTCATTAATCAAACCCGAGTTAACCATAATAGATGCTACACCTAATTCAATGGCTTTTTTAAACGCAGGTAAATGATATTGTTTTAAGTCTTTGTTTGCAATATAAGCAGGAGTCCGATCTTTGCCAGTTACAGGTACTGAATACCCTAAGAAATGTTTTAAACAGGCTGCAGTATTGTATTTCCCAATGTTATAGGATTCGCCTTGGTACCCTTTTACAATTGCCTCTCCCATTTTTGTTGTCAACAAAACATCTTCACCAAAAGTTTCCCAATGTCTGGACCATCTCGGATCTAAACCTAAGTCGAGAACGGGTGAAAAATTCCAAGGAATATTGCTTGCTCTAGTTTCGTAAGCTGAAATTTTGGCAAGATCATAAGCCATCTCAAGGTTAAAGCTTGCAGCAAGCCCTATTTGTTGAGGAAATAAGGTTGAATTTTTGGTATAGGTGACCCCATGGATAGCATCAACTCCGTAGAGAATTGGAATTCCAGAGTGTTTTATACTTTCTTGTTGAATGGCTTCCATTATAGTTTTCCATTTCTCAACACTTAGGGGGGTGTTATTAGTGGTATTTAGGATAGAACCCACGCCATAAACTCTAGTTGCTTTGTCGAGTTGATCCGTATCGATTTCAAAGGGATCAAAACTTGAAAATTCATTATCTCCTTTTCCAATTACATCTAAGGTGATTTGTGCCATTTGACCTATTTTTTGGCGCAAAGTCATCTTTGACATTAACGTTTCAACTTCTTGACCATAAGGATTGTTAGTGATTGATGTGTTATTGTTTGTTGTTATGATTGTATTTGACAATAAAATGAGGGCAATACATCCTAACCCAACCAATTTTAAAATAGAGTTGTTCATGATAAATAAGTGTAAATATTATGGTTATAAATTATCTAATCCATAAAGCGAAATCTCCGAACCGTGAACGTAGGTATCGCTTCCGTAATTAGAGGTTATACTAAATTTAAGGTATCTAAATTCCTGAGAAACAGCTTCTAAACTAAAATCATGTCCTGCAGCTGCTTCATCAAGTTTTTCTTCCGAGATTATCCCCGACGAATTGGCTGCGTCTCCAATATCAAATTGTCCCAATAAAGTCCACTCCATTTTGTCTGTGCTTACAAAAACATCAAAACTTTTAAGGTTTTCAGCTTGATAATAATAGGGTTGTCCAGCAGGTCCATTATACCAGTATGCCCGTTGCCATACTTTAAATCGATTAATTTTTACTGATTTGTTTAAATCGATAACAATATCCAACGGCCACTTTAATGATCCTCCATTGCGAGAACGATAAATAATAAAGTAGCTGTTATCCGAATCATTTCCATTGGTATCTATAACATCATCCCAAAAATTCACAGTGCGTCCTTCCCAAGCGTTTCCATCTATTGATAAATTACTCACCAATTGCCAGGTATCTTTTTCTATTTTTTCCTCGAATAGTGGTGTTAAGACTCCCTTATCTTCCAAAGGAGTAATATTTCCATCAAAATCTTCAACTTTTGTTGAAAATGAAATGGGAACCGCTTGAAGTCCTCTCACAAAAATCGAATAATTGCGTTTGTTGGAGGAAAGAATTCTTATTTCTTCCTCTCCGTTATCAATCATATGAAGATAAACAAAAACTGTTTTTTCTTCAATATTTTCCCAGCTAACACGCACTCCTCCTAAATCTGGAATTAGTTCGATACTATTTTGAACTAAAAATATAAAAGACGGTTCTGGGGTTAAAAGTGCCTCCACTGTCTCAGAGTAATTTTCACTTTCATCTACAACAGTAAGTCTTACCGTTATTTCTTCTGAGGAAATGAGTCCAGAAACTTCTATTTGATTTACGTGTTTACTTGCGACTCTAAACACTTCCTCGCCTTTTCCGTTAATATAGTCAGCTCGAACGAACAAAACATCATTATCCGAAGGCAATTCATACGTTATTATACCTCCACCATTGGTAGGTTCAACAGAAATAATCGTAAGTATATCAGGAGGGGTGGTATCGCCTTCTTCATCATCGGTACATGATAAAAGAAAGGAAGCCATAATAAGCATAAAAATACGAGTATTTATTTTCAAGAGTTCCATCATTTTATAGTTAAATATTACCATCCTGGGTTTTGTATTAAATTAGGATTAGTGTTGAGTTCACTAATTTTAATTGGGTGAAAATAATCACGAGGAGTAGAAAAAACACGCGTTCCCACTTCTTTTACCTGATAATATCCATCCTCAGTACTTTCATCAACAGACCATCCTTTAACATTGTTGTTAAAATAAGTATCTGCCAGCTTCCATCTTCGAATATCATTGTATCGATGCCCTTCAAAAGCTAGCTCTATCATTCGTTCTTGTCTAATGATTTCTCTTAGACCATCTTTTGTGGTATGTTTATTTGGTGTTCTTGCTTTGGTGGCATCACTCCAAACTACTTCCACATTCGCAATACCCGCCCGAGAACGAATGACGTTTAGGGCATCGTAAATTTCCTGACTTGGACCGTAAGCCTCATTCATTGCTTCAGCATAATTTAGATAGAGTTCTGCTAATCGAATATTAGGCCATGGATAGTTAATCAATTTATTGTACCCATCACCTTCTGAATCAGGATGCACTAATTTTTTTAAGGAAAACCCAGTAATCAAATAATCACTAGAATTAGCAATTCGACCGTGGGTTTGCCCTTTTTTCATTCGAAGGTTCCACAGCTTTCCCCATCCTCGATATTGGCTTAAATCAAATCCAATAGAAGCATAAAAACGAGGTTCACGATCGAGATGTAAAAATGCTGTCCGCTGCCGTGGTAAGGCATAAAAACCACGATCGGTCGGAACTGTGGTGGTATTGTATCGGTTGTCATAGTTAAAGGTTAAATCTTCCTCGATAGGCAAACCATTACGCGTGTAATAAGTTTCGACCATTCGCAATGTAGGTGCAACCCATTGCCATGCTGCTTCCACGGAGGAAGAAACGGGATCTTTCATTAAAGAACCTGCCTGAATTTGCCACCAGTCGGATACGGGACTCGAATTGCCCCATAAAAGTTCAGCATTCCATTTTTCAACGATAGCATACTTGATATCGTATAAGGTTCTATAAAAACTGTATTGAAAATTTTGATTATCATAAGAAGGGGGATTTGATGAGTAAGTGTATAGTTCCGCTCCTTGATTTAAGGCATTTTCTAATGCTTCTCTAGCAATATCTGCGGCTAACTCCCATTTGGATACCTCAAAAGTTTGATTGAAATAAGGAGTACCTTCTTGGTTTGTAAAGTCACTATAAAACGCTGAATTTCCATTGTATAATGGACTAGCAGACAGTAAAGCCACTTTAGATTTCATTGCATGTGCAATAACTTGATCCATCCGGCCTAAATCATTATTTGTAAGAATACGTTCAGGCAAAAAAGGTATTGCTTGATCGATAGTAGTTAGAATGTATGAGAATGAGTCATCAACCGTTTCTCTTTTCACACGAAGTTCTTCATCTGATACCGATATGGGCATATTTTCGTCTACAATTGGAATGGGTCCGTAATAGTTTACCAATAAGTAATGATAATAGGCTTTGAGTACTTGTGCTTCTGCTGTCCAAGTGTTTTTTTCTTCTTGGGTCATATCGATCACTTGATCGATATTATCGATTAGGGTATTACAACTTCTTATACCATCCCATAACGATCCTTGACCTCTACCTTGAGCACCATATCCGTTCCAAAATCCCATGATTGGCTCCGAAGCTGTTTGTTTTCCTTTCATGAGTTCAATTCCAGGAGTATCTTTAGCTAAAGGAGTTGTAATTTCGTCACTAGCCATTACAAAAGTGGCATAAATCCCATCATTTTGAGGGAGATAACTGTAACATGTAGCCAATGCGGTATACGCTGCATCTTTACGTTGAAACATTAATGAAACTTCTTGTGTTTTGTCGGGAACGATATCCAAGTATTCATCGCAGCTTATTAGTCCTAGCAGGATGAGGGAGTAACTAACAATATTTTTTAAATTTAATTTCATCATTAAAAATTTAGTTGTAAACCAATATTTATTACACGTTGAGGTGGATAACCTAATCCGTTACCTGCCATTTCAATATCCCAAAGATCAAATGAACTGAAACTAAATAAGTTGAGTCCACTTGCATAAAACCTTGTTTGTACACCTTGAAGATTTAACCATTTCTCAGGGAGTGTATAGCCTAATTCAACAGTCTTTAAACGCAAGAATTCACCATTGCGCAACCACCAAGTTGAGGGTTGATTATTATTATTTATTTCTTCGGTAGATAATCTTGGCCAAAAAGCATTCGGATCAGGATTATTTTCTGACCAATGATTGTTGGCGATAACACTGAGTGCATTACGCTCATTGATAAAGGGGGCTATATCATTTGGATTTATAAAAAATGATGACCGTGCTGCTCCTTGAAAAAAGAAAGAGAAATCTACATTTTTATAGCCTATAGAGGCTCCAAAACCATATACAATTTCGGGAACAAAAGGATTTCCAATGGGTACTTTATCGAGCTCGTTAATCTGGCCGTCTTCGTTTACATCTTTATATTTAATATCTCCAGGCAAGTACGTATTTTCGGAACTTGAAAATCCATTAAATTGCTCAGGTGAATTCTGAATATCTTCTTGATCGATAAACAAACGTTCAGCGATATAACCTCGTGGCTGATTAACAGGATAGCCTACCTCACTTAAATAGCTATAAGGATACTGTGGTTCATTTTTGACCATTACTTCGTTGGTTGAGTATGTAAATGTACCTCGAGCTGAAATATATAACCCATTTGCGAATGATTGATTGTAATCCAAAGCAATATCTACCCCGCTTGACTTTACCTCCCCAGAGTTGCTACTAACTATGGTAGTAAGTCCTGCTGTTTCAGGAAATACGGATCGTTCTTCGTATATTTTTTTTCTATTTTCTTCGAAATAATCGACTTGAATCATCAGTTTATCATTGAACCCAAGTTCTAGGCCATAGTTTGCTTTTTCGGCTACTTCCCAAGTGACATCAGGATTAGAGTAGCGATTAATATTATATCCGTTGTAATAATTATTGAATTCTCCACCCCAAGTGTATCCTCTTCCCCCATCATCAAGATTTACATCTGATAAATAAAAGAAACGATCATTAGGATCTGAAATATTATCATTACCCACTAACCCATATGTATATTTAAGTTTTAAAGTTGTAATTGATGGGAAGGCTTCTTCAAAAAATTTTTCATTTGAAACAATCCACCCGATTCCAGCAGATGGGAAAAATCCAAAACGATTATTAGCGGCAAATTTTTCGGATCCATTGTATCCGAAATTAAATTCTGTAAAATATCGATCATCGTATCCGTAGGTAGCACGTCCCGAGAGGCCCATATTTCGTGATGGTAAAGTTGAAAATGCTGAATTACCACTAATGGTGTTTAGCGATTCACTAAAATTAAATACCAGTAGACCTCCTATTTGATGTTTTTCGTTAAACAGTCTGTCGTATTGCGTTACAAATTCATAATAGAAATTACTATTCACGTTATTTGAAGTGATAGGGTTATTTAAAAATTCAGTTCCTTCTTGAATCTGATACAATGCATTGATCACCCCTTCCTCTGTTTGTATTTCTGCAATCCCGTAATAAAATGGATCAAAATTTCTTTTATTTTCCGTTTCGCCGTAACTTTTGATAGCAGCCATTGCTCTAAGAGATAAACCTTCTGTAATAAAATCTAAGTCTTGTTCTATTTGTACCTGTGAAAGAATAGTGGATGTAAATCGATCTTTATAGCCTTTAACCATTTCTGCATATGGGTTCGGAAAACCTCCATTCCCTTTGTTTCCAAATAAAGTATGATTAGATTTTAATACTTCGTCCTCAAAAGTATAGTATTTTGGAAAGTTAACTGGGTTGGCTTGCATCACCATACCAAAGATATCGTTGGCGTTATCTATTGGTCCGTTGTAGCGTTCAAATTGTGAGTTAAATTTAACTGCAATTTTTGTAGTGCTGGTTAGATTGATATTGACGTTTGCTCTTAAATTAGACCGATTAATGTCGATATTGTTGTTAAAGTTATTGAGTGGGTCAACTTTTAGTAACCCAGTATCATTTAAATGTGATACGGAAAGGTAATATTGGGCCACATCGCCTCCACCATTTACGTTCAGATTTGCTTTTTTATTGATGGTATAGTCTTTGAATAACTCATCGTACCAATTTAAATTTGGATAAATATTGTTATCAAGTCCATTTCGTGTAGCTTCAATTTTGTTTTTGCTATAAAATAGAGATGCAGAGGGGTTACGCATTCGTAAGGCTCTATTATAGAGCTCCATATAGCTTACTCCATCCAAAAATTCGTTTGTTTGAGAAGGGGCCGAAAAAGCAGTTTCGTAACGAAAAGATACTTTAGCTTTCCCTTTTTTCCCTTCTTTTGTAGTGACTAAAATCACTCCATTAGCTCCTCTTGCTCCGTAAAGTGATGTTGCAGTAGCATCTTTCATGATCGAGAAGCTGGCAATGTTATCGGGTTCGATACGAGCAAGGTCATTCGCACTTACTTCTAAACCATCAATTAAAATCAGCGGATTATTAGACTGACCAAAGGACGTAATACCCCGAATAAAGAATTCTGCATTGTCCGCTCCAGGTTCCCCCGAACGTTGATAGGAGATGACACCTGCTAATCGCCCAGCTAAACTTGCTGTTAGGTTCGATGTGGGTTGTTTAAGCTCCGAAGGTTTAATTGTATTAATAGAACCTATTACACTGTTTTTTTTTTGTTTTTGAAATGCCACTACTTGTACTTCTTCTAACGCTTCTATATTTTCGTTTAATATTATATCGAGGTATCTTTTATTTTCTACAGGGACACTTTGGGTATCAAAACCTACATAAGAAAAAATTAAAATTTCGGAAGGGGTGGATGTGGTTATCACATATTTTCCATCAAGATCAGAAACCACTCCGTTTGAAGTTCCTTCTTCTTGTATGGTAACTCCTGGAAGTGATATTCCGTTTGAGTCCACTATAGTTCCTGATACTAAGTGACCTTGCGCTGTTATTGTTGTCCATGATAACGTGGTAAGTAAAACAATTAAAAAACTAAGTCTTTTGTGCATTGTGTGTGTATAAAAAAGAGCAGAAGAATAATCTTCTGCTCTTTTGGTGTTAATTATTCAATAACTATTTGTTGGGCACTGTTGTTTATTGTCAAAATATATACGCCTTTATCCATATCACTAACATCTATTTGGTCGTTAGTAATTTTTTCACTTATTATAGTACGACCAGTTAAGTCATATATATTTACCTGATCACCATTACGCGCATTACTGAAGTATATATGTTCAGATACTGGGTTTGGGTATATGCTTAATTTATGATTTTCTGCGTCACCTATGGAAGCTGAATTTGCTAATAGAGGGCCCTTAAAGTCATCAATGTAATACGTAGCTGCAGTACTATCTCCTCCATTAACATAAATACTGACATGCGTGTAAGTTGTTTTGTCAGAGGCAATATCTGAGCCATCAAAATAAAGGGTTTGCCATTGATTTGCTAAAAGTATATTAGCATCCATTTCTTTGTTATCTCCTCCATCATCTTTTTGATCACCAACTTTAAATCGAACCCATGCTGTTTCCAGTGATTTAATTTTAATGGAGAACACATGACCTTGATTGAAATCTACACTGTTATCTAATTCATAATGTACTCTATTCCATCCGCTCCATGAGCTATTTTTATCCCACTGCAACACCATATTGGAGCTATCGTCAGGGTCAGTTACAACAGCTGAATTCCCCGCAGGATCCCCCATTGTATCTTGGATCAATACGTTATCTTCTACTCCTTCGTTGTCTTCATACATTGTAAAAGTCGGGCTAGTTGCTGAGGTGGTAAATGTTCCATAAACACCATTTACAGGGGTTTGATTTGCGAACTGAGTTGTTCCTTCAATTATTCCATACCAGTAGGTAGTATTAGATTGAAGCATATTATTTGGAACGATATGCATGGTCAATTCATCGTCGCTTAAAACAGCTTTTGAAGGGACGATTGTCCCCGTTGAACTTCCTTCTCTTAGCTCTATTTTAGGGGATGCATCCGTAATTTCAGATCCATCTGTATTTTTAAATTCTATATTCGAAACAATGCTGAGGTTTGAAAATGTTACAATATCAGTTGAACCATCTGCTGGGTTTAAAGCAATTTCAGCAGGGGGAGGAGTATTCCCTTTGTGTATTTCATCAAAATAATAAATGTCTCCTTCAATGGATCCACCACTTTTTGACCGATCAAAATAGAGTTGAACACGATTGTGATTATTGGCTGTTTGAGAGCTGAAGTTATATGTGAGTTGTACCCACTTGTTGGTTTCACTGACTAAAATTTCTTTCACTCCAGAATTGTTACCCCAGTCAGGGTCGTTTTGTAATTGCATATGCACGGTTACAGGCTTGTCCACCCAAACTTTCACTCTAAAGAATGGTGTAGCTTCATAATTAAAGAAACTAAGAGTACTTCCATTCACATTACCGTTTTCGATACCCGCATCTCCACTTGGTACGGTATATTGACCTACATAATTTGTCATATTAATCCCTGATTTATCTGGATTTTCAATTTTTTCAAATCCTGCACCTCCCCAACTCGAGAAGCTTGCATCAGTTTCAGTAGACTCAAAGTCAATAAGCATTTGACTTGATTGAATTGTTTCTGAAATAAACGTACTGCTTTCAGGATTCACAGAACTTGCATCGTTATAAGCAATTTCGTATTCGTTGATAGAAAAATAGTATTGTCGATTTGAATCAAAGTTTTCAGTAGGGTCAATAGTAATTACATTTTTATCTCCATTTATTGTTGCACTAAAGGACAGATCTTGCCCAAGATTATCAGATTCTCTTAACACAACGACATTTGCTAAATCAGCATCAGTGAGTTCTGAGTTATCTGATTTAACCAATCCTTGATTAGCATAGATATAAAGGTTTGAAGTGGCGCTTACATTTGTAGAACCATCATTGGGTTGTAGATCAATTTGATTGAAAGTGTAAAATGGAGAACCATATATATTGTCTATATAGTAAACATCTCCAGCATTATTGTTATCGCCACTAAAAGAAATTCCAAACTTATTAAGTAAAACATTTGTTGTTCCTGAAAAATCTATTTCTACTGTCGTCCATTCGTTAATGGTATTAATAGTGGTTGTTTTGGTCACATTATCTCTTCCCCAATCCATTCCTTCAAGTTTGATATTGATATCTACTATTTCAGTTGTATAAACATCAACATAAAAAATGGGTGAGGATTCTAAGTCAAAATATCCTGTATAGGAACTACCTGATGTTAAGCGTTCAGGATCGTCAGGGTGCATAGTTAGCTTGGCCACTTTAAGCGAGCTGTTGATTCCACCAGGGAATGGGTTATCTATTGATTCACTAACAAGAATTCCTTGCCAGTCGCTAAGGGTAATATCCGTACCATTTGCTTCAAAATCAGCATAAAGTTCAACGTTTTGGGCGTTGACTGTGCTCATTAACATAAACATTAATAATAATATAAATTTTTTCATGTGTGTGTATTTTAAATAATTCACAGTTTTGTAAAATAAAATAGCGAATTTCTGAATTGATTTAAGACAAAATTAAGAATATATTAAAATAATATAGGTTTTCACCCCCCTAAACAAACTCTACAAAAAACAAACAAACCCCTACAAAACCCCTACAAACATATTTAATTTTTATTTAAATAATTTTCTTTTTTCTTTTTAAATAAGTTAGAGGGTACTTATGTAATGATACAAATCTGTTCGATCTTCAAGATTTAACTTTTTACGAAGCCGATATCGGGTCATTTCAAGGCTTTTGGTGTTAATATTTAAGAACGAGGCCATTTGTTTAGTAGGTAAATTAAGTTTGATAAAAGCGCATATTCTTATGTCATTGGAAGTAAGAGAGGGATGGGCTTGTTGAAGAGAGTCAAAAAAGTGAGGATTGGCTTTTTTAAAGTGATATTCAAATTTCACCCAATCATAGGCCCCATCTAATTCGTTATTAATTTTTTTGACAATAGATTTCATGCTCGGGTTTAATGACTCTATAGATTTAACTTTGTTAACTTGAAGTATATGTTCTTTGAGATTTCTTAACAAATCATTTTTTTTGATGTTGGTATACGTGGAAAAAGCCAGTTCTTGATTATGATTTTCAATTTGTAACTGAAGCTTTTCTTGCTGTAGATCTAGCATCAGTTTTTCCCCCTTGAGTTTTTCGAGTTCAAGATCATTGATTTTAATTTTTTGTTTTCTCTTTTCGCCCTCTACCAGTCTGTTTTTATCTTTTTGGTTTTTGATTTCTATTCTAATGAAAGTAAAGATAAAAACAATAAAAATTAAAACAATGTAAAGCGAAATGGCTAGAGACGAAAAATACCATAAAGGCTTAATAATAAAACCATATGAAATTTCTTCAGAGGTATTACCTTCTTGATCATTCAACCGAATGAACAGTTGGTATCTATTGGTGTTGAGTCCACTCAAATTTATGCCATTGTTTGTTTTTGAGTTCATCCATATTCCTTCCATATTTACTTTATACTCAAGTTTTAAATTGGAGTTTTCTAAATAATAGGGGATCAGAATATCCATTGTTAATGAGTTGTTTTTGTGGGGTACTTTAACATCATTTGTATCAAAGGTTTTGTGTACTATGGTATCATTGATTCCGACAAACTTTATGCCTTTAACAATGGGGGGATCAATTATTTTCTCATATTTTTTTAATTTAAAATTTCGATGATTATAAATAAGCGATTTTGAATCAGTGTTAAATATAAAATGGTCCTCATCAAGTTGAATAAACTTAGTAAAATCTCTTAAGTTGTTGATTCGATCATAAAAAAAAGGTTGAATGACTTTGGTAGGTTCTTTATTTTTTAGGTTAATGTATCCAATATAATTTTTTGTGGTAAACCAAAGTAATTGATCCATCTGTTGGATTGAGAACAAATTATTAATTCCGTTAAATAGTTTTGTGGGTTTGTCTGAAATATAAAAAGTATTATCGGTATAATCATACTTATAAAACCCAGTAGGGTTATAAAAAATCAACTCGTTATTCAGCTTATAAAAATAATTATAAAAAGAACTGTCACTAGAGTCAAAATTTTGATAAAACTCATAGGAAAGTAAATATTCGAAGTCTAAAGACAAATCTATCTTATAAAACCCCTTTGCTGGATGGCACACCCAAAGACTTTGTTTATCAAACTCCATAAACCTTGAGGAGTCCCAAAATCCATCTAATCTTTTGTAAAAACGCCAAATATTGTTTGTTTTTTTTAATAGGATAATTCCATTATAAGTTCCACAAAAAATTAAATCTTTGCGGAGGGGATGTTGTTTGAAATTCCAAGCACCATTGATGGCATGGATAGGGATTAGGGAATTATCTTCATAACGGAATATTCCATTAGCATGACCTACAAAAACAGTTTGATCAATTTTTTTTATATCCCAAGTTACTCCTTGGCTGTTTTCAATAAGTTTAAATTCGTTGTTGTTATTTTGAATATCCAGAACAAAAAGTCCTTGGTTGGTGCCTTTTAATAATTCATTCTTACTTTTATCTAAAAAATAACTAAAACTAATTCCATTACGGTTACTGTCATTTATTACGGAAACCTCATTATTGTGAGGTAAATAGTGAATTCCTTTATCATTTGAAACCCAAATAGAGCCCCTTTTATCGGTAACAAGTTTTCGAACAAAATTACTTTGTAATCCGTCTTGATCGTCAATAGATTTTTCAATCATAAAATCGTGATCCAATACATAAATCCCATTAAGATTGGTTCCTATCACTAATTTTTCTTCCACATCAAATACAGCAGTATTTAGGGTGTAGGAATTGAACTTTTTTTTAAGTAAAAAGGAGTCCTCTTTTTTGAGCCATAATTCACCGTTTTTATAAACAAACAAAAAGGAATTATTTGCTGTTTCTAGAATAGTTGTAATCATGGCTTGTTTCCCTTTATTTTTTTGAAATAGTTTGAGAGAATCCCCTTCGATATTATAGACATCTCCTGAAATGTCTATAGCTAATAGATGTTTTGAAGTTTTATAGATATTGTTGTAGTACGAAGGTGCTTTAAGTGTGCGAATAGAAGTTGTTTTGGGGTTAAAAAAATATAAAAAATCTTGTGATTGAAAAACAATTTCATCGTTGTACGTTTCAATTCCAGAAAAAGTAGGTTGAAGATAATTCTTTGAGGTGGGGTAAACATAATACAAACTGGTGTATTTAAATGCACCAAATTCATTTTTATCCCATCGTCCAAACCCTCCATAACCGCCACTAAAAATGACACTATCATTTTGTACATAAATGGCACTTAAATCGGTCAGTTTTCCTTTTTGATAAACACGATGTGTCAATCCATCTGTTTCGACTAATCCAGATGAGGTAGCAAAATAATAAAGCCCATTGTTGCTTTGATCAACATCATTAACGGTACCTACTGATAGCTGATCTGCTCCAAAGTTTGTAACAAATGGACGTTTTATATTTTCTATTTGAGCACTAAGCACAAATGATAAAACAAGAAAATAAAAACAAAATATGAAATCTAATATTTTTGATTCATGATATAATGCCATATGTAAATTTATAAAAATATAACTTACAGTACATGTACAGCAAAGGACGAACATATTAGCGTCCACTCAATAAAGAAGTCAATATATATTATTTCATAAATGGAAGTATGACCTATGACTATGAAAGTATTTTTTGATACAAACGATATGTAGAAAGAGGTAGTTTTTTGGTTCCCACTTGTAAAAACCCTTGCTCTTCGTAGTATTTGCAGAGCCTTGGATTGTTGGAATCGCAGTCCAAACGCAAATAATCATAGCCCTTATTACGAGAATCTTGTTCTATTTTTTGTAGGACTTCTTTACCAAGACCTTTGAACCCATCTAAAATCACTAATGAATGAACATACCTTGCTGAATCTAAATTTTCTCCCCAATACAAATTATCATGTTCAAGGATACGAACCATTCCAGCGATATTTTGATGGGAATTTTTAATAAAAAAAAACTCATTATGTTCAATTCCTTCTTTTACCCAGTTTATTTTCTCAGGAGGAGGATTTTTTCCAGTACTGCCAGTGATCAATATTTTTTTTTGCAATTTGTTCCGCCGCGTCTCTAAAAAGGGTCAATACGAGGTCTACATTTGATAAAGAAATGGGAGTAAATTCAATCGTCATAAAAATTTATTACCGCAAAATGTTGTTCGACAAATTAACCAAAATCATCAATTTTAATACGTTCTTTTTTTACGCCCATCGAAATTAATATACTCATCATTGACTTGACAAATGAATTGCCGCCAACCGTATAAAAATCTAGTTCAATAAAACTTTGTAATGTTTTTATAAGGAGCGTTTTATTAATTCTTCTTTGGGTATTAGTAAAAACGGGGATGTAGCTAAATTGAGTATTTTTGATCGAGTTAAGATAGCCGTGATATGCTGTAGTTTCAATGGATTTATTGGAGTAAAACAAATATATTGGTTGATTATAGGTGTCTACATCCAGCTCTTTGAGCAACGAAATAATGGGGGTAATGCCAATTCCCGAAACTAAAAATACGATTCCTTTTTCTTTTTCCGAAAGGGTAAATTCTCCCATTGGTCCAAATATCCTACATTTTTCCCCATTTTTCAACTTACGGGCCGTTTGTTTGAAATAACTTTTACTTAAGCGCATCGCAAATCGAAGTGTTTGTTCTTTTGGATGAGATACCATTGAAAGCATACGAATGGGCATATCTATCGAATTATATTTTGTTTTCATCAAATCTAATAGGGCGTATTGACCCGCGATGAAATGGAAGTTATTCGGTTTTTCAACGCATAGCTCTAATGTGTTTTCAGCAATTTCTTTACTGGAAATTAGAGGAACAATTCTTTGATCTTCTTTGTAATCAATGGATTTTTGAGAGCTGTATCTCAGTTTTTTTTTCACAACCTTTGCGACGTTCATTCCACTCAAAATAGCTCCTGTAAAGCCGCCTCCTGGAAATCCCCATGCAGAAGCAAAAAATAAATTTTTTATATTAACTAATGATTTTTGCCTGTGGATTCCTGCTTGTTTTGGAGTTTGTGCAAATCCATAAGGCGTTCCTGCTGGATTTGAGGTAAAACGACGAATAGTTTTTGAGGTACCCACTTCATAGTATTCTATTTGTTGCGTAATCCCTGGAATCACTTTTTCAAGCCGTTTAAAAAGGATTTGGGCGACTTCTTCTTTTTTGTCTTTATAATTGTTAGCATCCAAAAATTCCCAATCCGAAAGATAATCTATAGTACATATTGTACCAAAAGATTTTCCTTTGGGTGCCAAACCAGCGTCTATTTGACTATAATCTACAAAAACAAACCCTCTGTTTTCCCAGCGATCTCGACTATTAGGTTTGATATCTCGTATTGTTTTGATATTTTTTCCTGAGACAAAGGTGGAGTAATGGTGATGTCCTAAATTTTTTACTTCGGTCTTAAACCCAATGTAAATGCTTAATAAAGAACAGGCTTTTTCTAAAGCATTAATTTTATTTTTTAAATAATTTCCATGTTTTTTGGGAAGCATTGGAGCTACTAAAGGGATAGCCGCATTGGCAATAACTGTTTCACTAAAAACACTTACTTCTGAAAGATTATGGTTAAAAGCATCTTTATAAATTACACCAATGGCTCTTTTTTTATGAACTATAATTTTTTTAACCTTTTTACCTAAGAGAACAATGCCATTATTCTTTGTAATGACTGAACTTAAATAATTTGATAATTCTTGTGAACCGCCTTTTATAAAATAGCCTCCACGGTAATAGTTTCCTTGAGCTGCACTATAAAAAACAAGTGACATACTATATGGATCATTGTGATAATAAGGTAAATTGGAGAGTAAAACCTTTTTTAAATTATTATTTTTAATACAACTATCCAATAAGCTACCGATGGTTGTATGCTTCCAAAAGACCAAATTAAATTTTAGCAAGAGAAAAAATGGATTTAAGAAATTCAAAAAATTTGTATTTGAATGAGATGAAACGCTTAAATAAGGATAAAGTAATGGAAAAATGGGAAAAAGGAGGAGAGTTTTCCATTGCTTTTTTGGCAATAATTCTATTTCTCTCTGAATTTTGTGTATGATTTTAAAATACTTTCGAATTCCCTTAATTTCATCAGGGAATTTTTCTGATAAAACCGCAATGGCTTTTTTTGTATCATCAGGAATAGTAATATCATAGTTATCATCAATAGCGCGATAAAACTCAGGAACACGAATTAATTCAATAGCGTCAAAAATGCCTAGTTTTTTAAATAATTTTGTTTTCGGGTCGGTCGGATGAAGCCCATCCATTTCGTGGAGCCCTACTTCCATTACAAAATCTTTTCTTTTGAAGGTTGTGGCACATCCACCTGGAATATAATGTTGTTCCAGTAACAGTATTTTTTTACCCTTTTTAGCCAATAGAGCCCCTGCTACAAGTCCTCCCAATCCACCTCCGATAATTATCGTGTCATATGAATTCATTTTCGTTATGTTTAAGTTTGGGGTTAAGGTCTAATTTAAAGTTATAGTCATTGTTTTTTCTTCTTTTTCCAAGATTTTAAAAGATACTTCGGCAAATGCAGGAGGTCCAAATTTCCCTCTTTTGTTAAATGAAAAACCATATTTTTCTTTTGGTACTCCAAGCCAATTTTTGTTGATAATGTTGTCTTTATTTTCATCATGAAATACAGCAATAGCATAAGTACCACTAGATATATTTGGAAACGTATAACGAACACTTGATTTTTTGGCTTTCAGTGTAGTGCCTAAAAATCTCTTGTTATACTTTGTAAATCCTTCCTCATTATCGAAAAGGCCGATTTCAATATTTCCGATGTTATTTTCAATCCCATTCACTTCTACCGTCAATGTTTGGGACATCATAACAAATGAAAATAAAAAAAGGGATAAACAATAAAAAAAACGGACAGACATATGTTAAATTAATTTGGAGTTACCCCTAAAGTTAAGCATATATTATTAATAAATTTGGTTTTTAAAGTTTTTTTTATTTCATTGAAAATATTTAAAATTTGCAATGTACATCATTGTAAAATTGGAGCTAGTTGAAAAAAGAAAAAGTAAATATTGTTTGGCTTAAACGCGATTTGAGGTCACAAGATCACGAGCCTTTATTTGAAGCTGAAGCCTCTGAACAGCCGTACCTAATCCTTTATATTTTCGATACCAATATAATAAACCACCCCGATACAAGTGTAAGACACTTGCAGTTTATTTATCATTCTATTTTGTCACTTAATAAAACTTTAGCACAATACAATCGACGGGTTGAAATATTTTATGGTGATTCGCATGAAATTTTTAATTATTTAATGGAACAATTCCTCATTAACCGTGTATTTAGTTATAATGAAAGTGGAACTCAAATTACTTGGGATCGCGACAAAAAAGTGAGTGAACTGTGTAATCAAAATAACATTGTTTGGAAACAATTTCAACGTGATGGGGTTATTAGAGGAATTAAAAACAGAAAGAATTGGACCCAACAATGGTATAAAACCATGCACCTCCCGATACGGATAAATAAATTTTCGAATTCTCAAATAAAACATCTTGATCATCCTTTTGTTTGGCCTCAAAAAACAAGATCTAAAATAACCACCTATCCTAAACATTTTCAGCCTGCGGGTGAACAAAACGGATGGCGTTACCTACGATCTTTTGTAGCACAAAGAGGGTTTAATTATCACAAAAAACTATCAAAACCCACAGAAAGTAGAACCTCCTGCAGTCGTGTATCCCCTTATTTATCATGGGGAAATATAAGTGTGAAACAAGCCTATCAATTTATCAGTAATCACTCTAATTACGAAAGGTATAAAAGAGCTTTTTCTGGAATGTTAACACGATTACACTGGCATTGTCATTTTATACAAAAATTTGAAGTTGAATGCAGCTATGAAACCCATTGTATTAATCGTGGCTATGAGCTTTTAACCCACAAAAAAAATAATGATTTTATTCATAGTTGGGCAACAGGCACCACAGGCTATCCCCTTGTAGATGCATGTATGCGCGCATTAAACGATACTGGGTGGATTAATTTTAGAATGCGTGCAATGTTAGTATCATTTCTTACTTTTAATTTAGATCAAGATTGGAGAGAGGGGATTTACCATTTAGCTCAATTATTTTTAGATTATGAACCTGGAATTCATTACCCTCAATTTCAAATGCAAGCGGGAACCACAGGGATTAATACAGTGCGGTTGTATAATCCTGTCAAAAACGCTAAAGAAAATGATCCAGAAGGAATTTTTATCAAAAAATGGATACCAGAGCTCAGCCGTGTACCTACTTCATATATTCATCAACCATGGACAATGAGTGCTATGGAACAAGTATTTTGTGGCGTAACGATAGGCAAAGATTATCCATTGCCCATAGTCGATTTAGAATTGAGCTCAAAAGCTGCAAGAACTAAAATATGGAGTCATAGAAAACATCCTGAGGTGCAAAAAGAAAAATCAAGGATACTGAACACTCATGTCAATAAAAAACGTTCTGCTTCCTAGCATCAAAGGTTTCTTTTTAACTTTTTAAGCTTTTTTTATGTTGATGTAAAGCCAATGAAACTTCATTGGCTCTTTCTTCTGTCAGATCGTAACTACTCATAATATACATGGCGAATAAAGTTCCTAAAATGGGCAACCCAGAAAAGAATAATCGTAAACCTAAAAGTGATTCTTCGGTTTGCGTTGCAGCTCCAGATTCAAAACCTATAATAGAAAAAATAACGCCTGTTAATCCGCCCGCAATTCCAAAGCCAAACTTTACCATCCACCAATAAATGGCACCAAAAATACCTTCACGTCTTTTACCTGTTCTCAATTCATCTAAATCAATTACATCTGCTGTCATAGACATCATTAAAGTAAACAAGCTACCTATTCCGAATGAGAAAAAAGGCAAGGCAAATAAAAATAGATAAGGTTTTCCTGGAACAAACAAAAACCAAAGCATGACATACCCTATGATGGAAATAAATTGAGAAAGCATAAAAGCATTCTTTTTACCCATTTTTTTAGACAATCTAGTTACCAGAGGAATTACTAAAAATGTAGTTATTAAAGCACCAACACTTCCAAACAACGTTGGCCACCACCAAGCACCATCAGGACCTGTAACGCCATTAAATAAGTAATAAACAATAATAAAGTATGTAAAAGCAGCAACGGTGTTAAAAGCATTATAAATTAAAAATGTAGCAATACATAATTTTTTAAACTCTTTTATTTTGAAGGCTTCTCTAAAGTTAATCACAAAAATTGTGTGTAAATTATGTAGGATATTTTTAAAAGTAATACTTTCATATTTTTCGTTTAAAGTTGATCGTCCTTTGATAAAAAGTGCGGGTACAATTGCAAAAAGCATACAAATTAAGCCTACCCAAATGGCTAATTCTCTTACGGCTATTTCACTAGATTCAAAAATGTTTTGATTATCCATAATTATCCAAAACCAAGGCGCAATTACCCAAGCCCATTGCCCAATAAATTGAGCTACTGCCATAATATTGGTACGTTCGTGAAAATCATCACTCATCTCATAACCCATAGCTACATAAGGCACACTAAAAATAGTAAGCCCTAAATAAAAGACCAACGACCATAGTAAAAAATAGACAAAATTATAATCCATGGTGTTCTCTTTGTGCAATTGCCACATAATGATAAAGGATATTCCCATAATAATTGAACCTAAGAAAACATATTGCCTTCTTCTTCCCCATTTCGATTTTGTATTATCTGAGATAAAGCCCATAATTGGATCCGTAATAGCATCAAAAAGCCTTGGAGCTAAAGAAACTACTCCCCACATCCATCCAGGAAAACCT
The DNA here is from genome assembly GCA_965659665.1 of Flavobacteriaceae bacterium. Taxonomy (GTDB): domain Bacteria; phylum Bacteroidota; class Bacteroidia; order Flavobacteriales; family Flavobacteriaceae; genus CBFHWU01. The sequence continues at coordinate 159,969 of CBFHWU010000017.1, forward strand.
AGACTCTGCACAAGTACTACAATGAATATACTAATTGCTGCTGGAAACATCTGATTGGCCAGCATTCCAAAGCCAAAAGCAATTTTCTGTCCCATTTTTACTTTATGCGTTAACGCTGATTTAGAATCATTCATTATGTTTAATTTTTTTGTTACGTATAACAACCGTTTGAATTGCTTGAGGACTTATTGTTATTTTTTTGGATAATTCATTAAGTTTAAGCTGAAAGCTTTTTGCTGTTTTTCCTTCATTAAAAAGGACAACAATTACTGAATTATCTGGGTTTTGTGAAGCGGTAACCATTAAATTTTTATCCGACTTATCCACATGTATCACTTCAGCACCAGGACGTATGAACTTACTAAAGTGAGCCATAGTGTAGTATAGAGGAGTAAAATAAACTTCATCTTTTTTAGGGTCAACAATCACTGGTGCAACACACCAGTTTTCGAACCAATTAGGCCCTCCTTGTCGATCGAGGACCATATTCCAGTCGACCCATCCATCTACCCAATTATTAAGACAACCAATAATATCTCTTGCATAGCGGTTGACGGGGGCATATTTTGGATGTAAGTGTTTTTTTTCCTCCTCACGCCAGTCATATCCCCAATCGGTAGCTTTTTTTTCCCAATACCACTGATCATCTTTCCAAAAGGGAACTTCTGAGTCTATACAGGCTTCTGTTTGAATTAAATATTTGTCAGGCGCTTTGTTATGAGCATATTGAAGCGCCTCAGGAAAGATAGCATATGTGCTTTCGTACCAATGAATGGCCGTTCCGTCAAAATATTTTGAAGAAGCGGCATCTTTGAACATGACATCCACCCATTCTTTTAACTCCGCTCTGTTTTGGTCATACCCTAAAATCTTAAGATGACCTTTCCCGTCAGCTTCAAGTTGAGGACCCAAATGATTTTGGACAAAATCCGTCATTTCTTCTGCACTAAAATGCATGCTTTCCCAATTATTTCCGTTCCCAAGAGGTTCATTTTCAACCGTAAATCCCCACAAGTCAATCCCTTCGGTTTTGTAGGCATCGGCATATTTTGAAAAAAATAAAGCCCAAGTATCATAATACTCTGGAAGCAGCTTTCCACCTACCCAATGGTTATTATCTTTCATCCATGGAGCTGCAGTCCAAGGAGAAGCAAATATTTTAAATCCTTCCTCCGAAATGGCCATAGCGTCTCTAATCATCGGTATGATATCATCTTTGTCTTCCTCAACAGAAAAATGATCTAAATTTTTATCACCAACCACAGGCGTATAAGAATAATTGGAGAGTGAAAAATCACAAGAATTCATATGAGTTCTTGTGAGAGAATAATGGGCTCCTTCTTTTGAAAAGTAAGCTTGCAATATAGTATCACGTTTTTTAGGACTTAATTGATTGAGCAGATAAGCTGATGATTCGGTGAAAGCTCCTCCAAAACCGGTAATGGTTTGGTATTTCTTTTGAAGGTTTAGTATAACCTCTGAAGCTTCTTTTTGTTCACTAAAATCGGACACTAAAGTGAGCTTATTCCCATTTTCAGAAGTTTCATATACCTCTATGCTATGTTGTGGATTTTTGCTGCACGAACTCATGAAAACAAAAAAGAGTAGCATTATTCTATATATCATAGTTTATTTTTTGTGCATCTCACCTGTACTTATAAGTATGAGAATCCATTATATTTTGCTTTAATGATGTTAAATGTTTCTTTTTTGTTTCTATCGATATCTACTATTCCCCAAAACTCCTCATTGGCTGTGCCGTCGTAGGGAACTCCACTACTATTTGGAGCCCAGCCCCCAATATCTTGTTGATTGGGGTTTCCTGCTTTCCACCAGCCATCACTAAATGAAAAAATTAATACGCCACTGTTGGCCTCACTGTTTTCAAAAACTTGGTCTATGATTTGGGCATTAGCCGCTGCTTGAGCACTTTGATTTTCCCCTTGATCAAATCCATCTCTGGCAATGGTCATATAGCTATCGCTTCCTGCTTCCGAAAAATAGATGGGTTTATCACTTACATTCTCCCATTGAGGAAGTATTGATTGTGGGTTGTCCCAACGATAAATATTAATCCCCCAAATATCAACTTCTGGACTTAAGGATAAAGCATTAGCATCTGGTAATTCTCCGTGTGCGGTTGCTACAGGATGATATATATCATTCTCGTGGATAAGTTTTGCAGCATTGTTAAGTGCATTATACCAGTTGTCAATATTCCCATTAAACAATTCAGGATGATAATTATACTCATTACCCAACTCCCAAAAAAGAATCGCATTATGATGTTTAAAATTGTTTACGTAATCGATAAATGAGCCTGAAAGAATATCATAATATCCATTTTGATTATATCCAAAACCCATGATAACTTTTAGGCCAGCTTGATCAATTTTATCTAGGATTTGGAGCTGTACAATAGGTGCGTATACTCTGATGGTGTTTATTCCAGCTTCAACCATCAAGGCTAGGTCTTGGTCAATACTAGCAAAGCTTCTTATATTGTTACTTCCTTTTGGAACAGGATGATAACACACTCCTTTAATAAAATAAGGAACATCATTGACCAATATTCTTTTGTTTGAAATGCTCACAACTTGACGTTGAGGCGAGGAAGTATTCTCTTCATTTTGAGGGTTCGACTTTCCACACCCCAAAAAAAGAAAGGTCAAAGTCACAGTTAAAAAATTTAATTTATTCATATAATAGTGTTGAATTGAAGACGTTGTTTAAAAGTTTTTCCTTACTCCCTTTATAGGTTTTTCTTATCGTGTTTCCATCTCTGGATAGGTTTGAAAAAACACCCTGATCAACCTGTTTCCAAATGGCGTACTTTGCTTTACCATCAACGGTAAACAAGCCAAAATGATTTTCGGAACCGTTAGGATTTTCAGCATCTTTCCATTTTTCATCAAATGCTTCGAAATAAAAACAGGTGATGTTTTTACTTTTACTCCATGATTGGATGTGTTGATAGTAGAGCGCTTGTTTGTATTGGTCGGCGGCATGAGAGCCATTATTACCATAAAATCCGTTTGACTGATTTGCCCACCCTGTTTCCCCAATATGAACTGGTTTTGTTATACCCATTCGCTCCATATAAGATATGACAGCGTTAAATTGTGAAATTGCATACCGAGCAGCTCTTTCCATGTTTTGCTCTATCAGTTCCATATCGTCCAGTCCCCCCGAATCGTTTAACTCCCAAAAACTGGGGTTATAGTGGGTATCATGAAAAGGATAGGTATGCACAGAGACATAGTCAACTTCCCTGATCAGTGCATTCAAATCATCATTGTGATAAGAGTCATCACCTCCTCCCCATGAAGCATAATTATCAGAACTTGTAATCCATAAGTCTTTTGGAAGTTTGTGATGATTTTTTAATAACTGTAAATGAGCAACCCATTTTAAAATAATCGAAGGGGTTACAAAATAATTTGATGCCCAATGAACCATGGCTTCATTCCCAACCGATATGATTTTGACGATATCACGGTATTGATTGGCTAGCTTCACAGCTTTATCGATTTCCAATCTATTGGACAATTTATCTTCTTTTGTGTGATTAGGTTGATGTGTCCAAGCATTTTCACAATTGATCCAAGCTCCTAGCATGACATACATTTCAAAAGATGACTCTTCTTTTTTAAGCTCACGGATCGCTTTCAGAATATTAGGAGCGTGTTCGAATTGTACGTTATAGGTGCGAATGATTTTGATGCCAATAGCCTCTAAAATTCTTAAATCTTCCTTTATTTGGTTAATAGTAGGCTGGATATCTCTAGAGTTTTTACGGTACCCCCCATATGAAATAGCCAGATAATCTGCGTTTCCTAAAATTTGTGAAGCAGATTTTGACACATACGAATGCTCAGCTTTTTTGCAGGACGTAAATAGCATACATAAGCTGCATGTCAACACGAAAATGGATCTAAAATGTATCAACATATTTTATTCAAAATATTGTGGGTGAAAATCTAATGATGGTATTTAATACGTTAGTTTTTTTTTACCCATACGACTATTTTTTTTATTTCATTGGTTCTTTTAAATAACGCAGTACTCATTTCAGAGTCAAGATATTTGCCCATAAACTCCTTAGTTGATCCGTTACTTAAATGAACTTCTACTTTTTCAATAGCAGATTTTTTATATACCACAGGTACCTGACAGTATGTAAAGCCTAAAGAATCTTTTTCTAATTCCACAACACAGGGTTGTTTGTTTATAGTAATGTAATGATACAGTTGTTTTTCATTCAAAAACTCTTCGCTTTGCAATAACACGGGGTTAAAACCTAGAATCCCCTTATTAACATGGACACCTAATTCTCCAAAGCGACTTAATATATCTTCTTTTACTTGTCCAGTCATTCCTGGTTGTTGAGCGCCTTTTCCTTCTGGAGTATGAGAGTAGGCATCGGTTGGGAAAGCACCATACAAATCGGGAGATTTATCCACTCCAATCCCTGCATTTATTTCAAAATAATGGTCAAAAAGTCTTCCAATTATTGCGTTATCGTCATTTTGATCAATGGCTTTTTGAGTGACTTCTAAAACCGCTAATAAAAGTTTGGATACCATATGCCAGTAAATGGAGCCAAGACCTTCATATCCAAAAAACGTTCCTGATCTTCCTGTGAAAGATTTGTGATCAAACACATGTTCGAAAATATGATAAAGGGTGTCAGATTCTTTATGGACTAAATCCATGTAATGTTCTGGAAGTTCCTGTAGTGCTTTTTTAAGAGAATTAACATTATTAAAACTCCCATTAAAGTGATATTCACCAATACAATCAACGGTAAGAATCTGATGATTTCCATCCTTAACCAATTTGGTTAACAAGGGGGAACTAAGAACTTTTTGCTTAGGAATCGTATTTTTATGAACGAATCTTGGTAAATCTTTGTTAGGATATAAAATATAGCTGTATTGGTCTGGTCTAAACAAGCTACTTGCCTTAAGCGCGTCAAGTACTTTGAGACTTTCTAGTGACGTTAAATATCCCGAACTCAACACTGCTACTTGTCCTTCAAGCATTTCAGGTAAATGGGATACCTCAACTTTATCCTCCCCCCTCAAAGTCATTAAATTATAAGCATGATAAAGGGCGTCATTTCGTTGATTAGCTCTTATTGAATGCTCTAAATACTCTAAAGAAACCTCCAAAAAAGTTTCAATATCACTTTTGCTAATGGCATGTTTAACTCCTGAAAATTGATGTTCATAAATTGAGGTTCGATAATCACATCCTGCTTGGCCTAAACCGTCTAAAATTGTTTTTCGTTTAGTGTCAGAAATTGCACTTGACAACGCAGATCTGTTGTTGACCAAGACATCGGTAATTTGATTTAAAAACTGTTGGAGTTCCTGTGAGATTTCCACATCATTTACGTCAGATTTTTTTACCACATCAAAAAAGAAATCTAAAAACCTTCTCAAATAATATAAAGTCACCATCGAAACTCCATTTCCGACAAGTGCATTATTGGCATCGTTCCATTCAGGTCTTTGTGTATTCATCCAAATACCGCCCTGAGGAATAAAATTTGACATTTTAGCTAAAACAGTAGCTAATATTTTTTCAATAAAATTAACTTGGTAAATAGACGAATTCATGGCGCCTAATAAGGCACCATCCACTCCTATTTTATTTCGCTTTTTATGTATTTCAGCTTCCTCTTCATGATCAAAATCGATTGTATTTTTTGAATCTTTTAATATTTCTCGATACTTTTTTATTTGATAAGGAACATTGGCATAAACAAACAGATCCTGCGTAAAATAAGTTGAAAGAGTATTTGGATAATAGTCTTCTATAAACTCTAAAAATTTTAATAAATAGATGATTTGATGGTCCCCCCAATATCCGATATACGCCCATGGATTGTCAGGTTCGATCGTTTCCCAATCAAATCCGCCTTTAGTTACGCGGTATGGGTTGTATCCATCAAATGTGGTAGCATTCAAAAACTTATGCATCATTCCGTTGATAAACGCTGGATAGGAATGCGCTAGTGCCTCCCAGTTTTGAAAAATATCTCGCCAGTTCCCTTGATAATCCAGAACTTTAGATCCATCATCTTCATTTTGGGTGTTGATCGAAAATTTATTCCAGGGTCGACTAGGATCGCCATGTCGACGACTAAACATAAGAGGTAAATATTCACTACATAATCGCTTAAAATTAGGATCCTCTTCATTTTCAAATAAGAGTTTTAACTCACTTAATGTAAAAATTTCGGGAAGTGGTTCAAGAATACTCGCTTTTTCGGCATATACTTCTTTGTTGGCGCTAGCGATATATGGAATGAAATCTGATTTTTCTATTTCATAGTTATGATCAAAAATCCCACCCCTCATGATGTTAAACATGGTATTGGAAAAATGGCGGATATTTCGAAGATTATCTGCGGTTTTTTGTATGCCATCAGCAGCACCAACCAATTCCAAAAGATGCAATGATCCTGCTTCAATATCCTTTGAAATATCACTTGCGATATCCTTTTTGGTTTTGATATTTTCTTTTAGTTGAATAACATTGGGGATGGACTTATTAACATCAGCCACGATGATCCATTCCTCAGAAGAGTTTTTTCCTAAACTTATTTTAGCATTTAAAAAATAGGCCCCTTTTTCTGCTTTAATATCCTCTTCTTGTGTTACCACAAACCCTTTTCTAAAATTATTGAGTTGTAATGAGGACAATAATTTTTTGGAATCTTTTAACCCCACAGACCATACTATGTTAGCTTTTAGTGCTTCACTTGGTTCCGCTTTGTCAACGATAATTGCACTAAGGGAATAAATGCCCAGTCCAGTATCTTTTTCAAGTTCACACTTCTTGTATGCATCCACTAAATTACTGGTGCTATTCTGAAGTGCTTCCTCAACTCCATAAGGCAAAATATTTTGAATCCCGTCGATAAGGTCAACTTGAATCTTTTCCGATCCATGATGAGTAATTTTTGATTTTCTTACAAAACCAAATATATCACTTGAGTTCCATTCATAACTAAAGGTGAGGGATAAATCGTGGTTAATCTCTTCAAAAACAACTTTATTCCCATAAGCGTTTTTGTAAAGGTTTCGGGAGATATGATATACTCCTGTTTGATTCACAGAAAACGGCTCCCAAAGAAAAGTTTTATCGGATTTTGATACTAAAAATATAGTTTTACTTCCTGTAGTTTCGGCCGATTCCGTAATTTTATCATCTGTGTAATATGGAAATAGTGCATTGTTGCTGTCTTTTCTTCCCGCAGATAAACTTCCAAGACTGGATATAAACATCCAGTGGTTTGAATTACTTACGATACTCATAAAAAAAGGTCGCATTACATCTACATTTGAAATTTTGTAGTATGTTTCTTTTCCTATATTTACCTGTTGACCTTTTACTTGTTGATGTGAAAAGTAGGCTTCATGATTGCCTATATATATTTTTTTGTTAATAGTCATTATTTTTGAACGTGTGGTGTTTTTTAGTTTTTTTTATTGTTATGTTTTGGATTGGTCGAAATCAAACACAGCCATACATCTATTTTATAAACTAGGATTTATAAAATTCTTTAAATTTATGTGTTATAATTAATGTGATAAAAAAAAATAACCCTACAATAAGCATACAAACACAAACTTTAACATTTTCCCAAAAACCTTTTCAAATGACTGTAGTACACACTAAATGAATAAAATGCAAGTTGAAACACTCTGTTAATGAAGTAGAATTCCTCAAAAAAACTAAGACATTAATAAAAAAAGTCTTTTTTCTTAAAGCATCATTCAATAAAAACATTACTTTTTTATAAAATTTGTAGCCTCTCATTTAATGAAACTATTTCTACTACTGGAAAATAAGGATTGAATTAATGGGTGGGATTATTCGCCATTTTAATACGTTGCAGTACCTACAAATTAGTTATTTCAACTATAAAAAATGAAGTATACATTCTATTTCTAATAATTACTGTATGCTCTTGTATAGAGCAGAAGCACCCAACACGACTGACGAACAATATTAAGCCCGATATTGTTTATGATTCAATACGTACTTCAATAATTATTTTGGGTACGATTCAAGACGCTGGCCTGCCCCACATTGCTTGTGCTAACGTCCAAATAAAATGAGTGCGCTCAAACTTTGATAGAAGAACAAATATTTCGATTTGGCACTTCAGTTTGTACGAAGAAAGAAAGCGCATTCATTTTATTGTTTGTTATGAAAATTTTTAGTTTTGATTCACGGTGAAAATTACTGAATCAACCGAATTCAGTTTATCAATTAGTACCCATTTTAAGAGATAGGTCTCTACGTTACTAGTAAGTTTTTCATCATTCGGAATTACATTTATACAGTGCAAAACTTCGACAAGATTTCCGTCTCTGTTTACAGAAAACTCTTCTATTGTTTCGTTAGTCCCCGTAAATGAAAATATGGAGCCCAGTAATTCTTTTTCGATGAAGTTTATTGTCGGAAACTCTTCGCATTCAAATTGATCCATAATCGATTCATATTCACTCTCATTTTTTATTCTAAACTGATTAATCGAACCAATATAGTTATCCAAACACGTTCCTGTAAGCAGTTCAAACTCTACTTTCACAGGTAAACTCAAAGATGAGTCACATTGAATTTCATGTACTATGGTTTGCTCCTCACATGAAAATAAGGTAGTTAATAAGCAGATAAATGTGAAATTGTTTAAGATATTCATTCCTTTATAATTTGTCTTGTGATCTTACTCCCGTCTTTTAGAAAAATATTGATTATATAAATTCCGTCAGTAAAAGTCGATAAGTCTATTATTTCTTTTCTATGTATTTCTTGCGTTTTTTCTAATAGAATCTGTCCTTGCAAGGATGTGATGGATATGTTTCTGATCTCACTGTCTTGATCTGTTCCAAATTCTAAGGTTATCAAACCTTCTACAGGATTGGGGTAAATTTTAAGTTGCCTGTTTTGGTCATCTCTTAAATTGGTTGACTCATGAGTAATCTCATTATTCACATTTGAAGAAAATCTAGCCCCCGTGGGAGATGATTCTTAACTAGTGATCTGAGTCGGAACTTCACAATTCAAATTTGTGCTAATACTCACAATACTGCCTGCCTTGTCATAAGCAAAACCTAGTTTTACAATAGCTTGTTGTTTGTGAACGTCGGGTATTAATCGTAGGTTTTTCATTACTAGAAAACAAATCTGGGGGATTGTTTACCACTAAATTAGCAAAAAATTACCAACTCCCAAAATGTACATGCTGCTTTTCTCTTATGTTTAGCGAATTTATTTGGGGCTTAATCATTTTTCAAAGTCCAATCCACCTCCATAAGTAGGTAGGCTTTATGGATTTACAATGAATGTTGTTTTTTGTTTTCTTTACTGTTGGGTTGAAAGAAAGAAGAATTATTCTCTAGCTGTTGTAGCCCTTTAATATCATCAATTTTAATTTTCTTTCCCGAGTAGGATACAAAACCATTTTTGTTTAACATCGCCATTATGCGGATACAAGTTTCAGTGGCTGAACCCACAATTCCAGCAAAATCAATTCTTGACATGCATAAGGAGATGAACCCCTCCTTGTCTGTTCCGAATTCATGATGCAAGTATAAAATTAATTTAGCAATTCGCTGTACAACACTTTTTTGAGCCAAATCAACAATCGTATTGTTGGCTATTTTAAGATTTGACGATAATTCGCTCATAATCGCTTTGCTAAAAGCTGTGTCGCTGTTAACACTGTCGATTATATTTTTTTTAGGAATATAACACAACTCCATCTTATTGATAGCCACCGCCGACAAGTTGGTAAATTCGTCTGAAAGTAATGATCGAGTACCGATGACTTCTCCTTGAGTAATTATTTTTATAATCTGTTTTTTTCCATTTTCACAATTTTTGGAAAGCTTAGCGGCTCCTTTGCTGACGCAAAATACACCATTTAATTTCTGTCCTTCATCAAATATTACCTCCCCCTTTTTTATAGAAATCCTTTGTTTGGATTTAGAGATGTTTCTAAGACTATGAATATTTAAAGCGTTTAATGAATTACACTTTCTAATAATGCAATTTTCGCATTGTTTAACCATGGTAATATCTTAAGATTTAGGAAACACTAATTTAATACAATTTTGATAATAATGACAATTATCAGTTTTTTTTTTACTAGGATTTTTCAACTTTGTTTTGGATATGAATGTGCAAAAAGTTACTCAACGGGTCTGTTTTCATTGTGGAAAAAAATGCAATGAAGGAGGTCTAACCCACAAATCAAAGTCATTTTGTTGTTATGGATGCAAAACCGTTTATGCTATTTTGCAGGATAATGACTTAATGTATTATTATGATTTAGAGCAGTACCCAGGAGTTACTCCAAGTTCGTATGCCGATAAATTCAATTTTCTTGATGAAACGTCTATCAAGTCCAAATTGTTAGACTTTGATGAACAAGATATTCAAATTGTCACCCTTGTGATTCCTTCGGTTCATTGTAGTTCGTGCATATGGATTTTAGAACATTTATCAAAACTTTCGCCTTACATTAGATCCTCTAAAATTAATTTTCCAGAAAAAAAATTGCAAGTTATTTATGATGCAATACACATGAATCTAAAAGAACTTGTGGTCTTATTGTGTACCATAGGATACGAACCCTACATCTCACTTCAGGATTTATCTAAAAAAAAAAAGTACAGACAAAAGCCTTTTGTATAAACTTGGAATAGCAGGATTTGCTTTTGGAAATATCATGTTTTTGTCATTACCTGAGTATTTTGATTCAAATGAATTTTGGTTGGACCAATATAAACCCATTTTTAGGTGGTTAATGTTTATTTTTTCAATACCCGTTGTTTTTTATGCTGCACGAGGATATTTTGTATCAGCAATAAGAGGTTTTTACTCAAAAGTATTGAATATTGATGTCCCTATCTCCGTAGGGGTATTAGCGTTATTTATTCGGTCAACAGTTGATATTTCCATGGATTGGGGGACTGGTTTTTTTGACAGTTTATCTGGGTTTGTTTTCTTTTTACTCTTAGGCCGGTTTTTTCAACAAAAAACCTATGCCTTTCTTTCCTTTGAAAGAGATTATAAATCCTACTTTCCAATTGCGGTAACACGCATTTCAAAAACTTTAGGAGAAAATACGGAAGAACAGGTTCAAATTAATCAACTTCAAATTGGAGATAGAATATTGATTCGAAATGATGAGATTATTCCCATTGACGGAATACTGGTGGGGGGTGAAGCCTCTATCGATTATAGTTTTGTAACTGGTGAAAATCTTTTGGTGGCTAAAAAAAAGGGAGATTTGATTTATGCGGGTGGACGTCAAAAAGGAATCATGATTGAGGTTGAAGTTTTAAAAAAACTATCTCAAAGTTATCTCACTCAGTTATGGGAACTCGATGTCTTTAAAAAAGATAAACAAAGCAACTTTACCAACATTACCGATCGCATAACTAAAATGTTTTCGATATCTATTTTAAGTACTGCAATAGTTGCAACAATCTTTTGGGTCATCGTTGATCCCTCTAAATCTATTAATGTTTTTACCGCAGTTTTGATTGTGGCTTGTCCTTGTGCTATTGCCCTTGCAGCTCCATTTACTTTAGGAAATATACTCAGATTATTGGGCCAAGATAAATTGTATTTAAAAAATAGTGTAGTCATTGAGCAAATGGCTCAAATCGACACCGTAGTTTTTGATAAGACAGGAACACTCACATCCTCTGAACGAGCCACTATAGATTATCATGGACAATCTCTCTCTAATGAGGAAAAAGTGTTATTGTTAAGCGCTCTTAAAGCTTCAAATCATCCTTTAAGTCGTGCTTTGTATCATTTTATTTATCAATCTCATCACTCTGCTTTACCTCTTCTCGAATTTAAAGAAGAAATTGGAAAAGGAATTAGGGCTAACATTGCGGGTAATTCCCTTAAATTAGGCTCAGAATCTTTTGTAATTACAAAAAAAGAAAACAACTCACCCAAAAACAAACAGTCAACAAAAGTGTTTATTGAAATCAATGACGCATTTAAAGGGTATTTTAGTTTTTCTAATTACTACAGAGAAGGGATACAGACACTAATTAACAAATTAGCCCAAAAATATGATCTTGTAATTTTGTCAGGAGATAATGAGAGCGAAAAAACAATTTTACAAAAGATGCTACCCCCACAAACAAAATTATTATTTAACCAAAGCCCACAACAAAAATTAAATTTTATCCAAGACCTTCAACAAAAAGGAGGAAATGTGATGATGATCGGGGATGGACTTAATGATTCAGGGGCTTTAGTTCAAAGTGATGTGGGAATTGCACTGAGCGATAATATCAATAGCTTTACTCCTGCAAGTGATGGAATTATAGATGCTGAAGTATTTCATCAACTTTTCTTCTTCTTAAAATTATCTAAGCAAAGTATAAAAGTCATACGACTCGCATTTGTTTTTTCCCTTTTCTATAACCTCATTGGTTTGGGTTTTGCTGTTTCTGGACAATTAACCCCAATTGTTGCGGCCATTTTGATGCCGTTAAGCTCGATGAGTATTGTGGTTTTTACCACGATTGCTACCCATTTATTGAATAAAAATAAATCTCTTTAATATGATATTTGTCATATTTTTTTTACCGCTACCATTTTAAATTTGGGGTTGTAACAAAGTTTTTATGGATATTATCTTTTGGCTATTAACAATAAGTCTTTTCGTTGCTTTAGTATTCTTTGTCGCTTTTATTTTTTCTGTTAAAAGAGGGCAATACGACGATATGTACACCCCATCAATAAGAATATTATTTGATGATCAGCCCAAGCCCAAGGATACCCAACAAAAAAATAACAACAAGAGATCAAAAAAAGATAATTAAACCGTCCTATGGAAATTGAGAAGTTTTATTACGACAACGTGATTGTAAAAAAGTTTATCGTCGCGACATTATTTTGGGGAATTATAGGCATGTTAGTGGGCTTGCTGTTAGCCTTTATGTTTTTATTTCCAACTCTTACAGATGGCGTATCTTGGCTAAGTTTCGGTCGACTACGTCCTTTGCACACTAATGCGGTGATTTTTGCCTTTGTAGGAAATGCTTTGTTTGCAGGGGTATACTATTCCACACAACGACTTCTCAAAGCCAGAATGTGGAAAGATTGGATGAGTAATTTTAATTTTTGGGGCTGGCAATTTTTAATTGTTTGCGCTGCGATTACCCTTCCGTTAGGATACACAACTTCTAAAGAATACGCTGAACTTGAGTGGCCTTTTGATATTTTAATTGCACTTATTTGGGTTGTTTTTGGAGCAAATTTGATCGGAACCATTCTAAAACGTCGTCAACGTCACCTATACGTAGCCATTTGGTTTTACATTGCAACTGTAGTAACCGTTGCAGTTTTACATATCGTTAATAGTATTGAAATTCCTGTACATGCTCTGAAAAGTTATTCGGTATACGCTGGAGTACAAGACGCTTTGGTTCAATGGTGGTATGGCCATAATGCAGTTGCTTTTTTTCTTACGACTCCTTTTTTAGGATTGATGTACTATTTCGTTCCTAAAGCTGCTAATCGACCCGTTTATTCCTATCGACTGTCGATCGTACATTTTTGGGCACTTATCTTTATTTATATCTGGGCAGGTCCTCACCATTTATTATATTCAACTTTACCAGATTGGGCGCAGAATCTTGGCGTAGCATTTTCTGTAATGCTTATTGCTCCCTCATGGGGAGGTATGATTAACGGTCTTCTTACCCTCCGTGGAGCATGGGACAAAGTTCGTACCGATCCTGTTCTGAAATTTATGGTCGTAGCTATCACAGGATATGGAATGGCTACATTTGAAGGTCCAGCCTTATCCCTTAAAAGTGTTAATGCTATAGCGCACTTTAGTGATTGGGTAATTGCTCATGTTCATGTAGGCGCATTGGCCTGGAATGGTTTTTTGACCTATGGAATAATCTACTGGATGGTTCCAAAATTATTTAAAACAAAAATTTGGTCATTAACTCTTGCCAACGTTCACTTCTGGTTGGGTACTTTGGGGATTATTATTTATGCTTTACCGATGTACGTGGCTGGCGTTGTTCAAGCTTCAATGTGGAAACAATTTAACCCTGACGGAACCCTGACTTATGGGAATTTTCTTGAAACCGTTAGTGAAATTATTCCTATGTATTGGATGCGTGCCATTGGAGGAAGTTTATTTATTATTGGAGCTCTGATAGGGACCTATAATATTTATATGACGGCTCGAAACGGCAAAAAAGTGACGGATGAACTCGCTGAAGCTTTTCCGTTGCAAAAATTAAACAGAAAAAGAGCTAAGAATGAAAAATTCCACCCATGGCTCGAAAGAAGACCTGTAAAACTCACTATTTTTGCGACCATTGCTATCTTGATAGGCGGAGCAGTTCAAATTATTCCTTCTTTACTGGTAGATGAGTATGTTCCCCGAATTGCCACTGTAAAACCTTATACTCCTCTTGAGCTAGAAGGTAGAGATATATACATAAGAGAAGGATGTGTGTCCTGTCATTCTCAAATGATTCGACCTTTTCGGAGTGAAGTAGAACGTTACGGTCAATACTCCAAATCAGGCGAATATATTTATGACCATCCATTTTTGTGGGGAAGCAAAAGAACAGGTCCTGATTTATTACGAATTGGTGGAAAATATTCCGATAGTTGGCATTATTACCATCTATATGACCCTCAAATTACTTCTCCAGGGTCTATTATGCCTTCCTACCGTTGGCTGATTTATAAGGCACTCGATAAGTCCATGACGGAACGAAAAATGAAAGCCCTGGCAAAAATTGGAGTTCCTTATGCTGATTCAGAAATCTCTTCTGCTCAAAGTCTGATGCTTGAACAAGGAAAAGCCATCGAAAAAAGACTCTTGGAAGATCCTGATTTTGCCTCGAATTATGCATCTGAAAAACAATATGCCAAAGATCACCAATCAGAATTTATTGAGATTCACCAAAGAGAGATTACAGCACTTATTGCTTATATCCAACGCTTAGGTACTGACATAAAAAAAACAGAATAACAACTCAATTAAAACGTGTAATATGTTAAAATTTGTGAAAGGGAATTTAGAAAACACTGAAGGAGTAGAAGTATATGCTATGATTTCTTTACTTATTTTCTTTGTTTTTTTTACTTCATTGTTTTGGTGGGTATTAACGAGTAAAAAAACCTATATAAGCACCGTAAGCCATATTCCTCTTGATGATGGAACTCAACCTGATATAGAAAAAAATCCATGAAAACTGTAAACTCCTACTTACGACTATTCTTTTTTATTATCGTAGCTTGTATTTTGTTGATTCAAGTTGTTTCGCCCAATGCACCACTTGAAGCTTTCTATGATCATATTTTCTGGGGAATTATGGGGCTACTAACTTTGATAGCTATCGCAGTTGAAATCGTTATAGAGGCAATAAAAACAGTAATGTTTAATACCTTAAGCCCAAAAGCTAAAAAACGATTCTTAGAACAAAAAAAAATAAGAACCCAAAAGAAATATAAATGGATCAACAAAACCTACAAAAACCTCACAAAAACTAAACCCCTAAAACAAGAACATGAAATTATAATTGATCATGATTTTGATGGAATTCAAGAGCTTGACAATAGTTTGCCGCCGTGGTGGGTTTATGGCTTTTATATTACCATTATTTTTGCCGGCGTCTACCTAGCCCGATTCGAAGTTTTTGGAGGCCCCAATCAAGTGCAAGAATACGAAGCTGCTATTATTCAAGCCAATAAAGAAATTGCTGCCTACAAAGAAAATGCCAAAGATTTTGTCGATGCTTCGACTGTAGAATTACTTACTGATGAAGCTGATTTAAAAGAGGGTCTGGCTATATACACCCAAAAATGTGTAGTTTGTCATAAAAAAGATGGGGGTGGGGGTATTGGTCCTAATTTTACCGACCAATACTGGATTTTAGGAGGAGGAATAAAAAATATTTTCCAAACAATTTCTGAAGGAGGAAGAGATGGAAAAGGTATGATTGCATGGAAATCCGAGTTAAGTCCCCGTGAAATAGCTCAAGTAAGTAGTTATATACTTGGATTTCAAGGTACAACACCCGAAGTCGCTAAAGTTCCAGAAGGGGAACTGTGGAACAATGAATTGAACTGACTCTTCGTCAAACCCTTATCTATTTTTACGTGTCTGATCAACTCCCTCATAATTTCTCCTTATTAATATCATAAATGTTTGTTTGTATAAAACTAAAATGTGTATGACTAAAAACCCTAAATGATTTGAAAGATAAAAGTTTTAGAGACCATATAGGCACAATAAACGAATCCGGTAAACGCAAATGGCTTAATCCACTAAAACCAAAAGGAAAGCTTTATACCTACCGAAAGTTGGTGAGCTATGGTTTGATTCTCCTTCTGTTTCTCGGACCTTTTGTCCACATAAATGGATATCAATTGTTTTTGTTTAATTTTATGGAAAGAAGGTTTCATGTATTTGGTTTCCCTTTTTGGCCTCAAGATTTCCATCTGTTTGTTATGTTGATGATCATTGGAGTTGTTTTTGTCATTATTTTTACGGTGGCCTATGGTAGAATATTTTGTGGATGGTTGTGTCCACAAACTATTTTTATGGAGATGGTTTTCAGAAGAATTGAATATTGGATTGAAGGGGACAGAGGAAAGCAAATACGACTATCTAAAATGCCATGGAATCTTGAAAAATTATCTAAAAAGTTGTTAAAATGGTCTATTTTTTTACTCATTTCTTTTTGTATTGCTAATGTTTTTTTAGCGTATTTAGTTGGAAGCGAAAACTTGTTGAGAGATATTCAAGATGGACCTAGTAAACACCTTAACACCTTATTTTATCTTTCTGTTTTCACTGGGATTTTTTATTTTATTTTTTCTTGGTTTCGTGAACAAGTATGCATCATTGTATGCCCTTATGGCCGACTTCAAGGAGTTTTATTGGACGCAAAGTCAGTGGTTGTGGCTTATGATTATATCAGAGGAGAAAATCGATCTAAATTCAAAAAAAATGAAAGTCGATCAGACAGCAACAAAGGGGATTGTATTGACTGTTACCAATGTGTAAATGTATGTCCTACTGGCATAGATATTCGTGATGGAACACAACTTGAATGTGTAAATTGTACCGCTTGTATTGATGTTTGTAACCATATGATGGAATCTGTTGGATTACCTAAAGGGTTGATTCGATATGCAAGCGAACACAATATTAAAACAAAAGCCAAATTTAGTTTTACTCCAAGACTAAAAGCCTACACGGCTGTTCTTGCGCTGTTTATTTTTATTTTGATGGGAATGTTTTCTATGAGGAATGATGTAGAAGCCCGTATTTTACGTATTCCTGGACAACTCTACCAAAAAGTAAACATCGATGATATCCAAAATGTTTATTCCTACAAACTCGTCAACAAAACCACAGACGATATTCAAAATATATACTTTAAATTACTCTCTCATCAAGGAAAAATAAATATTGTTTCTGATTTTGAGATTTCTATTCCTAAGTCTGAAATTGGCGAAGGAACACTCTTTGTTGAAATCAAAAGACAAAACTTGAAGAAAGACAAAGTTGTTATCAAAATTGGGGTTTACTCAAACAAAAAACAAATTGACGTGGTAAAAACTACATTTATCAGTCCAACTACGTTCAAGTAAATGGTATAAATCATGAAAATTAATTGGCCTTTTTTACTCCTACTGTCGATGATTGGCTTCATCACTTTCATAATGTATTTCGTCATTAGTATGACAACCCAAAAAAAATATAATTACCAATTAGTCACGGAGGATTATTATGAGAAAGAGCTCGAATTCAACGAAGAATTAAGAGCCCTTAACAATGCGAAAAATATGGAAGAAAAATTATTGAGCAAAAGAGTCCGTGAGGGTTGGTTATTTTCTTTTCCACCCCAAGCAAACATAACTCCGATAAAAGGTAAAGCAATATTATATCGTCCATCTAATCAAAATTTAGATTTTGAAATTCCTATCGTATTAAAAGAAAATGACTTTTTAATTCCTGATAAATATTTTGTTGCAGGTCGGTGGGACATTACCCTTTATTGGCAATACAATAAAGAACCGTATATCTACAAAGAATCAATAGTGTATTAAATGGTGATTACGGCATTTTTAATTGGCTTTATAGGCAGTTTGCACTGCGTAGGAATGTGCGGTCCCATCGCACTTATGCTTCCCTTAAATAGAGAACATAAGGGAATGGCAATTCTTCAAACGCTTAGTTATCATATGGGTCGTATATTTTCTTATGTGTTGATCGGACTTCTAGTTGGTATGATCTCCAGAGGTTTAGAGGATTTATTTAAACTTCAGCAGTATATATCTATGGTTATTGGAATTTTTATTTTGATTATCATTATTTTTCCTGCTCTAAAAACTAATCCCTTCTTTATCAACAAGTACTTGTTTAAATGGATCAATTACTTAAAGTTAGAATTAGGACAGCGACTAAAACAAAAGTCTCCACAATCGTTTTTTATGATCGGTTTTTTTAATGGATGGCTTCCTTGTGGTTTAGTATATCTAGCCGCATTCGGTGCAATGGCTTCCTTTAATTATTTTGATGCCGTACTTTATATGGCTGTTTTTGGCTTGGGTACCATCCCTATATTGGGGTTAGTATTTTATTTTGGTAGTTTAATTCATAAAATTTTAAAAAAACAACGGTTAAATGTTCTGAATGTAATGTTGTTTATAGTGTCAACGCTCTTTATTTTAAGAGGTTTAGGACTTCACATCCCCTATTTGTCTCCCGATAAAAGCGTGACCACTCCTACAACGAACGAATCAAGTGTTTGTCCATAAATACGTCGGAAAAAGCATAATTTTTTTTACAAGTTTAACCCCATTTAAATTGAGTTTTTATGTCAACTTAATTGTGTTCATTTGTTTTTAATAAATGTATTGTGTTTACAGTGATGCAGATTGCACAATATATACGTGTTAGTTAATTTTGTAGCAAATACATTAATATGTCTAAAGTTAGAGATGCACAAATATTTGAACTTATTGAAGCCGAACATCAACGTCAGCTCAATGGTATTGAACTCATAGCCTCAGAGAACTTCACTTCTCCACAAGTAATGGAAGCAACTGGTTCGGTATTGACCAACAAGTACGCTGAAGGGTATCCTGGAAAGCGATATTATGGAGGTTGTGAAGTGGTGGATGAAATTGAAACCATTGCCATTGAAAGAGCTAAAACTTTATTTGGATGTGCTTATGCTAATGTTCAACCTCATTCGGGTTCACAAGCCAATACGGCCGTTTATCATGCTTTTTTAAAACCTGGAGATAAAATTATGGGGTTTGATTTGTCCCATGGTGGACACCTCACTCATGGATCTCCTGTTAACTTTTCAGGTCGTTTATATAACCCTGTTTTTTATGGGGTCGAGAAGGAAACAGGAAGGCTGAACTATGATCGAATTGCTGAAATTGCCCTTCGTGAAAAGCCTCAAATGATTATCGCTGGAGCATCAGCTTATTCAAGAGATATAGATTTTAAACGATTTCGCGAAATTGCCGATAGTGTGAAAGCTTTTTTATTGGCTGATATTTCACATCCCTCTGGACTTATTGCTAAAGGAGTGCTTAACGATCCTTTACCTCATTGTCATGTGGTTACCACAACTACACACAAAACTTTAAGAGGACCTCGAGGTGGGTTGATTCTTATGGGTAAGGATTTCGAAAATCCCTTTGGGATTAAACTTAAAAACGGAAAAGTTCGGATGATGTCTGCATTATTGGATGGCGCTGTTTTTCCAGGAAATCAAGGAGGACCTTTAGAACACGTTGTTGGAGCAAAAGCCATCGCCTTTGGTGAATGTCTTACCGATGAATTTATGCATTATATTCTACAGGTACGTAACAATGCACAAGCCATGGCCAAAGCTTTTGTGGAACGTGACTATCATATTATTTCTGGTGGAACCGACAATCATATGATGTTGGTAGATTTACGCAATAAAAATATTTCGGGTAAAGAAGCGGAACAAGCACTCGTAAAAGCTGAAATTACAGCTAACAAAAATATGGTTCCCTTTGACGATAAATCCCCCTTTGTTACCTCAGGAATAAGGTTCGGAACTGCCGCCATTACTACAAGAGGACTAAAAGAAGATGATATGGTTTTTATTGTCCAACTCATAGATCAAGTTATCCAAAATCACAAGGACGAAAATATCATTAAGAATGTCGCAAATAAAGTCCACACCCTTATGGCCAATCGGCCTTTATTTGTGGTTTAATCCCGATCAAAGATGATGTGTTGAAATGCTCCTAAATCAGGAGTGTTTTTCCTGTCTGTACCTACCAAATCAGTTGGTATATTTTGGGCAGAAAGCATGCTTCCTAAACCTATAAAATCACTTTCCTCTCCAATTCTAAAATCTTGCTGTTGTGGATCGAAAAAATCTGGTTGGAGATTTTGATAAATGGTAGAATACAATGTGCTATCGTCAAAATCAAAAAAAGGATCGTTTAGTATATCGGAATTAGTGGAATTAAATTTGATGGCTGTATGGTCCAAATTAAACTGAAGAGGATCTGTTCCTTGTTGCGAAACAAAAAACTCCAAAGCTGAATTTCCATCTATAATACAGTTTTTAAAATCTGCTTGAATCAAGGGTCGAATAAAATATTCATTTTCTGAAATTTGCAGATTATCATCTAAAATTACTGCTGGGATTGAGCGGTATCCAGCATTCCAATAATTAGCAAATGTGCAATGTGTAAATTCATATCTTCCTCCAATATTTCCATAAAATGAGGCCTGACCTGAATTTCCAAAAATAGAATTTGAAGCTTTTATATAGGCATTTTTGCCCCATAATCCTAAAGAAGAACTATTGTGTATTTGAGAATTATGTATCGTGAGGGTAGGATTTGATGACTCGTCATTATAATCCATTAAAATACCAACAGCAGCATTTTTAATTGTAGCGTTATTAAAGACATGACCTGTACTCCCTTGGGTAAGCCAAATAGTGCCCCATTGACCAGGTATATCTTTAAAAAATGGCTCAAGTCTATCCCCTTCAAATATCACTTCATTTTCCATGGTTTCTAAATTATTGCTTGGCATTCCATTAACTATTACGCTTGCATCAGAGGCTGCAATTAAACCCGAATTAGCGTGAAAATGAATGCGAGCACCTGCCTCAAAAATAGCCGTTTTGCCGCTTGGCACACCCGCGTAACCATAAATTACGTATGGTTTATCATTTGTGAAAACAAGCTCTTCGTCCTCTAAAAAAAACCCTTCAATCTCTATATCATTTCCCTCATCGTCTGTTCCAAAAGAAAGAGTTTCTTTAATTCCTTGATCATTACGTTGAGGGTACAAAAAAATAGCATCTTGAACTAAAGTCATCAAATTGACCAACTGATCAGTAGAAAAAGATAATTTATCTTGATATAGAAAAGTGGTAGCATCCTGAACATATTCTTGTATGTCAATTGTGGTTTCAACAAATATGTACATACTATCTTTAGCTAATAACTCAACTTCATTAAATGATTTTCCAGGAATTCCGTCTATATTGAGTCGAAATTTTGATGCTGATCCTTGCTGCAAAGTAATTCGATCTATTAAAATATCGTCCTCAGTTTTATTATAAACTTTCAAATTATAAGTAGCAGATCCAATATTAGTAAAAATAGTATCTAAATAAATAGTATCGGCGCTAAATTCGAGGGATTGCGGTGCTGCAGGTTTGAAACTAAAATCCTCTCTACAACTATTGATCAATATAAGTAATCCGATAATAAAAACAGCGTTCAACAAGTTTTTCATAGTGGTATAACTAAAAAAAAGAGTATTTATTTTTTGATAATTTTAACTTCAAACATTTTATCCCAATATTTTCCCGTGACAAAAAAAGTTTTTCGTTCAGGGTGATAAGCAATTCCATTAAAAACATCTAAATTATGGTGCTGAGTAACGCGTTTTTTTAGTCCTGAAAAATTTACAACTCCTATCACTGTTCCAACAGACGGATCGATAATGACCACAACATCTTTTTTCGATTGATATGTATTTCCATATATCAACCCATCTACAAACTCCAATTCATTCACTTTAGTAATAAATTTATTATGGGTAACGATTTGTCTGTATTTTATTTCATTGAAATCATCTGGATTTAGCAACCAAAGTTTTTCAGAGCCATCAGTTTTGTAAATATATGACCCATCGTTACATGCTCCCCATCCTTCTCTGCTATTTTGATAGTTAAAGGTTCGCAATAACTTAAAGTCTTCAATTTGATATTCAAAACCTACGTTAGATTTCCATGTTAGTTGAATCATCTTGTCATTCATTATGGTCAATCCCTCTCCAAAATAAGAATCATCTAGGGGTAATTTGTCCAGTATTTCCCCGGTTTTAAAATCTACTTTTCTCAAACTGGATTGTCCATACTGACCTGTGCTTTCATATAAAACCCCTTCGTGAAATTCCAATCCTTGTGTATAAGCATTGATATCGTGAGGAAAAGTGTTGACGAGTTCATACCCATAAATTTCGGGGGGTGAAGAAGCAAATACATTTATTTTTTTTGAAAGATTAATTTTTTTGTCATTAACCGAAAAAGAAGCAACCAAGGTATAGGAGCCTAATTGTTGATCAATAACAACTGGGGAGTCTACCGATTGATTGTTAAGACTAAAGGTCAAATGATCAATTTCAATTTGTTTTGGATTTAATAATTCAAAACTAAGGGTATCTCCTTGATTTAATATTTTATCTGAAAATGATGTTTTTAAGCGAAATTTACTGCTATCAACAGATGAGCAGCTGAAAAGCAACAGTGTTACTAAACTTCCGAAAATAGTGAATTTAAGTTGGGTAATACATTTTGTCATGATAAATACGAAATTAATCTTTAATAACGGAACGAAAAAATTATATTTGCAGTGGGTAAGTTCTACACAACCAGCTCCTGCTGAATCCCCCCAGGGCGGGAACGCAGCAAGGGTAGGCGGTCGTAGCGGTGTGATGTAGGTCGCTTACCCTTTTTTTTTTTATGAACAAGCATCATCAAGTCATACTCATTACAGGAGGATCTGCTGGAATTGGCAAAGCTACAGGAGTCTATTTACAAGATTTAGGTTTTAAAGTGGTAGGGACGAGTAGAAATCCTAATACCTATCCAGATCATCCATTTCCTCTTTTTGCAATGGATTTAAAAGATAGCGATTCGATCAAACAGGCCGTTAACAATGTGATGGATGTGTATGCAAGAATTGATGTATTGATTAATAATGCTGGTATGGGTATTGCAGGCCCCCTGGAAGAACTTCCACGAGATGCTATGCAATTATTGTTTGAAACAAATGTATTAGGTCCTATAGTCGCCATTCAGGAAGTTATTCCCATCATGAGAAAACAAGGGGAAGGAAGAATCATCAATATCAGCTCAATTGCTGGATACTCTGGTTTACCTTTCCGAAGTGTTTATTCAGCAACCAAAGGAAGTATAGAATTGATTACTGAAAGTTTACGTATCGAATTAAAAGGATCAGGGATTTTGTGTACTACCTTAGCCCCAGGGGATATTGCTACAGATATGGCTTCAGCAAGATACAATGCAGCCGTTGTAGTAGGTTCTCCTTATGAAAAAAAATATGGTCAGGCTAGGCAAGATATGGATGCCCATGTAAGTTCAGGAATGAAACCCGAAAAAGTAGCCAAAAAAATTGCTCAACTACTATTAAAAAAATCTTTGAACGTTCATTACAGGGTAGGCCCCGTTCTACAGCGTTCTTCAATATATCTAAAATCAATTTTACCAGATAAATGGTATGAATTTATTCTTACTAAATTTTACAACCTTTAAAATAATATTATGAAGTTTTTTATAGACACCGCCAACCTTGACCAAATTCGTGAAGCACAAGCTTTAGGTATTTTAGATGGAGTTACGACTAATCCC
The DNA here is from genome assembly GCA_965659665.1 of Flavobacteriaceae bacterium. Classification (GTDB taxonomy): domain Bacteria; phylum Bacteroidota; class Bacteroidia; order Flavobacteriales; family Flavobacteriaceae; genus CBFHWU01. The sequence continues at coordinate 183,965 of CBFHWU010000017.1, forward strand.
TCTTTAATGGCCAAAGAAGGAATTACTGGACACGAAAATATATTAAAACATTACGTTGCTATCTGTGAAATTGTCGATGGGGATGTTTCTGCTGAAGTCATTTCAACGGACTATGAGGGAATGATTAAAGAAGGGGATGCACTTGCAGCTTTACATCCACAGATTGTAGTTAAAGTACCTATGATTCAAGAAGGAATTAAGGCCATTAAATATTTTTCTGATAAAGGAATTAAAACGAACTGTACGTTGGTTTTTTCTGCTGGACAAGCGTTATTGGCCGCAAAAGCAGGTGCTACTTATGTTTCACCTTTTATTGGTCGTTTAGATGATATTTCAACGGATGGATTAATGCTGATTGAGGAAATTCGTACTATTTATGATAATTATGATTTCCCTACTCAAATATTAGCGGCTTCTGTTCGACATACTATGCATGTTATTGATTGTGCCAAAATCGGCGCTGATGTAATGACAGGTCCGTTAAGTTCCATTGTAGGATTACTAAAACATCCTTTAACTGACATTGGACTCGAAAAGTTTTTAGCTGATTATAATAAAGGAAACTAAAATCAGTTTCTGTATATAACCATTTACAAAAGGGCATTTTTGCCCTTTTATTTTTTAATTTTACAGTTTTAATTTTTCTTTATGTTGAGTGTATCTAATTTGTCGGTCCAGTTTGGTAAACGAATTTTGTTTGATGAGGTAAACGTTTCTTTTACTAATGGAAATTGTTACGGAATTATTGGAGCTAATGGAGCCGGTAAATCAACTTTCTTAAAAGTCCTGTCCGGTAAATTAGACCCTAGCGCTGGATCAGTTCATTTAGAGCCTGGAAAACGCATGTCAGTTTTGGAACAAAACCATTATGCTTTTGATGAATTTCAAGTATTACAAACCGTAGTGATGGGGAATAAAGAGTTGTATGCCATCAAAAAAGAAATGGATGACTTATATGCAAAACCTGATTTTTCCGAGGCGGATAGTGATCGTGTTGGAGAACTTCAAATAAAATTTGAAGAGATGAATGGATGGAATGCCGATAGTGATGCTGCTGCATTATTGTCAAGCTTAGATATTAAAGAGGATATGCACTACACCCTAATGGCAGATTTGGATGGAAAACAACGTGTGCGTGTGTTGTTGGCTCAAGCTTTGTTTGGCAGTCCCGATGTTCTTATTATGGATGAGCCCACAAATGATTTAGATTACGAGACCATTTTTTGGTTAGAAAATTTTTTAGCAAACTATGATAATACCGTCATTGTAGTTTCTCACGATCGTCATTTCTTAGACGCTGTGTGTACCCATATTTCCGATGTTGACTTTGGGAAAATAAACCATTTTTCAGGGAATTATACCTTTTGGTATGAGTCAAGTCAATTGGCAGCCAAACAACGTGCTCAGCAAAATAAAAAAGCAGAAGAAAAGAAAAAAGAACTTGAAGACTTTATTGCGCGTTTTAGTGCCAATGTGGCTAAATCTAAACAAGCAACTTCACGAAAAAAAATGATCGATAAACTTAATATTTCGGATATCAAACCCTCCTCACGTCGATATCCAGCTATTATCTTTGAACAAGATCGCGAGGCAGGAGATCAGATTCTTCATGTCGAAAATCTTAGTGCTAAAATGGATAATCAGGTATTGTTTAGTCAAATTGATCTCAATCTTGCTAAAGGGGATAAAGTGATTGTTTATTCTAAAGATGTTCGAGCTGCAACTGCGTTTTATCAAATAATCAATGGAAATATAAAAGCTGATTCTGGTGCTTATAAATGGGGGATTACCACTTCTCAGTCCTATTTGCCCTTGGATAATGCTTCTTTTTTTGATAATGACCTTTCTTTAGTTGATTGGTTGCGTCAATATGCAACTACTGACGAAGAAAGAGAGGAAGTGTTCGTTCGTGGATTTCTTGGCAAAATGTTGTTTAGTGGAGAAGAAGCGCTAAAATCATCTCATGTGTTATCGGGAGGCGAAAAAGTTAGATGTATGCTATCTCGTATGATGATGATTCGTGCCAATGTATTGATGCTTGATGAACCTACCAACCATTTGGATCTGGAGTCGATTACGGCCTTTAATAATTGTTTGACGAAATTTAAAGGAAATATATTATTGACTACTCATGATCAAGCTTTTGCTCAATCAGTGGGCAACAGAATCGTAGAACTGACTCCCAAAGGAACCATAGATCGTCACATGTCTTTCGATGAATATATGTCGGATCCTAAGATTAAGGAAATTAGACAAAAAATGTATTCCTAAAAAAGATTTTTTACTTGTTTTTCCTCCTCTTTATGTACCCACACGGTTTGCATAGCATGTGATACGCCAAACCCAGCTAGTCGGCCAGATTCTCCCTCGTCTTTAACAATCGGCCTAATACCTAAAGCTCGTATCTCTGAAACTAATCGTTGGGCTTCTATTGTAGGTCCTGTAAATATCAGAACAAAAGAATTTTTCATAACCTAAATTTAGGAAGATCTCACTTCTGCTCCTAATTTTAATTCGAATTGATTTTGAATTTTTGAAATAATTTTATCAATTTGTTTATCGGTAAGGGTTTTGGTAGCATCCTGAAGTGAAAAACTAAGCGCATATGATTTTTTTCCCTTTGCAATACCATTTCCAGTAAATACATCGAATAATTGCACTGATTGCAAGATTTTGCGCTCAGTTTGAAAAGCAAGTGTATGAAGATCTTCAAATGAAATATGTTCGTCTAACAACAAGGCTAGATCACGCTTTACGGAAGGGAATTTAGATATTTTTTTTGAACTTAAACTTACATTTTCAGCCATTTTAACAATACTGCTCCAATCCAATTCGGCGACAATAACTTCTTGATTAATAGAAATATTTTCAAACACGTTTAAATTAATCAAACCAAAGTGCCCGATATTTTTACTATTCACTTCGAGTTTTAATCCCTCCTTATAGCGCGGGTCACTGAAGGGCAGGGTAATAACATTTATTCCAAGATTTAAAAACAAACTCTCCAAGAATCCTTTAAGCATAAAAAAATCGTTTTCGTACCTGTTTCCGAGCCAATGATTAGGTTGTTGTGTACCTGTCAAACTTAAACATAACCATTTTTTTTGATGGTACTCCATGTCTGTACGGAAATAGGAATGGCCAAATTCAAAAAACCGACAATCATGTTGTTTTCTATTGATGTTATGTGCCATGGATTCTAAAGCCCCGTAAACCAAATGCGACCGTAACACGGATAGTTCTGTGCTTAATGGGTTAAGAATTTTAACAAAATCAGCTTTATTTTGATGGTGTGAGGGAGTTGTAAGAGAGTTATTATATAATTCAAAAAATCCATTGGCTATCAAATAAGAAGCAACTTTAGATTCCCACTTATTAAAATCTAAATCTTTTTGATGAGGTAAAGATATTTTAAGGGTGTCAGCTATAGGAATATTGTTGTATCCGTATACACGTAGAATTTCTTCAACAATATCCGCTGGACGAGTAACATCAACTCTATATGAGGGTACAGTCAAACCAATAGCAGTTTCGGTTACATTATTGATCTGAATATCCAAAGAAATAAGTATTCTTTTTATGGTTTCAGGGGGAAGTACAACCCCAATCAGATTATTAATGTATTTGTAGGAGATTAGAATTTGTTTAGGTTCTTTTTTAGTGGGGTATTCATCGATAAGATCACTGCTAATTTCCCCACCAGCAATTTCTTTTATCAGTAGGGAGGCTCTTTTTAGAGCGTAATCAGTAAATTCGATATTAATTCCCCGTTCATAACGAAAAGACGCTTCGGTATTTAATCCATGACGTTTAGCTGTTTTTCGAATAGAAACAGGGTCAAAATACGCACTCTCTAAAAAGATTTCGGTGGTGTCTTCAGATACCCCAGAATCTAATCCTCCAAAAACTCCTGCAATACACATCGGAATGTTGCCATTACAGATCATCAAATCATCGGCATGTAACTTTCGTTCTATTCCATCAAGGGTAGTAAACAAGGTTCCTTCTTTACAATTTTGAACCTTAACCAAATTAGCGTCGATTTTTGCGGCATCAAAAGCATGAAGAGGTTGACCTAACTCATGAAGCACATAATTGGTGATATCTACAATATTATTGATCGGTTGTAATCCGATTGCTAATAATCGATTTTTGATATGGTCAGGAGATGCTTCGATCTTTACCCCGGAAATACGTACACCACAATAACGTGGTGCCGCTTCTTTGTTTACAACATCAACACGAATTTGATTATTTCGAGTTTCAACATGAAAATCAGAAACAGACGGGGAAATTAATTCACATTGATTTTTTTTTTGTAACAACCCAGCACGTAAATCACGGGCTACACCATAATGACTCATGGCATCTGCACGGTTTGGGGTTAATCCTATTTCGAAAACTTTGTCATTGACAAGTTCAAATATTTCTCGACAGGGGGTACCTGCTTGAATAGCATTTGAAAGGACTATAATTCCTTCGTGGGATTTTCCAATACCAATTTCATCTTCAGCACATATCATTCCTTGGCTTTCTTCCCCTCTTATTTTACTTTTTTTTATTTGAAAAGAGTTGCCATCTGTTGGATATAAGGTGCTACCTACTTTGGCTACCACAACAGTTTGTCCTTTAGCTACATTTGGTGCACCACATACAATAGATAGGGGTTCATCTTCACCCACATCTACTGTTGTACATTTTAGACGGTCAGCATTGGGATGTTGTTTACAAGTTAGCACCTTTCCGACAACAATTCCAGACAAACTTCCTTGTACAGATTCGTAATGTTGTATTCCTTCAACCTCTAATCCAAGATCAGTTAATAATTCAGATATTTGATTTTCAGACCAATCAGTTTTGACAAATTCTTTGAGCCAATTATAGGATATATTCATAGATATAAAATATCTACAAAGATACAATTCTGCGTTCAGATACCCATCATTTTATCAACTGATGTATTTCCAAATGGTTTTACCTGCTTGTGTTTGTCGATAGGTTTCTAATATTAATCGATGTTCAGCTTTAATAAGTTGAGGATCTGAGGAGATCAAATGAATCACCTCATTCCGTGCTTGTTGTAAAATGGGATAATCTTTTTTTAAATCGGCAATAATCATTTTTAGTATTCCACTTTGTTGGGTTCCCATTAAATCTCCTGGACCGCGTAATTTGAGGTCAACTTCAGCAATTTCGAATCCATCTTGAGTTCGAACCATGGTTTGTAATCGTGTACGGGCATCTTGACTAAGCTTGTAGCCGCTCATCAGAATACAAAAACTTTTGTCGGCTCCACGTCCCACACGTCCTCGGAGTTGATGTAATTGTGATAGTCCAAATCGTTCAGCACTTTCTATAATCATTACCGAGGCGTTGGGGACATTTACCCCCACTTCAATCACCGTGGTAGCTATCATTATGTGAGTTTCCCCTTTGGCAAAGCGGTTCATTTCTTTGGCTTTATCTTCGGCTTTCATTTGGCCATGAACGATACTGATTTGATATTTTGGTTTTGGAAAATCACGTTCTATACTCGCATAACCGTCCATTAGGTCTTTATAATCCAAGACCTCAGATTCTTCAATAAGAGGATATACGATGTATACCTGACGACCTATTTTGATCTGTTCTTTAATGAATTGTAATACAGCGAGTCGGTTGCTGTCATGCCGATGGGTAGTGGTGATGGGTTTTCGCCCAGGAGGGAGTTCATCAATAATGGATAGGTCTAAATTACCATAAACTGTCATCGCTAAGGTTCTAGGAATTGGAGTGGCAGTCATTACAAGAATATGTGGAGGTAACTCATTTTTACGCCATAATTTGGCGCGCTGCGCTACACCAAAACGATGTTGTTCATCAATAATTGCTAATCCCAAATGTTTAAAAAGTACATTTTTTTCAAAAATAGCATGGGTACCAATTAACATGTTTAAAGTACCAGATCGTAAATTTTCATGGATACGGGCACGATCCTTGAGTTTTGTTGAACCTGTCAATAATCCTATTTGTATTTTTAATGGCTTAAGAAGAGCTTGAATAGATTGGTAATGTTGTTGTGCCAATATTTCGGTAGGAGCAACTAAAGTAGCTTGAAAACCATTATCTATGGCCAATAATATTGTTAAAACAGCTACAATGGTTTTTCCAGAGCCTACATCTCCTTGTAGTAATCGATTCATTTGAGCTTTACTCCCTACATCTGCTCGTATCTCTTTAATTACTCTTTTTTGTGCATGGGTAAGTTTAAAAGGTAGATGAGTGTTGTAAAACTCGTTAAAATAATTTCCGACTTTCTCGAACGGAAGTCCTTTAATTTTTTGCTTGTGAAGTTGTTTTTTAAGGATTAATTGCAATTGAATAAAAAACAATTCTTCAAATTTCATTCGATATTGTGCTTTCTCTAATTGTAATTGGTTTTTAGGAAAATGAATATTTTTTAGTGCATTTGATTTGGAAATTAATTGATATTTATGAATGATTGACTCTGACAGACTCTCTGTTATATGATGACCTAATTCTTGAAATAAATTTAACATTACTTGGCGCAGAATGCGGTTGCCTATCCCACTTGATGTTAATCGTTCGGTAGAGGGATATACAGCTTGAAAATAATTTTTTTGTTGCTCATGATCAGAAGTTAGCTCTAATTCTGGGTGTGGAATGGAACATTGTTTGCCATACCAATTTAAACGCCCAAAAGCAACATATGGAGTATTTAACTTTAAATTTTTTTTAACCCATTGGTGACCTCTAAACCAAACAAGTTTTGTTCGACCTGTTTGATCTTCAAACGTGGCTTCCAATCGTTTGCCTCTTTTTTGTTGCACAGTTTCAATGCGACTAATAATTCCAATAATTTGAACTTCAGCATTTGTTTGAGGAAGCTGACCAATGGAATGAAAAGCTGTTCGGTCGATATAGCGAAAAGGAAAAAAATACAACATATCCTGATAGGTATGTAATTGTAATTCTTTTCGAAGCAATTCAGCACGACTAGGTCCTACGCCTTTGAGGTAGTCTAAGGATTTTTGTAAAAGTTGCTGTGACATCTTACGAAGATACAATATGCTGTTAATAAACTCTGCACACACTGTTGGGTTATCCGAAAGCGAATGTTTAAATTCACAAATTAAAACATAATAGCGTTGGAAAATTATCTTTCTTTATTGAACCATGCTCAGCAACAACCCACCCTTCACAAAGAAGGCCCCCTTATGGTAATTGCTGGAGCAGGATCAGGCAAAACGCGTGTACTCACATATAGAATTGCTTACTTGATGCAACAGGGCGTTGATTCTTTTTCTATACTGGCGCTTACTTTTACCAACAAAGCCGCACGCGAAATGAAAGTTCGAATTGCAAAAATAGTAGGGGAGAGCGAAGCCAAAAATCTATGGATGGGAACTTTCCATTCTGTTTTTGCGCGTATTTTACGTGCTGAAGCTGAAAGATTGGGATACCCGTCGAGTTTTACGATTTATGATACTCAAGATACTGAACGACTCATTTCATCAATTATTAAGGAAATGCAACTCGACAAAGATTTGTACAAATCTAAAAAAATAAGAAGCCGAATATCCTCCTTTAAAAATAGCTTAATTACGGTGCGCGCTTACTTTAATAATCCCGAGCTAATTGAAGCCGATCGTGAGGCTAAACGAACTCAAATGGGTGAGGTGTACAAAGAATATGTCGATCGATGTTTTAAGGCAGGGGCCATGGATTTTGATGATTTATTACTCAAAACCAATGAATTACTTAATCGTTTTCCTGAAGCATTAGCTAAATATCAGGACCGTTTTCGGTATATTTTAGTGGATGAGTATCAAGACACCAATCATTCTCAGTATTTGATCGTTCGTGCTTTGGCGGATAAATTTCAAAATATTTGTGTTGTCGGCGATGACTCACAAAGTATATATGCCTTTAGAGGTGCTAATATTCAAAACATATTAAATTTTAAAAAAGATTATCCCGATGCTGTTACCTATCGGTTAGAACAGAACTACCGATCCTCTGATACCATAGTAAAGGCTGCTAATTCTTTAATTTCACACAATCAAAACCGATTAGATAAAAAAATTTGGACCTCAAATGAATTAGGAAATAAAATTATAGTCCATCGAAGCCCAACTGATGGCGAAGAAGGACGTTATGTGGCTGGTTCTATTTTTGAGCAAGCGATGCAAAATCAATTAAGCTATAAAAACTTTGCTATTTTATATAGAACCAATGCACAATCTCGTGCAATGGAAGATGCCCTAAGAAAACGCAATATCCCCTATAAAGTGTTTGGGGGATTATCATTCTATCAACGAAAAGAAATAAAAGATATTGTCGCTTATTTACGTTTGGTGATCAATCCTAGCGATGAGGAAAGCTTAAAAAGGATTATTAATTATCCTGGAAGAGGAATTGGACAAACTACTCTTGACAAACTCATCGTGGCTGCTAAAACTCATCAAAAAACTATTTTTCAGGTATTGGAACAAGTTTATGAACTCCCCCTGAATATTAATATGGGGACTAAAACCAAATTACATGATTTTTCTACTTTAATTAAAAGTTTTCAAATCGCTAATGAATCACAAAATGCCTTTGAAATAGCAGATTTGGTCACCAAAAAAACCAAAATAGTGACTGAACTCAAAAAAGAAGGCACGCCTGAAGGAGTGACCAGAGTTGAAAATGTAGAGGAACTTTTAAATGGAATACGAGATTTTGTAGAAGGACAACGTGAACTTGTAGATGCGCAAGGCTCATTAGTTGAGTTTTTGGAAGATGTGGCTTTGGCCACTGATTTTGATCAATCGGATAATACTACTGATGTGGTATCTTTAATGACGATTCATTTGGCCAAAGGATTAGAGTTTTCAAATGTTTATATAGTAGGACTCGAAGAAGATTTATTTCCCTCAGCATTAAGTATGAACACTCGTGAGGAATTAGAAGAAGAACGAAGATTATTTTATGTGGCATTAACACGAGCAGAAAAACAAGCAACGTTTACGTACACACAATCCCGATATCGATGGGGAAAGTTAAACGATGCTGAACCCAGTAGATTTTTAACGGAAATTGATCCAGAATATTTAGATAACCAGACCCCTCAAAACACCTACCATTTCAAGCCAATGATGGACACCTCTATTTTTGATGCTCCTGACCCCAATAGGGTAAGGTTCAAGCAACCTAGCCAACGTCCTCGCACTCCTAATCTCAAGCCTGTTCGTTCATCCAAAACTACTCATGCTGTTCCTGAATTGCTTCCTGGAATGCGGATTAAGCACAGCCGATTTGGACAAGGTACCGTAGAAGTCATTGAAGGTACTGGTAGCGATAGCAAGGCTAAAATTATTTTTGATACGGGAGGGGCAAAACGTTTATTGCTCCGATTTGCTAAACTTGATATCTTATGACTAAAAGATTACGTGTTTACGACCAAAACCCAAATCAAAAGTTTATTGATACAGCCGTTGATTCGTTGAAATCTGGAGAAATTATTATTTATCCAACCGATTCTGTTTATGCTTTAGGGTGTGATAGTCACAATAAACAAGCTTTACAAAAATTAGCCAATATTAAAAAAATAAAAACAGAAAAAACTTCTTTAAGTCTTATTTGTTCTTCTATTCAACAAGCCTCAAAATATGTAGCGCAATTGAATTCTACTGACTTTCGCCTCCTCAAAAAACACCTTCCAGGACCTTTTACTTTTGTGTTACCGGCAATGAACCTTCCTAAAGCTATGGGTAAGCGCAAAACTATTGGAATAAGAATTCCTGATCATAATACAGTACAAGTTTTGATTGATACACTTGGGCGCCCATTGGTCTCTTCTTCTTTATACGATAATGATGACATTGTGGTATACACTACCGACCCTGACGTTATTGAGGAGCATTGGGATAATAAAATTAAGGTGTTTATCGATGGAGGAATAGGACTTAATGAAGCTTCAACTGTTGTTGACTTGACCACAGCATTACCCACTGTATTGAGACAAGGAATAGGAATTTTTTTGAATTAATTTATCGTATAGCATAATACCGAAGGTCCTTTTTTGAATATAAGAAAACGTTGCTCGTAATTTTTAGATCAAAAAAAAGCAACCCCAATGGGTTGCTTTTTTTAAGTAATCTAAAAAACAAAAACTATTTTGCTGCCGCTTCCATTCCTTGTTCAATTAAGTCAAAAAATTGATCTAACTTAGGAAGAACAATAATACGTGTTCGACGGTTTTTAGCACGTCCTTGAGATGTTTCGTTGTCATCGACAGGAATATAGTAACTACGTCCAGCAGCTGTCATTCGTTCTGGTGCAACACCAAAATCATTTTGCAATAATCGAACAACAGAAGTAGCACGTTTAACAGATAAATCCCAATTATCAAGTAAAATTTCGTTTTTAATTGGAACATCATCTGTATGTCCTTCAACCATAAATTCAATTTCTGGTTTGTCATTAATCACACGAGCAACTTTGCCTAAAACTTCTTTGGCACGAGTAGAAACTACATAACTCCCTGAGTTAAATAATAATTTGTCAGAGATTGAAATAAATACCACTCCTTTTTCTACATTAATTTCGATGTCGCTGTCGTTGATGTCTACTAGGGCGCCTTTAAGGCTGGTAACTAAGGCTAGGGTTACAGAGTCTCTTCGTGTAACAGCATCTTGCATACGGCGAATAGTGAGGTCTTTTTCTTTTAATGATTCTAAAGAACGCTCTAAATTATCGGCACCTTTTTGTGAGAGAGTGGTGAGGTTGCCCATATTATTGATTAGATCCTGATTGTTGGCTTTTAGGAAAGCAACTTGATCTTTTAAAGTTTGTAGCGATGCTTCAGCAGTTGATTTTTCGTCAATACAACTGTTTAATTTAACAGTTGCTGAGTTTAAGAGATCTTTGGTTTGTTTGTGTTGTGACTCTAAATCCGCATATTTTTTTTGAGACACACAGGATGCCAAAAGTAATGGGAGGGTAAAAAGGAGTATTTTTTTCATTGTAAATTATTTGTTTCAAATTTATTAAAAATAATGCTTGTAAAATGATATTAACGATTATTTAACCAATTTCGTATAAAATATTTTATCTATAGTTTAAAAACTATAAACTTTAATTTAAATGGGCAAATAAATGTTGATCTTTTTGATAATGTCGTAATAAATCGACCAAAAAATCCCCAATGCCCTAATACTAAATAACCAATGTGTAAAAACTGCCCTTTTACGAGAAAATGTATTCCAACAAAAAAATCAAACAATAACCTTATGGGTATCCACCATATCCAAACATATAGCGGAAGGTTCTTGAGGTAAGTGATATAAAAGTTACGAATGTTAAACATCAATTTTTTAGGATCAGTTTGTTTTAGTGTTCCTGCCCCTAAATGATACACAGTAGAATTGGGAACGACATACACCTTATACTTATTTGATTGGGCACGTAGGCATAAATCGATCTCTTCAAAGTGCATAAAATAACTAATATCAAATCCACCCAAGGAAATAAAAACATCTTTTCGGATCCAAAAAGCTGAACCACTCGCCCAAGTAACTGCTACAGAGTCGTTGTATTGACCTGTATCTTTTTCACAATAATTGAATGCTCTACCACGACAATAAGGAAGTCCCATTGCATCAATAAAACCTCCCGAGGCACCTGCATATTCAAAATAATCTCTTCGATTAACATCTAATATTTTGGGCTGAACAAAAGCAGTTGTAGGATGTTGAATAAAGTGATTTACAATTGGCGTTATCCAATTATCGGTCACCTCAACGTCATTATTTAATAAACAAATAAAATCAGCATTAATGGTAGGGATTACTTTGTTATAGCCCTCTGCATATCCGTAATTAAGCTTATGAATGATAAGCTTAATATCAGGAAATTGTTTTTTTAACACTATTACAGAATCGTCACTTGAAGCATTGTCAATTACAATAATCTGTGCATCGCCTCGATGCTTAATTACAGAAGGTAAAAAGCGCTGTAGCAGCTTTGATCCGTTATAATTAAGAATGGCAATTGCTGTTTTCATAATGTGGTAAATAGATTAGGGAAATCTTCTAAGAATTCGTAGTGAGAATCATTTGACTTGCAGTAGTAGTGTGACATTCCGTTGGTAACCATTAAATATTTAGCTTTTAAAGTTCGCTGATATAGGGCAATCTGATCGAATGTTTTTTGAGATATTTTAATAGAAGGCGCTTTGCATTCAACGAGTAACGCAATGGTTCCCTTAGGCTCGTAAACCACTACATCAAAACGTTTTGAAATACCATTTACCACAACTTTTTTTTCTGAATTCATTAATGTTTTTGGTAATTTATGGGTTTGAATAAGAAATTGAATTACGTGCTGACGTACCCACTCTTCAGCCGTCATCACTACATACTTTTTTCGTAATGGATCCATAATGTACGTTCTATTTTCGTTACTTTTGAACTGAAAACGAAAAATGGGGAAGTTTAGCCGATCCATTTTACAAATGTGCGAAAAACATTGGTAGCCATCAACTCCATTATTAGCGATATTCTTCAAAAAAAATTTTATCCCATCTATTTTTTGATGGGTGAGGAGCCCTATTTTATCGATGAAATCTTAAATGCATTAGAAAATACTGTCTTAAAAGAAGAAGAAAAAGCATTTAATCAAACTATTGTTTATGGACGCGATACGAATATTTCTGATTTAATTACAACCTGTAAGCGCTTTCCAATGATGTCGGATTATCAGCTGGTGATGGTAAGAGAGGCTCAGGATTTATTTCGCTCTATTGATGAGTTAACCCCCTATATTGAACAACCCCAACCCACAACGGTACTTGTATTGGCCTATAAGTTTAAAAAAATAGATAAACGAAAAAAAATATATAAAGCAATATCAAAAAACGGATTATTATTCGAAAGCAAACGCTTATACGATAACCAAATTCCTGCGCTAATACAACAATGGGTTAAAAAAAACCAACTACAAATTACTCCAATGTCGACTCAAATACTATTAGAATTTTTAGGAACTGATCTTGGGGCAATAAAAAATGAAATTGAAAAATTAAATTTAATTCTAAAAGAAGGAGAAACAATTACACCTGAACTTATAGATAAACACATAGGCTTTAGTAAAGATTTCAATAATTTCGAACTTCGAAAAGCATTAGGGAATGGCCAAAAAGAAAAAGCGTATCAAATTATATTTCACTTTGCAAAACATCCTCGTCAACACCCTCTTGTGGTCACTTTATCAACCTTGTGTACTTTTTTTTCTCAACTTCTTCAGTATCACGGCATGTATGATCATTCTTCCTCCCATGTCGCTCGAATATTGGGAATCAGACCTTATTTCGTCAATGAATACAAAACTGCGGCTACACGCTATCCAATTAAAGCAGTAACCCAAATTATCGAAGAAATCAGAATAGTTGATCTCAAATCAAAAGGGGTAGGTGTTGGTAAAGTTTCGGAAGGCGACTTGTTAAAAGAACTAATCAATAAAATAGCTTAACGCAATTTGGGAAAAGATGAAGGGTCCGACTCATGGATAAGGTCATACGCCTTTTCAACGATGTCGTCTATCGAGGGTTTGGAAAAATAGTCCCCATCAGTACCATAGGCAGGCCGATGCGCTTTAGCTGTTAGTGTTTGTGGAGGACTGTCCAAAAGAGGATAAGCGTTTTGTTGTTCAAGAATTTCGTTAACAATATAGGAGGAGGCTCCCCCAGGCATATCCTCATCAATAACCAGCAATCGATTGGTTTTTCTTAAACTTTTTTGAATATCATGGTTCAAATCGAAAGGAATCAAACACTGGATATCAATCACCTCGGCATTAATACCCAAGTCTGTTAATATATGGGCGGCGTCCAAAACTAAACGCAAGGTTGATCCATAAGACACCAAAGTAATGTCTACACCTGTTTTTAATATTTCTACTTTTCCCAACGGGATTTTAAACTCTCCTATATTGGTAGGCATTTTTTCTTTTATTCGATAGCCATTCAAAGATTCGATGACCAATGCGGGGTCTTGTCCAGAGAGAAGGGTGTTATAAAAACCACTTGCTTGGGTCATATTACGAGGAACAAGAATATAAATCCCTCTTAATAAATGAATTAATGCAGCCATTTGGGATCCAGAGTGCCAAATTCCCTCAAGGCGGTGTCCGCGTGTTCGAATGATAAGTGGAGCGATTTGCTTTCCATTAGTTCTGTAGTGAAGAGTAGCTAAATCATCACTCATAATTTGAAGGGCATATAAAACGTAGTCTAAATACTGAATTTCAGCTATAGGACGTAAACCACGAAGAGCCATGCCGATACCTTCTCCAATGATAGTAGCTTCTCGTATCCCTCTGTCTGCTACCCGATCTTTACCATAAATTTTTTGAAGACCTTCTAAACCTTGATTCACATCTCCAATGGCTCCAGTGTCCTCACCAAAAATGAGAACTTTATGATAATTTTTTAATATAGATTTGAAATTCTCTTTGAGTACAATTCGACCATCTACTAAAGTAGAATTTTGATCATAGCGGGGAGGGGTCGGAGGAACATTCAAAACAGAATGAGAAAACTCATTGTATAGTTTTGAGCTAAATTTTGGTTGGTGCTCTAACATATATTTGTTGAGCCATTGATCAATTTTATTTCGTTCTTCTGAAGGGTCTCGAAGGGTTATGCGTAATATTTTTCGGGCAGTTGACGCTAATATTTTTCTGTTTGGAGCACGAGAAGTTGATAGAATTTGTATTGATTTAAGAATTTCCTCGTGTGCAGAAACGATATAAATATTTTCAAGCAGTGGCAGCAAGCTATCACGTTCTTTAATAAGGGGGTCGAGGTAGTGACTCCATGCAGAATTTTTGGCGTTTTTGACCAAATTTACATTTTCAGCATCAATGTCCTGTAATTCTTTTTTAGTAGCAAAACCATGACTAATAATCCATTCTTTAAATTTTAAATTACAATCGAATTCACGTTCCCAAGCCAGTCTTTTTTCAGATTTATAGCGCTCATGAGAACCCGATGTGGAATGCCCTTGAGGTTGAGTAAGTTCGGTAACATGAATAATAATGGGAATGTGTTGTTCACTAGCCAATTGATGAGCTCTTTCATAGGCATTAATAAGGGCAGGATAATCCCATCCTTTAACCTCAAATATTTCAGCACCAGGTTGATCTGATGTTCGACGAAAACCACTTAAAGCTTCCGAAATACTCTCTTTAGCTGTTTGGTATTCATTTGAAACAGAAATACCATATCCATCATCCCAAATACTAATGACCATGGGTATTTGTAATACAACAGCTGCATTGACAGATTCAAAAAATAACCCCTCACTTGTACTTGCATTTCCTATTGTTCCCCATGCCACCTCATTACCATTAATAGAAAAATTTTCATCTTGAAATAAGTTTCGATATAATTTAGAGGCATGAGCTAGACCCACCAATCTTGGCATTTGTGAGGCGGTGCAAGAAACATCTGAACTCGAATTTTTATGTTGTACTAAATTTTTCCAAGATCCATCTGAATTTAAGAAATCTGTATTAAAGTGTCCTCCCATTTGGCGACCTGCAGACATAGGCTCGGCCTCTCCATCTGTATGGGCGTACAAACCAGCAAATAGTTGTTCAGGTGAGAGGGCTCCTATTGCCATCATAAAAGTTTGATCTCTGTAATATCCTGAACGAAAATCTCCTTTTTTAAAAACTTTAGACATTGCTATTTGGGGAAGTTCTTTTCCATCACCAAAAATTCCAAATTTTGCTTTTCCTGTCAGCACTTCTTTTCTTCCCAAAATACTTGTTTCACGACTTAAAGAAACTAAACGATAATCGTTTACAACCTCATTTTTAAAGGTTTCAAAACTTATTTTGGAATTTTTAATCTCTATCATACTACTAATAAGAACGCAAAAGTATGAATTTTTAAAATAATAGATTTTATCAGAACCACTTCCGAGTAAGGAGTTTTGATAAAACACTTGGTGACAAGGTGAGCTGAAAACGAATATTCGTTTTGTAATCTCTTTCGTTAATTTCCCAACCCAAAGAGGAATAAAATGGGAGATATACCTCAAAATAATCCTCCACTAAATTAAGACGAATTCCTGTGCTGTAAACTGCTTCGGTGGGACGATATTTGTTTTTAATTAAGGCCAAATCGCCATAAGCTTCTATCCATTTCCACAAAGTGGTGAAACTGTTTAAACTCATTATCCAATCATTTGAAAATTGTGGTTTAACAATAGATTTTATACCCCCTTCATAGGGGATAAATTGTTGTCTAAAAAAACCAGTCGATTCGGATCGACCAAATAAATTATACGAAAAAGTGTAGTCATTAGCATTTGAAACTCCAAAACTAAAAAAATCGTCATTTGTTTTATTGGTTAAAAAGACACCTCCAAAAAAACGAAAACCATATTGACGTGCTTCAGAATAAAATTTGCGAAAGTTTCCGTTAATTGAAAATTTGGCGAATGATTTATTGACCTGAAGTTCTTGAAATAAAGAAATAGTTTTGGCTGAGCTATCATTGCTGTAATTAAACCGAACTAGTCCTAGGCTATAACTCGGATCTGTTTTAATTTCAGAAGAAACATCTCTTCCAATTGAAATAAACCTGAGATCGAATAACCAGCGTCTGTTTGAACGTAAATCTACGGGACGATAACGCCAAGTAGAAGCTAGTGTCAATTGTGAATACCTTTTGTTGGGGGCGTAGTGAAAACTTCCTGCCGCCAAATTATAATCTTTGCGATATAATAAACGGTCATAGTAAAAATTAGCATAAGAAAACCGAGTAGATCCGCTAATTTTTTTGTTTTTTATACCATATTGGGGTAATATTTTGTAATTAAACTGTGATCCGATCAAATTATTGTTTGAGATTGAAAATCCTGCTAAAATTCCATCATAATAATTGTATCCTACCTCGGGAATGTAATAAATTTGCTCCTCATATGATACGGGAAGATCTTGCAATAAGCGTAATCTCAATTTATTGTTAAGTGGAAATGATTTAGCATGGTAACTGTTATTCGAATAGCGTTGCTCAGAAATACTGTGATTATAATTTAACACCCATTGATCCCCATCGTCTGCTGAAACCATGATATTTTTATCATCAGGATACACCCACTGCTGATTGACTAGTTTATTTTTTTGGAATGTAAATAATTGGGTAGGAATGTTTGAATCAGTTCGATGAGTAATATCAAAATTGATACTGTCTTTTGTTTTGTAATTAAATTTAATTTTAAAATCAATAGGAATTTTTCTCGCTAAGTAGTCCTCAAAAAACCAATCGGTATTTTTTGAAGTATATCGTTTTAGCACTTCTTCAAACGACGACTGCTCGTAAAGGTTATTTGAATTAGTGTAGACATAATCCTGTAAGGCTTTTTTAAAATGTTCTTCACCAATATATTTACTGAGATAATGAAACCCAAGTCCAGCGGAAGCAGGGTTAGCGATTTCATGGTTGTATTTAGTTAATTTATCTAAAGGGGTGTTCAGGGGTTGGTTTACATTTCTTTGGTTGGCAAAGTTCGTGGTAATCTCAAACCTTCTTTTAAAAGGAGATTTAGCTAAATGATAATTCTTAAACCCCCATATATTAGATAAATTCCCTGTGAGTTTTAAATTGGGATAAAAAGTTTCGATATACTCTAAAAATATATAATAGCGTAACCCTTTTAACAACCAGGGATCTTGACGAATATTATGAGGAATAAAATTTTCCAAATAGCTTTTGGATAACATTTGAACTACTTTCAGGTCAAACAATACCTCCTGGGAAACGGGTTTTATAAAATTAAGCAATACATTAAGTCCATGAATAGGGTCTTTATTGTACTCAAATTCTGTGAGTTGAAATGTTGATTGCCCTGTTAATCCCAATAATGAATTAAGATAATTTTGAATTGTAACGATACGCGCTTGAGCTTGTTTGGGGTTGGTTTGGACATAATTGAAATCACTTATCCAATAAGCGTCTCCAAGTTCAAACGATAAATATTTATTGACCTTAGCTGTTTCAATTGGAATTTGTTGATTGAGTACTTCTTTTGTTTTTTTCTTTGGAAAAACAAGATGAAAATCTTGTGGAGTATTAATCGTCAATTGATGTGTTGCCCTTTGCAATGACATATCATTTAGGTTGATATTGGAATTTAAATACCATTTTCCATTTTTATCCAAATAGGCAAACGTCAAATACCAATTTTTCAGCCGTATATCTTTATTTTTTGATCTTCCATATCCTGTAAATTGGTCATTGGGCAGATAAAGAGTATAATGAAGATTAAACGAGACGACGTCATGCGGTTGAAGGGTTTTTTTTAATGGTATACGGATGATATCGGGTTGTGAAGGCAATCGATCCCATCTGACCGTATTTTCTTCTACGTCTTTAAATTTTAATATGGAAGTGTAGCCTCTTTCATTAAATTTTGAACGTTGAAAATCATATTGAAATTCGTTCGACAAATAATTTCCCAATGGAGTGTTTGTTTCAGAGTATGAATGGTTCCAATCGTACACATAAAGCGTATCGATCGCCATTGTAGTGGTATTGACAAAAACCATTTTTTGTTTGACACCGATTTTATGTTCTTGTGGAATAATTTCTGCATGAATATCATAGGTATGTTGTGCAAACACAGCAACATGAAAAAACAGCACTATTTTGAACAGAAAAAAAGAGCGATATAGATTCATTAAAAGTTTGGACTAAGAGATTTTTTAGCATAAAAACTCTCTAACACATCAATGATTTCATCTTCTGTATCAACGATATGAAACAATGCTAAATCCTCTTGGCTAATATTTTGATGACGTTCTAAGAGGACTTCTTTTATCCAATCAACTAAGCCTGACCAAAAAATACGATCCACTAAAATGATGGGGAATTTTTTAATTTTATGTGTTTGAATTAATGTTAAAGCTTCAAAAAGCTCATCAAGTGTTCCAAATCCTCCTGGCATAACAATAAATCCCTGAGAATATTTTACAAACATAACCTTTCTCACAAAAAAATAATCAAAATTTAAACTTTTATCATGATCGATATAGGGATTGTTATTTTGTTCAAAAGGCAGTTCAATATTAAGCCCAACGGAAACACCTCCCCCTTTTTGTGCTCCTTTGTTGGCGGCTTCCATAATTCCAGGTCCACCTCCAGTAATAACCCCAAATCCCATCTTAACGATGTGTTCAGCAACACTTACTGTTAATTGATAGTGAGGGTCATCTTTGAGGGTACGAGCCGATCCAAAAATGGAAACACAAGGTCCAATGAATCCCATCTGTTCAAAGCCGTTCACAAATTCTCCCATAATTTTAAATAAAAGCCAAGAGTTATTTGTTTTAATCTCGTTCCATGTTTTTGAATTTTTATTTACCATATCATTGATTTAGTTCTTTTTTTAGGTAGTAAGCGGTAAAACTCTCAGGATGTGTCGACACTGCCTCTGGAGTTCCAGTTACCCAAACCGATCCCCCTTTCATCCCCCCTTCGAAACCCATATCTATAATATGATCTACACTTTTTATGACATCTAAATTGTGTTCAATCACTACAACGGTATTTCCTTGATCAACTAATTTTTGTAAAACATTCAGCAACACGCGAATATCTTCGTAATGCAAGCCTGTTGTTGGCTCATCTAAAATATAAAAAGTGTTTCCTGTATCCTTTTTACTTAATTCAGTGGCTAGTTTAACACGTTGCGCCTCTCCTCCCGAAAGAGTAGTCGATTGTTGGCCAAGGGTAATGTAACCTAATCCTACATCGTCAATCGTTTTTAATTTACGATATATTTTAGGAAATGATTTAAAGAATTCACATGCTTCCTCAATAGTCATCTCCAAAATATCATTGATATTTTTGTTTTTATAGCGAATTTCTAGGGTCTCTCTATTAAATCGTTTTCCTCGACATCGGTCACAATGAACATGAACATCAGGTAAAAAATTCATTTCTATGGTTTTTAAACCTGCGCCTTGACATTCCTCGCATCGTCCTCCTTTAACATTAAAACTAAACCTACCAGGCTTATAACCCCGAATTTGCGCTTCTGCTGTTTTGGTAAACAATGTCCGAATTTCACTAAAAACACCAGTGTAGGTGGCAGGATTACTTCTTGGTGTTCGCCCTATTGGAGATTGATTGATATCAATCACTTTGTCAATATTATTGATCCCTTCTATTTTTTGGTAAGGTAAAGGGTTTTTTACACCATTAAAAAAATATTGATTTAAAATAGGGTAAAGGGTTTCATTGATTAATGTAGATTTACCACTTCCCGAAACTCCAGTCACTCCAATCATGGTACCTAGAGGAAGACTGATGGTCACGTTTTTTAAATTATTTCCTGTACAGCCACTTAATTTTAATTTTTTTCCGTTTCCTTTTCTGCGGGTATCAGGCATCATTATGCTATTGCTTCCCTTGAGATAGTTTGATGTTGCAGTATCCATTTTTTTGAGTTCTACAGGATTACCACTTGCAATAATTTCGCCTCCATGTTTTCCTGCTTTTGGACCCATATCAACAATAAAGTCAGCATTTTCCATCATTTCTTTATCATGCTCAACTACAATAACGGAATTCCCAATATCCCTTAAGTGAGTTAATGACTCAATAAGTTTCTGATTATCTCGTTGATGCAATCCAATACTCGGTTCATCTAAAATATACAAAACCCCAACGAGCTGGGCACCAATTTGTGTCGCTAAACGAATTCGTTGGGCTTCGCCGCCTGAAAGTGTTTTTGAGTTTCGATTCAAGCTTAAATAATTCAACCCAACATTCAATAAAAATTCACAACGATTTTTTATTTCCTTCAAAACTTCAGTTGCAATTTGATTTTGCTTTTTGGTGAGCTCACTTGGAAGACCTTGAACCCATTCGTATAATGTATCGATATCCATGGCGCTAAGTTCAGCGATATTCTTTCCCGCAATCTTAAAGTATAAAGCTTCTTTTTTTAGTCGACTTCCATTACATTCATTGCAATCAATTTCGTTCATAAAACCTTTTGCCCAGCGCCGTAGTGCTGAAGTGTGGGCATCATTAAATTGTGCCTCAACAAAGGATATGATCCCTTCGTAGTCTATAGAGTATTCACGATTTATCCCTAATGTTTTAGAGGCTACATGGAATTGTTCTTGCCCCCCATAAAGAATGATGTCCAATGCTTGTTGAGGAATTTTATGAATAGGATCTGATAATTTAAAATTGTAACGAATGCTTATGGCTTCTAATTGTTTGAATATCCAATTTGACTTCTTTTCTCCAAGAGGTTTTATTCCTCCAAGTTGAATCGAAATATTTGGGTCAGGAATAATTTTATTAAAATCTACAATGTGTTTTTTTCCTAACCCATTACAGGAAGGACACATGCCCTTAGGAGAATTGAAGGAAAATGTATTTGGCTCGGGAGAGGGATAGGCAATTCCTGAACTTGGACACATCAATTCTCGACTAAAGTGACGAACTTCGTTTTGATCGACATCTAAAATCATAAGGCTTTTTTCTCCGTGGTACAGGGCAGTTTGAATGCTCTCAGTCAGCCTTTTTTCGAGTGAGATCTCATTGGGGTCAATTACAAGCCGATCAATAACAATTTCGATGTCATGTGATTTATAACGATCGACTTTGAAATTTGGACTTAATTCAATTATTTTTTCATCAACGCGCACCTTAGTAAATCCTTGCTTGCCTATTGACGCAAAAAGCTCTCGATAATGACCTTTTCTAAATCGAACTACAGAGGCTAAAATGTAGATGCGTTTGTTTTGATATTGAGATTGAATGATCTTTTGAATTTCTTCATCTGCATATTGAACCATCTTTTCATTGGTTTTGTAGCTGTAAGCCTCTGAAACCCGCGCAAACAAAAGACGTAAAAAATCATATATTTCGGTAATGGTTCCGACTGTTGAACGAGGACTTTTACTTGTCGTTTTTTGTTCTATTGCAATCACTGGAGATAAACCATCTATTTTATCAACATCAGGACGTTCTAAGTTCCCTAAAAATTGACGTGCATAGGCCGAAAAAGTCTCTATATAACGACGCTGGCCTTCAGCATAAATGGTATCAAAAGCAAGAGATGATTTTCCGCTTCCTGATAAACCGGTCAGTACAACAAGTTGATTTCTAGGAAGTTCAACGTCAATATTTTTTAAATTATGTACGCGAGCTCCTTTAACCAATAATTTTTCTTCCATACCCTTCAAACAATTTTTGAAATTACACTTTTTAGCTTAACTATTTAAAACAAAAACACAAGTTTTTTATTTTTCGAGATTGAATTTGTGTTGTAGGGTTTCAAAAAAAATAAAAAAACACGTTTCATAATAAGAATAATCTTGCTCTAGTTGAAATGTTGCATTTTTTAATTGTTGATAGTTGGTGCGTTGACCCATTAAATTCAGAATATGATGCAATCCTTCAATTGATTTGTACTCATTCATCCAATTATATTTTTTCATTCCCAAAAAATAACGTTCAGCAGAAATGGGAAAAAGAGCAATGAAGGGTTCAAGATTCTTTTCGCAAAAAAAAATAAATTCAGTTAACGATTTACTCGAGAAATTGTCAAAATTTTTTGCCAAAAAATGATCATAAAACATATCCACGATAACGTTGGAATAGTGTCGATGATTTTTGAATAATGTATTTCTTATTTCTCGTGTTATGGGGTGCGAATCGGTAAAAGCGTCTATTTGATGATGGAGTTCAATTCCGCGCTCAATCGAAATAGGATATTGGTCTCGATAATTTCCTTTGATATGGTCGGCAATAAAGTTGCCTACCATTAAACCATTGTTATGTTTTGATAAAAAAAGATGCGCTAAATAATTCACCTACCGAAAGTAATTAATGAAGCGTATATTTGAAAAAAAAAAAAATGACTTTAATTACATCAATTTCTGGCATTAGAGGGACTATTGGTGGCTCACCAAAAAACAACCTCACTCCAATTGATGCGGTTCGATTTGCAGCAGCATATGGAACATATATCGCAGAGCAAAACCCAAAACCTTGCATAGTCATAGGAAGAGATGCTCGAATTTCTGGAAATATGATTCAATCTCTAGTTCAGCAAACTTTGGTTGCTTTGGGAATTGACATTATAGATTTGGGTTTATCCACCACACCAACAGTCGAAATGGAAGTTATTCGACAAAAAGCCGATGGAGGTATCATTTTAACGGCTAGTCACAACCCTAAACAATGGAATGCCTTGAAGTTATTGAACAATAAGGGGGAATTTTTAAATGCTGATTCAGGATCTAAAATATTAGCAATTGCTGAAAAAGGTGAATTTTCTTTTGCTGAAGTTGATGATTTAGGGCAATTGACTGTTGTAAAAGATGCTTTAGAGGCCCATATCGATCAGATTATTAAGTTAAAACTTGTTAATGTTGATGCCATAAAAAAAAGAAATTTTACAGTGGTAGTTGATGCGGTAAATTCATCTGGAGGAATTGCTGTTCCTGCTTTGCTTGACCGATTGGGAGTGAAAACAATTCCAATTCATTGTGAACCTTCAGGGGATTTTCAACACAATCCAGAACCGTTAGCACATCATTTATCTGATTTATCAAATGCCGTTATCAACAACAAAGCTGATCTTGGAATTGCTGTTGATCCTGATGTTGATCGTTTGGTTTTTATGAATGCTGACGGTACTCTTTTTGGAGAAGAATATACCTTGGTAGCCTGTGCAGATTATGTCCTTTCTAAAACTCCCGGTAATACAGTTTCTAACCTGTCATCAACAAGAGCCTTAGCTAAAGTTACAGCCTCCTATGGTGGGAAATATACCGCCAGTGCCGTAGGGGAGGTAAATGTTGTTGAAGAAATGAAATTACAAAATGCCATTATTGGTGGGGAAGGAAATGGAGGGGTCATTTTACCTGAACTACACTATGGAAGAGATGCCCTAGTGGGTATTGCGTTATTTCTCACTCATTTGTCAGAAAAAAATATCACAGCTGTTGAACTTAAAAATAGTTTCCCTCAATTTTTTATGCGGAAAGAAAAAATGGTGTTATCTCCCCAACTAGATGTAGATCATCTCTTGAAAAAATTTTCAAAACACTATGCAAACGAAAAAGTAACTACTATTGACGGGGTTAAGGTTGATTTTAAAACAGGCTGGGTGCACTTAAGAAAATCAAATACTGAACCTATTGTTCGTATTTATGCAGAAGCAGATTCAGAGGATATGGTAGATCAACTCATTAAAGAAGTTGAAAAAACTATAACATCCGATGCTTAAATCGGTTGTGAGTCCACAAATAATAGATTGGATTAGTTCGTATTTGTTTTTCAAGTTTTTCGACAAATAAGTCTGTAATTGAAAAATCATCGTTTTCTTTTGGAACTGATGACAAAATTTCTAGGGTAGTTTCATAATACCCCCGCTTAACTTTACGTATAGAGGCCATAAGCACGGGAATATCATATTGTTTAGCAATTCTTTCGGCACCAGTAAAAACAGGCACTTTTACCCCTAAAAAATTGCGATTGTAATTATGTTTTCGTTTTTGAGGAGATTGATCACTAGCAAAACCATAAATACCAACAACCCCACTTTTAGTGTGTTCAGTCATTGTTTTTTTAATTTCTTTTTTTGGAATAAGATAAGCTCCGTAGCGTGCACGTAAGTGTTTTGTTAATCGATCAAAATAGGGATTAGAGAGAGGAGAGTAAATGCCATAAGCAGTATGATCTGTGTAAAGCCCGAGTGATAATAACCATTCATAACTAGCGTAATGACCACACATGATAAACACTGATTTTTTTTGAGCGGCAAATTCATGCAATACTTCTGGGTTGAGAACAACAAATCTTTTTTGAATCGTGGTTAAACTCAACGTTAATGATTTTAACATTTCTAAAAACAAGTCACAGAAATGTTTATAAAATCCTTTTTCGATCGTTGTTAAATCCCAATGCTTATCAGGATAACCTGATAATTTTAAATTTTTTCTAACCAGTTTTCTTCGATACTTAAAGATGCGGAAAATTAAAAAGGAGATAATATCGGATAGTACATAGAGGATCCTAAAAGGAAGAAGTGATACTAAGTAAAACAAAGGGTATACGATGAAGTAGATCAGTCGCTGCATCGTACAAATATACTATATTTGAATTCAATCTAATTAAATAAATATGGTGTTATTCTCTGTTGTTACCCTTATTATTTTACTCAATGTTCTTGTTTCATTAAAAGGATTTAAAGACCTTGTTTTTTTTGATCGTTTTAAATTTAATATTGCTGGAATTAATCGTGGCGAAAAGCTAAGATTAGTAAGCTCGGGATTTTTACATGTTGATATGACTCATTTACTGTTCAACATGTTTACATTATATATGTTTTCGGAGGCTGTTGTTCAATATTTGGGAGCGAGTACCTACACTTTTATTTATTTTTTAAGTCTTATTTTCGGAAATGTATTTTCTTATTATGCCCATCGAAAAAATTCATATTATTCTGCCGTTGGGGCTTCTGGAGCAGTAGCTGGTATTATCTATGCTTCCATACTTCTTTATCCCGAAATGAAATTGATGTTCATCCTATTTCCAGTTCCAATTCCTGGGTACATTTTTGGTGTAGGTTATTTGCTGTATTCTATATATGGAATGAAAAAAAACATCGGAAATATAGGACACTCTGCTCATTTTGGTGGGGCAGTAAGTGGGTTTTTGGCTACCATTCTATTTGAACCCAATGTGATGGATACCCAGCCTTTAGTTGTCGGATTACTGCTTATTCCTATTATATGGTATGGAATAACATTTAAAAAAGCAATTTAAAGTAAAAGCGCAATGTTGTTTTTTAGCTGAGTGGTGTCATATCCACGAAATACAATTTTTCCACTATCATCCAACAGAAAGTATTGGGGGATAAAAGATACACTGTACGCTTTGGCAATAGGGTCGTTCCAATATTGAAGATTTGATACATGCCCCCAGTTCAAATTATCTTGCAGAATTGCGGTTTGCCAACGATCTTTATCTCGATCCAAGGAAACTCCCACGACTTTAAGTCCTTTGTCTTTGTATTCATTATAAATCTTCACTAGTGTCGGATTTCCTCTTCTGCATGGACCACACCACGAGGCCCAAAAATCGATCAGGGTAAGTTTACCTTTTAAATTCTCTAAAGAAACCGTTACCCCCTCCGTGTTTGGAGCATTAAAATTAGGGGCAACATCACCAACTCCCGGCGATGGTGCTGAGGATGAATTTGTGTCATCAGATTCCATCGGATTCAAAATGGCCTCAATACTTTTGGCTGAGAGCGTTTGTTTGATTTTTGCTGAAAATGAATCAAATATAATTTTAGCTTCTTCTCTTCCAACCACATTGTTTTTAATCAACTGTTCCAGAATGAGTGAAGAAATATAGGAATCACTATTTTCTTTTGTGAAATTGATTTCATAGTCAGAAAGCCTATCTCGGAGTTCCAAGAATTGATCTTGAAGATCGGTCAGTAACAAACTGTCTTTTATGATCATGGCATTGCGCATTTCGTTTTGAATCTTCATCAAATCTTTGATATAAATTTGACTTTCTTGCTGATAACTCCGAAATAAATTATTAGAAGGCGTACCCGTTACTAATGACGCACGAATGCTATCTTTATAAGCTTCTACTTGTATATCTCCCTTTTCGATTACTACAGGCAAGACATCTCGGATACCTTCGAATGAGATATAATGCATCTCTGGTACTTCGGCATCAGCCATTTCAAAAATCAAAACCCCTGAGTTAATTTCAAGAGTATCTAAGGTTTGAGGTTGGTTGGTTTCATCCAAACGGATGATATAGGCCTTAGAACCATCTTCTAAATCAATAGTTAAGTTTAAAAAAGATGTAGAGTCGGAACAAGAACAAACGAATAAGGTGAGTACGATAAACGTGAAAAAATGTTTCATGTAAATTTTTTTTCAAAATTACATAAAATTAACTTAGAGTGAGGTGTTTTTTTATAGTCAACATTTTTTGTAACTCAACTTGTTGATCTATTTACTTAAAATCTAAAAAACCAAAAAAACAGGAACCATTTCCTTTTGGTATGCATTAACCCTACAACTATTATTTCTCAAGCAAATAAAGTTAAATTCCTACCTCAATCTTCTTATTTAAACTATAAACCATTTCCATCATGTTCTTGTACTGTCGGAAGAGTGGAGGATTTTTATCAAGGTTTAATTTTTTCTAGACAATAAAAAAGTATTAGGATCTTAAAATATCTCGACGCTCGGATGGGTGCAAAAAATTCCCATTCCTCAATAATAATATAGGATAGAAAAATAGGAGCGCGTAAATTAAGAGAATTCATTGTATTTTTGAAAAAAAACACATGGCCGGTAATTCATTTGGACAACTATTTAGACTTACAAGTTTTGGCGAATCACATGGTCCAGCCTTAGGGGGTATAATTGATGGTTGTCCCTCAGGAATAACTTTAGATTTAGAAGCCATTCAACAGGAACTCAATCGAAGAAAGCCAGGTCAATCAAAAATTGTAACTCAGCGTAAAGAACCTGATCAAGTCATTTTTTACTCAGGGATATTTGAAGGGGTTACTACAGGCACCCCAATCGGATTTGCGATTCATAACACCAACCAAAAATCAAAAGATTATTCTCATATAAAAAAGAGCTACCGCCCCTCTCATGCCGATTATGTTTACGATAAAAAATACGGTTTTCGTGATTATAGAGGAGGAGGACGCAGTTCAGCCCGTGAAACTGCTGCGCGTGTTGTGGCGGGAGCTGTGGCAAAACAGTTTTTATCTTCGATCAAAATTCATGCTTTTGTTTCTGCAGTTGGAACACTTCAGCTAAAAAACCCCGATCAAATACAAGATTTTTCTTTTATTGAACAAAATCCTGTTCGTTGTCCTAATCCTGAAATGGCTGAACAGATGGAAAGTTACATTAAACAAATTAGAAAAGAAGGGGATACCGTTGGAGGGGTAGTAAGTTGTATTATCAAAAATGTTCCAGTAGGCTTAGGGGAACCTGTATTTGATAAATTACATGCAAATTTGGGAAAAGCAATGCTTTCGATTAATGCAGTTAAAGGGTTTGAGTATGGCAGTGGTTTTTTGGGTGCTACATGGAAAGGTAGTAAACATAATGATTTGTTTAATCCGGATGGTACGACCAAAACTAATTCCTCAGGTGGCATACAAGGGGGTATTTCCAATGGAATGGATATTTATTTCAATGTTGCGTTCAAGCCAGTAGCTACGATTATGCAAAATCAATCTACCATTGATATAGACGGTAATAATGTTACCATTGAAGGCAAAGGACGACATGATCCTTGTGTTGTTCCTAGAGCAGTTCCCATAGTCGAAGCAATGGCAGCCCTAGTTATTGCAGATTTCACCCTTTTAAACAGAACAATTAAATCATAAACCTAGTACTCACTTATGAAAAAAATCGCATTACACTGGCAGATATTACTTGGCATGGCCACCGGAATTATTTTTGGACTTGTTTTTACCACATTTAGTTTCGGCCCTTCATTTGTTTCGGATTGGATCAAACCCTTTGGTACCATCTTTATCAACGCTTTAAAGCTTATTGCGGTTCCTCTTATTTTGGCCTCCCTCATTAAAGGAGTGTCTGACCTTAAAGATATCGCTAAGTTATCTAAAATGGGAGGTCGCACGATAGGGACATACTTACTCACTACACTCATTGCCGTGACTATAGGTTTGGCTGTTGTCAATATTATAAAGCCCGGAGCTAGTGTAAGTAAAAAAACCCAAGATGAGTTAGTGATGGCTTATGCATCTGATGCTGCCGCTAAACAAGAAGCTGCTCAAGCCCAAAAAGAGGCAGGCCCTTTACAGCCTTTGGTAGATCTGGTACCCAGTAATATTTTTAAAGCTACAACTGATAATGGTAACATGCTTCAAGTTATCTTTTTTGCTATATTTTTTGGAATTGGATTAATTTTAATTCCTGAGCAAAAAGCAAAACCTGTTAAAGCATTTTTTGATGCTTTTAATGAAGTTATCCTAAAACTCATTGACCTGATTATGTTCACTGCCCCTTACGGAGTTTTTGCTTTATTGGCAGCTCTTGTTGTGGAAGCGCCTAGTCCAGATTTATTTCAAGCTTTAGGGTTATATACGATCTCCGTTTTGTTGGGACTTGTCTTGATGATCATTTGCTATATTGTGTTGGTTCGAATTGTGACCAAAAAAAAACCACGTTTTTTTATCAATGGTATTTCACCTGCTCAATTATTAGCTTTTTCTACAAGCTCGTCAGCGGCTACATTACCAGTAACTATGGAGCGCGTTCAAGAACACTTAGGGGTCGAAGAAGAGGTAAGCAGTTTTGTGCTTCCCATTGGGGCAACTATCAATATGGACGGTACCAGCCTATACCAAGCGGTAGCTGCTGTATTTATCGCCCAAACTTTTGGAATGGATTTAAGTTTAACGGCTCAGTTGGGAATCATTGGTACGGCTACTTTGGCTTCGATTGGCTCGGCTGCTGTTCCGGGTGCTGGTATGGTAATGCTGGTCATTGTTTTAGCTCAAGCAGGAATACCAGAAGCAGGTTTAGCGCTTATTTTTGCGGTTGACCGACCTCTTGATATGTGCCGAACTACGGTTAATGTTACGGGTGATGCAGCTGTTTCCATGATGGTAGCAAAATCGGTAGGGAAACTCAACACGCCAAAAGAAAAACACTGGGACGATCATTACCCTAAGAAATAAATCTCATTGTTTTAAAAGATCTCTGATTTCTTCCAGTAATACTTCTTGTTTTGGGGGTTTTGGATCTATTGCATTTTCCTTTTCGTTTTTTTCTGTTCGTGCTTTGGCTTTATGGTAAGCTTTTACAACCAAAAAAACAGAAAAAGATACGATGATAAAAGTGAGGATCGAGTTTATGAACACTCCATAATAAATGGCTAATTCCGGTAAATCAAAGGTCGCATTTTTTAATACGATCTTCAACTCTGAAAAGTCTAATCCCCCCATGAGTAAGCCAATAGGAGGCATCAAAATATCATTCACTAAAGATTTTACAATACTGCCAAAGTAAGTCGCCAAAATAAGACCTACTGCCATGTCCAAAACACTACCACGTGTGATAAATTTTTTAAATTCTTTCATTATTAGTGATTTAGGGTTATTTAAAATAAAAATAGTAAATTAATTTTTTTTTAAAAAATAAATAAAAATCATTTAGGGTCGTGAATGAATAGATAAAACCAAAAAATCGTAAAAATATTTTTTTATTCTCCTATCGTTGTCGCCCCATAAGTTGGAGCTTCCCTCTCACAAAATGCTTACCATGACGCATATATCTTTTGGTACTATTGGCATTATCATACAAGTCGATCCCTGCAGAACTGCTTTAAGGGGAGGTATGTCGCCTCTATGGTTTCTCCACCAAGGGTTCTGCAAAGTTTGTA